>JAGHUI010000006.1 GCA_018064885.1 Candidatus Minthosoma equi | reverse complement strand
CGTGCGATTGGCACACGGAATGGAGAGCAAGATGCGTACTTCATGCCGAGCTTAGCGCAGAACTTAACTGATGAAGGCTCACCACCGTGCTCACCGCAGATACCTGTGCGGATACCTGGACGTACAGCGTTACCCTTCTCGCAAGCCATCTTGATGAGCTGGCCAACACCCTTCTGGTCGAGAACAGCGAATGGATCAGCCTTGAGGATCTTCTTCTCGAGGTACTCAGGAACGAATGAAGCAACGTCGTCACGTGAGTAACCGAATGTCATCTGAGTAAGGTCGTTAGTACCGAATGAGAAGTACTCAGCCTCAGTAGCGATACGATCAGCAGTGAGACATGCACGTGGAATCTCAATCATTGTACCAACCTCAAATGGAATCTCAACACCGTACTCCTCGAATACTTCCTTAGCAGTCTTGAGGATGATCTCCTTCTGCTGCTTGAGCTCGTAGAGGATACCAACAAGTGGAACCATGATCTCTGGGTGTGGATCGTAGCCTTCCTTCTTGAGCTCGCAAGCTGCAGAGAGGATAGCACGTGTCTGCATAGCAGTGATCTCTGGGTATGTAACACCGAGACGGCAACCACGGTGACCAAGCATTGGGTTAGCCTCGTCGAGTGCCTCAGCACGCTTCTTGATTACTTCGATGTCAACGCCCATCTGCTCAGCCATTTCCTTCTGACCTGCTGGGTTCTCCTTGTTAGGAACGAACTCGTTGAGTGGTGGGTCAAGGAGACGGATGTTAACCTGAAGACCATCCATAGCCTTGAGGATGCCGTAGAAGTCTGCCTTCTGGTATGGGAGGAGCTTAGCAAGAGCGAGCTCACGGTCAGCAACGTTCTCTGCGAGAATCATCTCACGCATTGCCTTGATCTTCTCGCCTTCGAAGAACATGTGCTCTGTACGAGTAAGACCGATACCCTTAGCACCGAAGTCGCGTGCAAGCTTAGCATCAGCAGGAGTATCAGCATTAGTGCGAACCTCCATCTTTGTATATTTGTCGCAGAGATCCATGAGAGCCTTGAAGTCGCCAGAGAGTTCTGGAGCGATAGTCTTAACTTCACCTGCGTAAACCTGACCTGTAGTACCGTTAAGAGAGATGTAGTCACCTTCCTTATATACTACGCCACCAATCTCTACTGTCTTAGACTTGTAGTCAACGTGAATTTCACCAGCGCCTGATACGCAGCACTTACCCATGCCACGAGCTACAACGGCAGCGTGAGAAGTCATACCACCACGTGCAGTAAGGATACCTTCAGCAGCTGACATACCAGCGAGGTCTTCAGGAGATGTCTCGATACGTACCATGACAACCTTGTGACCATCCTGATGCCATACCTGAGCATCGTCAGCGTGGAATACGATCTGACCGCAAGCAGCACCTGGAGAAGCAGGAAGACCCTGAGTGATTACCTTAGCAGCCTTCTGTGCAGCCTTGTCGAATACTGGGTGGAGAAGTTCGTCTAGTTTCTGTGGCTCACAACGGAGGATAGCTGTCTTCTCATCGATGAGACCTTCGCGAACGAGATCCATAGCTATCTTAACCATTGCAGTACCTGTACGCTTACCATTACGTGTCTGGAGGAACCAGAGCTTGCCTTCCTGTACAGTGAACTCCATATCCTGCATATCCTTGTAGTGGAGCTCAAGTTTGTTCTGGAGATCATCAAGCTGCTTGTAGAGTTCTGGCATTGCCTCTTCCATTGAAGGGTATTTAGCAGCACGCTCTTCTTCAGAGATGCCAGCACGCTCTGCCCAACGCTGTGAACCGATCTTTGTGATCTGCTGTGGAGTGCGGATACCAGCTACAACATCCTCACCCTGAGCATTGATAAGGTACTCACCGTTGAAGAGGTTTTCACCGTTACCAGCGTCACGAGAGAAGCATACACCTGTTGCAGATGTGTCACCCATGTTACCGAATACCATTGCCATAACAGAAACAGCTGTACCCCACTCATCAGGAATACCTTCCATCTTACGATAAAGGATAGCACGCTCGTTCATCCATGAACGGAATACAGCGCAAATAGCACCCCAGAGCTGATCGATTGGGTTTGTTGGGAAGTCCTGACCTGTCTGCTCCTTGATAGCAGCCTTGAAAAGTTCAACGAGTTTCTTGAGTGACTCTACTGAGAGATCCTTGTCAAGAACAACGCCCTGCTCTTCCTTAACCTTTTCGATAATTGCTTCGAATGGGTCGATATCTTCCTTGTTAACTGGCTTAAGACCCATAACAACGTCACCGTACATCTGTACGAAACGGCGGTAAGAGTCATATACGAAATGTGGATTGTTTGTCTTCTTTACAAGACCTTCTGCTACTTCATCATTAAGACCGAGGTTGAGGATTGTGTCCATCATACCAGGCATTGAAGCACGAGCACCAGAACGTACAGAAACAAGAAGTGGGTTCTCTACAGAACCGAACTTGCTGTTCATAAGTTCTTCTGTATGTGCTACAGCTGCCATTACTTCGTCCTGGAGAAGTTCTTTGATCTTCTCTTCGCCTACCTCGTAGTATTCGTTGCAGCAATCAGTTGTGATTGTGAAACCTGGAGGAACTGGAACACCGATAAGGTTCATCTCAGCGAGGTTTGCGCCCTTGCCGCCAAGTGCCTCACGCATTGAAGCATCACCTTCTGCCTTTCCAGCACCGAAGGTGTAAACTCTTTTTTGAGCCATAACTTTCTTTTGTTAATCTTTAAGGTTATTAATTATGATTTTTATGAATTTAGCATTAGAAAACCACATTGAAAATGCCGCATGGCAAATCCTCTTGTGATATTTGTTTCGCAAATATAGAGGAAATATTGTTAATTAGCAAAATTTTTAATTGATTTTTATCAAAAAATAATATTATTTCTTCTGAAGCTTGCGAATGATGTCAATATTCAGCTTTGTGATTCGCTGACTTTTCCGTATGTTCTCTTGAATGATTTCTTCTGTTTTGTTGTACATGTTCTTGAAATGCTCAGTCACGAAATTCTGTACTCTTTCTTCCACATCAGGCACACCTTCCTCAGATGGAGACACGCAGAAAAGACCGTTGGCAACGATCTCGACTTCGAGATTCTGGCTCGTGTTAACTGGGTCGCCGTCAATGTGGGCAACTCCTTCCTTTGTGCGTCGGATTGTTGCCTTCTTGCATTGGAAGGTACGGATGCGAGAATTTGATTCTATGGTTCCGTTGAATAACTGGATGGCTATCTGTGGAGCTTCGAGTGGAGTGAATGGCTCGATGATGGTGATGTCCATGATTCCATCGCGAACGGATGCCATAGGAGCAATATAGGCGTTGTTGCCATACTGAGAAGCGTTAGCGCATGAGATGAGGAAAGCTTTATAGACCTTGTGAATCTCATTTCCCTCAATGATGTCTGCAATGTCAAGTTCGTATGTTTCAGGATGATACAGAAGGCTGCTGTTCAATACATTTTCTATATAAGAGATAGGACCTCGCTTGCCTGATTCGGCAAATCTTTGTGATATGAACGCGTCAAAACCTACACCACAGGTACAGAAGAATGGACGTTTGTTCATGAGGCCGTAATCCATTGCCTGTATGCGGCATCTATTTATGATCTTGATTGCGCTAAGAGGGTCGGTAGGAATGCGTAGATGACGAGCAAGCCCGTTTCCTGAACCTGACGGAATAATTGCTAATGCAGTCTTTGTATGTATTAATCCTGAAGCAATCTCGTTTACTGTTCCGTCTCCGCCTATAGCACATACAATGTCCACGCCTCGTTCTGCAGCTCCTCTTGCAATCTCCGTAGCATGCCCCACATATTCCGTCTTCACTATGTCATAGTCGTACAAGTCCTTATCAAGGTTATCCTCGATAAGCTTGAGCACGTAGTTCTTTCCTGATGTGCCTGAGATGGGGTTGACTATAAAAATTATTCTTTTTTTTATCATAAATGTGAAAAATACACATTGTGTGTCAAATTGTGCTCTTCGATAAAAAGCGGTGCAAAATTACAATTTTTTATATCAAAACATTGTATATTGTTGACGATTTTTGGCAGATTTAATTTTTTTTGGAAAATCTTACCTAATAAAAGCGCAATTTTTACTAACTTTGCACAGTTTTGTTCTAAAACAATCGTAATTAGAAAACATCAATAACAAAATAGAGTGTTTCTTCAAGTTCCGTTTGAGAAATTGTTCACCAACGTGATGTTGTGGCAGATTTAGGATATTCGGAATAGAAAACACACAAATTGACTATGGGTTTATTACAAGAAAGAATGAGTAAGTATAGAGAGCCTCAGAAATTCATGGAGGCTGGAATCTATCCTTACTTCAGAGAAATCGACAGTCACCAAGACACAGAGGTGATTATGGGTGGCCAGAAGGTGCTCATGTTCGGCTCAAACTCTTATATGGGCTTGACTTACGACAAGAGAATCTGTGAGGCTGCAAAGAAGGCTATCGATAAGTATGGTACCGGTTGTGCCGGTTCACGTTTCCTTAACGGTACACTTGATCTCCACATTCAGTTGGAAAAGGAACTTGCAGAATTCGTCGGAAAGGATGAAGCGTTGGTTTATTCTACAGGTTTCACTGTTAATTCCGGTGTGGTTTCTTGTCTCACAGGACGCAATGACTACATCCTCGGCGATGATCGTGACCATGCATCTATCGTTGATGGCCGTCGTCTTTCATTCTCACAGTTCTATCATTACAAGCATAATGACATGGACGACCTTGAGAGCCAGTTGAAGCGTTGCAAGGAGGATTCATTGAAGCTTATCGTTACTGACGGTCTTTTCTCTATGGAAGGTGACCTTGCTAAGCTTCCTGAGATTGTGAAACTGAAAAAGAAGTACAACGCTACAATTATGGTTGACGAGGCTCATGGCCTTGGTGTTTTCGGTAGAAACGGTAGAGGTACTTGCGACTATTTCGGCGTGACAGAGGATATTGATCTCATTATGGGTACATTCTCTAAGAGCCTTGCATCTATCGGCGGTTTCATTGCTGCTGATAGCGATACAATCAACTGGCTCCGTCATAACAGTCGTACATACATTTTCTCAGCATCAAACACTCCTGCAGCAACAGCTGCTGCTCTTGAAGCTCTCCACATTCTCAAGAGCGAGCCAGAGCGTCAGGAGAATCTTTGGAACATAACTCGTTATGCTCTTCAGCAGTTCAAGCAGGCAGGTTTCGAGATTGGTGATAGCGAAAGCCCAATCATCCCTCTCTACGTACGCGATCCTTACAAGACATTCGAGGTCACAGGACGTGCGTTCAAGAAGGGTGTGTTCATCAACCCTGTAATTCCGCCAGCATGTGCACCACAAGATACTCTTGTTCGTGTTGCTCTCATGGCAACTCACACTAAGGAGCAGGTTGATACATGCGTATCTGTTCTTGTCGATTGTTTCAAGGAACTCGGCATAGAACTGAAAAAATAAACAGACAATTATTCAAAAATAGAGGGAACACAACACTCACCAAAATCGTGAACTATCGCTCTATATAAATATAATAATGTGTAGGGTGAGTCAAAAGGTTGAAGCAAGATCTAATACAATTCAATTTTTTGACTTGCCCTTCGTCGTAAATAATAAGTCAATCTTAAACAAAAGATAATGCTTACACTTAAGTTAATCACAGAAGAAACCGAAAAGGTTATCAAAGGTCTTGAGAAGAAGAATTTCAAGGGTGCTGCTGAAGCCGTTGAGAAGGCAATCGCAATCGACAAGGAACGTCGCGATGCTCAGACACAGCTTGATGCCACTCTTGCTGAAAGCAAAAAATATGCAGCAGAAATCGGCAAGTTGATGAAGCAGGGCATGAAGGACGAAGCTGATGCTGCAAAGGCTGAAGTTGCAAAATTGAAGGCAAAGGCAGCAGAACTTGAGCAGAAGAAGGCTGAAGCAGAAACTCAGCTCACAGCTCATCTTTGTACTATGCCAAACATTCCATACGATGAGGTTCCTGAAGGACATTGTGCTGAGGACAACTGGGTGGTGAAGTCAAACCTCAAGGAGTGTGTTGAAGGTGTTGATACTGTTGGCAACTGGAATTGCAATCCTGCTAACGACGAGGCAAAGCTTCCTCACTGGGAACTTGCTAAGAAATACAATCTCATTGATTTTGACCTTGGTGTGAAGATCACAGGTGCGGGTTTCCCTGTCTATACAGGCAAAGGCGCTCAACTTCAGCGTGCTCTTATCAATTTCTTTCTCTCTGAGGCAAACAAGGCAGGTTATACAGAAATAATGCCTCCAACAGTTGTTAATCAAGCTTCTGGCTACGGCACAGGTCAGCTTCCTGACAAGGAAGGTCAGATGTACCATTGTGAGATTGACGACCTTTATCTCATCCCAACTGCTGAGGTTCCTGTAACTAACATCTATCGTGATGTTATTCTTGACGAGAAGGATCTTCCAATCAAGAATTGCGCATACACTCAATGTTTCCGTCGCGAGGCAGGAAGCTATGGTAAGGATGTTCGCGGTTTGAACCGTCTGCACGAATTCTCCAAGATTGAGATTGTTCGTATTGATACTCCTGAGCATTCAGCAGAATCTCATAAGGAAATGCTTGCTCACGTTGAAGGTCTTCTCCAGAAGCTTGAGCTCCCATACCGTATTCTTCGTCTTTGTGGCGGTGACCAGAGCTTCACATCAGCTATCTGCTATGACTTTGAGGTTTACTCTGAGGCACAAGGCCGCTGGCTTGAGGTTTCATCTGTATCTAACTTCGATACTTACCAGGCAAATCGCTTGAAGTGCCGTTATCGCAATGCAGACAAGAAAGTTCAGCTTTGCCACACTCTCAACGGTTCAGCTCTCGCTCTTCCACGTATCGTCGCTTCAATCCTTGAGAACTTCCAGACAGAGAAGGGCATCCGCATGCCAAAGGCTCTCGTTCCATTCACAGGATTTGAGTACATTGACTAATGTGAGAAAAAGTATATGCAAGTCACAAACATATAAATAACTCTAACATCAATAATAATATTCGTAAGGAAAATGAACAAGATTGTCAAGAAAGAGCAATTCTCTGAGAAGGTGTTCAAGCTCGTAATTGAGGCACCACTCATTGCAAAGTCTCGCAAAGCAGGTCACTTCGTCATTGTTCGCGTAGGTGAGAATGGCGAGCGTATGCCGCTTACAATTGCTGATTCCGACGTAGAAAACGGAACAATCACTCTCGTAGTTCAGACAGTGGGCTACTCATCAACAAAGCTCTGTAACCTCAATGAAGGTGACTACATCACAGACGTTGTAGGTCCTCTCGGTCAGGCAACTCACATCGACAATTTCGGTACTGTAGTATGTGCTGGAGGTGGTGTCGGCATAGCTCCAATGCTCCCTATCATCAAGGCTCTCCACGAGGCAGGCAACAAGGTTGTTTCTGTTCTCGCTGGTCGTTCAAAGGAACTTATCATTCTTGAGGACGAGGTTCGCAAGTACTCTGATGAGGTTATCATCATGACAGATGATGGTTCTTATGGTCAGAAGGGTGTTGTGACAGTTGGTATCGAGCAGGTAATCAATCGTGAGAAGGTTGACAAGTGCTTCGCTATCGGTCCTGCTATCATGATGAAGTTCTGCTGTCTCCTTACTAAGAAATACAACGTGCCAACAGACGTGTCACTCAACACAATCATGGTTGACGGTACAGGTATGTGTGGTGCTTGCCGTATCACAGTAGGTGGAAAGACACGTTTTGTTTGTGTTGATGGTCCTGAATTTGATGGTCATGAGGTTGACTTCGATGAGATGTTCAAGCGTGGCGGTGCATTCAAATCAGTAGAGATTGAGGAAATGAAAAAACTTCAGGAGCATGTTGAAGGTATCGTAGCTGGTGCTAAGAAGGCAGAAACTGCTGATGCTTCTGGCATGACAACAGACACTCCGCTTGCTGAACTCATTGATCGTAATGCTGCTTACCGTAAGGAGATTCAGGCTTCTATGAAGGCTGTTGAGCGTGGTAAGATTGAGCGTTGCGTTATGGGTGAGCTTGATCCTGTTTATCGTGCAACAACTCGTGTTGAGGAAGTTAATACAGGTCTTACAGTAGAGCAGGCACTCACAGAAGCTAAGCGTTGTCTTGACTGTGCTAAGCCATCTTGTATGGAGGGCTGTCCAGTTTCTATCAATATTCCTTCATTCGTTAAGAACATCGAGCGTGGTCAGTTCCTTGAGGCTGCTAAGGTTCTTAAGGCAACAAGTGCTCTTCCTGCTGTTTGCGGTCGTGTTTGTCCACAGGAGAAGCAGTGTGAGAGCAAGTGTATCAAGCTTAAGATGAATCAGAAGCCAGTTGCTATTGGTAACCTTGAGCGTTTCGCTGCTGACTTTGAGCGTAACAGTGGCAAGATGGCTCTTCCTGAGTGTGCTCCAAAGAACGGCATTAAGGTTGCTATCGTTGGTTCAGGCCCTGCAGGTCTTTCTTGTGCAGGTGACCTCGCTAAGGCTGGTTACGATGTTACTGTATTTGAGGCTCTTCACGAAATTGGTGGTGTGCTCAAGTATGGTATTCCTGAGTTCCGTCTTCCAAACGCAATTGTTGACGTTGAAATTGAAAACCTCAGCAAGATTGGCGTTACATTCGTAAAGGATTGCATCGTAGGTAAGACAATCACAATGCAGCAGCTCGAAGCAGAAGGCTTCAAAGCTATCTTCGTTGCTTCTGGCGCAGGTCTTCCTAACTTCATGAACATTCCTGGTGAGAACTCTGTTGGTATCATGTCATCAAATGAGTACCTCACTCGTGTGAACCTCATGGATGCTTCTAATCCTGCTTCTGATACTCCAATCGTTAAGGCAAAGAACGTGATGGTTGTTGGTGGTGGTAACACTGCTATGGACTCTTGCCGTACAGCTAAGCGTCTTGGTGCTGAGAAGGTTTGGATCGTTTACCGTCGTTCTGAAGCTGAAATGCCTGCTCGTCTTGAGGAAGTTAAGCATGCTAAGGAAGAGGGTATTGAGTTCCTCACTCTCCACAACCCAATCGAGTACATTGCTGACGAGAAGGGTAACCTCACTCAGGTTAAGCTTCAGGTTATGGAACTTGGTGAGCCAGATGCTTCTGGTCGTCGTTCTCCAGTACCAGTTGAGGGCAAGATTGAAACTCTCGACATCGATCAGGCTATCGTTGCAGTAGGTGTGTCTCCAAACCCACTCGTTCCAAAGTCTGTTGAAGGTCTCGAACTTGGTCGCAAGAACACAATTGCAGTTAACGAAAAGATGCAGTCATCAATCCCAACAATCTTCGCTGGTGGTGACATCGTTCGTGGTGGTGCAACAGTTATCCTCGCTATGGGTGACGGTCGCAAGGCTGCAGCATCAATCATCGAAATGCTCGGTAAATAATGATAAGTCAATAACTTATCAAGAAACAATACATGCGCAAGTCAGCGCAAAAGAAAATAGCGATCTGCCAAAAATGGTAGGTCGCTATTTTTATATAGTATCTGTGGAAAATCCTATAGAATCTATAGCACATATAGCACCTATAGTGCCATAGAATCTATAGAGTCTCAGAACGTTATGGGGCTTCTGTTTCTCTTACTTGATGATAAGCTTGTCGCTTCCTGCTGCCTTGAAGCTCATGTCAAGACCTTTGACAGAGTGGGTGAGAGCTCCGAAGGAGATGAAGTCAACACCAGCCTTAGCGTATGGAATCATTGTGTCGAATGTGATGCCGCCAGATGATTCTGTTTCTGCTCTGCCAGCAACAAGCTCAACGGCTTTCTTTGTGTCTTCAGGGGTGAAGTTGTCGAACATGATGCGGTCGCAACCTTCTGCAAGAGCTTCGTCGAGTTCCTTCCAGTCGCGAACCTCACATTCAATCTTCAAATCCTTGCCATGATCCTTGCAGTACTGCTTAGCACGGCTGATGGCATTGTGAACGCCTCCGCAGAAGTCAATGTGGTTGTCCTTCAAGAGAATCATATCGAAAAGACCAATGCGATGATTCATTCCGCCACCAATCTTAACTGCTTCCTTTTCAAGCATGCGCATGCCAGGAGTCGTCTTGCGAGTGTCCAGTACTCGTGTTTTTGTGCCAGCATCAATAAGAGCTTGCTGATACTTATGAGTCATTGTGGCAATACCGCTCATTCTCTGGAGAATGTTGAGCATGAGACGCTCTGTCTGGAGAAGGCTCTGTTCCTTGCCCTTGACAGACATAACAATGTCGCCTGGCTTCACGTGAGCGCCATCCTCAATGTAAACCTCCACCTCCATTGTTGGATCAAAACGGTGGAACACCTGCTTTGCAATCTCTACACCTGCAAAGATTCCTTCTTCCTTGATGAGGAGCTTGCTTTCGCCGTAAGCATCTGCAGGGATGCAGCAGAGAGTCGTATGGTCGCCATCGCCAATGTCCTCAGAGAAGGCAAGGTCGATGAGCTTGTCATTAAGTTCTTCTACGCTTAACATAGTGTATGATTTAGTATTTGTTCTTTAATTGTTTCTTTATGATGAGATTATCTTCTCAGTTGTCCTTTTCCTCTCTTGATTAGAAATACCAAGCAAGTGCAATCTTCACGCCAGCACGGCTCTTGTCAGAGAAATCTGAGAGAGAAACGTCGTAGTAGAGAGATGGCTCTATAGTGAGATGGTGGTTGAGGAAGAAGCAGTAACCAACCTCAGGCGTGATCTGAACATCGTTGAAGTTTGTTGCCTGATGAACATATTTGGCACCTGCCTGAAGGAAAAGACCGTTCTGCTCAATAAGGTAGCGGCACTTAGCACCTACAGAGAACTGCTGGCAATCCTTGTTGGAATAGTTGAAACCAACCTCGCCAATAGCCATCCATGCCTCTTCGAACATGTATCCAGCATTAGCACTGAGACCGAGGTTCAGCTTGCTTGTCTTGTCATAAGAAAGACCTGCTGAGTTTGTTGCTGCTGAAAGATAAGTCTTTCCTTTCTCAAACTGTGCTGATGCGCTGCTGATACCGAGCACAGCTAAAAGTAGAGTGAATAATAATTTCTTCATAGTTGTTTAATTATGTTTATAAGTTTCTTTTTTCTTTAACGCCCACCAAAGGCAGATGCAGATAACTGCATATCCGATGATGTGGGGCAAGTTCTGAATCCAAGCATTCCATGTGATGCCGAAATAGATGTAGAACGCCAATCCGACGCAGAAGAATGCTATTGGTTGCCAAATGTACCTTTTCATCTTGCGAACTTTTTATACCAGATAATAAAGTAAACGAATGATCCGAATGTGATGAAACCGCCTATTGTGTAAGATGCAGCAGGAATGAACTGGAATCCTTCAGGAGCAATGAAAATGTATGTTGAGCAGACGAGTGTCATCCAGAGAGCAGGAACCATCGAAATCAAGTAAGCATGCTTCATCTTTCCCTCACGAAGTCCTCGCTTGGCAAGCCAGATAGTGATAGTCCAAAGCGTGAACACAGAGAGCGTCTGGTTTGTCCATGCAAAGTATCTCCAGATGATTTGGAAGTCAATGAACATGAGAGCAATAGACAATGCGAAGATTGGCATGCAGATGAGCAGACGCTTGTAAATCTTGTTCTGCTTGTATTTGAGGAAGTCAGCAGCAATCAATCGTGCGCATCTGAGAGCCGTGTCTCCGCTTGTGATAGGAGCAGCCACAACACCGAGTATAGCCAAAAGAGCGCCGACTCCGCCAAGCCATGAGTTGCAAATCTGGTTGACGATGATTGCAGGGTTTATCTTTCCTGTTTCAGGGTTTGTCATTGCAGCGATAAGCTTCTCGTATGGAGTGTTGCCAGCCACATCAAGAGTATCAGCAAACTTAATTGCAGCAGCTGCCCATATCAGCGCTACGATGCCCTCAGCAATCATTGCTCCGTAGAAAATAGGACGACCATACTTCTCGTTCTTCATGCAGCGAGCCATCATAGGACTTTGTGTAGCATGGAAACCGCTTACAGCACCGCAGGCAATGGTTATGCAAAGACCTGGGAAGATAGGTATTGCCGAGTTAGGATGATGATTCTCAAAGGCATCTGTTATTTCAGGCATAACACCGTCATTTACGAAAATGCCATAGCCAACTCCAACAGCCATGACGAGAAGAGCAAGACCGAAAACAGGATAAATTTTTCCAATCAGCTTGTCAATAGGCAGAAGGGTAGCGAGAATGTAGTATGCAAATACGATGATTGTCCAGAAGGCAGCAGAACCCCAGAACCCTCCGTCAGAAGTCATTGTGCTGAGAAGCTGTGCAGGTGTCTGTGCAAATACTGTGCCGACGAGAATCATCAGGAAGATAGAGATGAATCGCATTGTCATTCTTGCCTTCTGTCCAAGCTCATCTCCAATTAGCTCAGGGAGGCTTGCGCCGTTTCTTCTGATACTCATCATGCCCGACATGTAGTCATGGACAGCTCCACCAAAGATGCAGCCGAGAACAATCCACAAGTAGGCAGAAGGACCGAAAATTATACCTTGAATGGCTCCGAAGATAGGACCTGTGCCAGCAATGTTCAAAAACTGGATGAGAAACACTTTCCAAGTAGGCATTGGCATGTAGTCAACGCCATCAGCTGAAGTATAGCAGGGTGTCTTCTTGCTTGGATCACTGCCAAAAACTCTGTCAACAAGTGCTCCGTAAAGCACATAACCTAAAACAAGCAGTAATAATGAAATTACAAATGTTATCATTTTTTAGTATTATTATAACAAATATGCTACAAAAGTACGGCTTTTTTTGTACCTTTGCAAAAAAATAGGATATAATAATGAAATTACTCTATAAAGTGTGGATGTTATTGGCGTTATTTAACATTATCTCAATAACACTTCATGCGCAAACTGACAATAAAGCATCAGAGAAACAGCGTCCGAATTTTCTCTTCGAGCCTCAGCATCCTCTTCGTGAAACCAGAGCCGTTTGGCTCACAACGATTGGAGGTCTTGATTGGCCAAGAATAAAGGCAACAGATGCCAGCAGCAGAGAAAGGCAGAAGCAGGAACTCATCAGCATTCTTGACAATTACAAGCAGGCAAACATCAATACTGTCATTCTTCAGACACGAGTCAGAGCTGCCGTTATCTATCCCTCAAAGATAGAGCCTTGGGAATTGAGCCTTACAGGTACGGCAGGCAAAGACCCTGGCTATGATCCTTTGAAATTCTGCATAGATGAGTGTCATAAGCGTGGTATGGAAGTTCACTCATGGATTGTGTGCATTCCTATTGGTACCGTTGACCGTCAGGCAAAGTACGGCTCGGCATCATTAGTGAAGAAGCATCGCAATCTTGTCAAGGCAAGCGGTCAGGAGATGTTCATGATTCCTGGCAATCCAGAAACAGCAGATTACATAGCAAGTATTTGTAAGGAAGTTGTTGAAAACTACGATGTTGACGGCATTTCTCTTGACTACATACGCTATCCAGAAGCTGTTTATAAGTTCTCTGACGAAAACCTTTACAAGAGTTCATGCGGATTGTCAAAGGCAGAATGGAAACGCGAGAACATCAGCCGCATCGTTAAGCGAGTGCATGATGTGGTGAAGCCAATCAAGCCTTGGGTGAAGCTAAGCAGCTCACCTATAGGCAAATACCGTGACCTAAGCCGTTATAGCGCAAAGGGATGGAGCTGCTACGATGCTGTTTGGCAAGATCCTCAGGAATGGCTCAAGAATGACTGGCAAGACCTTCTCTTCCCAATGATGTATTTCAAGGAAAATCATTTCTATCCATTTGTCTTCAATTGGAAAGAAATCAGTCACGGACACCCCGTAGTGCCAGGTCTTGGCATCTACTTCCTCGATCCTCGCGAAGGACGATGGGTGCTCAACGACGTACGTCAGGAAATGCACACCATTCGCAACCTCGGCATTGGTGGCATAGCCTTCTATCGTGGAGAGTTCTTCACCAAGAATTGCAAAGGCATTTACGATACAACCTGTGATGAGTTCTTTCCATTCCCAGCTCTCACATCACGCATGACATGGATGGGCGATACCCTTGCTCCTGCTTCTCCTGCGTACTTGAAATATGCAGACAGCAAGATAGAGTGGGGAAGTGTGAAGAAGCAGAACCCAAGAAACACAGACGACTATATATTATATAATGTGTACGGCTCTAATGTGTGGCCTGTTGATGTCACAAAGAGCGAGAACCTTCTTGCTGTCAATGTCAAGGAACCAAGCTTCGAAGTGAAAGGCAGAGCGCTCAAGCTTCGCTACTTTGCTGTTACTGCCATCGACCGTCTTGGCAACGAAAGTGCGCCTGTTCAAGAGGCAAAAGCAGCCATGGAGCTTCCAAGCCACATCAATGTGCGTCAGCTCATCAATCGTGTTTTGCCTGAAACTAAAACTAAAACAAAAACTAAAACAAAAACGAAAACTAAAAAATAAAAATAAAGAAAAATAGAGATTAGAGAATAAAAACTTACTTAATAGATATGAAAACAAAACTAACAAACAAACAATATGTTGTGCCGTTTATCCTCATAACATCATTGTTTTTCCTGTGGGGATTTGCCCGCGCCATCCTTGATGTGCTCAATGTGCATTTCCGTGACACGCTGGATATAAGCATCACTCAATCATCACTCATTCAAGTGGTTACCTATCTGGGCTATTTCCTCATGGCAATACCAGCAGGAATGTTTATCAATCGATATGGCTATAAGCGAGGAGTAGTGTTCGGGTTGATTCTCTATGCATTAGGCTCATTCCTCTTTGTTCCATGCAGCGGGCTTGGAGGCTTTGCTCCATTCCTCATCTGCCTGTTTGTCATAGCATGCGGCTTGGCAATTCTTGAAACAGCGGCAAACCCATATTCTGCGGAGCTTGGCCCTAAGGAAACATCAGCAGCGCGTCTCAACCTTTCCCAGTCCTTCAATGGCTTCGGCTCTTGCCTTGCACCTGTCATTGTTGGCGGTTTCCTTTTCACAAACGAGACAGCTCATGTCAATGTGCCATACGTTATCATGGGAGGAGTGGTTGTTGTGGTAGCCATCATCTTCTCTTTCTGCAAGCTGCCAGAGATTAAGCATGAGGATGTTGCCAATGAAGCAGAACAAGTGAATTCAGATGTAAAAAGCAACGTCTATAAGCTCTTGACAAACAAGATGTTTATTATAGGTGTCATAGCCCTCTTCTCCTACGAAGTGGCAGAAATCAGCATCAACAGCTATTTCGTTATTTTCACTACAGGCTTAGATATCTTTTCCGCTCAAACAGCATCAAAGGTTCTGAGCTATGCACTTATGTTCTTCATGATTGGCAGATTCGTAGGCTCATGGGTGATGAAAAGTGTCAGCGCAGAGCGCACCCTCTTCTTCTGTGCAGCAGGCACCGTGATTTGTATGATAGGAGTGATCGTGACATCCATTTCAGAGAGGAATGATACCTCTTGGACACGCTACATTCCGCTTGCTTTCCTGCTTGCTAACTATGTGTTCGAAGCTATCATGTTTCCAACCATTTTCTCTATAGCAATAAAAGGACTTGGCAACCAGACGAAGACAGCTTCTTCCATCCTCATGATGACACCAATAGGAGGATGCGCCTTCCTTCTCGTAGCCTTCCTGGCAGACAACACAGGATTCATCATTCCATTTGTCATACCGCTTATTGGCTATGCCATTGTGTGGGCATTCGCAAAACTCAGCTTGCCAATAAAATAAATCTTTTATTTTGGTATTCTTGCCAAAGCCTCCTGCTCTGTGTTGTGGAATGGACCGTTGTCCTCAAGCTTGCATGTTGAAACAGCAGTTGCAAACTGGGCAGCTTCCATAGGATCAGCACCTTGCACGCGCTTATACACATAACCCATGGTATAAGTGTCTCCGCAACCCGTAGCATCTACAATCTTCAGAGGCTCGTATGCAGGAATGTCGTAGAACTTGCCATCAACAAGTACAATGCTGCCATAGCTGCCCAATGTGAGCAGAACCTCCTTTATGCCCCAATCTGCCAGCTGCTGAGCTGCTTCGTGAAGATCATGCTTGCCCGTAAGCACCTCCACCTCATACTCATTAACTTTCAGGATGTCAATATATTTGAAGAACTCCATCTTGTTTTCCCAGTCACAAGGGAACACCTTTTCGTCCTTCACTTCTCTCAGGTAACCCTGAGCATCCATCACAATTGTTCCATGCTTTGACAATTCCTTCACCACATCAATAGAGAAATCGTCTGCCAGCAAACTGCCCAGACAGATGTACTTCGCCTCAATGCCCTTCACACTTTCCACCGTGAAAGGATCAGCCTTAGCCCTTACTCTCTGCTTGCGGTTGTTCTGATTCTCACCATAGATGTTTTCAAAGAAAACGGTTTTCTTGCTTGGAATAATGTCAACATCCACTCCGAGCGCCCTGATGTCCTCAGCCGACTGATACTCCGACTCTGCCAGGCAAGCCACAAGCTTGTACGAAGGCTTCTTCTTGCTGTCAGTCGATTTCAGCAAGCTGTTTATACCATGAGAAAAATAAAAAGTAGTGCCTCCAGGCATGTAAACCTCCTTCTGAGGAGTCACAATTCTGTCAAGCGTTATATGTCCTATGCAAACAATATCTTTCATATAAAAAACACCTGCCATTTATGCAGGTTGTCAATAAAACTATGCAAAGTTACCTATTTTTTGAAAATAATCATCAGTTTTCCCTCGTCAATTAGAGCTTGGAAACCATGATTACGACAAATGGTAAAATACTCAGTACTTTTCGGACAATATCTCTCGCTCAGTATGATAGCAAGAATACCCATGTTCATCCTCAGGTTAATCTCTATGCAAGGATGAATCAGCCCCTCCGCAGTTTTCAGCATATCAATGCCCACAGGGCCATGATAAGCCGTCCTGCCAAGATGCTCCTTGTGGTATTCTATAAGGCTGTTCAGAAGTCCTTCATCCACGTCAATCATCCTCAGAAGCGCCTCTTGGCTATCCACAACATTATATCCGTATGCGCCATTCTCAGCAGCATGGAACACAGAATAGCCAAGAAACTCCACCGTCTTGTCCTCATTGACATAAAACTCCATGGCAAAATCAAGCACTTTATTCTTCAGGAACCTATCCTTTGCATAGCCGCCCTGAGTGTTCACAAACCCTCTCAGCTTGGTCTCGATCTGCTCCTTTGTTAGTCCTTCAGAAACAAACACACCCCTGCCGCTTGATGACCAAGGAGACTTGAAAATCGTGGGATAGCATATTTCTATATCTGCTTTATCAGAAAATGTCATCTCCTTGCCAACCAACCTGTTGTCCTTCATCACTTCAAGCAATCCATGAATATACTCACAAGCAAACTCTCTGCTTGAAAGTCTCCTCACCTCATCCAGCCAACTGTCAGAAGGCAGCAAATGCTCATCCACCCCCATCTGCCTGTACCTCTGCTTCGTAGCCAAGCTCCATCCCCACGGACCAGCAAAGCGAGTACCCTCCCAAAGCCTGCTCAGCTCCTTCAGATCCTCCTCCATCTGCAGAATCCTCTTAGGAGGGAAATACTGGCGCACATTAGCAGCCAGAGCCATATCGTTAGAGCAATTGAATATACTTGGTAGTTCCATAACTCCGTCTCTTTCCTTTTTTACGCTGCAAAGGTACAAAAACTATTTGTATCATGTGGGTAGAATGAAGAATTATGTTTAACTTTGCATCAAACAAAAATCGTTGCAATTATGAAGAAAGCATTTTGGATGCTTATGTTGCTCGCGTCGGCAATGACATGTATGGTCTTGTCTGCCTGCGATGGCAAGGGAACAAAAGCTGATATTGTTGATGAGGCTTGCTCGGATACGGAATGCGCCCATGAGTGGAAAGCAAAGGTGGACACTCTGCCTAAGCTGAACATCAGGGATGAGCATCTGATGCAGGGTGCCAGAAGCATCAATGCTATCGTGATCCATTGTTCCGCCTCTGCCGAAGAGACTTCCATGCCTGTCGATTCTGTGAGGAAAGACCATAAGGGCAGAGGATTCAGAGACATCGGCTATCATTTCTATATCACTCGCGATGGTCAGATACACAATGGCAGATGGGTGGCAGAACAGGGCGCACATGTCTTTGGGCACAACAAGCACACCATTGGCATCTGCTACGAAGGAGGATTGAGAAAGGCATCCAAGATAAAAGGAGCGCCAAAGCTTGAAGTGCCAAAGTCAATGAAACACAGCAAGTACGCTATCTACAAAGAAGAGATTGACGGCAAGCCTGTGATGGTCACCGTGATAAAAGGTGTGCCATACTTGCCAGCCGACACACGCACGTTCGCACAGAAAAAAGCAATGAAAGAACTTGTCCAGCGGCTGATGATGATCTATCCTAAAGCAAAAATCAGAGGACACAGAGACTACAGCCCAGATGCCAATGGCGACGGACGCATCACTCAGGATGAGTGGATCAAAGCCTGCCCAAGTTTCGATGCAAAGGGACTGCTGGACGATAAATGAGGAATGCAGAATTGCATTTGGCCGTTTTTTCGGCATATAAAACATTTGTAAGCAATAAAACAATCATTCTTGCTATGTTGTGCCAAACATTTTGTATAACTTTGCATATATGAAACGATCTTATAAAAAATACGCATTAAACAAAAAACAGTTTAGATACTTTATCACAGGTGTGGCAGCATTGCTGATAGCAATGATTCCTGTTGTCTTATTGCTTTACAGGATGCGGGCGAATCAAGACAGAGAATATGCTATTGCCAGAGGTGAAAGTATAGTGTCCAATATACTTGTTGAACTCAGACGCTGTCTTGACACCACAGAACTTTTGAATGACATGTATTCTGCAAGCGATGGCTTGTCTCTTTTGTCATTCAGCCCATTGTGTGCAGAACTGCAAAAAGATAATCTTGTGATTGGCAGTATGTACTGGGCGCCAAATGGAGTTATAGAATATTCCTATCCTAATGCTGTTGATGAAGCAACCAGGCATTTCGAGATGCTGAAGGATCCTGTTCAGGGACCAAAAGCTCAGGTGGCTGTTGACAGTCATAAGGCAACGATAGCAGGACCTCATTCTCTACTAGAAGGCGGCAGAGGCTTCATCATCCGTAATCCTAACTATGATGAGGCTGGTAATTTTACGGCGTTTTCCATTATGGTCATAGATTGCGATGAGTTTCTCCACAGAGTTATGGAGACATTGGATGCAGAAGACCAGGGTTACCGATTTGCAGTTTGGAAGGATAGTGACCCAACAGCAGTTGTGGATGATAGTGGATACATATTTACAAGTCATGGACCTATAGCTGATCGCAAGATTGTCATACCTTTTAAGGCTCCTAATGACAATTGGTACCTCACCCTCGAACCGATAGGCGGCTGGGCTACGTTCAGTCACATGATTCCGTCATTGCTTGTATGCTTTGCTCTTCTGGTATTTGTCGTGCTGTGCATGTATGTGTTTTTCATTACGGAACAGTTGAGGCAGGAGGTGAGAGATGCAGAGAAGGAGGCTGAGCACATGAAGGTGCTGGAAGAAGCCCGCGAGGCTGCTGAGAATGCTAATCAGGCAAAGACTTCTTTCCTGTTCCACATGAGCCACGACATCCGAACTCCAATGAATGCAATAATAGGCTTCACGAATCTGCTACGCAAGTATCAGGATATTCCAGAGAAGCGTGAGAATTACCTTGACAAAATTGAAAGTTCAAGCGGAGTTCTGCTTTCCATTATAAATAATGTGCTGGAAATGGCACGCATAGAGAAGGGTACCATTGAAGTGGATGAAATGGTTTGGAGCGCGGAGCAGTTTTATGACACTCTGATTTCTGTGTTCGAGGAGATGATGAAGCAGAAGGGACTAACATTCACATACGAGATAAATGTGCAGAACCATTATGTATATTGTGATCCTACTAAGCTGCGCGAAGTGTTCATCAACATTCTGTCGAATGCTTATAAATACACTAATTCTGGTGGTTCTGTCCGTCTTCTGCTTGATGAATTGCCCTCTGAACGAGAAGGCTATGTTGTTTACCGCACGACTATAAGTGATACAGGAATGGGCATGAGCGAGGACTTCTTGCCTCATCTCTTTGATGAGTTTAGCCGTGAACATAATACTACAGAGAATAAAATAGAGGGCACAGGCTTGGGTATGCCTATTGTCAAGCGACTTGTGGAACTTATGCAAGGCGCAATAGAAGTGCAGAGTCAGAAGGGAGTTGGTTCTACATTCGTTGTGACTTTGCCTCATAGAATAGCTCAGCGCGAAGGATTAGTCGTTCATGCTGGTGTGGAAGTTGATCCTAAACTGTTCAATGGCAAGCGCATCTTGTTGGCAGAAGACAATGAACTGAATGCTGAGATTGCTATGGAGATTCTTGGTGAAGCTGGCTTCATTATTGAGCATGCGGAGAATGGCCAGATGGTTGTTGATATGCTCAGAAAAGCTCCGTCAAACTATTACAATGTGATTTTGATGGACATACAGATGCCAATCATGAATGGGTATGATGCAGCTCGCGCTATCAGAGTGTTGACGGACAATGCTAAGGCAAACATTCCTATACTTGCTATGACTGCCAATGCTTTTGAGGAAGATAAGCGTGAGGCTCTTCGCTGTGGCATGAACAGTCATTTGTCCAAGCCTATAAATGTTCCAGAACTCATGAAGACTCTGGCTGGTATCTTGTAGCATGTTGTTTTTACTTTTATATTTCAGCCGTAAATTATGCTGACAAGAATGAAGCACCATCGAAACGTATTGCTCGGTGGTGCTTTGATGTGTTTTATAATGGAACTGTTCTTTATCGGAGAACTTCAGAAGTTTGATTTGCTGGAGTTACTACGAAAATATTAGGATTGATATTTTCTCCTTCGCTTGGAATTGCTGTTCCTTCATCGACTGCAATCATGTAAGGAGTTTCTCCTGCTCCTGGGAACTCAGTTTTGTTAATTACTCTTGAAGTTATCTGTTTCCCATCCTTGACGTATATGATTGCTTGGATATTATTCTCATTTGGATTGAATCCTTTTATATGAACGCCTCTATCTGAAAGCAAGTCATAATAGCTGGATTTTAATTCATTAGGGAAATTATCATGCAGGATATTGCCTGGCATTGCAGGGGCATCAGATGAACTAGGTATTGAGGTCTCTCCAATTTTCAATTTGAAAGGAAGGGTGCCGCAGAGCCACTTCAGTTTGGCTGTCACACTTTTTTCATATCCCTCATCAGTTCCGTCAATGTTCTTTTTCTCATAATAAAGAACAACTACAACAATGTCGTTAAAGTCAAAGTCAACGGTACTGCCTTTGTCTTCAATCATATATTGTATATGTCTGTCGTCAACAATGTATATGTTTTTAGGTTGTTCTGGATCAGGATCGTTAGGCTTATTTATATCTGTTTGAGGAACAGAAATGAAAATCCCCAAGTCTTTATAATCCTTCTCACCGTATCCTGTTTCACAGCCAAGAACAACGCTTGGCAATGGATTTGTACCGGAAAGATGTGTTACAGATTGTGGCGCTCCAGTATAAAGTGCAATGCATTCATCTTTCACATTCCCATATTTAACGTAGAAATAGAATCTGCCTGTGATGTATTCTGGCATAATAACTACTGGCTGATTAAGTTTTGTGTTATCAGTGATTTTATAGTCGAAATTTTTTCCATTGCCAGTATCTACAAGGTGTAACTCCCATGTGCCTGGAGCGGAAAATGGTATTACTGTAAAAGCAGCTTCAGGCTTTTCAAAAGTTAATGGAAGCCCTTCTTTTATTGGCTGCTCTTTTAACCACTTTTCGATCTCTTCGTGTTTATATGTCAAATTTCCTCCGCCAGAGTTATTGCCACTGTTGTTACCAGTTGTCGCGTTAGGGTCGAATCCTGGCATTTGCTTGTTATTTGGATAGAATACAATTTTGTCGATGCTATAGGGCTCGTCAAGTCCTTGTGTTCTTGTTCCCATAGCAGCGTTAGGACCGCCGACAAGACCTAACTTCTTGAGATTGTATGTTGTAAAGTCCCAAACCTGGTTAGACTTGATCTTGCCGTATGTCTTCTCAAAGTTCTGCTTATATACTATCTCGTCTTTTGTGTAGCCGAAATCTTCTTCTGAGCAGCTCATTACTGTCAGTGCTAAGAAGGAAATGATGAATATGGCAAAACAATTCATTATTGTTTTGTCGTTAATAATAAGTTTCTTCATAATGTAGCTCCTTAATTTAGTAGTTACTTATTTAAATGTTGTATATGTACCATATCAGTACCATATCTAAATTATCAAGACAAAGATAGCCTGTGTTTTTGTTTTGTGCAAATTTTACAATTTTTTTGCCGTTTTTTTGTGTTTTTAACAAATTTGCACATTTGTTGCAATTATGAGCATGATCTTAATGTGTTTATAATAGAATAATAGTACAAAATAATTTGTTGCTCATATATACAAAAAGCCTCGATTTCTATGCAGATGTACAAAGAAATTGAGGCATTTCAAAATTATTATTTACTTCCCATGAATCTTATTTTTTCTGACCTCCCCAGCCGCCTGGTCGTCCTCCTTGGTTGCCTGGACCGCCTTGAGGGCCTCGTGGGGCGAACATGTTGAGCGCTACTCTTTGGAATCTGGCATGTGCCCAGCGAACGGCTGCTACTTTTTTCCATGAGAGAACGGTGTGGAATTTCTTGCAGTACTGCTGCTCGATTTTTGCTGACTCAACTTCCATCTCTGTGGATGATTCGACAATGCGCTGGTAGTCGGCTTCTGTGAGGTTGGCTCCGTTCTTGCCGCGCATCATTGAGTATTTCTTTTCCATGAGCTTGTGCTGCTTGTCCAACATCTCGGTGAAGAGTGGGAAGAATTTGTCTGCTTCCTGCTGGGTGAGATGTGCTTCGTTCTTTATGAACTCCTTCATGTTCCTATCGAACTCTGCAGGATCGAATGCGCGGCGTGCTCCATTTTCGTTTGGATGGTTGCGGTTCCATCCTTGTCCCTGTGGCTGTGCGCAGAGGCTGAGAGTGATAGCTGAGAGGATAATGAATAATGAAACGAACTTTCTCATTATTAATGATGTGTAAATGATTAGTGAAACTTTTTCTATAGGCTGTTATTCTGCTCCTGAAAGGTAACTATAGACGTCGCCATAGTCTGCCATGGAGTAGTACATGAGGTCTTCGTTGTAGTCGTCATCTGTATATTCCTGAGCAGTCATTTCTGCTGTTGCTTCCTCTTCGTTGGAGAGTGTTGGGAAGAATTTGATGGATAGAAGTACAACGAGCGTGAAACATGCTGCGATAGAAAGTGCTTTGATCCACATGTTCTGTCGGTTGCGTCGAGCATTTATGTCGATCACCTTTGTTTCTGTTCGTGCATTATCTGCTTGTGGAACCTGATTCTCTTCTGGAATCTGTTCCATGATACGAGCTGCAAGATTGTCGAAATATTCGTCTGACACCTTGAATGGGTACTTGCCGCCAGCATCTAATATGTTCTTATCTTTTGTACTCATATTGCTGTTAGTATTTGTTAGTTTTATTGTTTAGACTGTTGTTTGTATATAAGGTTTAAAAGGTGTAGTGATTTTTTATTCTTTTCCTTTTAAGTATTTCGTTATTTTTTCCACAGCTATGTGGTAGGATGCTTTCAGGGCTCCGATGCTTGTTCCTACGGTTTCTGATATTTCTTCGTATTTCAGATCGTCGAAGTATTTCATGCAGAACACTTGCTTCTGTTTGGCTGGCAGAGTAGAGATGGCTTCTTGCAAGAGGTGTTGAGTTCGGTCTCCATCGAAGTACTCGTCTGCCACGAAGGTGGCTTGTCCTATGAAGTCTTCATCGTCTATTGATGCCATTTCGCGTTTCTGCTTCATGAAGGATATGGATTCGTTGTAGGCGATGCGGTAGAGCCATGTGGAGATGGCTGAGTCTGCATTGAAGTTGTCTATTCCTTTCCATGCCTTGATGAATGTGTTTTGAAGAACGTCGTCTGTATCCTCGTGATTCTGCGTGAGGTGGTGTATCTGCCAATAGAGCTGACGTGAGTAGCCGTTGACCATATCCTCAAAGGCTTTTCGCTTTGTTTGAGGATTTCTCAGTCGTAAGATGATATCTTGTTCGTTTACTTTTGCCATCTTCTGCTCTGTTGGGGCATTGTTAAGACTTGTTGACTTGTACTAAGGTTTAAATAAAAAGTGCAGACTCGTTGGGGAATCTACACTTTTTTATTGTTTTCAGTATGAATCTGATTACTTAATATAAATTTTTCGTGTGAATTTACCAATCTTGACGATGTAATATCCACGCTGCAGATTGGAGATGTCGATTGACTTTGATGATCCTTCGATTTTTTGGGTGTGTACCTTTTCACCAGTTAGACTGAAAATCTCAAGAATCATGCCTTCTGCATTCTTGATTCTTAGGTTTGACTCGGTTACAGTTACGGTGATTGGGTTCTGCTCTGTCTCAATCTGTGTCTGGTGAATATCCTGTGCATTGAGTGCTGCAGGAAATGCAAGACATACAGAAATTAGAAGGACTTTAATATATATAAGTAAACTTTTTTTCATACGCATTACGCTTTTATTCGGCAAAATTAGTGTTTTCGGAGTTATTCTCCAAAAAATTTTGAAAAAAAATAACGTTCTGCACAATATTTTTTAAAATGTGGTGTCAAATCATATGTGAAGACTATTCTCCAAACTTGATTGTTACGCTAGCAGAATGGTCAATAGGATTGCCGTCTTTGCGGGCTGGTCTCCATTTTGGCATGGATGTGACGATGTTGAATGCTTCTGTGTCAAGTGCATTGCCAGCAGATTTGGTGACCTCTGCTCCGTAGATGTAGCCTTTCTTGTCAACATTGAAACTGACAACGACTTCTCCTTTGCCTTTCACGTCTATTTGCTCAATCTTTTTCTGGATGTATGCTTCGAGAAACATGTCTCCTCCTGGGAAGGTTGGCATGGTGTCTGATGGAGCTGCTGTTGCAGAAAGACTGTCCTTGGCGAGGGCCATCTTTGTGTTTTGAGCTCCAAATCCCTTGGCAACAAGTTTGCTGAAATCTTGTGCGTTTGCTGTGATGGCAAATGCGCAGAGAGAAAGTGTGATTATGAGATTTTTCATAATGTAAATGCCCGATTTTGATATAACTATTGACTATTAACTTTTAACCTTCCAGTAGATCTGGACGACGCTCTTTGGTGCGCGCAAGTGCCATGTCGTATTCCCATTCCTTGATTTTTGCTTCATGGCCTGAGAGCAGGATTGGAGGTACGCTCCATGTCTCGTCAGGATTGCTTATAGGATGGTATTCGGCAGGACGAGTGTAGCAAGGAGGTTCGAGCATGTTGTCCTGAAATGAGTCGGAGAGTGCGGATTCGACATCACCGATAACTCCTGGCACAACTCGGATTATGGCGTCAGTCATTATGGCGGCTGCAAGTTCTCCTCCTGTGAGAACATAGTCGCCAATGCTTACTTCACGAGTGATGAGGTGTTCACGAATACGGTAGTCTATGCCTTTGTAGTGACCGCAGATGATGATGATGTTCTTCTTCAGGCTCAGCTCGTTTGCCATTGGCTGGTCGAATCGCTGTCCATCTGGTGCTGTGAAGATGATTTCATCATAGTCGCGTTCTGCTTTGAGGGCAGATATGCATGCGTCAAGCGGTTGGCATTGGATGACCATGCCTGCTTTTCCTCCGAAAGGATAATCGTCAACACGCTTGTGCTTGTCAGCTGTGTAGTCACGAAGGTTATGAACGTAAATCTCAGCAAGGCCCTTTGTTTGTGCCCTGCCGAGAATGGATTCTTTAGTGAATGGCTCTATCAATTCTGGTAGAACCGTGATGATGTCAATACGCATTTATTAGTTGTTAAAACTCTTGCCAAGCCTTTATCTCAATGTCATCCAGGCTCTTTGTGCAGAATGCATTGATGAACGCAGAGGCAAGACGTGGGTTAGTGATAAGAGGTATGTTGAGGTCAATGGCTGCACGACGAATCTTGTAACCGTTGGTGAGCTCGCCAGCAGTAAGGTTCTTTGGCACGTTGACCACCATATCGATCTCCTTGCGATGAAGCATATCGAGTGCTTGAGGCTGCATGCCTTCTTCGCTTGGCCAATATACGAGAGTGTTTTCTATTCCATTGTCTGTGAGATACTTGCTTGTGCCGCCTGTTGCATAAAGATTGTATCCGTTCTTTTTCAGCATGATGGCTGCATTAAGCATTTCTGCTTTCTGCTTGCCTGTACCAGTGGAGAGGAGGATGTTCTTCTCTGGGATGCGATGGCCGACAGAGAGCATAGAGCAGAGGAGAGCTGATGCTGTGTCATCGCCAATACATCCTACTTCGCCTGTTGATGCCATATCGACACCGAGGACAGGGTCCGCCTTCTGGAGACGGTTGAATGAGAACTGCGATGCCTTGATGCCCACGTAGTCGATGTCGAAGAGGTTCTTGTGTGGTTTCTCTACAGGCACCTTGAGCATTATCTTTGTAGCGAGGTCGATAAGGTTGATTTTGAGTACCTTGCTGACGAATGGGAATGAACGTGAAGCACGGAGATTGGTCTCGATAACGAGGATGTCGTTGTCCTTAGCCATGTACTGGCAGTTGAAAGGACCAGAGATGTTGAGTTCCTTGGCGAGTTTTTTTGAAATCTTCTTGATGCGGCGCATGGTCTCGACATAGAGTTTCTGTGGTGGGAACTGGAGAGTAGCGTCGCCAGAGTGTACGCCTGCAAACTCAATATGCTCAGAGATAGCGTATGCGATGATCTCACCATCTTTGGCTACGGCATCGAAGTCAATTTCCTTGGCATGCTCAATGAACTTGCTTACAACAACAGGGTGCTTCTTGCTGACGTTTGCTGCGAGCTGGAGGAATTTTTCAAGTTCTTCCTGGTTAGAACAAACATTCATTGCTGCACCTGAGAGCACATATGACGGACGTACAAGAACAGGGAAACCAACCTTAGCAATGAAGGAATCGATGTCCTCCATTGATGTGAGGGCTGCCCATTCTGGCTGGTCAATGTCGAGACGGTCGCAGAGCTGTGAGAACTTGTCACGGTCCTCACAGTTGTCGATGCTCTGTGGTGTCGTTCCGAGAATTGGCACGTTCTCCTGATCAAGACGCATAGCAAGATTGTTAGGAATCTGGCCGCCAGTAGATACGATTACACCATGAGGAGTCTCAAGTTCAATGATATCCATTACGCGCTCGAATGTGAGCTCGTCAAAATAGAGACGGTCGCACATGTCGTAGTCAGTGCTGACAGTTTCTGGATTGTAGTTTATCATGATGCTGCGCCAGCCTTCCTTGCGAATTGTGTTGAGAGCCTGAACACCACACCAGTCGAATTCTACAGAAGAACCGATGCGGTAAGCACCAGAACCAAGGACGATGATGCTCTTGCCATCATTTTCATAATCAATGTCATGAGCAACTCCGCTATATGTTACATAAAGATAGTTTGTCTGTGCAGGATATTCTGCTGCAAGCGTGTCAATCTGTTTAACAACAGGTGTGATGCCCATCTGCTTTCTCACTTTGCGGACTAGTGTTACTGCATCTTCACCATCAATCTGAGATTCAAGACCTACGGCACGAGCAATCTGGAAATCCGTATAACCCTGAACCTTTGCAAGGCGCATAAGATCTTTATCAACATTCTTAAGTGTCTTGCAGTTCTGAAGGTTATGGTATGTGTCAAGAATGTTCTTGAGTTTATCAAGGAACCATTTGTCAATCTTTGTAAGATTGTGAATCTGATCGACAGTATATCCTTGTTCAAGGGCTTTTTCAACAACGAGAATACGTTTGTCTGTTGGTGCTTTGAGCGAACCGTCTATGTCCTCAATCTTGAGTTCCTTGTTGCCAACAAATCCATGAAGTCCCTGACCAATCATACGAAGACCTTTCTGAATAGACTCTTCGAATGTACGGCCAATAGCCATTACTTCACCAACCGACTTCATTGATGAACCAAGTTCACGGTCAACTCCACGGAACTTGCCAAGGTCCCAACGAGGTATCTTGCAGACTACGTAGTCGAGTGCTGGCTCAAAGAATGCGCTTGTTGTCTTTGTGACGGAATTCTTAAGGTCGAAGAGCCCGTAGCCAAGACCAAGCTTTGCTGCAACGAAAGCAAGTGGATAGCCAGTAGCTTTTGATGCGAGGGCTGAACTTCGGGAAAGACGTGCATTGACCTCGATGACGCGATAGTCTTCGCTTTGTGGGTCGAATGCATACTGTACGTTACATTCACCTACGATGCCAATGTGACGGATAATCTTAATTGCAAGCGAACGGAGCTTGTGATATTCGGAGTTTGTAAGTGTCTGAGAAGGAGCGATTACGATTGACTCACCTGTGTGAATGCCAAGTGGGTCAAAGTTCTCCATGTTACATACTGTGATACAGTTGTCAAAGCGGTCACGAACGACTTCATACTCAATTTCTTTCCATCCCTTAAGTGACTTTTCTACAAGAACCTGTGGAGAGAATGAGAATGCTTTTTCAGCAATCTTATTCAACTCTTCTTCATTGTCGCAGAAACCAGAGCCAAGACCACCGAGAGCGTATGCGGCACGGATAATGACAGGGTAGCCAAGTTCCTTGGCAGCCTTGCGAGCATCCTCGATGTTGTCACATGCTTGTGACTTTATGGTCTTGACATCAATCTCATCGAGTTTCTTGACGAAAAGCTCACGGTCTTCGGTGTCAATGATTGCCTGAACAGGTGTGCCAAGCACCTGTACGTTGTATTTCTCAAGAATCTTCTGCTCGTAGAGAGCTACACCGCAGTTGAGAGCTGTTTGTCCGCCGAAAGCAAGCAAGATTCCTTGTGGCTGTTCCTTCTGAATGACTTTTTCTACAAAGAATGGAGTTACAGGAAGGAAATATATCTTGTCTGCCACACCTTCTGATGTTTGGACTGTGGCAATGTTTGGGTTGATGAGGATTGTCTCAATGCCTTCTTCTTTGAGTGCTTTGAGTGCTTGTGAACCAGAATAGTCAAACTCTCCAGCCTCTCCAATCTTGAGAGCACCGGAACCAAGTAATAATACTTTTTTTATGTTATTGTCAGTCATTGTGTCTGTTGGGGGCTAAAGAAGTTTTGCAAAATTGTCGAAGAGGAACTCTGTGTCAACTGGTCCGCTGGCAGCTTCAGGATGGAACTGTGCAGAGTACCAAGGGAACACTTTATGTTTGATGCCTTCGTTTGAACCATCGTTCATATTGATGAAGAGTGGTTCCCAATCAGAAGGAAGCGTGGCGTTGTCAACAGCATAGCCGTGGTTCTGAGAAGTGATGAAGCAACGGTTTGTGCCAACTTGCTGAACAGGCTGGTTGTGACTTCTATGACCATATTTCAATTTGTAGATCTTAGCACCTGCGGCCTTTGAAAGCAATTGGTTTCCCATACAGATACCCATTATAGGACGTGGACTGATGCTACGCTTTTCAATCTCCATGAACTTGCGAATGTTTTCTACAGCATCTACTGCTGTGTCAGGGTCACCAGGACCGTTTGCTAGGAAAAGACCATCAAATTCCAACTGGTTGAAGTCGTAGTTCCATGGCACACGAATAACCTCTATGCCACGACGGAGAAGACAACGAATGATGTTATTTTTCACGCCGCAGTCAACGAGAACGGCTTTCTTGCCCTTTTTGCATTTCTTGGACTCGTCAACAGGCTTAAGTGCTTCAATATTTTCGTTTCGAAAATCTTCTGGCTTGTATGTGATAACTTCTTTGCAAGAAACTTTATCAATGAAGTTTACCCCTTCGTATTGTGCTGTAGGAATATTGTTTGGTTCATCGTCAAAAAGTATCTTTCCCATCATAACTCCATGCTCACGAAGCACCTTTGTTAGCTGACGTGTGTCGATACCTGTGATACCTGGTACTTGTTCTCTTTTGAGCCAATCTGCAAGACTTTCCTTCGCGTTCCAATGTGAAAAGTCTGTGCTATAGTCGCTGACGATGATTGCTTCTGCATGTATTTTCTCGCTCTCCATGAATGTGGCAATGCCATTATCTTCAATGCTGAACTCTGGTACTCCATAATTTCCAACAAGAGGGTATGTGAGTGCCATAAGCTGTCCAGCATAAGATGGATCTGTAAGACTTTCAGGATATCCCATCATGGCAGTATTGAACACTACCTCGCCTGCCACGGGTTTCTCATATCCGAAACTCTTTCCGTGGAATTTAGTACCATCGTCTAATACAAGTGTTACGTTTCTCATTTTGATTTTATTATGTGTTTTGTTTTATTCCTTGAAATTTAATCTTCCTGTTTCGTTCAGATAGAATTTCTCAACATAGTTTATGAATGCTTGATTTACTAAGCGGACTCCACCTGGAGTAGGGTAGTTGCCTGAGAAATACCAGTCTCCCGGATGATTTGGACATGCTTTGTGGAGACCTTCAAGACTCTGGTAAACGATGTCAATATCAGATGTTACTCCTGGAGCACGAAGCATTTCTGCCATTTTCTGAGAGATGTCTTCGTCTGAGAATGAAGCGTAGATTTCCTTCACATGATTTTCCATCTGCTCCTTTGGCAATGTCAACTGCGCTTTGCATTTCTGGTAAACTCGATATATTGTTTGTTCTTTATTCCTGTCTTTCAAAAGTTCTATAGCTGCACGGAATGCAATGAATTCGTCCATCTTGGACATATCAATTCCGTAGTAGTCAGGATATCTGACTTGTGGTGAGGAACTAACGATCACGATTTTCTTTGGATGCAGACGGTCGAGAATACGTATAATAGATTCTCGGAGTGTCGTACCGCGAACGATAGAGTCATCGATAACTACAAGGTTGTCAACATGTGGAGTAACACTACCATAAGTGATGTCATAAACGTGTGCTGCAAGGTCATTGCGAGAATCACTTTCTGTGATGAAAGTTCGCAGTTTGATGTCCTTTAATACAACTTTTTCTGAACGCACTTGCGGATCTATGATTGCTCTCAATTCAGCTTCACTTGGTTTATGATCGAGTGCCATCAGTTGACTGATTTTCTTTTCATGAAGATACTCCTTGAATCCGTCTAACATTCCATAGAATGCAACTTCTGCCGTATTTGGTATGAAAGAGAATACGGTGTGCTCTACATCGTTGTTGATTGTCTTTAATATCGGCTCAAGAAGCTGCCTTCCTAATGCTTTTCTTTCTTTGTAAATGTCCTGGTCGCTGCCTCGGCTGAAATAGATACGTTCAAATGAACAACGCTGATTCTCTTTGGATTCGATGATTTGAGAAAAACGGATGTCTCCGTATTTGTTAGCAATAACAGCTTGTCCTGGGAGAAGTTCATGAATTTGGGAAACCTCAAGGTCAAGAGCAGTTTGTATTGCTGGGCGTTCTGATGCAACAACTAGTATTTCATCGTCCATATAGTAGAATGCAGGACGGATTCCCCATGGATCTCGCATTGAGAACATTTCTCCGCTGCCAGTTTGTCCGCAAACCACATAACCTCCGTCCCATAATGGAGCTGATGTCTTTAATACATTCTCCATAAGGATGTTTTCCTCAATGTAATCAGTTATGTCATAGCCTTTGAGACCTTTTTCATCTGCTTCCTTGTATAGCCTCTCAGATTCACGATCAAGACGATGACCAACTTGCTCCAGCATGATGTATGTATCAGAGAAAATACGTGGATGCTGTCCTGTCTTAGCGATCTCGCCAAAGAATTCATCAACGTTAGTCATGTTGAAGTTCCCGCAAAGGCAAAGGTTCTTTGCGCGCCAGTTGTTGCGGCGAAGGAATGGATGGACATAAGAAAGACCACTCTTGCCGGTAGTTGAATACCGGAGGTGGCCCATATAGAGTTCCCCTGCAAAGGGAAGATATTTCTTGGCAAAAGCAACGTCAGATGCCTTTGTTGTTGGATAATCTTTGAAACATTTATGTACGTTGGCAAATATCTCGGTGATAGCGCCAGAACCGAGTGCTTTTTCACGGAACATGTATTCTTCGCCAGGGTTTGCTGCCAGTTTAACACAACTGATACCTGCACCCTCTTGACCTCTGTTATGCTGTTTCTCCATCATGAGATACAACTTGTTGAGACCATAGAGCCATGTTCCGTATTTTTTCTGATAGAATTCTAACGGTTTGCGCAGGCGAATCATTACTATGCCGCATTCGTGCTTGAGTGGTTCCATTTTATAATGTTTCTTTTTTATATAATGTGTAAGTGTTGTTTGTTATATTGTAGTTTATTCTACTGTCACAGACTTTGCAAGATTTCGAGGCTGGTCAACATCTTTGCCTTTTGCAACAGCAATGTAATATGCCAGCATTTGAAGAGGTATTGATGCCAACAATGGTTCAAGGCACTCTTCTGTATGAGGAAGCTCGATAGTTGCATCTGCCATCTTTTTCACAGTTTCATCTCCTTCAGAGACGATAGCAATTACTCTTGCATGGCGTGCTTTTATTTCTTGGATATTGCTGAGGACCTTTTCGTAAAGAGCATTTTTTGTTGCTATAACAACTACTGGCATCTCTTCGTCAATAAGCGCAATAGGTCCATGTTTCATTTCTGCTGCAGGATACCCCTCTGCATGAATGTAAGAGATCTCCTTGAGTTTAAGTGCACCTTCAAGGGCTACAGGATAGTTGTAGCCTCGACCAAGATAGAGGAAGTTGTGAGCGTAAGTGAAGATGCGTGAGATATCTTTGATACTGTCGCCTTGCTTCAAAAGTTCTTCCATCTTTGCAGGAATGTCGTTCAATTCTTTCAAGACTCTTGCGTATCTGTCAATGTCAATTGTTCCACGTTCTTTGCCAAGAGCAAGAGCTAACATTGTAAGAACTGTTACCTGTCCAGTAAATGCTTTTGTTGATGCAACACCAATTTCGGGACCGACATGAATATAACATCCTGTGTGTGTTGCACGAGGAATACTTGATCCAATAGCGTTACAAATACCAAAGATAAATGCTCCCTTTTTCTTTGCAAGCTCTATAGCTGCAAGTGTGTCTGCTGTTTCACCAGATTGACTGATTGCTATGACAACATCTTGATTGTTGATTACAGGGTTGCTGTAGCGGAATTCACTTGCGTATTCAACCTCAACAGGAATCTGGCAGAAATCTTCAATGAGCTGCTTGCCGATGAGACCTGCGTGCCAGCTTGTTCCACATGCAACTATGATGATGCGTCGTGGATTAATGAGATTCTTCCTGAAGTCAATGATAGAAGAAAGTGTGACATTGTTTGCCTCTATATTTATTCTACCTCGCATACAATCCATCAGGCAATCAGGTTGCTCAAAAATTTCTTTAAGCATGAAGTGTGGGAATCCGCTCTTTTCAATCTGAGCAAGATTAAGATCAACCTTGGTGACGTCATGATCAATCTTGGCATTATGAAAATCAACAACCTCAACTTCCTTGTTGCGACGGATGACAGCAATGTCACCATCGTCAAGGTATATCATTTTGTCCGTATATTCAATTATTGGACTTGCGTCGCTGCCGAGGAAGAACTCTTCTTCGCCAATACCTACAACCAAAGGACTGCTCTTTCGTGCTGCGATAATCTGATCAGGATCGTTTATGTCGAGAATTGCAATAGCGTATGCGCCAATAACAACACGAAGGGCATATTGCACAGATGTTAATAAATCAAGATTTTTCTTTGTACGAATATATTCAATAAGTTGGATGAGAACTTCTGTGTCTGTGTTGCTTTTGAATTCTACGCCCTTCTCAATCAATTGTTTTTTCAGAACTGCATAATTCTCAATGATACCATTGTGAATTATTGCAAGGTTTCCAGTGAAGGACATGTGTGGATGAGCATTGGTGCTATTTGGCTCACCATGAGTTGCCCAACGTGTATGAGCAATACCAATGCATCCTGAGATATCTTTGTCGGAAACGTAATTTTCAAGATCAGCAACCTTGCCTTTTGCCTTGTAAACTTTCAAGTCGCCACCATCAGTGATGAGTGCAACTCCGGCACTGTCATAACCTCTATATTCAAGTCGCTTAAGTCCTTTTATTAATACTGGATAAGCCTCACGTTTCCCAAGATAACCTACGATTCCGCACATGTTGTTTTTGTTTTTTTGTGTTCTTAGTTTATTTCTTGCTTTTCTCGTTGCAAAGTTACATATTTATTTTTCTTCGTTTGGCATAAATCAAGCAAAAAGTGCGTTATGTGTTGCAATTTGTTGCTTTTAATGAAAAGAGTCTAAAAAAAGAGAGGGATGAATGACATCTCTCTCTCATTTGTCTATTATATAAGGTCAATGCTTCGTTTTACGAATTTGGTCAAAGCCTCACCACGGAGTAATCCGTTTTGGAGAAGCGCTAAGTCGATAAGCTGACTTACAACTTCAGGCTTTGCCTCCTTAATGCTTTGCTTGATAAGTGGATGGTCTGTGTTGAGCACAAGGTTGAGCATTGTAGGCATATCCCCGTAGAATGCCATCCCTGGCTGCAGACGGCTCATGTCTTTCATACGACGCATATACTCGCTTTGAGTCATGATAACTGGCGCAGAAGTCTCACCAAGTGATTGAGGCTCAACGTTAAACTCAATTTTGTCAACCTTTGGAAGCGCATTCTTGAAAGTCTCTGTAAGTGCCTTCTTGTCATCTTCTGGCAACTCTTCCTTTTTGTCATCATTTTTTACAATGAGACGGTCAATGACATCTGAGTCAACACGTGTGAAACGGCTCTTCTCAAACTTTTCTTCAAACATATTGCACATTGCAGGATCAAGCTGTCCATCCATGAGAAGAACGTTATATCCTTTTGATACAGCAGCGTCAATGTATGAATATTGATCGTCTTTGTTGTTGGCGTACAGATAGATGAGGTTTCCATCTTTGTCTGTTTGCTCATCCTTGATTAGAGTCTTGTACTCTTCGTATGTATATGCCTTACCTTCTGTGTCTTTCAGCAGAGCAAAGTTCTTTGCCTTGTCATAGAAGTCGCTTTCTGAAAGCATTCCGTAATTGATGAAGATCTTGATGTCATCCCACTTCTCTTCGAATTGCTGACGATCAGTCTTAAAGATTGAAGACAAACGGTCGCTTACTTTCTTAGAAATATAAGTGGAAATCTTCTTTACGTTAGAATCGCTTTGGAGGTAACTGCGGCTTACATTCAACGGAATGTCTGGTGAGTCAATGACGCCATGGAGAAGGGTCATGAAATCAGGTACGATACCTTCAACAGAATCTGTTACGAACACTTGATTGCAGTAGAGCTGAATCTTATTCTTCTGAATGTCGAGATTAGTCTTTACCTTAGGGAAATAGAGAATACCTGTAAGGTTAAATGGATAGTCAACATTGAGGTGAATCCAAAAAAGTGGTTCGTCGCTCATTGGATAGAGCTTACGATAGAACTCTTTGTAGTCTTCGTCCTTAAGTTCAGATGGCTTCCTTGTCCAAAGTGGGGTGGTGTCGTTGATAACATCATCTTCTTCTGTTTCAACACTCTTCTTTTCTTTCTCATCCCACTTTGTTTTCTTCCCGAATGCAACAGGAACTGGAAGGAATTTGCAATATTTACTGAGAAGTTCTGTTATCTTGTATTTCTCAAGGAAATCCTTGCAGTCATCATCTATATACATTACGATGTCTGTACCGCGATCATTCTTTTCTGCTTCTTCGATAGTGAATTCTGGGCTGCCATCACAGCTCCATTTTACTGCTTTTGAACCTTCTTTCCAGCTCTTTGTGATGATTTCAACCTTCTTGCTCACCATGAAGGAAGAATAGAATCCAAGACCGAAGTGGCCAATGATAGCGTTGGCATCTTCCTTATATTTGTCAAGGAAATCGTTAGCACCAGAGAAGGCAATCTGATTGATATACTTATCAATTTCCTCTTCTGTCATACCGATTCCACGATCGCTAACAGTGAGAGTTCCTGCTTCTTTGTCAAGCTTAACATGGACTGTAAGATCACCAGCCTCTTCTTTGAGTTCACCCTTGCTGGCAAGAGTCTTAAGCTTTTGAGTTGCATCAACAGCATTACTTACAATCTCACGGATGAAAATGTCATGATCTGAATAGAGAAACTTTTTGATGACGGGGAATATGTTCTCGGTTGTAACCCCGATGTTACCAGTCTGTGCCATATTATTAGTTTAATTATTATATTCGTATAAATATTATTTTTTGATAATAGAAATCGATAATCGTAAAATTCAAAAAAAATGCCAGCCATGAACATGACTGACATTTTGTCTTATTGTTTTTTGACAATGACGATTTTGTCATCTTTTAACTCTGCAATTATGGTGTCATTTGGAGCGATATTCTCTTCGACAATCATTTCACTGATGCCATCCTCCAAATACTGCTGTATAGCACGTCTGAGAGGACGAGCGCCAAACTGCTTGTCATAGCCCTTCTCAGCGATGAACTTCTTGGCATCGTCTGTTATTTCAAGATTATAGCCAAGGTCATTGATGCGAGTGTAAAGACCTTTAAGTTCAAGGTCAATGATTTTGAGAATTGCCTCAAGTTCAAGCTGATCGAATGTGATGATTTCGTCAATACGATTAAGGAACTCGGGAGAGAATTGCTTGTTGAGAGCCTTTTGGATAACACTTCTGCTAACTTCTTTGTCATCCTTTCCTGCCATTGCAGAGAAGCCAACACCACGACCAAACTCCTTTAACTGACGGGTTCCAACATTACTTGTCATGATGATGACTGTGTTCCTGAAATCGACCGTACGTCCTTGTGAATCAGTCAGTCGTCCATCATCCATTACTTGAAGAAGAATGTTGAATACATCAGTGTGCGCTTTTTCAATTTCATCGAGAAGAACGATTGAATATGGTTTTCTGCGCACTTTCTCTGTTAGCATTCCACCTTCTTCATAACCTACATATCCAGGAGGAGCACCAACGAGTCTGCTGACTGTGAATTTCTCCATGTATTCACTCATGTCAATACGTACAAGAGCATCGGAACTGCCAAACATGTGCTCGGCAAGTTTCTTAGCAAGGAAAGTCTTTCCTACTCCTGTAGGGCCGAGGAACATGAATGTGCCAATAGGGCGATTAGGATCTTTAAGACCCACTCTGCTGCGCTGAATAGCACTTACGAGTTTGTCAATAGCGCCATCCTGTGCAATAACAGCACCCTTGAGCTCTTGTCTCATGCCCTTCATTTTTATTCCTTCAGCACTTGCCATCTTGCTTACAGGAATACCCGTCATCATTGACACGGTGTGAGCAACATCTTCCTCTTGAACCTTCTTGCGTTTTTCTTCAAGGCTGTTTTCCCATTCCTCTTTCATGGATTTCAATTCTTCTTCCATCATCTTAGAACGGTCACGATAGCTGGCAGCAAGTTCGTAGTTCTGACTTTTTACAGCATTTTCTTTCTTTGAAATGAGTTCGGCAATAGCAGCTTCTTTCTCCTCAATCTCCTTAGGCACACATATATTTATTATGCGCACGCGTGAGCCGACTTCGTCAAGAACATCAATTGCCTTGTCTGGGAAACTACGGTCTGTAATGTATCTTTCAGCCAAACGAACGCATGCAGCAAGTGCTTCTTCCGTATAAGTGACATTATGATGCTCTTCATAACGATCCTTGATGTTGTGAAGAATAGCAAGTGTTTCTTCTGGTGTTGTCTGTTCAACGAGAACCTTTTGGAAACGTCGCTCAAGAGCACCGTCTTTCTCAATGGATTTGCGGTATTCGTCAAGAGTTGTTGCGCCAATGCACTGGAGCTCGCCTCGTGCTAATGCTGGTTTCATCATATTAGCAGCATCCATTTGTCCTGCTTGATTGCCAGCACCAACGAGAGTATGTATTTCGTCGATAAAGACAATGATATCCGGATTAGAACGCAATTCATTGATGATGCTCTTCATGCGCTCCTCGAACTGTCCGCGATACTTTGTGCCAGCAACGACGCTGCTCATGTCAAGGCTGATGATGCGCTTGTTGAAAAGCACTCGGGCAACCTTGCGTTCATTGATTCTTGTTGCAAGACCTTCAACGATGGCACTCTTTCCAACGCCAGGCTCACCAATGAGGACTGGATTGTTCTTTTTTCTGCGAGAAAGAATTTGAGCTAAACGCTCAATCTCTACTTCACGTCCAACAACGGGGTCAAGTTTTCCTTCGCTGGCAGCTTTTGTCAGGTCAAAACCGAACTTGTCTATTGCAGGAGTGTCAGAATTTCCTTTTTGTGTGGTTTTGGAAGTTGTAGAAGCACTTGAAGATGAAGAAGTACTGTTGTTGCTTCCGCTCATTGGTGGAAGGTCATCATCTTCATCGTCTTCAAATCCAACATTGTTTTCTGGTTGCTTTGGAGCTTTGCGTGGAGCAACAGCTTCAAAAATACCATCATAAGTGACCTCTTTGTCTTTCAGTATTTTTGCCACAAGATTATCTTCTTGTTTGATGATAGCAAGCAGCATGTGCTCCGCATCAGCTTCTGGACTCTTTGTTAATCGTGATTCTAGCACAATGAGTCGCATAATCATAGTTGACCTGTTATTTAAAGATATCTCTTTAGATAGCAGTTTTTCTCCATTATCTTTAATTCTTTCCTCAATAAGTTCTTTGATGTTAGGGATATTTAGGAAGAATTTCTCACGAAGAATTTCGATGGCTTTGCTTTCGCCATCTCGTATGATGCCAAGCATAAGGTGCTCAGGGCCAATATAGTCATTATTGAGCCTGAGCGCTTCTTCTTTGCTATAAGCTAAAATGCGCTTTATTCTATCAGAATAATTGTAATTTATCATTTAATTGTACTCTCAATAGTTTATATGAGAATAAACATATACAAAACAGATGCCAATCATTCTATTCTGCTTGGAGCCACTGTGACAATCTGTCTGTAATTTCCTTTTTCATGTCAGCTGGCATGTTGCTGATTCGAGCAGTATGGCTTCCGCGAGGCTGGACGTATATGCGCATATTGTTCTTTTTCTTGCAATCAAGCCAGGTACAAACACCGCTTGCGCTCCATGGGTCAATTTCTCCATATATAAATATATGTGTAGGATCTTCTTCTTTTAAGAATTTGACGGTACGCTTGTATAGACGATCATCGAAGTCATATTTTCTCAAGCTATCAGGAAGCATGAGTTCCTTTAGATAGCCCTTGGTGCTTTTAACAGAAGCCCACTTCTTAATTGGCTTGAGCGAGTAGCCGTAGTAACCCAGCTCATGACTTGCTTGAACATCAAAAGGCATGAACTTGTTTGGGTATGAGAAGTAGTCGGGATCGGCAATAGTGAGCAATGTTTTTGCCCATTCTTCATTACTTGCGTCTAAGGCAGGAAGGGTGCTGACAGGAGTGCCCCACTGCCAAAGTGCGAATGGAAGCTCAAGGACGCAATAGTCGAAGATGTCTTCATTGCTGATGTAGAACTTGTATCCTTTGTTAGAGCAGAACTCGTTGAACATAGGCATAAGATTGGATTTTCTCTTCATCAATTCCTGCATAGCGGCTTCTATTGCTTTTCTTTCTGCTTTTGTGCCCACTTTCTTTGCAAGAAACTTCTCATGTCTTCCATCTTCTACACCTCTGTTAAGTGGAGCCACATAGCTTACGCTTACGTCAACGTCATCGGGGAATGTCGCACGATAAAACATTGTTGTCTGTCCACCCTTGCTGATTCCTGTACTTATCCATTTTCCTTTGAAGATTGTGCCAAGAAGCTGACGTATATGATGATAGTCACAAAGAGAATTGTCAACAGTCATGTAATCCCAGTTTGTTGGGGCAGGAACACTTTCTGCAAAATAGCGGTATTCGCAAAGAACCACGTTTGCATTGAACATCTCACAAAGCTCTTCTGTGTAGCTTTCACGCATTCCGTAATCAGCAAAATATCCTTCTGTTACAATAACTGTAGGATTGCTCTCTCCTTTGAAACCGACAATGATGCGCTCACCAAAAGTACCTTTGTTCATGGACTTCCAGTCAACCTGCTGTTCAACCTTCATTACATATTTCTCGCTGAACTTGCTTGTCTCAAGTTTTGTGACATTGCTCACACCCTGCAATTGTGTGAGTTTCTGCATGAAAGACGATTGTGCTGACAAACTTAATGTCATCAGCACAATCATCATTGTTAAAGTAAGTTTCTTCATTCTTACTTGCTTTTTTATTATAAAAAGAAGTGTTTGGTAATTCCGTATAGCATTATTCCGAAAGGATGCATTGCTTTTGCTGTAAAAGGTATATGTCCTTTGCCGTAAAGGATGAATCAATTGTCCTATGGGTAAATATTTGTTTGCCTCGTAAATGATAAATTGATTACTCTGTAATTGGAATTGCCTTTGTTTTGTATTAAATAATTAGTATGCTCTTGCAATGAGAACTCTTGCAACGGAAGGTTTGCCACTTACCATGTCAACACCAGGTGTCTGCTCGAACATGTATGGCACACAACGAATTGTTGCTTGAGTGTCTTCCTTGATCTTTGCTTCTGTTTCAGCTGTACCGTCCCAGTGACAAAGGAAGAATCCGCCATCCTTTACCTTCTCTTTGAACTCTTCGTAGTTGTCGCACTCATAGATGTGAGCATCACGGAATTTACGAGCTTTTTCAAGAATATTTGTTTGGATATCAGCAAGAAGATTCTTGATGTATTCCTCAATTCCTTCAATGCTAACAGATTCCTTTTCAAGTGTATCGCGTCGCATGATCTCTACAAGGCCTTGCTCAAGGTCACGAGCGCCAAGTACGAGACGTACAGGGACGCCCTTGAGTTCGTAGTCTGCAAACTTGAATCCTGGGCGCTTATTGTCTGCATTGTCGTACTTCACGCTGATGCCCATCTTCTTCAAGTTAGCGACGATGCCAGCAGCTTTCTCATCAAGCATTGCCATCTGGTCACCTTTGCCGATAGGAATGATAACCACCTGAATTGGTGCAAGTGCTGGAGGAAGAACGAGACCATTATCGTCAGAGTGTGTCATGATGAGAGCACCCATGAGACGTGTCGAAACTCCCCATGAAGTTGCCCATGCATATTCTGGCTTGTTCTCTTTGTTGAGGAACTGTACGTCGAATGCCTTGCCGAAGTTTTGGCCGAGGAAGTGTGATGTTCCTGACTGAAGAGCTTTTCCGTCTTGCATCATTGCCTCAATAGTGTAAGTGTCAAGTGCTCCGGCAAAACGCTCTGTTTCACTCTTGACGCCCTGAATTACAGGTACAGCCATGTACTCCTCGGCAAACTTTGCATAGATGGCAAGCATTTGCTTTGCACGATCTTCTGCTTCTTCGCGAGTAGCGTGAGCTGTGTGTCCTTCCTGCCAGAGGAACTCAGAAGTGCGAAGGAAGAGGCGAGTACGCATTTCCCAGCGCATTACGTTGCACCACTGATTGCAAAGAATTGGAAGGTCGCGATATGAGTTGATCCAGTTCTTGTATGTGTTCCAAATGATTGTTTCAGAAGTAGGACGGATGATGAGCTCTTCTTCAAGCTTTGCTGCTGGGTCAACAACAACACCATCGTGAGTCTCGTTTGTCTTGAGACGGTAGTGTGTCACAACTGCACATTCCTTTGCAAAGCCTTCCACGTGTTCTGCTTCACGGCTGAGGAAACTCTTAGGAATAAGAAGTGGGAAGTAAGCGTTCTGCACGCCAGTCTCCTTGAACATGTCATCGAGCACACGCTGCATCTTTTCCCATATTGCATATCCGTATGGCTTGATAACCATACATCCTCTCACATCTGCCTGCTCTGCCAAGTCTGCTTTTACAACGAGTTCATTATACCACTTAGAGTAGTCCTCGCTGCGCTTGGTCAGGTCTTTAAGTTCTTTTGCCATTTTTCTATGTTATTTTTGTTGATTTTGTACTTTTTTGATAAGTGGAATTCTCTTTTGAAGTGCAAAATTAGGTAAAAAATCTTAAAATCTCCTTTTGCTGACTCGGAAAATCATATAATGTTGTAGTTTCTTGCCATATTTTCTATAAATTTGCAAAGAATTTATGTCAAATATCAGTTCTTAATAATACATTATTTAAAAAGTAAAAAGATGAAAAATTCAAAGTTTTTAGTTCTTTCAATGGCAGGCCTCATGCTTATGGCAGGCTGTGGTATGAATAATACTACAGGAGGTGGTCTTATTGGCGGTGGTGCTGGTGCTGGTCTTGGTGCTCTTGTGGGTAATCTTATTGGAAAGAATGCTGGTGGCACTCTTATTGGCGCTGGTATTGGCGCTGCTGTAGGTACAGGCGCTGGTGTTCTCATCGGAAAGAAGATGGACAAAATGAAGGCTCAGGCAGAAGCAGTGCAGAATGCTCAGGTTGAGGCTGTTACCGACCAGAACGGTCTTGCTGCTGTAAAGGTTACATTTGACTCTGGAATTCTTTTCACTTCAGGAAAGTCAACTCTCAGCGCAACAGCAATGAGCAATCTTAAAGACTTCACAAACAACGTGTTGAAGGCAAATCCAGATGCTGACGTTGCAATTCAGGGATATACTGATAATTCTCCATTCAAGGGCGTTTCTGCAGAAGAGAGCGTTCAGAAGAACATCACTCTCAGCCAGAACCGTGCAGATGCTGTAAAGTCATTCATCCTTTCAGAAGGTGCTGGTGCATCACAGATTAAGAGCAGCATTGGCTATGGAGAGAACAACCCTGTGGCTGACAACTCTACAAAAGAGGGCAAGGCTCAGAATCGTCGCGTAGAAATCTATCTCTATGCTTCTGAGGCTATGATCAATGCAGCAAACGAAGGTACACTTCAGTAAATCTAGCAAATGAAGAAATTCTTTTCCAAAGCAGGAAATTTTATCAAGTGGATGCTGATCGTTCTTTTAGCGGGCAGCATCCTGCTTGTTTTATTGTTCCGCTTCGTTCCTGTTTATGTTTCGCCTCTTATGTTTATCCGTGCATACGAACAGGTGAGTCGTGGCGAGCAGATCAGATGGCATCATGAATGGGTTCCTCTCGATTCTATTTCTCCAGATCTGCCTTTGGCTGTAATGTCAAGTGAAGACCAAAACTATTTGATTCATAATGGTTTTGATTGGGATGCGATAAAGAGAGTCATTGATGAGCGCGAAAGTGGAGAACGCTTTCGTGGAGGTTCTACTATAAGTCAGCAGACAGCAAAGAATGTGTTCCTTTTCCCAACATCTTCGTCTGGAAAATTAGCATGGGTGAGAAAGGGAGTGGAAGCATATTTTACAGTGCTGATGGAGTTCATGTGGAACAAGCAGAGGATTATGGAAGTGTATTTGAACACGATAGAAATGGGTGATGGAATTTACGGGGCGCAAGCTGTGGCACAAGAACATTTCGGTTGCGATGCAAAGAATCTCACCAGAAATCAATGCGCGCTTATAGCAGTTACACTTCCTAATCCTATAAAATTCAATAGTGCATCACCATCCAATTATATGTATAGACGACAGACATGGTGTCTTCGCCAAATGAAATGGTTAGGTAAGTTTCCAATGACTCCAGAGGAACAGAAGGAGATGGAAAAAGAGAAAAAATGAATACAAACAGGCAAAAAGTTACTGAGTTCTTTTGCCATTTGACGAAAATGTAGTAACTTTGCATCGCTTTTTTGGGCAACACATTAACCTGAATTAAAATCAGGATGTCGTGTGATGGCGAATTAAGCACAAAATGTTTAATTTATAGTAACACAAAATTCATTAAAATGAAAGAAATTACACTTAACGCTCAGGCTCGTTCAGAGTTCGGCAAGAAGGCTAGCCGTGAGATTCGTCGTCAGGGACTTGTTCCTGCAGTTATCTACGGTGTTGAGAAGAATGAAAATGGTCCAGTTTCTACTGCAATCTCAATTTCAGAGAAGGAACTTGCAAAGCTTCTTTATACTCCAAACGTTTATATCGTAAACCTTGTTGTAGAAGGCAAGACTGTTAAGGCAATCCTCAAGGAACTCCAGTGTGACTATGTTACAGACCGTCCAGTTCACGTTGACTTCTACCAGATTACTGAAGACAAGCCTGTTGTAATGGAAATCCCAGTTAAGCTCAATGGTCTTGCAGAAGGTGTTAAGGCCGGTGGTAAGCTCGCTCTCAATGTTCGTAAGCTTGCTGTTAAGGCTCCTTACACTAAGTTCCCTGACACTCTCGACATCGATGTTACAAGCCTCGGTCTCGGTAAGTCAATGAAGGTTGCTGCTCTCTCATACGAAGGTCTTGAGATCGTAACTTCTAAGGAAGTTGTCGTTTGTGCAGTTCGTATGACACGTGCAGCTCGTGCTGCAGCTGCTCAGCAGGGTTAATCTGCTTGCAAACATCCTTTAGGGAAATATGCAAAGTAAATTATAGGAGCTACATTCGTGTGGCTCCTTTATTTTTTAATATATGTGGCTTTTCAATTTTTTCCGTACGAAGATCGAAGCGGAGAAACACGACAATGTTATGAAATACCTTATAGTCGGTTTAGGAAATATAGGAAGCGAATACGACGGCACACGTCATAATATTGGTTTCCGCACTGTTGATGCATTTGCTAAGGCTCAGAATGCAGAATGGGCAGACAAGCGTTATGGTTTCATCGCAAAAACTCGCGTGAAGAATGCAGAATTGATTCTCTTGAAACCATCCACTTATATGAATCTTTCTGGTAATGCTGTAAGATATTGGACTCAGCAGGAAAAGATACCAGTAGAGAATATTCTTGTTGTTGTTGATGATTTGAGTTTGCCTGTAGGTAAGATTCGTCTTCGCGGAAATGGATCTGCAGGTGGGCATAATGGATTGAAAAATATTGAATCATGCATGATGACGCAGAATTATGCTCGCATTAAGTTCGGAATCGGTAATGATTATCCACGAGGTGCTCAGGCTGATTTTGTGCTGGGAAAATTCTCCGATGAAGATAATGCTGTTATTGATGAAAAGGTGGAATACGTCGGTGAGATGATAAAGTCATTTTGCTTGCAAGGGCTTGATAGAACAATGAATCAATATAACAAGAAATAATCATGGAGGCAAGAATAGATAAATGGCTTTGGGCTGCTCGAATATTTAAAACAAGAAGTCTTGCTGCTGATGAATGCAAGAATGGCAGAGTAAGCATTAAAGGAGTTAAACAGAAGCCATCCAAGATGATTAAGGAAGGTGATGTCGTTGATGTGAAGAAAGGACCTATTGTTTATTCATTCAAGGTGCTGAAAGCCATTCAGAATAGGGTTGGTGCAAAACTTGTGCCAGAGGTGCTTGAGAATGTCACAGCTAAGGAACAACTAGAACTTCTTGAGATGAACAAGATCAGTGGATTCATTGGTAGAGCAAGAGGCACAGGACGACCAACGAAGAAAGAGCGTCGTGAGTTGGATGATTTCATCGAACCTGCGTTCTTTGGTGATTTCGACTGGGACTTTGATGATGATGACGATGATGACATTGAATAGAAATATACATTTATAATATAAATAGATAATAAAATATAACTCGATTTTCCTACTATGTTATCTTCTTTACTTGATTTTCAATTATGGGGATTGTCTGGTGCTGCATGGTACACAATACTGGTTGTGTTAGCCATGTTCATGGCCATGATGTTTACCAAGTTGCGTGCCGATTTTGCCTTCCTTGTTACAATGACAGCTTTGCTTATAGGTGGTGTTGTTGATGTGAAAGGTGCATTTGGTGGTTTCTCTTCTGAATCTGTTCTTACAGTAGCTATTCTATATGTTGTTATTGCCGGATTAACATATACTGGTGTGCTCAATTGGATTGTTAAGAATCTTATGGGTGTTCCAAGAACATTATCAGGTGCAATTACTCGTTTGATGGTGCCTGTTGCATTTCTTAGTTCTTTGCTGAGTAACACAACTGTTGTTGCTTTGTTCGTGAATGTAGTGAATATTTGGTCAAGAAAATTAGGCATAGCACCATCAAAGCTTCTCATTCCGCTAAGTTATGCTTCTGGTATGGGAGGTATTTGTACTCTTATTGGAACTCCGCCAAATCTTATCATTTCTGGTCTTTATACAGAACAGACAGGAATACAGTTGAGTATCTTGACTCCAACTCTTTGTGGACTTTTCTGCCTTGCTGTTGGCGTAATCAGCATGATAGCCATGCAAAAGCTGCTGCCTACACGCGAGTCTCCCATGAATGATGTCAATATAGACGATTTTACTGCAGAATTAACTGTTCCTTCTGATAATGCATACATTGGAATGACTATTGCAGAAGCCGAGGCAGATCTCAACAAAACAGTCTATGAAGAAGTTAAAGTTATAGCCATTCGCCGATATGACAAAGAAGTAGTTTCCCCTGTTAATGAAGATGAGTTCATTATGGGAGGAGACCGCATAATTATGTCAGGAAAAGCGAAAAGTATTCATGAAATCTGTCATAAGTTCAGACTTTCATGCCCATCTCTTGATGGTGTGCTTGAGAATGAAGTTGATGATAGTGCTATTGGCGTGAAGACTGTTGTCTCATCTGCTATTATGATTGTAATGGTAGTTCTTTCTGCTTTAAAGATTGTTCCAATTGTAGAATCATGCCTTCTTGCTGCACTTGCAATGGTTATTTGTCGCTGCTGCTCTATAGGACAAGCAATGAAGTCTATTGATTGGAATATTCTTATCGTATTTGCAGGAAGTGTATGTATTGGAAAATCTATTGAATCAACAGGTATTGCTGAGATTATAGCAAATGGATTGCTGGATGTTTGTGGTACTAATCCATACGTAATACTTACAGTTATGTGCCTTGTAGCTACGTTTGCAACAGAATTTATAAGTAATACAGCAGCAGGAGCCATGTTCTATCCTATAGCTATGTCGTCTGCTGCAGCCTTGAATGTCAATCCTTTAACATTCTGCGTAGCTCTTATGATTGCTGCATCATCAAGCTTTGCCACACCTATTGGCTCGCCTACTCACATGCTTGTTTATGGTCCAGGCGGCTATCGTTTCTCTGATTTTGCTAAAGTGGGTGTGTTGATGAATTTGATAATTCTTGCTGCAAATGTGTTCATTAGTACAATAGTGTTCCCATTGTAAATTAACTTAACATTCCTTATTCTTGTCCTTCGACTTCATGCTGAGCTTATACTCGAAAAGCTCGCGAGCTTTTCCTCTTTATCGTGTTGAGCTTTTCGGGTAAAAAGTAAGGGATTGTTGCGAGATTTTGTCTGATTGTCTTATTGCATTCCTTTATATGCAAAAAAGACAATCAGACAAGACATCTTATCTCGGAAGCTGGTTTATGCGTTATGTTTGTTATATTTATTTCTCAAGTTTTTCATTCGTAATCTTGCAGATGTTGACCACTGTCATCATAGCTTTCTCAAGACTCTGTACTGGACAGAATTCGTGTGGACCATGGAAATTAAGACCGCCAGCAAAGATGTTTGGACAAGGCAATCCCATGAATGAGAGTTGAGCACCATCTGTCCCTCCGCGAATGGCTTTGATTTTTGCTTCCATGCCAGCCTCTTCAATAGCTTGCTTGGCAATGTCGATTATGTACATCATCGGTTCGACTTTCTCTCGCATATTGTAGTATTGGTCATGAAGTTCAAGTTTGGCAATGTTGTTCCCATACTTTTCGTTTAATAATGCTACAACTTCTTGCATTTCAGTCTTTCTGCTTTCGAAATATTCTCGGTCATGATCTCGAATGATGAAAGATAACTGTGCTTTTTCGCACGAGCCACTTATGCTTGTTAGATGAAAAAAGCCTTGATAGCCTTCTGTCGTTTCTGGTGTTTCATCAGTAGGAAGCATTCCTACAAGCTCTGTTGCAACTCGACCTGCGTTAATCATCTTGTCCTTTGCATATCCTGGGTGAACAGAGCATCCGTTTATCGTGATTTTTGCCGATGCAGCATTAAAGTTCTCAAATTCGATCTCTCCAACTTCGCTGCCGTCCATAGTATAAGCAAATTCGCATCCAAACTTCTCAACATCAAAGTGATGAGCACCCATGCCGATTTCTTCGTCTGGATTAAATCCTATACGAATTTTACCATGCTTGATTTCTGGATGCTGCTGCAGATATACCATAGCTTGTACGATCTCTGCTATACCAGCTTTGTCGTCTGCCCCGAGAAGGGTTGTGCCGTCTGTCACGATAAGATCCTCCCCTATATGGTCAAGCAGTTCTGGAAATTTTTCAGTAGATGAGATTACGCCTTCTGAAAGCACTATGTCGCTTCCGTCATAGTTTCTCACAATACGAGGTTTTACATCTTTGCCTGATGCATCAGGGCTTGTGTCCATGTGGGCAATGAAACCGATAGTAGGGACATTCTTGTCTGTGTTAGAAGGCAATGTGGCATATAGATATCCAAGACTATCTAATTCGACGTCTTGAAAACCTTCATTTATTAATTCTTCTTTAAGAAAGTTTGCAAATATGCTTTGCTTTTCAGTTGATGGAGTTGTTCCTGTTTCTTCTGATGATTGAGTATCGAAGGATACGTAGTTGAGAAATCTTTCAGTTATTGTCATAACAATGAGTTGTTGATCTTTACTTTAACATTTTACCATTATTCTTCTGCAGAGAAAAGAGGATCCCAGCATGGGAGCATGATTGGCTTCTGCTGACTAGCTTTGAGAATCTTTTCGGAGGCATATTTCTTGCAGATGACAAGGCGGAACATGTAATTATCAAACCATTCGTCTGTCATGATTATGTGTCCGTGATGTCCATAGCTTGCACCCCATGAATTCTCCACTTCCCATTTTATAGGCTTTCCGTTAGCATCGAGATCAACAGCCTTGAGCGTCATTGCATGAGTTGATCCAGAATCGTATGAGAGAATGCGCTGAGCTTTGTCCATTCCGAACTTAACACCGAATATTTCATCATAGTTGTAATTATTCAGGTCGGAAATACCACGAGTGCGATCAAGGTATTTGCTTACGTCGCATGACATATACATCATTGTACTGTCCTTGATTGATGCTATAGCAGCAGTCTTGATGTCTTCCATTGGAACGTTGAGATACAACCAGTTATGACCGTCGTAAGTGTGACGGTCATACTGAATCTCATATGTTTTCCAGTATTCGCGAGTAGGATCATTCATCAACATAATATAGTCATTCTGAAGGTCAAGCCCAATGAACTCAGTATAGAATGATTGTGGGGTGTACTTTTTAGGTTCAGATATACATTTTCCATTGTTGTCTTTTGGTGCCCACATGAATTCTTTTACAGGAGCACCGAGGCCGAGCTCAAGCATGTGATATATTTCTGACAGCTGTTTTTCCTTCATATCTTGTAATTGATTGTCATTGCCTTTGCTGTTGCGAAGCGCAAGCGCATCCTCACGAAGTTTGCGCTTTATGAAGGTTGTGAATTGTGATGTGTTATTAGAAGTGTAGTTCTCTGGCATAATTCCAGCAGGAACTATGCCGTATTTTGTTGCAAGGTCAGCTACGCCTGTAAATGTTCCTCCATCAGAAAGTGGGTTCTGGAATAACCAAGTTACCGTTTGATCATCCATTGGTTTTTTTCTTGTGTCAATGATTGCCTGAAGGAAAAGATTTGCTTTCTCAAGTTGATCATAGAAGAACAGGTAATTTTGTGAGAATTCCATTCCAGAAGCAAGATTTTGTTCTTTAATCATTTTTGCACGCAAGACATTCATTCCTGTAAAGAGCCAGCATCGACCAGATGATTTTTGGTCGGTAATACCTTTTGAAGGTACGGAATTGGAGAAATAGGTGTTTTGTTCTATTTGATTGTCTTGATTAATGGCAAGGTTTGACACTGGTCCTGCAGCAAGTGCATTTTTAATTGCTTTTTCACTTCCTGACAGTTTGTTTGCTTGTGCAAATTTGTCAAGCATAGATTGAGAAATTCCTTGTGCTGAGGCTCCGAGAGCACAACATAATAAGGATAGGCTGATAATATTTTTCTTCATTTTTATATATTGTTATTGATTCTATTTTAGTTGCGATTATAATCCAACCTTTCGGTTTTCCATTCTATTTGAATGCGAATTTACATAAAAATCTCATAATAACGCTCTTGTTCCATAAATTATTAGTAACTTTGTCCGATTTTTATTAAAAAGTGTAATAATAAATAAAGAAAGTTTTCGTTATTATTATAATAAACGGAAAAGACATTTGTTAATGAAAGATAATATTGAGTCATCGAATATAGACGGTATGAACGGTGCAGAAAGGATGGTGAAACGCATTCTTGACGTTTTGGGTGCATTGGTGTTGCTGATATTGCTGTCGCCCATTTTTCTTTTCATATATGTAAAGCAGAAAATAAGCAATCCGGGGCCTGCGATTTATAGTCAGGAAAGAATAGGGAAAGGGGGTAAGCCTTTCCGCATATTCAAGTTTAGAACAATGGTTGTTGATGCTGAGGAGAAAGGAATACCACAGCTTGAACAGACTGATGATCCGCGTCTGACAGAGTTTGGCAAGGATTTGCGCAGATATCATCTTGATGAACTTCCGCAGGTTTGGAATGTGTTGATAGGAGATATGTCGTTTGTAGGCTACAGGCCAGAGAGACAGTTTTTTATAGATCAGATTATGAAACATAATCCTGATTACAAATTGCTCTATGTGTCCTCTCCTGGTGTGACCTCTTTAGCTGCTGTTGAAAACGGTTATACGGATACGATGGATAAGATGCTCAGGAGGCTTGACATGGATCTTGATTATCTTCACCATCGCAGCATTCTTCTTGATGCTAAGATAATTGTCAAAACTTTGTTTAACATCTAACCTCAAATATGTGAAAATTATGAAGCTGTCTTTTGTAAAGAAACTTCTTTTGGTATTTTTAGTTCTTATTGCTCCTGTGAAATTGATGGCACAGTCAATGACTGATGACCAAGTGATGAAGTTTGTGTTGGATGAACAGGAAAAGGGAAGGAATCAGAAGTCTATCGTGACATTGCTGTTGAAGAAAGGGGTCACGACGGATCAGTTGCGTCGTGTCAGGAAGAAATACGAGGCAGAGCAGAAGAATCTGGGTGCAAAGGACTTGACTGGTAAGACAGCAGGACAGACTGTATCGCAGAACCGCATTCAGCGTCAGAAGAACGCCGAAGACTATCAGTTGCGCAATAACTATATGATTCAAGGACAGAGTCGCAGTCAGTTCAATGCTCGGCCTTGGATGGAGAGACATTCTGCATTGAGTGAGGAAATAAGCTTTCTGGATATAGACTCTCTCATATATTATCAGAAGTATTTCGCTGAAAATGATGAAAACTCCGTTTATGGCCGCAACATCTTTAACAATCAGATGTTGACATTTGAACCTTCTGCAAATATGGCAGCTCCTGCCAATTATCGTTTGCATACTGGAGACCTTGTTACTATCGAAATTTGGGGCGCAAGTCAGGGCACATACGAATGTAATATCTCGCCTGATGGGTATGTTACTATTGAAGGGGTAGGCCCTCTGAAGATTGGTGGAATGAGTGTTAGCGAGGCAAATTCTTATTTACGCGCAGAGCTTGGCAGAAAGTTTTCGGACAGCAGCATCCAGCTTTCTGTAAATGAAACAGGAAGTGTTCAAGTACAGGTTTTGGGCGAGGTGAATGTACCTGGTACATACACTCTCAGCGCTATGTCTTCAGCATTCAATGCGCTTTATGCTGCGGGAGGTATCAATTCAATCGGTACATTACGCGATATTAAGGTCTATCGTCAAGGTCGCCAGATTTCCACTATCGACGTTTACGATTATATGCTAAACGGCAATTCCAGAGGAGATGTCAGATTGTGTGACAATGATATCATTATCGTAGGGCCTTATGATGCTTTGGTTTGTGTAAGAGGTAAGGTGAAAAGACCGATGTACTATGAAATGAAGAAGAATGAGAGCCTTTCTACAATATTGAAATACACTGGCGGTTTTACTGGAGATGCGTACAAGAAGAGTATTCGTCTCACAAGAAAGAATGGTGCAGAATACAGCATTCATACGGTAGGTGAATTTGACTGGAATGGATTCCTGGTAACTGATGGCGATTCTATTTTTGTCGATAGTGTTATTGCTCGTTACTCAAATATGGTGGAAATTAAAGGAGCAGTGTTCCATGAGGGTATGTATCAGATGGATGGAAATATAAATACTGTGCGCGAATTGGTGAGAGCTGCAGAAGGTCTGCGTGAAGATGCTTTCCTTGGTCGTGCTGTTATGCATCGCCAGAAACCAGACATGACGCTTGAAGTGCTTGCCGTTGACATCAAACGTATTATGGATGGCAGCTTAGCTGATATTCCTTTGCGCAAGAATGATGTGCTCTATATTCCAAGTAAGTTGGATATGATTGGTGAGCAGACAATCAAGATTAGCGGTGAGGTGAACTATCCAGGTGTATATATGTACGCTGATAATACCACTCTTGAGGACATCGTTCTTCAGGCTGGTGGTCTTACCGATGCTGCGTCAACGGTGAAGGTCGATGTTTCAAGGCGTTTAGGCAATCCGCTTGCCACTGAGGATGATCAGCGCATAGCGGAGACTTTCACATTCTCACTGAAGGATGGATTTGTTGTTGATGGTGAGTCTGGCTTCGTATTGGAACCTTTCGATGAGGTGTTTGTCAGAACAAGCCCAGGATATTCTGAGCAGATGAACGTGTCTATTGAAGGTTCGGTGAATTTCCCAGGTGAATATTCTATGAGAACAAAACAATATCGTCTCAGCGATCTCATAAAAGATGCTGGTGGTATCAGCTCGATTGGCTATGCCAAAGGTGCTAGGCTTGACCGCGAGATGACTGATGAGGAGAAAACCCAACAGGAAGTTTCGCTTCGTGCTTCTCAGATTGCTATGTATGAGGAGGCTATGCAAAGCACAGATAAGAACTTTGACTTCGCTCATGCAGATTCTCTTCTTAACATGAAGCTTGATCTTGGCAACACTTATCCTGTGGCAATCAATCTTGACAAGGCTATGGCAAATCCAGGCAGTGATGATGATATCGTTCTGAGAAGTGGTGACAGACTCGTCATTCCTCAATATACAAGCACTGTAAAGATTAGCGGTGATGTGATGTACCCTATCTCAATGAATTACAAGAAGGGTGAGTCGCTCAAGTATTATATCAAGCATGCTGGTGGTTTTGGCGATAAGGCAAGAAAGAGCCGTGTGTATGCTATTTATATGAATGGATCTGTAGAACTTCTCAGTCATTCGAGCAAGAAGGCTGTGCAACCTGGATGCACCATCGTTGTCCCATCAAAGAAGACAAAGAAGATGAGCATTGCAGAATATTCTTCTATGGGTACATCTGCAGCATCAATTGCTACAATGATGGTTACTATTGCTAATCTCATGAAGTAATTGTGATGAAACAGAGATACGACTTTTTAATAGTTGGCACAGGTCTTTTCGGTGCTGTTTCTGCATATTTATTGAAGCAGAAAGGGTATTCATGCATTTTGGTTGACAAGAGAAATCATATAGGCGGCAACGTCTATACAGAGAATGTGCATGGCATAAATGTTCACAAATACGGAGCACATATTTTCCATACGAGCAATAAGGAAGTATGGGATTTTGTGAATAGCTTTGTGACTTTTAATAGATATACAAATTCTCCTATTGCTAATTATAAGGGAAAGCTTTATAACTTGCCTTTCAACATGAACACGTTTTATCAGATGTGGGGAGTTCGTACTCCAGAGGAGGCAAAGGATATTATAGAACTGCAGAAGAAGGCGTTTTATACAGAAAATCCTCAGAATCTTGAAGAACAGGCGCTGAATCTGGTAGGAAAGGATGTATACGAAACATTGATAAAAGGATATACCCAGAAGCAATGGGGCAGGGAGTGCAAGGATTTACCATCTTTCATCATAAAGCGCCTTCCTGTACGTTTTACCTTTGACAACAACTACTTCAATGATAAGTACCAGGGTATCCCAGAAGGAGGTTATACTGTCCTGATAGAAAAGATGATTGAAGGTTGTGATGTTCTGCTTGAAGTGGATTATCTTGACAAAAAGAAAGAGTTTGATTCTATTGCTGATAAGGTTATTTATACAGGTGAAATAGACAGATATTTCAATTACCAGTTTGGACATTTGCAATATAGAACAGTATCTTTTGATACGGAAGTTATTGAAGGTGTGTCGAACTATCAAGGTAATGCAGTCGTTAATTATACAGATACAGAAACACCTTTCACTCGCATTATCGAACATAAGCATTTTGAATTTGGTGCTGATGTTGAGGCTTCTCCTGATACAGTTGTGTCTCGCGAATACAGCAAAGAATGGCATCCAGGAGATGAACCTTATTATCCTGTTAATGATGAACAGAACACATTGTTATATAATAAGTACAAGCAGCTGGCAGATGCTCAGTCTAAGGTAATCTTTGGCGGCAGATTGGCAGAATATAAGTATTACGATATGCATAAGGTGATTGAGAGGGCCATGGAAACTATGCGAGAGATTGATGATATGAAATAAATAAAATATATGGAAGATAAGAAAGTGAAAATAGATCTTGGTGAGGTTTGGAAGACATTGAAGTCGAAGAAAAAGATATTTCTCAAAATATGGGCGGTAACATTTGTGTTATCGTGCATTTGGATTTTTCCTCAGCCAAGATTTTATGCTGCTGAGGTAATCCTTGCCCCAGAAGCTGCAGGTGAGGGCTCTGGCGGTTTGGCAGGAATTGCATCTTCGTTTGGACTCAATATCGGAGGTGGGAGTGCAGATGCTCTTTATCCAGCATTATATCCAGATATTATGACTTCCAACGAGTTTATAGCAGGTCTCATGCCGATAACTATCACCACTCAACCAAAGGAAAAGAACGAAGAACCGCTCACTACAGATTATTATACTTATATTAAAAATCATCAAAATAAAAACTATCTAATCTATCCAATTTTTTACTTTATAAAGCAAGTGAAAAAACTGAGCGGTAAAGAACATGCTAAGCCAATAAAGGCAGAAGATCTTAATTATTTCAAACTTTCTGAGGATGATACGGAACTCTTTGAAAGAGTTACAGAAAAGATATCTTGTTCTGTTGATAAAAAGACAGACGTGATCACAATATCTGTTAAGGATCAAGATGCTCTTGTTTGTGCAACAATGGCAGATAGCGTTCGTCAGCATTTGCAAGATTTTATAGTGAAATATCGTACTCAGAAAGCGAGAATAGATGTAGAACATTATCAACATCTTGCAGACAGTGCAAACGTGGAGTATCTTGCTGCTGTGGATGAGTATGCGCGGTATTGTGATGCTAATCAGTTGCCTGTACTTCAAGTGAATAATTCCCAACGCGATGTGCTTGAGAATGCTATGTCTTTGAAATATAACACATACCAAACTTTGGCAACTCAGCTTGAGGTGATGAAGACAAAGCTTCAAGAGCGTACTCCTGCATTTACAGTTCTTAAGCCTGCTGTTGTTCCTGTTAAGCCTGAAGGTCCAAAGAGAGTACGTTTTGTGTTTGGAACGCTGTTGCTCGTAACATTCGTTTCATCTGCATGGTTTTTGCGTTCCGAATTAAAGAAACTTGTTGTGTAAGTATAGGGTGAACAAATTGACGGAAAATAGAAAAAGACTGCTTGAGAGTGTGTTCTCGCTGACTGCGCTGAATGCACTCAATCTGCTTTTGCCGTTAATTACCATTCCTTATCTTCTAGATACAGTTGGCGCTGCTAATTATGGTATATATTCAATTGTATATACAGTTGTTCAGTATGTTCTCCTTGTTGGTAAGTACGGTTTCCATTACACGTCAACAAAACAAATATCACAGAACAGAGATGATGTGCTGATGGTGTCAAAAATCTTCCATTCTACAATGTTGGCAAGATTTATCCTTACAATGATTGCTAGCATTATATGCTTGGGATTTATATGGTTTGTATATCCAAAATACATATTGCTATATCTGTTAGGTTTGGGGATAGCTTTTGGAGATGTGCTTAATCCTGTATGGCTTTTTCAAGGGATGGAGAAAATGCGGTATATGACAATTGTCAATAGCATTACAAAGATACTTTTCACAGTACTAATATTCAGTTGCATAAGTCAGGAATCGGATTATGTGTATATAATTCTTTTCAATAGTGCAGGGTTTATAGTAAGTGGAATTATCAGTTTTCTTATTGCAGTTTTCATATTCCACATTAAGGCTCAGAAAGTGTCTTTTAATGATGTTGTGGTACAGATAAAAGATAGTAGTACTGTGTTTTTCTCATCTGCTTTTGTGAATGTGTTTAACAATTCATACGTACTGATTCTTGGATTGTTCCTTAACGAATCATTGATAGGTGTGTATTCTGCTGTAGATAAAGTTATTAAAGCTGCTAAGATATTGGTTGATCCTATATCTAATGCATTGTTCCCTCATGTTGCTAAAAATTTTATGGGCAAACCAATGAAGGATAATGTGAATACTATTTTCAAATATAGCAAAACAATAGGCTTATTGCTTGCTGCCATAGCAGTTGTACTTGTGTTTTCATCACCTATTGTTTGTGAGAAATTTCTTCATTCCATTAAGGACGAGAGCATGATGCTTATTTGGTGGATGTCTCCGCTTATTGTTATTGGTGGATTGAATTATGTATTTGGCATTGTTGGGCTTATCAATCTTGGATATCAGAAAGTATGGCTGAGAAATCTCATACTATCTAGTGTGTTGGGTGTTGGAGTGCTTGTGGCAACAGTAGGAAAATTTGGCTTGACTGCAGCTCCCGTGTCATCGATTATAACAGAAGGAATGCTGATGCTGATAACTGTAATGAGTCTTCTTAAAATCAAAAAACAGATTTAGGATGAGAATACTTATATATGATGAGAAATTGAGTGGACATCATCTGGAGTATCTCCAGCATTATTGTCAAGCAGCAAAGAACATGTGTGATGATGAGTTCATTATATGTGTTCCGCAAGTAGATTATAATGCGAAAAAAGACTATTTGCCATCCTCTTCCGAGGATAATAACATTAGTTATGATTTGATTCCAGATACAGAAGTGCAGCGTATATTATCTGGCAGTCCTGTGAGATACGGTTACAGGAAAGCAGTTTCCGTCGCAGATAAAGCAAAAAAGAATAATATCGATTATGTTTTCCTGACAGATTTCATAACAACAATACCTTTTCTTCTGTTTCTAATGCCGAAAGGAGTGAAAGTAAGAGGAATAATCTACCGTATTTATCTGTATTTAAAAGGGAAAATATCTCCATTACGCTATGCTTTTGATACGGTATGTTTCTGGCTGATGGCGAAAAGCTATGTTATGGATCGTGTGTTTATTCTAAATGATGAAAGTAGTGCCAAGCGTCTTAATTCTATACATCATACGGACAAATTTATGGCATTAGCAGATCCTGTTACAGACATAGATAGCACAAAGCTTAAGAACATGCGTGATGAAATGAATGTTCCAGTAGGTAACACTATCTATTTTCATTTTGGGGCTCTTGCAGAGAGAAAGGGAACATTGGAAATCTTGAAAGCAATTATTCTTGCAGATTCAAATACATTGAATAAAAAGACATTTATATTTGCTGGTGTTGTTCGAAATGATATCAGAGAACAATTCTATAGTTTATTGGATATTGCAAAAAATAAGGTTCAAATCATAGTCTTTGATGAATTTTGTAGTTATGAAAAGTTGAATTGTCTCTGCTACACATCTGATGTTATTCTTATGCCATACAGACAGACTGAATTGAGTAGTGGTGTTCTTGGCTATGCTGCTCAGTTGGGTAAGCCTGTTATTGGCCCTAAGGATGGATTGATTGGTAAACTCATATTGGAAAATAATCTAGGCGCAGTTCTAAAGGATGTGACTGCATCTGGAATATTTGATGCATTAATATCTCCTGTACCAAAGCATTTGCCTTCGGAATACGTAGAAAGAAATAGTAAAAAGAATTTTATAAACACTCTTTGGAATGGAATTTGATGTTGTGAAAGTGCGTCGTGTGATGGCAGAGATTGGACTTGCATTAGCTCCAACTTCCATTGCATTAGGTATGATTGCTAAGCTTCTGGCTGGAAATATGTTTCTTGGCAATCTCCTCATGGCTATGGGGCTTCTTATGGCGTTCCCTTTTCATCGCCTATTAGAGAGAGTTAGCCTGAACAAGCTTATAGGTATAATGTTTTTCCTGTTATTAGCTTTTGTTTATTATTTCGTTTCAAAATATGATGACACGAATTTCTTGGTTTATATGGGAGTTAGTCTTTTCTATTGTGTATCATTGTTGTTCTCAAAGTATGATGAGGATTTCAACTTAGATAATGTTATTAATTATTTATGGTTGTTTTCTCTTATCTTTGTTTTGGGGGGATTTGCAAGTTTTGCTACTGGTAAAATAAATATACTTGAGAACGTAATGGCGTGGAATGATGAGGGTGATAAAATATATGATGGTTTAACAATGGGTAGTATGGCAATTACTCAGATAGTTTGTTCCTGTCATCTTCTATCAAAAGAAAGATTTGGTAAAAAGGTTAAGGCATTGCTGCTGTTGGCTGTGTTCTTGGATTTCGTGCTTATTATTTTTACGGTCAAACGCACCCCTCTTCTTATTGCTATGGTCGCTGTGCTTATATATTTCAAGAGATTGGGATATTTAAGACCAACCCCCCAAAAGATTATTGCCATATCTATTATAACAGTTGCAATTTTAGCATATGTGGTGAGTAATTCAGAAATAATGGATGCTTTGATGTTGTTGTTTGATGAAACTGTCACAGGACTTGGGAACCTTCTATCTGGTAACCATACAGGACATGGATTGACAAACTCAACAGATATGCGTTTGGATAATAGAGATTATGCATTTGAATTACTTAGAAACTTTGATGTGTTGAATGTTTGTATAGGAACTGGTTATATGACCTTTTGGTGCGATATACCTTTGTTGCAAGCATTTCTTGATATGGGACTGATTGGATTCGTTTTTTATGCATTTTACATACTATTTCTTCCCTTATGGACGCTTTTCAAATATAGAAACAATGCTACATTATTTTTTTATGGAATGCTTGCCATTTACGGTGCGTTGTCTTGCGTTACGAGTGGCCATCCTTATGCTAATGCACGCTGGATGCCTGTTTGTTTGCTATGTTATGCCATTTATGCATCCCAGAAGGAAGGAATTAAGGAATCAGAAATAACAACAGAAGATGAAACTTTGCATAATATATAATTTTTCTCAGAAATATAGAGAGGGTATCTACAAACTTCTTGATACGCAGTATGATTGCCACTGGGTGTTCGGAAAGAATAATACAGATATTAAAGAACTTGACGATTCTGTGCTAAAAGATGTAACTTATATTGATAATGTATGGATAAAACCATTTTATTACCAGAAAGGTGTTGTGTCTCTCATGAAAAAATATGATACCTTTCTTATGCTTGGAGAATTGTTTTGTATCAGTACCTGGATGATGCTGATACTTGCAAAAACAATATATCCAAAGAAGCGTATTTATATATGGAGCCATGGTTGGTATGGAAAAGAAAATAAAATAAAATTGTGGATGAAGCATGCGTTCTTCTCTATGGCTGATGCTGTTCTTCTTTATGGGAATCATGCAAAGGATGTCGCTCGCAATTTCGGATACAAAAAGGATAATCTTTATGTTATACATAATTCCTTGGATTATGATAAGCAAATAAATCTGCGTAATTCATTGACAGATAGTGATATTTATGCTCTGCATTTTAACAATACGAACCCTGTTTTGCTTTTTATTGGCAGATTAACTTATGTGAAGCGTTTAGATTTGCTATTGAAGGCTGTAGCTGAATTGAAAGGAAATGGAACAAAATGTAATGTAGTATTAGTTGGAAATGGAGAGGCAAAAGATAACCTTTCTAAAATGGCACAAGATCTGAAAATAACAGATAATGTGTGGTTCTATGGTGCTTGCTATGATGAGAAAGAAAATGCTCAGCTTATATATAATGCAGATGTTTGTGTGGCTCCTGGTAATGTTGGGTTGACAGCAATGCACACAATGGTGTATGGAACACCTGTAATTACACATGACGACTTTGCATGGCAGATGCCTGAATATGAAGCGATAAAACCTAATGAAACGGGCAACTTCTTTGAGAGAGATAATGTTGGCTCATTAGCAGATTGTATAGCCAGTTGGATATGCTCTCATGATGAAGAAAGAGAACAGGTTCGCAAGAACTGTTATTCGGAGATTGATACCAATTGGACTCCAAATTTCCAACTGAATATTATTAAACAAGTAATAAAATGACTTAAATGAATAGATGATGGGACTTCACTATATATATAGTAAAATCATAAAAAAGTTGAGAGGTGTTGCTCTGCGAAATAGTCATGTAGATAAGACCTCGAAAGTTTATGCCGGTTCTGAATTGGTTGATTCTTTTGTGGGACCATATTCTTATATAGGATATGACTGCAAACTTGATCATACCACCGTTGGCGCTTTCTGTAGTTTGGCAGATCATGTGTTTGTTGGAGGTGCAGAGCATCCGATGGATTGGGTGTCAACGTCTTCTGCATTCCAGAATGTACAGGGTAGTGGTAATGCTGGTGTTTTCTCATCTTTTGATGTTCCTGATGAGTATCTTCCTGTAAAAATAGGAAATGATGTGTGGATTGGACATGGAGTGACAATTAATGGGGGTGTTACCGTTGGACATGGTGCTGTTGTTGGTGCTGGGGCTGTGGTGACGAAAGATGTCCCCCCTTATTCCATCGTTGGCGGTGTTCCTGCAAGAGTTATTCGTTTCCGTTTTGATGGCGAAATTATCAAGCAGCTTCTTGAATCCGAATGGTGGAACATGCCGGAGGATAAATTGAAAAAGGCATCTCAATATATTAGAAGTCCTAAGGAGTTTCTTGCATGTATAAATTCGAAATAAAGTAATGAAAATATCAATTATTACTGCAACATATAATAGTGGTTCAACATTAAGGGACACATTGGATAGTATTCTTCGCCAGTCATATACTGATTACGAGGTTATTATTCAAGATGGATGCTCACGTGATAACACTCTTGATATTATTAAAGAATACGAACCAATATTCGGAGAGAGAATGAAGTGGGTGTCTGAAAAGGATAATGGCTTATATGATGCCATGAATCGTGGCATTAGCAGAGCTACAGGAGACGTTGTCGGTATTCTGAATAGTGATGATTTCTATACTTCAGATAATATCTTAGGACTGATAGCAGATGGTATTAGTAATGTTGATGCTGTATATGGAGACATCCATTTTGTAAAAGATGATGACCTTAACAAATGTGTTCGCTATTATTCTTCCAAAAACTTCCGTCCGTGGAGAATGAGATGGGGATATATGCCAGCTCATCCTTCTTTTTATTGTCGTAGAGAGGTATATGAAAAGAATGGTTTGTTTTCTCTTGATTATAAGCTTGCTGCCGATTACGACATTCTTATCCGTTTTTTGTGTAAGGCAAAGATAAAAACAAAATACTTGCCTTTAGATATGGTTACAATGCGTACAGGAGGTGCTTCAACAAAGAACATCAGCAATCGTCTTTTGCTGACAAAAGAAGATGCCATCGCTTGTCGTCGCAATGGCATCTATTCTAATTTTCTTATGTGTTCTTGCAAATACCTTACGAAGATATTTGAATTCCTATAGAGAGAATATTAGTATTTTCTGAAATGCAGACGTAAAACAGAACCGGATAGCTGCATGTTTGAATTGCTTAGCTGATTGATTTCGTAGGTTTCTCCAAGGCCTTGAATACAATATGTTTTAAGTATTGTGCTGTCTGACAGCAGTTCTCTATGGTCTTTATCTTTTTCAAGATAAGGAGTGTGGATTGATAACTGATTTCCAGTCTTCTCAAAACGGAATAAAACCTTCGTGTCACCAGCTTTAAGATTCCTAACTTCCATAACGTCAGTTTGAAATGCCCAGAATATCTGGCTCTCTTTCACCAATACAGATTTATTGTTGGCAATTGAGTCAATCTGTGTGAGCTGCCAAAAACCGTCCAAATTGCCATTGTCAGAGGTTTCTATGTCACAAGAAATCATTGCCATGCATAATGCAAAGTATGCTATGACGGATGTGAAAATGTATAGTGCCTTTTTCATCTTTCAAACTTTATTGTAAGGGTTCCACCTGTGTTGTTTCCTAATAGTTGTCCTCTGTCAAAACCGAATGCAGCTCCAATGCTGACACCTTCATATAGCTTATGCAGATTGTACGAAGCCTCAAGTACAAAGCTAAAGTTGTTGCGAGGATCTATGTATGGCTTCCTGTATGTGCCCCATCCCTTTTGGATCGTGGTGAGGAGTCGGTAATGCAAGTCTTCTGTAGGATTTCCTGACATTCCTAAATGCCATGCAACAAAACGATTGCATTGGAATGAAAGTGAACCATCTGTGTTGTATTCGGGAGAGATGTATAGCGGGTTGCCAATTGCTCTTCCCCAATGTTGCCATCCTGAGAATGTACTATTGTTATAGTAGTCATCTCTACCTCCGATATGATCAGTAAAGTTCAATGTCCTGTCAACATATACAGGTCCGCTCTGGTACTTTGTGTACATATATTCCACAACAACATCGCTAATGTATCTAAAATTCTTTAGATGCATGTCTGCACCAAGCATAATGTCTTTAAGAGGATAGAACAAGTACTTGTTGTCTTTCTTTACAATCTTGCCATTCTCATTTGCATATCCATCATAGTCAAGATGGAACATGCCAGAGTGATCCTCAAAGAACTGGTCTGCATACAGACCGAATTTCGCAGTCTTTGTTTCATAGTTAACGCGAAGCAACCAGCTGCCAAGCATATTTCCTTCGTTGTTTTTGATTGCACCGTCAGTACTGCTGTCAGTACCACCACCTGCTAATGCATGCCAAAATGAAGAAAAGCCCGACTCCATCTTTGTTTCAGTATATACTCCCTTGTCGTAGGCATAGCGTGTTCCTCCAAACTGTGAAGCCATTTCTACTCCAGCTTCAACAGAGAAAGGCTTCTCGTCCTTTCCCAACTTCAGATATCCAGCCTTGCTATGCATGAGCGTGTTCTTGTTATAGCTGCTTGTGCCATGAACAAAGTCCTTCTCAAAGGAATTGTCTGTAAGCATACCGTATGCCACATGTCCTTTGATAGACAAAAATCCTTTGGTTCCAGGAATATGCCAATAATTAGGCAGAGCAAGCCTTATTTCAGGATAAGGGAGAGAGTTGATGCCTAATGTCTGTGAACCGCTACTCAGTTCATTGTTTTTCAATTGCATAGGCTGTTGCTTTTGACCTACAGTCAGCAATCCTTTCATCCATTTTACATCAGCATAAAGCTGCTGGATACGAAATGTGCTTGAATGATTTGCAGCAACAGCAATATCAACTCCGTAGCCGACATCCCATTTTCTTAGTGAGTCGTTTACTGCAGAGCGATATACTCCTCCTCTAATGTATCCGGAATTCCTTTCGATAGAAGAAAGCCCATATTTGTTTGCGTTTAGCCATAATGGTGAATAATGACCATCAGACAATGTGCCAGACATCTCGACAGAGGTTTTGATTCCATCTGTCAGGTCAGGTGTCTGAGCATTACCAGCAGCAATGCCTGTTGCTGATAACAAGAGTATTTGCAAAGCTCTTTTTATCATCATATTTGCGCTTTGAATTTTGTTACAATCCATATAAATAGACTGTAAACAAGTATGTTTATTAATATGATATATGTCATTTGTAGATTTCCCACATAAAGTCCATAGTTGATAAGGCAGATAGAAATAAATAAAGTCAGGATAACTGCTAATGCTTGGTGCATGTCAAGACCCATCTGCATGATTTTGTGATGTATATGTGTTTTGTCTGCTTCAAATATACTTTTGCCATTGAACTTTCTTTGAAGGGCAACTCTTATTACATCGATACAAGGAATGAAAACCAGAGTGAAAGATATTAATAGAGATTCTTCTCTGTATGGAAAACCATTGCATTCATTAGACATCTGGTATTTAATTGCTAAGTATGCGATAACGTATCCAAGGAAAAGACTTCCAGAGTCCCCCATGAAGATCTTTAAACCTCCTACTTTCCCATAGAAATTATATATAAAGAATGCCGCAAGCGCACCAACTAGACTTGTACTTATAATACAGAATAGGGGAGAGTTGAGCATGAAAAACAGATATGCAAATGAGCCAAGGATTAAGATTGATAAACTTGAAGACAATCCGTCAATGCCATCAATCAGGTTCATTGCGTTTACAATTAATAGAATTACAAATACTGTGAGAGGATAGCTAATCCATATTGGTATCTCATATATTCCGAAAAGCCCATGCAGATTGTTGATCATCAGATTGCATAGCGGGAATACAAGTGCAGCTATTGTCTGAATGATGAATTTATGCACAGCCTTCATACCGTTCAAATCATCCAGTATTCCAATGAGGTATATAAGCAATGAACCTATTGCCATCATAATGGCAGACAGGGTGATGTCAAAGTCTTTTTGAAGGCTGCCATAAACCACTGCAAGAGTTACAGCAACTCCAACTCCTAGTGAAGGCATGAATAGAGAACCTCCAAGTCGTGGGATAGCCTCTTTGTGAACTTTTCTGTTGTTTGGTTGATCGTATAGTCCGTGATTATTGCATATCTTTACAATGAAAGGTGTTCCAATCAGGGAAAATACTAAGCTTGTCAGGAACGCTATAATAATATGTATGTAGTTTAAATTCATGTGCTATGGTTGTGGATTAAAGCATTATCACATTCTAATTCGTTGCGATTGTTCTTGATGCTTTAATATATAAACGAAAGCAGATGTTATTTATTGTGAAAAAAGCTTTGATATTCTATCAAACATATAAAAATCCTTTGCCCGGAGAATTGGACAAAGGATTTTATGTGTCTTTAAGCAGCTATACCTTCATATTATTTAGCATACGCTACTGCTCGAGTCTCACGTATGACGGTAATCTTAACCTGTCCTGGGTAAGTCATCTCATCCTGAATCTTCTTGGCAATGTCAGCGCTGAGAACATCAATTTCCTTGTCAGAGATCTTGTCTGCACCAACGATGACACGAAGTTCACGACCTGCCTGGATAGCATAAGTCTTTGTCACTCCAGGATAGCTTGCAGCCAAGTTCTCGAGGTCGTTAAGACGCTTGATGTATGCTTCAACAATTTCTCTACGAGCACCAGGGCGTGCGCCAGAGATAGCATCACATACCTGCACGATAGGCGCGAGGAGAGAAGTCATTTCCATCTCATCATGGTGAGCACCGATAGCATTGCAGATGTCTGGCTTCTCCTTGAACTTCTCTGCAATCTGAGCACCATAGAGTGCGTGTGGAATCTCAAGCTGCTCATCTGGTACCTTGCCAATATCGTGGAGAAGACCAGCGCGGCGCGCCTTCTTAGGGTTGAGTCCAAGCTCAGCAGCCATAACAGCACAGAGATTAGCTGTTTCGCGAGCATGCTGAAGAAGATTCTGTCCGTAAGAAGAACGATACTTCATCTTACCTACGATGCGTATCAAGTCAGGATGGAGTCCATGAATGCCAAGGTCAATAGTTGTACGCTTACCAGTTTCAATGATTTCTTCCTCAACCTGCTTCTTTACCTTAGCAACAACCTCTTCAATACGTGCTGGGTGAATACGTCCGTCAGCAACGAGCTGGTGAAGAGCAAGGCGGCAGATTTCGCGGCGGACAGGGTCGAAAGCGCTGATTACGATAGCTTCTGGCGTGTCATCGACAACGATTTCTGTACCAGTTGCAGCTTCGAGAGCACGAATGTTGCGTCCCTCACGTCCGATGACGCGGCCCTTTACTTCGTCGCTGTCAATATGGAACACGCTGACAGAGTTCTCAATTGCTGTTTCTGTTGCAACGCGCTGGATAGACTGGATGACAATCTTCTTTGCTTCCTTGTTTGCAGTCATCTTGGCGTCGTCAATGATCTCGTTGATGTACTGCTGTGCCTGAGTCTTTGCTTCATCCTTGAGGCCTTCAATGAGTGCCTCCTTTGCTTCGTCAGAAGAAAGACCGCTGATTGCCTCAAGGCGGGATCTCTCTTCAGCAATGATGTGGTTTACTTCTTCCTTCTTAGCGTTTAGTTTTTCCTGCTGACGGCTGAGGTCTTCTTTCAAAGAATCAATCTCCTGATCCTTCTTTGCAAGATTCTCCTGTCTCTGGTTGAGAGACAACTCACGCTGCTTGAGCTTGTTCTCGAAAGCCTGTGCCTTCTGGTTGCGCTGGTTGGCCTCCTTGTCGAGTTCAGCCTTGCGGTTGAGGTACTTCTTCTCAGCTTCAAGCTCTTTCTTATTTTTGAGGTTTTCTGCCTCAATCTCACCTTCTTTTATTATCTGATTGTATTTCTGCTTAATAACATAGCGGAAAAGGCAGAAGCCAATTGCAGCGCCAATTATCAAGCATGCAACAGCGATAAGTATGACAATAGAAATGTCCATTTTTTGTTATAGTTTTGTTATAGTTTATAAATGAAAATGACACAATCAAGCAATTCATTAGGCTCAAGCCTTGTGAATTACTGAAATTGTGCCAATAAAAATTCTTAAAAGATTATTATTTTATACCGAGAGATTCGATTTCCTTCTCAATATCATGCATCATCTCAACGTATGGTTGAGTGTCTATTCTGTCAGCCGCCTTGACCGCTTCTACTGCGGTGTTGAGCATTGCCATTACATAATAGTATTTATCGCTTGGTAGTGATGGGTAGGCATCGCGCAATCGCTGCACACGGCGCTGTATTGTCGATGCAGCGTCGCGATATATCTTCTCCTCTTCAGCCGATGATACCTGAAGGGGTAGGGGAATGTCTTCGATTGTTACTTTTATGTTAAGCTTCTCTGCCATGCACTTTTGCAATTATCAGTTAGTTCTAGATATAGAAACATTATCCTTCGGACGAGGAGTCTTCTCCTGCTCCAGAAGATAGCATACTGATGCATTTGTTGATTTCTCGAACCATTCGTGTGATTTTCATCTTTGACTCCTTGATGTCAGAGTCGCTGATTTCAATCATCTTGGCCAATTTCAGATTGTTGTAGTCGCGGGTGCGCTGATCAAGCTCAGCCTTCAGCCGTTTAATCTCATTGTCTTTGTTCTCAAGTTCAGAGTAGAGATCTTCATTCTCTTGCTTAAGCACACGAAATTGAGCAATGACCTGTCGGATCTTTGCCTCGAATTTCTTCATTGACTGTCTTTCTTCAGATGTCATCTTTGTGTACTTCCTTTAGAGATTATCTACAACTTTTTGCAAATTTATAAAAAATAGATCATTTATTACCTTTTGCGGTGAAAAAAATGACTTTTCTTTTTGAAAAAGTTTAGTAAATAGGCTATTTCTGCCTATAATTTAAGATTTTATACTTTACTTTTTTGCTTTCGCCTCTGCTTTTGCAACCTCCTCGTCAGTAGGGTTAGGCTCCTTCTTTGCGAGTGTGATGAGATTGTAAACATACTCCTGAATCCAAGCCTCGCTGAAACCGAGCATTTGCTGGTATTTGCGTACAGCGAAGACCGTCTTGCGCACACCATCATCATCCCATGAGCTCTTTGTGAGGACATCGTGAACTGTGCTGTCAGTCACTTTCTTTATCATCTTCTTCATGAATCCAGGAATGCGGAACTTCCATTTGAGAAGGTTGCCCATGAGCATCATGGTGTCCTGGGTGAAGCCCTGGAACAAGAAAAGGTATCTGCTCACGTCGTTCTGCGTTCTGCAGTTCTTCTTGATGCTTTGGTCAATCTCCTTGAAGAACCCGTCGCTGATGCCATACAAATCCTTGAGCATCTTGGCGCACGCCTTCTTCTCTCCGACGCCAAGCTTGTTGTTTACTGTTGCTACATGAAGCGTTCTTTTGAATGTAAGCAAATCTGGCAGAGCATTCAAGTTGGAAATTCCCAGATTTGACGCAAGAACACTTTGGAAATAAACGCGGATGAGAGTCATGAAATCCTCCATTCCACCCACAGTCTCTTTCTCCTTCTTTTTGAAAATATCTAAAAACGCCATTATTTTTATTATTAATGAACAAATGTAAATTGTTATGCAAAGTTAACATTATTTAATCATAAGAAAAATTTTTCCGAGTAGAAAATCAAAAATGGCATTGTAAAAGTCTATTTAATAGTGCGAAATAGTACTTGTGAATGAAAAAATGAGAATTTGACATGATTTGTACTGAATAATTAAAAAAAATAGCGTACCTTTGTGCCGTAAAGAAATAATGGGCATTCGTTATGCCTCTATTATTAACACATTATTTATAATATATCACAGCCGCAAGGCACATTCGAAAAAAAACAAGAACATGGATCCTGACAGTTATCCGGCGGTAAGCAGTAACCGCATTTACATTATTAGTGATAACACAATTATTAACGACAAATCAAGCATTTCAGGCTTATGGAACTGATTATTCTCTACATGCTGTTGTCGTTAATCATTTCGGCAATATGCTCAGTACTAGAGGCAACCATCCTCTCTACTCCAATGTCTTATGTCACCACTCTTGAGCAGCAAGGAGCCAAGGGATGGGAAAGACTGAAGAAATACAAGACGAACATTGACCGTCCTATTTCTGCTATTCTTATCGTCAATACAATTGCAAACACCGTAGGTGCATCCCTCGTCGGCTCTCAGGCAGGCAGCTATGCATCCCTGACATACCACACATCAGAAGAGATGAGCCTCTTCATAGGTATTGTTTCCGGAGTGTTCACATTCCTCATACTTGTGTTCTCCGAGATAGTGCCAAAAACCATAGGCTCCACATATTGGCGCAAGCTTGCCATCCCAGCAAGCCGCATCATCCATGTGCTGGTTATTCTCACCTACATACTCGTAGTCATACTTGAAAAGATAACTCACCTTGTAGGCTCCACATCCACTCAAGAATCTGTCACACGCGATGAGGTTGCAGCAATGGTGACTGTTGGTACAGAAGAAGGTGTGCTGGAAAAGAAGGAGAACAGGATGATCCAGAACCTCTTGAAACTTGATAGTGTTACTGCACATGAGATAATGACTCCTAGTGTCGTTGTCACTATGGCAGAAGAGGAAATGACTCTTCGCGATTTCTACAATGACGAGGAATTCCGCAACCACTCTCGTATCCCTGTTTATAAAGGCGAAGAAAGCGATTACATTACAGGCTACGTTCTTCGTCAGGATATTCTTGAAAGCCTTGCAGAAGACAAGTTCGATGTGACTCTCGGTCAGTTAGCACGTCCGATACTTTCTTTCTCTGAGGATGAAGATGTTTCCGACATTTGGGAAAAGCTCCTTGAGAAGAAAGAACATATTTCAATCATCATTGACGAATATGGATGCCTTCGTGGAATCGTAACCCTCGAAGACGTTATTGAAACAATGCTCGGCTTCGAGATCGTAGATGAGAAAGACGAAGCTGTTGATATGCAAGAGCTTGCTAAGGCACAATGGAAGCAAATGCAGAAGGAACAGCACAAGTAGGATGAGCCTTTGCTCTTTTACCCTTTTTCTTCGTCTTCTGGCTCTTCTTTATAAGAACCAATATTCCATCCAAGCCAGTGGCAGATGTCTTCGAAGAACCACATGATGCTGATATGCCATCGTGCGTAGTAGGCCATCAAGATGAGCATGACTGCCAAGGCAATTGATAGTACACATGCGACAATATAGAAGATGATGTGTGTTTCTTCTGTTTTAGAAAGATGCTCGCCATTGAACCAGCGCTCGAAGAGGCTAAAGATAGTTTGTAATTCCATGTTGAGTTATTTTATAACATAATTGACTCTGTATATCAAGTTATTGGTTAAGGTTGCGAATGCCACGGACACCAATCAAATATGATTTTCTTCATACCAGCGTGCAGACTCTCACTCTGCACGCTGTTTTTAGTTTATTTCAGTTCAAGTGGTTGATAATGAGTTCTTCTTTTCGCATATCTTGGTACGGAGATGCCATTGACAAAGTAGGTGCAGTCGGCGAGATCAATGGTATTACCATGTTTACGCTTGTAGTCTTCGACTGTTCCGTAGAATTCAACGCCTGTATGGATATTATGCGTCCTTGTCATATAGTATAGTGGATCTTCCATGTAGCGCCTGTCGAGGAAAAGCTTGTTGCGCATCTGTAAGAGTTTGTCGCGTTTGGTCTTGTTAATATCAGCTATAGGAGGATTGGTGATGGAAATGCTCTGCTGAGTGAGTTCAAACATCTCGAAACTGAAGATGTTTTCTGCATCCTCTGCCTTGACGATGAGTCCTGGCAACCCCTTTAGCTTCCAAGGACCTGCTGTTGTAGGGATGTCCTCTGTGTAATAAGCATACCAAGTGCGACCTCCGTATGTGGTTTGCGCCTTGTGGCAGAGGTAGCCAGTGATAGTCAGCGTATCATCAAGCAATGTCCATTTGAGTTCCTCTGCCTCTTGATAAGCATAATGATAAGGTGGCACATCTTCCTGCACATCCATCGTCTTATCAGCAAGCGACACGAAGATGGTAGGCACATGCGCCATGCCCTCACGCTGGTACTCATCGTAGTATTCCTGTTTGTCAATATCCAGAACCTTGTACTTGTGGGTATAGTAGCCCATTGTCTTAGTCACTTTGCTGCCAACAAGCAGAACGGTGCGAAGGCTATCAGTCACGGCATTGCCCTCCTTGTCCGTTGTGTTCACTTTGTAGTCATAGCCTACGGTAAAAACTGTGCAGTCGATGCTGTCCTTTGTCTGTGCAAATGCAGAGAACGTCATCAACGAGATTGCGGTAAGCATTAGTGTTTTGATTAAATTTCTTAAATTCTTCATGTGTTTTTATTGTTTTTTTTGAATATCGTTTGTTGCGTAATGTTTTTTATCATACCTTTGTGCCGAAAACTTAAAATTCAGCATTATGGTAAACAATGAGCACATACAGTTCTTAGTTGACAGTCTTCCTGATGTTGTTACATACAACAGCGTCAATGCTGCAAGTGATGACAATTTTAGAAGTTATGTAACCATATTAAATGTAGGAACAGAAGATGTTGCATCAGATTATAACGGCATCGACTCCGTATATCAAGTCATTGATTAAGGTTGCGAATGCTACTGACACTCATCATGTACAGTGTTCTGCTTTATGGGACACTGGTGCCTCGTGTTGTGCGATTAGTCCTCAGATAGTCAAAGACCTCGAGTTACCTCATATTTGTGACCGAATTGTCTCAGGAATAGGTACATCTGGCAAACAAACTCGTTTCTTTCTTCTTAACTTTGAACTTGAAGATGGAACGAGGTTTATGACTTTAGCAGCAGAAGAACCTTCTCTTACGCATTGTCATTGTATTCTTGGAATGGATATCATAAGACAAGGTGATTGGCTTTTGAAGTATGATGAAGACAAATACACTTTTTCCTTCAATGTGAATCATCCAAAGTCTGGAATAGAATTATAATCAAATTTGATCTTCTCCATACCAGCGTGCAGACTCTCACTTTGCACGCTGTTTTTGTTTTGTTTCAGTTCAGGCTTTTGTATTCATTTACTTACTGCCTTCTCCATTTTTCTTTGCATACTTCTCAGTTTTGATATCCACGCCTATATGTGCTCCGAGTTGCACAAGGTGGTAGGTGCATCCCTTCATCATGTTAGGGTTCTGTATATGCTTGTCGGTGATAGGCTTGTCATCGACGAAAACATATTTCTTTGAAAAGAAGAAGCGGATGCCCTCTTCATTAGGATTGTTGGTGAAACGGACGATTCTGCATGATGGTTCGCACACAGCATATACGATACCTTCGTCCATGGCAGTCTTTTCATTCTTTTCAATCTCTTCTTGGACAGTCTTGTCAAAATGCTTTACTGACTTTTGTGTGGCGAAAGCGCTGATAGAGAGTGCAGCCACGGATACTACACAAAATGCCTTGAGCATCATACTGTGATTCAATTTGTTTTGGTACAACATAATGATAAGTTTTTTAAATGATTAATGGGATATTTATTTCAATTCCAATGGTTGATATTTACGGCCAAAGAACCGGATTTTGCCTCCATCCAATCGAACATAGTAGAAGTTCCAACATACCTGTCTAAAACTTTCTTCAGGCAGATCACGGGCGAACAGGACAGGTTGCGCGTATTTGTATAATTTTTCCTCATCTTCATAATACAACGGATACTGAATGTATTTGTCATTTCCGAACAAGGAGTCGCGGAAGGCCACCATCTCTTCCGGTGTTTTCCTGATGATCTTCATCGCCTTGGTTGAGGCATGATGCTCCCATTCGTCGCCATGGTATAATATAGGTAACTGTTCCTTCCTGACCTCCTTCATCCGGAACGAGTGGATGCCTTCCTCGTCCGTGGCAGATACGATGAGTCCTTTGAGCCCCTGCAGTTTCCACGGGCCGGCTGAGATGCCTGCGTCCTTGGTGTACCACACATGCCAGGTCTTACCTGCATACGCTACGGTGGCGGAACGGCACAGGTGTCCGTCGATTGTCTGGGTGTCATTGCCGAGTTTCCATTGAGGCTTGCGGTATTTGTCCGTGCTGATGTAAAGATGGGGAACGATCATCTCCTGCGTCGTCACCTTGCCTTTGGGATAGCTCGTGAAGACGATGGGCAGGTGCATACGGGTGATGTCAGCATACGCTCTCAGGAACAGAGTACCTTTCACATGATCCCCCCAGAGGTCACCATCCGTTACTAATCCCTTTTGTTTGAGATAGTTTATCATGGGTGTGCATTTGGTGACCTTCTTGCCCGCCTGTACCACCAATTCGCATACATCGGTGACGGGCTTGCCTTCCTCGTTCAGAGTGTTGATCTTGTACTCGTAGATTACTGTATGACTACTGTTGTCAATGACTTCTTTGTTTTGCCCGAATGTTATCATGCAGACGAACAAAGCAACAATGCTGATTATTAATCTCTTCATAATTACTTTACTTCAGTTCGAGAGGTTGATACTTATGTCCTTTGTCCGGTATGTATAATCCACCTCTGAACTTATAGTCTCTATTAGGTTGGGACACAACGAGGAGGTTTGGATCATAGTGCTCTATATTGGTTCCTCTATTATAAAACTGGGTGTTAGTAAGATATTGACTGTCTCCAAATAATTCATTCTTCATTTCCAGACACTTTTCTCTTGTCACCTTCACATAGGAGTACACTTTCGTTATAAATTTACCCTCTACTTTACCCTTTTCCCCAACAAACGACCAATAAGGATATCCCGAAGAACATGTGATAGGAACAGCCTCTTCGTTGACACTGATGAGCTGGAAGGTGTGGATACCTTTCTCGTCGGTAGCGTATGTTATCAAGCCTGACAAGCCATGCAGTTTCCAAGGACCAGCTACAGTTGGGATGTCTGCTGCATAGCTTACATTCCATTTCTTTCCACGGAACTCCCCTATGGCTTTCCTACACTGATAGCCACATACTGACTCTTTCCCTTTCACCTTCTTCCAAACAGGCTTTTCTATGTCCTCCATCACCTCGTATTGGTTTGGTGCAATTGTCTCAATGGAAGTGGTCTTACCTTCTGGATAGCCTACTGTGGTAGTGGTAATGTGCATCACAGCCTCGTTGTGTAGAAAAGGTAGAACTACTATGCTGTCTTTGTGGCTCTTTTCATTCTCATAGCGTTCATAAGCCCAAGTTTTCCAGACATCTTCGCCCACCTGCAGAGCAAGACGAATAGAGTCGGTTACTGGCTTCCCCTCATCATCCGATGTATGGATAGTGTACAGATAGACTGCAGTTAGCTTTGGCTGGCACAAAGTGTCCAGTCTTTCTTTGCAAGGAATAAGCATTTGTGCAGACATCATGTTTGCCACAAATGCAAGGATAATTGTAAGTTTTGTTTTCATATTTGTTTTTTTATTTCAGTTCGAGAGGTTGATATAGAGTTCTTGTTTTTGCATATTTTGGCACGGCTATTCCATTTATTTTATATGTACATTCATCCAATCTGAGGACTCCGCCTGTTCTTCTTTTGAGATCTTCAATTGTGCCATAGAATTCGCCCCCTCCATTCCTGTGTTCTGCATCTGTGAAATAATATGTAGCATCCTCCATGTAACGCTTGTCGAGGAAAAGCTTGTTGCGCATCTGGACGAGTTTGTCGCGTTTGGTCTTGTTAATATCTGCCACTGCAGGATTGGTGATGGCAATGCTCTGCTGAGTGAGCTCAAACATCTCGAAGCTGAAGATGTTTTCTGCATCCTCAGTCTTAACGATGAGCCCTGGCAAACCTTTTAGTTTCCAAGGACCTGCTGTTGTAGGGATGTCCTCTGTGTAATAAGCATACCAAGTGCGACCTCCGTAAGTGGTTTGCGCCTTGTGGCAGAGGTAGCCAGTGATAGTCAGCGTATCATCAAGCAATGTCCATTTGAGTTCTTCTGACTCTTGATACGCATAGTGATAAGGCGGCACATCTTCCTGCACATCCATCGTCTTGTCGGCAAGCGACACGAAGATGGTTGGCACATGCGCCATGCCCTCACGCTGGTACTCATCATAGTATTCTTGTCTGTCAATATCCAAGACCTTGTACTTATGGGTATAGTATCCCATTGTCTTGGTCACCTTGCTGCCAACAAGCAGCACTGTTTGCAGAGAGTCAGTCACGGCATTGCCCTCCTTGTCCGTTGTGTTCACTTTGTAGTCATAGCCTACGGTAAAAACTGTGCAGTCGATGCTGTCCTTTGTCTGTGCCTGCGCTGCCATAGTCAGCACAAGGGCGAGAGTTGAAATGATAATCTTTTTCATTGCTTAGGTATTGTTTTTTTATTAGTTCTACTATTATTACTTCATAATTTCAAAAAAGTTGAGTGCCACCCACAAACTATTTGCGACAAAGTTATGAAATAGCACCAAAACCACCATAGATTTTAGTTCGCATTTTGTTCGCATTTTCATTTGGAAACATAAACGGACTTCGCAAATTGTTTGCAAAAGTGGTACATATTATTGGTATATAGTAGTATAGCTACTTTTATGTGACTTCTTTATAGAAAATACAAAAGAAATAAAAACGACCATTGTTTTTATGCAAAGAAGAGGGCAAATAACTGCGAAAAGTTATTTGCCCTCATGGTAATATATAAATATGTATGCGAATAGTGGCTATAGAGACAAGATAAATTCATCCCATTCGCGGCTTCCTCCCTTCTTGCCAAAGACTTTTTCATAAAGACGGCTCCTGACACTCGTGACCGAACTGCGCGACTTGCATAGGAGTGTAGCCATGTCGGCAGGAGCAAACCTCGCTCTGATAAGGAGGCATATACGATACTCTAGGTCAGAGACTTTGCGAAGAGAATAGAACTTGCTGTAGAATTCAGGCGAGATAGTCTTGACCGCCAATTCAAACTCATTCCATTCGTCAGATTTTACGGAATCTCCAGCCTGAGCTTTCTTCCTCAACCTCTGGCATATCTCAGAATTGATATAGGCTTCTTCTTCATGCTTTGAGCTCGTGGTGACTGCTTCTTGTGGGGAAGGAATGCCTTTGTTTTCTTCTTGCGCTTGCTCACTATCCTCGCAAGGCTCGTCATGACCGATCTGCAAAGAGAGACTTTCTAACTGCTTATATACTTTGTTCAGTTTTCTTTTGTGCAATAACCATGCGCCCAAGACAACGATGGCGATAACAATGACGAAGACGATAACTATAACGGCCTTCTGCCCCTCAAACTTTTGTTCTGCCACCTCTCTGTCATGCTGATTAGCAATGTTCAGGATAGGCTCTACGAGCTTGTCTTGAGAACAAACCGAATCCGTATGATGGTAGAGCTTCATGTATTTGTAGGCAGAATCTGTCTGTGCGTGCTGGTCGTAGTAGTCAGTCAGGAATTTATACAGGATGAGTTTTGCCACATCATGCTGACCGCACTCCACTTCACGCTGGTAGAGATATGCTGAATCCAGGCTGCCCTGCAGATAGTATGCCTGTGACATCAGAGTGTAGGTGACAAGTGAATCGCGAGTCTGCATGCTGTATTTCTTCGACAACTGTAAAGTGCCCAGGATGTCATTATCTGAGTTTTGAGCGATGGATGACTGCACAACAGCCAGATTGTTGTAGATGATAGCCACCATCTGTGAGTCCATCACACTCTCGTAACTGAGTGGCTTTGAGGCATAGTAAAGGGCAGAGTCGAGTTCACCCATCGTGTGATGATAAGCAGAAATGTGACTATATGCATTGACAATGGCTTTGTCATCATGCATCATATAGGCATAATCCAACACTTTGTAGAAATGAGATCTCGACTGACTGGCAAGTCCGGATACTATATAGATGAAACCCATGTAATCTTCCACTACAGCACGCCAATAGGGAGTTATCTCTTCAGTCATCTTGTTACCATCTTGAGCATTCAGTTCATGGCTGAGGGCGTAAAAAGCATCAAAGGCTTTCTCTGTCTCACCCTTCTGGTATAGGTAGGTGGCTTGCAGGATTCTTTTCATTATGTCTTGCCTACTGCTGGGAGAAGTCTCTATCCGAGAAAGTGCCTCGTTTATCGAATCGTTGATGGCACGGTGCTCGATGTAATACTCCTCTGCACGCTGCAACTGCTCATCCATCTGCGAAGTGCAAGCGGAAAGGAGCATGATGATGAGGAATAATATGTAATGATGGAGCTTCATTATTGTCGTAATCTTGAAACCGGAGGTTTGATGGAACTCTGCTTTGTGCTGCAAAGGTAATCATTTCTTTTGACTTGCATAGAATATACAAAGTTTAATCTTAGCATTTAACTTTTTTCGTCGTTATGGTATGCCCGAATGTACTTCATGCGTATGCTCGTACCTTAGCAAAATGACTAGTCGTTGACAGGGGTATCCTCTGCCACCATTGTTGGGTGTTCATCCTCTAATATTTCGTATTTGCGAGGACAGGTTTGAATGAGAGGTTTGCCAAAAAAGACGGATAGCATGGCAAGGGTGCGGATAGTGAAGTTGTGCTGTCCGCTGAGCCATTTTGTGATTTCGCTCGGTTTCTTGCCCAGAGCATCTGCGAACTGTTTCTTGCTGAGGCCTCGCTCCTGCATAAGTGTGTAGATTTCATTTGAAATTGCAAACGAAATGTCAAGCTCTGCCTGAATGTATAGAGGAACATCGGCAGTCATCTGCTGAAATTTGTCGTTGATGTTTTTCATGCTTCTGTATGTTTTGTAGTTTGTGAATTAACATCCTTCGCATCATTCTCTTCTTTGAATGTTATAGTTTTCTCTGTAATTGTTACTAAACCTTTCTGTTGCCCTTCTTTAAGTAATCGTTCGAAATTCTGTAGCGTTATGACATAGCCACTAAGGGCGTTGTCTTCGTTGTAGGTTCGGGAGTTTTTAACACCTCCATTGCCAAGAATGAGTATTTTGTCAGAAAGGCGAAGACAGTAGAGGCGAAGTTTGGAAGTGAGTACAGGAAGTGCAACGACATGATCTGCCATCTTGCCCTCTGGACGGAAGAAGCGTTCAAAAGCTCCGTTTTGTGCTATCTTATTGATAAAGGCAACGATTCGCATAAGGTCGGGATTGTACTCTGCATCATCTTTGAACTTATTGTAGAAGCGTTCAAACTCTGTTTCATTTTCGCTCTGGAACATAAGTGTATAAATGGTGCAATTGTCTGATTCGTTAACTAGTACAAGGTCTATTTTGCTCATTTTATTGTATATTTTCTTGACGTTTATATTTTCTTTGACAGTGCAAATATACGAAGACTTTTTTATTTATAAGTTAAATGAACTTGTTTTTATATGATTTTAGATTTGTTTAACTTTAAAGTAAAACAAGGCTGTAGGTTTTCTTCCTGAATGGTGACGAGGAATGGCGGAGTGTGTAAATAGAATTAAGGCGTGCTGTTGCTGGTACATTCAAACATCAAAGTTGCGTACATGCTTCATCGGTACGCTCGTAAATGCTTTTTACTTTTGCCTTATAATGCTTTTTGCATTTGCTCGGTAAACAAATAATCCCAAGCCTTGGAATGACGATTTCAAGGTTTGGAATAATGATTTCATGACTTGGAATGATGATTTCACGCCTTGGAATGACAAGGCTTGTTGGGGAATGGTGAACTACGCGCTTTGCGATAACACAATGCAAAGATAGCATTTTTCCTTGAATTATGCAAGAAAAAAAGATGATAAAGTTATAAGTTTAACACATATATTATATAAGAAAAAGAGGGCGTTAGTAGCATCTAACGTCCTCTATTACTTGTGCGCCTACGTGTTCGTTCAAGCGTCGCGCTATGCTTCTGTGCTCCATCATGAGGTTCTGCTTCACCACAGGCGACTTGATCTGTACATAAAGCGTTTGGTTCTTTATGTAAGTGTCGCCAGTCAGCCTTGCGATGGCAGCACCCATGACTTCGGGCCATGCCTGAATTATTCGGAACTGATTGTATGGTGTCTCAATTCCTTCCTGGCGCATGAATTGCATTATCACATCACCAATCTGTTCCGTGTTGCTTTTCTTCATAACTCAAAAACTAAAACGAAAACTAAAACGAATAATCCATAACTTAAAAACTTACCACGCATCCTTTTTCAACATTGAAAATCTTGTAGTCGCCTTGCGTTCTTTCAAGAATCTTGTCAAGGTTCTCTCGGTTCGTGTCTGTAATGAATATCTGTCCGAAGGAATTGCTTGACACGAGATTGACTATTTCCTCCACTCTGCGTGCATCCAGCTTGTCAAAGATGTCGTCCAACAGAAGGAGTGGGGTAGTCTTGCTTCCTGTTCTCTTCAGGAAATCAAACTGGGCAAGCTTCAAGGAAATCATATAAGTCTTGTTCTGTCCTTGAGAGCCTTCGCGCTTTATAGGATAGCCATCTAACGTCATCTCCAGCTCGTCCTTGTGGATGCCATGAAGTGAATATCCCATTATGCGGTCTTTTGCCCTGTCTCTCTGAATCACGTCCAGCAAAGCACCTCGCTGGCAGTGGCTTGTGTATGTGAGCGATACCTTCTCCTTTCCGCCAGAGATGCTCTCATAATAAACTTGGAAAACAGGAATGAATTCATCGATGAACGCCTTCCGCTTCTCATATATCTTCTCGCCGTAGCTTGCCATCATCTCTTCGTATAGCGATATGATGTCCACGTTAGGCTCTTCCTCAGCCTTCAGCATGGCGTTTCTCTGCTGCAGAGCCTTGTTGTACGCCATGAGCGAAGTCATGTATTCCGAGTCGTACTGCGAAATCACGATGTCCATAAGCCTTCTTCTTTCCTCGCTGCCTCCAGAAATGAGAGTGTAGTCGTTAGGAGAAGCGATGATGAGAGGAAGCAAGCCAATGTGCTCGACAATTCTTTTGTACTCCTTCTTGTTGCGCTTCACATGTTTCTTCTGGTGAATCTTCATGCCGATGGAGATTTCCTCCTCGGTGTCGTTAAGGTCGTAGATGCCTTGCACCATCATCATCTCCTCCCCATGGCGCACGTTCATCGAATCTACGGAGTTTGCCATGCTTTTTGTGAAAGAAAGGAAATATATTGAGTCGAGAATATTCGTCTTTCCCTCGCCGTTCCTGCCCACAAAACAGTTAATCTTTGGGGAGAAATCCAGTTCGGCTTCAGCGATATTGCGATAGTTGAGTATTGTAAGCTTTTTCAGAATCATAAGGCAAAGTTAAAGAATTTTGAATAAAAAATCATCAAAGATGTTTAAAAGTGATTACAATAATAGATTTTTTTACTCAAAATGGTTGTAACATCACAAGAATTCGTTAATTTTGCAATGATAAAACGTGGCAATGCGGTAGTGGCTCAGTTGGTAGAGCATTGGCTTCCCAAGCCGAGGGTCGCGGGTTCGAGTCCCGTCTGCCGCTCAATGGTGAATGAAATTTACCGGTTTTGTAAAGGCTAAAATTCATTCGTTAAAGAAAAAGGAGAAAAGACTATGCTTTTGATGACTTTGATTATAGTGACTGTGATTGTGATCGGTCTTGCGTTGATGACAACAGAACCTGCTCATCACATCAATCGTGCAACCGTTGCTATGGTTTGTGGCGTTATCGTGTGGGTTATCTATCTTCTCAACGGAGGCAGCTTCGTTGACCTTATGCATAGTGAAGAATACAGCGCATTCCTTGCAGGAGCAGAACCGTCCTCAGATGGCATGAAGATGTTTGTGGCAGAAAAGGTGCTTCCTAAGTATGTGTTTGAGGCATGCTCTGTCATTCTTTTCCTTATTGCCACGAATACTATTGTCGAGGTGCTTCACAACAATGGTGTGTTCGACTCCCTTGTCTATTGGCTGCGCATGCGCAACAGCCGAACATTCCTCTGGGTTGTCTCTCTGCTCACATTTGCCATCTCTGCCAATGTTGACAACCTCACCACCGTTGTTCTCATGATGAGCATCATCACCCAGATCTGCCGCAATCATCATCAGCGAGTCGTCTATGCTTGCACCATCATGATTGCTGCCTGCATGGGAGGATGTTTCACGGCTATTGGCGACATGACCTCCGTGATGCTCTGGAATCGTGGAGTCATCACTCCTACAGCATACGCAGCAGGACTCATACTTCCATCACTTGCATGCCTCTGTACTTTCACCTTCCTCATAGGTCTTAAGCTGCATGGAAACATTGAGTTGTATTCTGCCCTTTCCCGATATGATGGAAATGACTCCTATCTCTCCTCATGGCAGAAAGGCTTGCTGCTCGTCTTAGGTATCGTCGGATTGTGGTTCATCCCATCTTTCCACGTCATCACCAAGCTTCCTGCCTTCCTTGGCGCTCTGTGCGTCTTGGCATTGATATGGGCAGTTGAGGGATTGTTCAATCTGGAGAGAAACGGAAATGTCGTCTATGTCCAGCGCCATTACCTGCGCAACACGGAATTCATCGGCATACGCATCATCCTCTATTTCCTCGGTGTATCTCTTGCCATAGGCGCCATCACCGAGTGCGGAGCCTTGGATTTCATCGGACGCTGGCTTGAGGATAATATAAATAATGTGTACGTTTATGGACTCGTGACAGGTTTGCTTTCAAGCGTCACGGACAACGTGCCTCTCATGATGATTGGCATGAACATGTTCTCGCTTGATGCTAACCCTGCTTCTACATCAGAATTCATCGTAAATGGAACATATTGGCAACTTCTCTCATTCTGCACGTCTGCTGGCGGCTGCTTGCTTTTTATCGGCACGCTGACCGGTCAGGCAGTCCTCGAAGTGGAGAAGATACGCTTCAAGTGGTACATACGCCATTACCTCTGGCGTGCAGCCCTTGCATGGGCAGTAGGTCTCGGAGTGTTCTGGCTTATTCATCAGTAAAACAACACATTCACAAATAAAAAGAAATTTAGGATTAAAAAAAGAAAACTATGGCAAAGATTAACTGTATTGGAATATTGACATCAGGAGGTGACTCGCCAGGCATGAATGCAGCCATTCGTGCTGTCACACGTTCAGCTATATGCAAAGGCTTCACAGTCAAAGGTATCTACCGTGGCTATGACGGTCTGATAAATGACGAAATCAAGACATTCACAACAGAGAGTGTCAGCAACATAATTGCCCGTGGCGGTACGATCCTGAAGAGTGCCCGCAGCAAGGCATTCACAACGCCTGAAGGACGCAAGCAGGCATACGAGACAATGCAGAAGGAAGGCATTGACGCGCTTGTCGTCATTGGTGGTAATGGTTCCCTCACAGGAGCCAGAATCTTTGCTCAGGAATATGACATTCCATGCATTGGCTTGCCTGGTACTATCGATAACGACCTCTATGGCACAGACCTCACCATCGGCTACGACACAACGCTCAACACCATCGTTGAATGTGTCGATAAGATTCGTGATACAGCCAACTCTCACGAGCGCATCTTCTTCGTGGAGGTAATGGGCCGCGATGCAGGCTTCCTTGCTCAGAACAGCGCCATTGCCAGCGGTGCAGAGGCAGCCATCATTCCTGAGGACAGCACCGATGCCGACCAGCTGGAGCACTTTATTGGCCGTGGTATCCGCAAGAGCAAGAACTCAAGTATCGTCATCGTGAGCGAAAGCCCAAAGTGCGGTGCCATGTTCTATGCAGAGAGAGTGAAGAAGGAATACCCTCAGTATGATGTTCGTGTGTCAATCCTCGGACACTTGCAGCGTGGCGGTTCTCCTTCTGCACGCGACCGCATCCTTGCCAGCCGCCTTGGCGCAGGCGTTATCGATGCCATCATGGACGGACAGCGTAATGTCATGATCGGCATTCGCAACGATGAAGTGGTCTATGTGCCATTCACCGATGCTATCCGCTCAGATAAGGCAATGAACAAGGGACTTATCCGTGTTCTCGACGAACTCTCAATCTAAGCGCTTGCTTTAATAAATATACAATCAAATTCTTTACCTTGAATAACCGTCTTCTTACCATATTAGGTCCAACAGCTTGCGGCAAGACAACCTTCGCTGCCCATCTTGCCTATGACATTGATGGGGAAATCATTAGCGCAGACAGCCGTCAGGTGTATCGTGGCATGGACATTGGCACAGGCAAGGATCTTGCTGATTATCATGTGAAGGATAAGGACATCCCTTATCATCTCATTGATGTTGCCGATGCCGGCGAACGCTACAACGTGTACGAATGGCAAAAAGGCTTTCTTGAAGCATACGAAGACATTTCCTCTCGCGGCAAGACTCCTATCCTCTGCGGAGGCACAGGAATGTACATCGAGAGTGTTATCAAGGCATACGAATTCGATGGAAGAAAGTTCCCAGAGTTTGACTCCCTCATCATCGGTCTTGACATCAGCCGTGAGCTGCGCCGAGAGAAGATAAGCAAACGCCTTCGCAGCCGATTGGAAGAAGGCATGGTCGAAGAGATAAGAGGACTTATTGACAATGGCGTTCCAACAGAACGCCTTATTCGCTACGGACTTGAATACAAGTTTGTAACGCTTTATATATTAGGCGAATTGACATACGATGAAATGGTGTCCCTCCTTGAGATAGCCATTCATCAGTTTGCAAAGAGACAGATGACGTGGTTCCGTGGCATGGAAGAGCGTAGAGGAATAAAAATTCATTGGTTGAGTGTTGACACTCCAATTGAAGAAAGAATAAAACAGGTGAAGGAATTATGGCTGAAGTGAACAGATGGGGTGTGGTGTATAGCCCGCATGGCGGATTTGACAGGTCGAACAAGCGCTGGGGACTCATGCGCAAGTACATGGAGCAGAAAGGCGTGCAATACGATTTTGTACAGTCAGAATCCTTTGGCTCCGTAGCTCGCCTGGTGGCAATGCTTTGCGATAACGGCTATCACACCATCGTGATTGTAGGTGGCGACGGCTCTCTCAACAGCGCAGTTAATGTTCTCATGGAAAAGCGCAAGGAAGTGCCAGACGACTTCGCATTTGCCATTATTCCGAATGGCATTGGCAACGACTTCTCACGCTTCTGGGATGTGTCTCTTGATGACTACAAACGAGTCATTGACAGCATCATAGCACGCAATGTCAGGAAGATAGATGTGGCATACTGCATCTACAATGATCCTGATAATATCGTTCCTCAGAAGCGCTATTTCCTCAACTGCATCAACATTGGCTTGGGCGCGCGTCTCATCAAGACAACCAACGATGCAACCTACTACACAGGCTCACGCCGCTTCTCCATCATTCCTGCGATACTCACCCGTATCTTTGAGCGCCGTCTCTTCAATATCTCCATCAAGATAGAAACAGAAGAGATAAAAGACAAATACATGTCAATATGCATAGGTAACTGCCACAGTTACGGACAGACACCAAATGCTGTGCCATACAACGGAATGCTTGATGTCAGTCTCATCACTCGTCCTGAGTGGTGGCAGATTCTTGAAGGCTTCTGGCTTCTTGGCAAAGGACGCTTCCTCAACTATAAGAACGTCCATCCTTACCGTGCTCAGCGCATCACCGTCAATTCCATCGACAAGGCATACGTCAGCTTCGACGGTCTCGTTCTTTCCACAAAGAATCCAACCCCAATGACCATCGGTGTAGAGAAAGAAACAATACCATTCATCATACCTCAAGTGGAATAAAGGCTATGCTTTCCCTAACCCCTAACCCCCTAACCCCTAACCTCTAACCCCTAACCTCTAACCCCCAACCTCTAACCCCCAACCTCTAACCTCTAACCCCTAACCCTTCATTCCCCCCCCCAGAAAACATGAAACTCAATATACTAGCAATCATGCTGATGAGCTCAATGCTCGCCTCTGCCCAGACAGAAGGAACAATTCCTTATGTATATTCCGTAGAAAATACAGGAGCCAACTGCGTGTCTCCAGTATTTCCGCAGTTTGACAAACTCCCAGTTGTCAAGGAACTCACCGATCCATTCGAGTGGTCTGATGGAAGCGGCAAGGTGGCAAGCTTTGCCGAATGGGCACGCCGCCGTTCAGAGATAGCGAGAGAGATACAATACTACGAAATAGGGGAGAAGCCACAAGTGTCTCCAGAACAGGTAAGCGCAAAGATGAATGGCGACACCCTCATTGTTGATGTCACCGTAGATGGCAAGACCATCACTCTCTCATCCGTCATCACTTACCCAAAGGAAGGCAAGGCGCCATATCCTCTGATGATTGGCTCCAGCCACATCTCCCTTCCAGGCGAAGTACTCTATCGCCGTCCATTGGCAACCATGACGTACAACGAGCGTCAGGTCAATGGCTATTCACAGTTCAAGGGAAATACCGACAGATCAACATACCCATTTGTCCATCTCTATCCGCATCTCATTGACAACGGAGCCTACAGCGAATGGGCTTGGGGACTCAGCCGACTCATTGACGGACTTCAGCAGTTAGGGCCAAAGGTGACAAAGATTGACACCGAGCGCATCGGAGTCACAGGCTGTTCCTATGCAGGCAAGATGGCGCTCTTCTGCGGAGCCTTTGACGAGCGCATAGCCCTCACCATAGCACAAGAGCCAGGCGGAGGCGGAGCTGCAGCATGGCGTGTCAGTCACACCCTCGAAGGCGTCGAAGACCTTGACAAGACCGACTACCACTGGTTCAAGGAATCCCTCAAGGAACAGTTCCATGACGACAATGTCTATCGTCTCCCATACGACCATCATGAGCTCTGCGCCATGATCTGTCCTCGTGCCCTTCTCGTCCTTGGCAATCCCGACTATCAGTGGCTTGCCGATGAAAGCGCCCGCCAGAGCATGAATGCAGCCAGCAAGGTGTGGCAGAAGTTTGGTATTCAGGATCGCGTAGCAGTCAGCATCGTTGGCGGTCACGGCCATTGCCAGCTTCCTCCAAGCCAGTACGAACTTGTCGATCAGTTCATCGACCGCTTCCTTATGAAAGGAAAGAAAACAAAAAAGTAATAATAAAACTATTGAAAATAAATATCTTGGATTATTGAATTCTTGATTCTTGAAACAATGAAAAGACTCATCATCTTGCTTTTTGTCTTGGTGCCTGCAATGTCGTGGGCGCAGCTGGATAGCATACCTATCATCGGATGGTTTGCACGCAACATGTCGGATGTCGATCCGAACTACATTCAGCCATCGGGCTATCACCTGTCGGTACGCCTCCTCAACAACTACAACCAGGAGGAGATGCGCATGAACTTCGATGATGGCACTAAGGTCACGGTGCGCTCTCCGCTCACTCCGAGCATCGGTCTTGGTGTGTCGTTCGATGGACTCGGCTACAACTATTCCGTGAAGCTGAAGAAGAAGCAGCTGGCTACCGGCACTAAGAAGACTGAGGTGAGCTTTTCTTCCAGTACGCAGATGTTCTCCATCAGCGCCCACTATCGTCACACAGGCGGCGACTTCCGCCTGAAGAAGATGGTGCTGCCTGGACTGGGCGACATCACTCATCCCGACAATGATCTTGCCGTCAAGTTCACTGACGACTACGATTCGTACCACAACCTCAATGTGGGCGATGAATGCGGCATAAAGATGTTCGACATCAACATCAACTACAACTGGAACCACAGGAAATATTCGGCTCCTGCCAGCACATCGTTCTCCAACCAGCAGAAACGCTCTGCAGGCTCTCTCATCACAGGTGTGGGCGTTGCCAACTACGATGTTGACAACACCTTCGGCGACTGGCAGTCAGAGGCTGTGCTCTTGCAGGCATTCTCTGCATACGGCAAGGATGCGTTCCGCACCATGCTCACCTCGCTGTTCACCGATCCAGAGGCTCGCGCCAGTTACGGACAGAAGAAGTGCAGCTCAATCAGGTTCACCGATGTTCAGGCGAATATCGGCTATGCCTACAACTGGGTTCCTACGCCTCACCTGATGCTCAGCGCAAAGCTCACCTTGTCGCCTTCTCTCAAGATATGCAAGGGCGACAACGAGAACAATCACTTCATCCGCAATACCCGATTGATAGCTTATGGCAAAGGCTCGGAGAAATTGACTGCAATGAATGCTCTCCAGGACTACATGGTGGAGATGTACCCAACGATCCTGAAGAATGCTGAGCTTAGCACCGATGAGTCCAAGCGTCTCATTGATGCCATTACGCTCCTTGTCAATGGTACAGAAATTGGCGGTGAGCACCGCACGGCATACGACGACCTGCGCTATTCCTTCCGCAAGAACGTCTTTGACGTGAACTACGCTCTGCACCTTTCCGGTGTGTGGAACATGGATCGCTGGTATGCAGGCACCAAGTTCGCTCTTCAGCACTACCGTTACCATTCCGGTCTCTACTGCAAGTTCGACAATCTCTTCTATAACTTCAACGTCACTCTCGGCTACCGTTTCCTTGAAAAGAAGAAGAAAACCATCTCTCCTTTCAGCCTTGAAACAAACGATTAGCAACGGCCAAAGGAGTTAAAAGTTAAAAGTTGAGTTTTGAGTTGAGTTTTGAGTTGAGTTTTTGCACAGTTCCGAATGGCAACTTATAACTTATAACTATTAACTTATAACTCCTACATTATGAAGTATGAATAATGTAGGCTATATCCACCTTACGTTGAACCATCTCCAGTCCACGGTTTTCATCCATTTTGCATTATCCTTATCGATGATCTCCACACCCTTGGGCGCACCGTTCTGCTCGATCATGCGCTGCTCGTTCGGCGTCAGTCGCCGCACCTCACAGGGAACGTACCTGCCCGAAGGGATGTCGTAGAAGAGGGTAGTGCTGCCGCGAGTGCCGAGGTGCTTGAACTTCACCTTATCCACGTATGCATTGACCACCTTCAGATCATCGTCACGGTCGATGATGAGACAGTAGTCGCACTTCGCGCCGAACTTCGACGAACCGTTGATGTCGTTCATCTCCACGCGCCGCTTGGCATTCGTCATCGTTGCGCGGTCCACCTTGCGAGGGTGAGCCACGAGGATCACCAGCACATCGTTCGTGTGGGCAAAGGCAAGCAGCTTGTTGCACACCTGCAGGTCCCAGTCGAGGTCGCTCAGACCCTTGTCCTCGTCATCGCGCATGATGCTGTTCAGCGGATCAAGCACGAGGATCCTCACTCCGCGCCTCACCACGGCTTCTCTCGCCACCGCCAGCACCTGGTTCAGCGTGAACGTCTCGCTGTTGGCAATGTCTGCCGAGAGCAGCTGCCTGATGTCCACCTTCTCGCCGAAGTCGGCAATGTGCTCTTCGTCCTCGCCGCCCGGCATGATGTGGCACATGTTCCTTGCCAGCCATTCCTTGCACCTCTCGTACATCTCCGTCGTGATGCTGCCCCCAGCCGCGAACTTGAACCCCGTAAGCTTCGAGATGAGCTTCGCCAGATGGTACTTCAATGGGAAGTTCTCGGGTGAGAAATATGCCGTCTTCCAACCCTGGCGCAGGGCAAGGCGAAGGCATATCTCGTCGAGGAACTCCGACTTGCCGTCGCCCGGACGCCCCGTCACCAGCATGAAGCGCCCCGTCTCGTAGGTTATCAGCCTATCCACATTGTCAATGCCGATAGGCGCGCCCGTACCCATGCCGTTCAAGAACAAGTCGTCCAGCTCCCTCTCCACATGAGGCGTCTTGGCAGTCTCCACGCCATAGTCAGGCACAGGCTGAGCCCTCTCAATGCAGCGGCGTATGCCCTCCTCGCCATGCGCCTGCAGCTCCTCGTTGGCATCCTTGCATCCCTCGTCCCACAGCACGATCTTGCAGCGGTAGCCTCCCAGACGGCGCACCAGCTCCTTCATCATGTTGTAGCCCACTTTGTCGTTGTCCGTGCAGAGGAAAATCGTCTCCTTGTCGTCGAACAGCGTCTCGGCAAAGCGGTCCAGCCACTCCAGGTTCGTGTTGCTGCCGCCAGCAGGCACGCTTATCGCTTCGGGAAATCCAGCCTGCATCAGCGAGATGGCATCGAACTCGCCCTCGGTGATGTAGCACACAGGCTTCCTCATTATCGCATCGATGTTGTAGGGAATGACCTCCGCATCCCTGTGCATCCAGAACTTCTTGCCCATCGTGCGCGTCTTCTGGTTAATCAGCGTGCGGTGGTCACGGTAGTAGAACCTCATCACCACCTCCTCCTTGTCCTCGCTGTCCTTCCACCAAGGCATGCCGACAGGCGCCCTGCAAAGCGTGTCGAGCGTCAGCTTGCGATCGTGGACAAGGTAGTTCAGCACCTTGCGCTGCTCCTCGTGAGCCACCAAGGCAATGAGCTCATCGTCAGACGGTTCGTTGCCCTCCTCAATCTGCTTCTTGAACGAAGCTCGCGGACTGATGAGGATGTAGTCTATGGTGAACCCTGGCTGCTCCTTAGGTCTGGAGAACTTGCCATCTGGCGGCATGCTGTCCCTCTTGGCATCGATGCGCTTCTGCCTTGCCGTCCTCGCCTCCAGCTCCTTCACCGAAGGCACATAGCCCGAAGCATTGCAATGGTGGCAGTGCCACACGCCATAATCCACATTGACCGAGCAGCACTTCACCTTCCTGTTTCTCACGCTGCGAAACTGGCTGCACTCCGGACATACGCACATCTGCTCCTCCTTAGCGTCTGCTCCAGTCTCGACTTTCAGTCCGTATTTTGAGAAATTGCGGTTCCTGTCCGCCTCCTTCGTCTTATCAATCTTCATATAAAATTTCTAATTATTTTGATTTTTTTCTCCCATAGACCGGATAGACCGGATTTTCCAGAATTTCCGGAATTTCCAGATATTCCGGATTTCCTCCGGATGGCTCTCCCTCGCCCTTTACGGGAGAGGGCCGGGGAGAGGGTCTTTTCCCTCGCCCTTTACGGGAGAGGGTCGGGGAGAGGGTCTTTTCCCTCCCCTATGGGGGAGGTTAGGAGGGGGCCTTGGGGTTAGGAGGGGGTCCTCGGCTCCTCCCATCTCTTAAAGTTGAAATCAAATACCGCGGTGTGCGACGGTCTTGGCGGCGCATCGTCTGGCAGCGGCGGACCGAAGTACGTGGACATGAAGTCGGGGCTCTTCTGCCTCTCCTCATTCTCCAGGGCCTCCATCGCCTCGTGCAGCGCCTTGCCCGTCACCTCGTTAGTCACGAAGATAGAGAAGTGGCGCTTGAACTCCGTCTCGGTGCAGAACATGTCGATCTCGCCGATCATCATCAGGTGGCAGGCAAAGTAGTTGATGGCATCCGCCCACCGCTTGTTGAGCAGCATGGAGAATCGTGACTTCATGCACACCACCTCACGGTACTCTCCGTTGTAAGCCTGCATGTTGAAGCACCAGTCCCGCTTCGTCCGCATCCTCAGCCCATCTCTCCTGTTCCCGTTATGGTTTTGGTTTTCGTTTTGGTTTTCGTTATCGTTTTCGTTTCCTCCGTTGTCGTCGTCGTTTTTCTTTACGACTTCTTTTTCTTTTCTTATCTCTTCTTCTCTTTTAAACGCGCAGGCGATATCGTGTGACCCATCGTGTGACCCATCGTGTGACTCATCGAGAAAATTTCCCTTCACAGTTACATAAGTGAATGAGTCAATCTTGAAGCAGCCGAAATCACGAATGATGCTCTCAACTTTCACTCTCGAGAAGTGGTTTCCTCTATACTTAGCCTTTAATTCCCCGAGTGTCGTCTTACCTTTTGTCATCATAATATCTTCCACGATGCACCAGAACACTCCAAGTCCATGATACCCATACTTGTCTTTTATATCCCTGATTGGCACTTCTCTTGATGCCAATGCAGAATGCTTAAACCATTTCATAATCTTCTGTTATTATTTATTTCGAACACAGATATTCCGGATTTTCCAGATATCCCGGAATTTCCAGATTTTCCGGATTTCCTCCGGATGGCACCCTCTCCCTCGCCCTTTACGGGGGGAGGGCTGGGGAGGGGGCCTTTACCACTTCCATTCAATGCTTCCAAGGTCGATATACTTGACCAGGTTCACACGATTGAAGTACCTGTTCTTCTCGGGAAGGAACTTGCTGCTGATGCCGATGTTAGCCACGATGTGCATGCCCTTGCCAAGCGTGCATTGCTCCCCATGGTTGAGGAACAGCGAGGCAGTGATGAGCCTGCCCTCCACATACGGAGTGCCGTTAGCCTGCCCGCTGCGCACCTCAGGAATGGAGAGTGTCACTTCGATGATTCTCAACTGACGGCCATCGTTAGCTGTGTAGCCGTCCTGCTGTTCATTAACAGCAATAACTTTTGCAAAAACGTCCATAAAAAATGAATTAAATTGTTAATTTTAATCCCGGATATTCCGGATATTCCGGATTTTCCGGGTTTTCCGGGTTTTCCAGATATTCCGGATTTTCCAGATATCCATCCGGATGGCTCTCCCTCGCCCTCTACGGGTAGCGACCGTGAAGAAGCGTGACTAAATGTCACGGTTTAGGAAGCGACCGAACGAAGTGCCCTTTGTGAGGACGGGCAAGGGTCGGGGAGAGGGTCTTTCTCCCCCTCCCTATGGGAGGGGCCTGGGGCCCTTTTTCCTGAATTTGTCGTTATACTCATCCCCATGCTCATTGCTGTAGTCATACAGCAATCTGCCCATCTTCTCCCACACCCGTTGGAACTCCTCATAGCTGTCGAACATCATAACCCAGTTGATCATGATGCGAATGAGGTTTTCTATCGTACCTTTTCCCTGCAGTATGTTCTTCATCTGCTTCCTGCTCATGTGAGCATTCACAGACACCTTCGTCCACACTTTTTTCTCGTGCAGATGCTGGTCAATGAAATGCAACCATTTTTTTGTAAAATCCATAATAGATTTTTGTCGCAAATGTAGCATGTATCTGCGAAATGACCGTAACAGTGCGCCGTAACGAACCACCATTCTCACCCCTCAGTTTTAGCAAAAATTAACTTATGACTCCAAGTTTGCCAGTCTCACATTCGTGTTTTTTGAGGCTTTAAGGTTTTAGGTTGTGAGATTTTATCCGGATGGTCTTCATCCTTTTGGGGAGAGGGTATGGGAGAGGGTCTTCATCCTCTACGGGAGAGGCTCTTCATCATTTTGGGGAAAGATTGTGTAAGCAGTCGGAGAGAGCCTATCCCTTCAATCCCTTAAATCTGTGTTCGAAGTAAAATAGATTAAAAATAACATTGTTCCCCCCCAAAAATGCGTATCTTTGTGCCAAAGATTTGGTGTTTACAAAAAATACATGTATTTTTGCAACGCAGAAAATGCGGGTCAGCAAATGCTTGACTACTTACAAATGAAAATTAGATATTACTTATTAATAATGCATTGACAATGAAAATGATTAAGACGCTTATCGCTGCAGTAATGATGCTTGTCTCATCAACAGCTTTGATGGCACAGAACCCAGTGTTTGCCCAGGATGTACACAGCATGAATACTGATGTGTATGTGCTCGTGGGCAATTTCGACTTCGTACGCCCTGATAATGGCCCTCTTGACGGCTGGGGACGCTCGCACAGGCCTGATAAGCCTAACGGCTCGCGCAATGAGACTATTCGCGATGAGTGGGATTATGTCAATCCGATGCTCGACACGTTCTACGAGCATCTTGAGGCTGCACGACGCATCAGAACCAAGGACATACAGATTGAGTCTGAATTGCGCTCATTCGTGTCTTCATGCCCTCTGCCTGTATATGCCCTTGAAGGAAAGATCCTGAAGATGGAGTCTGTCACAAGATATGACGACCGCAGGGTTATGGAGAGCCTGTCGGCAAGACTGGAGGTGAAGTACCGCGTCATCAACCTCAAGACAAACACTCTTGTCAAGGAATTCAGCACTTCTTCATCTGGCTTCAAGTCTGGAAAGAATGCTTCTCTGAATGCTGCCATGAGCGATGCCTTCAGCAGCGCCACTCACACCATCATCACAAACCTGAACGATCTGTTCCCAACATACGGAACGGTGATACAACTGGCAGAGACAAAGAATGGCAATCAGGCTAAGGCGGTGTATGTCGATGTCGGCTCAAACCAGGGACTCACTACAAGCAACCACTTCTATGTGTATGAGATGACAAGCGTGGCTGGTCGTCAGATGTCGAACAGGATCGGCAAGCTGAAGGTCACTTCCGTAGGAGGCCCAGACATCTCTCTCTGCAAGGTGCAGAGCGGTGGCGACAAGATTTTCTCTGCCATGAAAGCAGGCCGCACACTGTACGTGGAAAGCTACACCGGCTTCTGGGAATAACATTGATTGTCCATAGTCTTTTCCGAACTAGCTCCTCTAGCGCTTCTAGAGTTTCTAGCTTCTCTAGCGCTTCTAGCTTCTCTAGAGCTCCTAGAGTTTCTAGCTCTTCTAGCTCTTCTAGCCCCTCTAGAGCTTCTAGCGCTTCTAGCCCCTCTATAATAACTTTTAACCCCCACCAACAATCATGTCCCAGCCAACCCCAAATATCCCCAAAGTCCTAAAGAAGCAGGTGAACTGGCAGAACCTCTACTTCTACCAGAAGTCGGACGTTATCTATCAGATGGCGTTTGTGTTTTGCGACAAATATATACACCTCTATAAAGACCGCACGCGCGACCAAGTCATACAGGCGGCGCGCTCTTGCAAGCAGAACATCGTCGAGGGGCTTGCCGATGGCATAACCTCCACCGAGATGCAGATGAAGCTGCTCAATGTGGCACGTTCCTCTCTGCAGGAACTGCAGCAGGATTTCGAGGACTACCTGAAATCGCGCCACCTGAAATTCTGGGGACTGCCTCCTAAGCTTAAAGACGGCGAGATGCGAACCATTCCCGAGAACTATTACGACGGTAATACTGCCCGCTATGACACAATGCTCAACTATTGCCGCTTGCACAACACTCTCGAGGAGTATGAGCCGCTCATCAACCAATGGAATGACGAAGAACTCTGCAACTACGGCCTCACACTCTGCCACATGATAGACCGCATGATGATGACTTTCCTGGAGAAGCTGGAGACGGAGTTCGTGACCGAGGGAGGCATAAAAGAAAGAATGTACAAGGCTCGCACAGGCTATCGCAGCCAGCAGGATGAGCGCCTGAAGCAACTTGAAGCCGAGCGCCCCATGCTCGAGCAGCAACTGGCAGAAGCCCAAGCCGAAGCCCAGAAATGGCAAGCAGCCTACGAAGACCTGAAGCAGCGAGCCCTCAAAGCCTACTACGCACAACAAGAAGAAATAAAAGCCCTGAGAGAAGAGCTCAGCAAGAAAGGATAGCTTCTAGAGGCTCTAGCTGCTCTAGAGTTTCTAGTTTTTCTAGTCTCTCTAGTCCCTCTAGTCTCTCTAGTTCATCTAGAGTGTCTAGTCCTTCTATCTCCATCTAATTGCTTTTTATCTGATATCCATTTTTTAAACTATAGCCTTGTCGCAAAAAAATGATTCGCGACAACGCTATTTTGCTTTCGTGACAACACAAATTGTTTCGCAACAACGCCTATTTCAAAACTTTTTATTAACTTTGTACGATGCCTGTGGAAACAGAAGGAGAGTGTGAAGGTAACGGATCTGGCCATGGATGGTATGAAGACAAATTTGACCCTACCTGCGCAATGCCAGGCTACACTGTGCATGGCTGCTATTATTGCGACCTGAAGTATTACACCGATTTCACCGACATCGAGCCTGACAACCACTTTTGGTATGTAGAATCAGACGAGCACGTCTGCACCAACGGTTGTGCAGAACATGGTGCATCATGGGCGGAGCATACCATGGAGGAAGGCAAGTGCACCGTCTGCGGCTACTGGCCAGGGCATACTGAGCATCAGTGGTTGACAGACAGTAATGGCCACTTCTGCACCATCCCTGGCTGCGAGCATAGCGGATATGAATACCACACAACGGAAGAAGGCAGCTGCGCCTGCACAGTTTGCGGCCACATAGAGCATCAGTATGAAAACGGCGTGTGCCAGAACTGCGGCACCGGATGCCAGCACAAGTCCATCACGCTCGACGAAGAATCTATTACAGATGTCGATGGCGAACCTGTAGTGATTACCCTTACTGACGATGGTTACTACGCCACCGATGGCATGCTCTACAGCATTGAGACCTATTGCTCAGAGAAGTCAAAAGCAAGCCTCCCAATCCCTGCCTACCGCGCGTATTTCGCAGGCAACGTGTCACCATCTGGCGCGCCTCTCCGCATCAACATCGACGACGATGAGGCAACAGCAATCGCTGCCATCTCTGCTCTGACTGAGGGCAAGGCTGAGATATACGACATGAGCGGTCGCCGCATCCAGTCGCTCCAGAATGGTGTGAACATCGTGAAGTATGGCAATGGCATAACTAAGAAAGTAATTATCAAGTAAGAGACAATGAAAAAGAAAGAATATAAAATGCCACAGGCAATTGTGGTGGCAGTTAACGAGACAGAACTGTTGGTGGAAAGCCCTATCGGCTTCGGCGAAGGTCCTGGCTCAGGCAACGTGGGTGCCAACATGCGCAACTTCGAATCTTTCGAGGATTTCGAAGATGCCAAAGTATGGGATGACGATATCTTTTCAATAAAATAGATACAGCAAAGAGGCAGGCGACGAATCGCTTGCCTCTTTTTTGCCTCCAACCTAAGTCAAAAAGAACAACCTACCATGCGGATGGGATTAACTGAACACGAATGGAACGAATCTACACGAATGCCATCCGGATGGCGTGGCTCCGAGGAGCCATTATTCGTAAAATTCGTAAGATTCGTGTTCAAAAAAATATGTTGGGTTAGGTTGACTTAGGTTGGAGGCAAAAAAATTATTGTCTCAATTATCGTCTTAATTATTGGTAATTATTGGATTATAAATTAGGCCCGAAGGACACAAATCCTACGGTTCGCCGAAGCGCTGGAAGATGAGGGAGAGCTGGGCAGGGGAGAAGTAGCGCTGCTCCTTGCGGTAGCCCAGTTCAATGAGGGAGTGGAGCAGGGGAGTGTCGCTCGTGATGAGCGACATGAGCTTGTTGAGGGCTGAGCGATCCGCAACGTTGGGAAAGTATCGCTGAGCCAGTTCTGTCTTGGAAACGAATGTCATTATCTTTATCTTTTTAGTTTTAGTTTTAGTTTTTCGTTGTAAAATTACTAAAAATTATTGAATTACGCAAGGAAATGCGTGTCTTTTTCATTGTATGTCATAGTAGGTCATTATTGCTCATCACAAGCACGAGAAATGCTTGGATGGGGCGTGTTTTTGCCGTAACTTTGCAGCGTGATTCAGAGACATGGGGATATTGGTGTTATGGGGCTGTTGGCCTTATTGGTCCTATTAGTCTTATGGGTCTTATTAGTCTTATTAGTCTTATTGGTCTTATGAGTTTTATTGGAGAATATGAAAGTAACAATTACACGATACTACGGAGATGCCAACATGGCATTGGGACGTCTCACAGTAGAGGGGACGGACTTTGAGTGTGAGACAAGTGAGCCTCATTACAGGGATTACAGCGAGGTGTTCCAGGGGTGCAGCACGTTCTGCCTGCCTGTGGGGGTGCACAGATGCAAGTGCGTGGCTTCGCAGTTCTCTGCTTTGACGCTGGCTGTGGCTAAGACGCCGGGACACCGATGCACGCTGTTCGGATGGCATCCGACGAAGGAGAGGATGCTCAATGCAATTCTGCTGAGACCTGTTGGCATGGAAAGTGCTGATGTTCTCTTCGAACGTTTCACACAGCTCGTGTATGATGCGTATGTGAATGGTGAGGAGATGATGGTGGATATCAGAAATGAGGTGTGTTCCGATGAGACATTACACGATTAAACGATTACACGATTACTAGATAATTCGAAAAACACAATTAACCGAAAGTTTAACTATGAAAACAAGAAAGGAGATTTACAATGGCATTTGTAATCAGAAAGATCAAGAAGATTCTTGGTTTCCAGGAGGGCAAGCCTACTGTCTATAAGGCACAGCAGGTGATCTTCCCAGAGGTGACTTACAAGCAGCTTGTAGATGAGTGCTCAAACTCTTGCGGTGTTAACCCATCGCAGACTCAGGCTGTGGTTACTGCCCTCATTGACCGACTTGTGCATTACATGGAGATCGGTCATCCTGTTTCGCTTGGCGACTTCGGCTCTTTCCGTCCTCAGATCAACGCTAAGTGCGTGAAGACTGCTGAGGAGGTCACTGCAGAGACTGTGGTGAACAAGAAGATCCGCTTCGTGCCTGGCAAGCAGTTCCGCACGATGATTGCTGAGCAGAAGCTTGAGCAGGCATCAGAAGGCCTTAATGATTAGGCCCCATCCCAAAGACCCTCTCTCCCCACAAGGGGGTATCTCCCCCGTAGAGGGGGAGAGGGCCTTTCGGGACAAGGGCAAAGCTTAATCCTTGGAACATCAAAACTTAAAATCTAAACTTTAACCTTAAAACCATGACTCGGCTCTGCGCCGGACGGTCTCGCCCTTTACGGGAGAGATGCCCGAAGGGCAGAGAGGGTCTTTTATTTATGAAAGAGAAAATAGATTGGAAATTAGTGGTGCAGATCGCACTTACTGTGCTTACGGCTATTGCTTCGGCATTCGGCATCACGAGCTGCATCGGCAAAATGCTGTAAAGAGACTATGAAAAACACAAGATTTGCAAACGCTCCGAAGGGCAGCTCCCTCCCTATGGGGGAGGGTCGGGGTGGGGCTGTTGCCCGAGGCTTGCGCAACAACAATCCGCTGAACATCCGTCGTGACGGACAGGCTTGGCAGGGCTTGCGAGATGAGCAGAAGGATAAGGCTTTCTGCCAATTCAAGAGCATGGCTTACGGATTCCGGGCGGCATTCATAACAATCCATACCTACATGGCAAAGCATGGATTGTGCTCAATAAGGCAGATTGTCAGCCGATGGGCTCCGCTGAAGGATCATAACAATACGGATGCGTACATCGCTGTGGTGTGCGAATTGACGCATCTGGGCATGAATGATATGCTCTGGTGGAGCAATGAGCCGCAGATGCTGGCATTGGTGCAGGCTATGGCATACGTGGAGAATGGTGTGCTGATTGGCACGAATGGCAGCATGAACGAAGGTTACGCTATGGCTGCTGAATCGATCAGACTGCGGCAGAAGCTTGAGCGGCAAAAGGCTGGTTGAACAAAAAAAAGCCATTCGGAAGCGTCCGAATGGCTTTTTGAATAATATGTGTAGCTTGTGCTTACTTAACGAAGATCTTCTTAACTGTAGCACCGTTGCGAACGATGTTGATACCCTTCTGGAGTGAAGATGTGCGAACACCTGCTGCGTTGTAGATTTCTGTTGCTGCAGTAGAAGTAGCGTTTACAGAGCTGATGGCGTTTGGATCGTAGCCGTAGTAGAGGAGCTTGAACTGGTTAGCAACTACCCAGTCGCCACCGATGTTGTTCTCTTCCTTGATACCGAATGTGATGTTGCCAGTCTCTGAGAGGTTGATCTTAACTGAGTTCCAGTATGCATCTGGATGTCTCTGCCATACGCTTACAGAACCGTTTACAGAGTTTGGATAGAAGTATTCGATAGCCTCGCCAGCGTCGTCATAGTCGCTAACCAACTGGTCCCAAGGGTGATTTGTGCTGCCTTCTGTGTTCTCATTCCAAACAGGCTCAAGAATCTCGTTGTCCTCCATGTCGTAGTTGCCCTGGAACTTCATCTCAGTGCAGTACTTCTCCATGCGGTCTGTGAACTTCTCTGATGCGATAGAGCGGATGTATGACTCTTCTGAGTTAGCGTAGAGGATAGCGCCCTTAGTGTCCCACCATTCTACCTCTTCACCTGCACCGTAGATCCAGTTAGTGAATGATGTGCCTGCATCGCCACCATCGCGGTAGAATGCCTGTACCTGGATTTCGTAAGTACCAGCAGGGAGTGAGTAGATAGTCTGGTTGAAGTTAGAGTTTGTGTTCCAACGCTCGATGATTGCGTCTTTAGTGTAAGGATCTGTGTAAACAGTGAAGTTGTCGCCGTTGTAGCCCTTCTGACCCTCCTTGAACTCTGGGTTTACGATGAGGCAAGATGCGTCAACTGGAGAGTCTGGAGTTGCTGTGCCGAGGCTTGCGATAACGCCCTCGTTGTATGGAGCAGCGAGCTCTTCCATGAAGTCAGCGAGCTTAGCAGCGTTAGCGTACTCAGCCTTGAGCTCTGCATACTGCTTCTTGATTGCTGCATCGAGAGCTGCGTGGTTGATAGTCTTAGCCTTGTTCACAACGAAGTCGAGGTACTTAGTGTACATAGCAGCGTCGTCAGTAGCAGCCTGTGCGTTGAGGTATGTGTCAGTTTCGTTCTCACCAACACCGAGAGCTGTAAGCATAGCGACAGAAGCAATGTCGTTCTCGTCGCCATCAGGATAGATTGTGCTGAGAGCGCTGAACTCATCCATTGTTGCGCCACTGAACTTCTCGATAGCAGCCTTAGCTGTTGCGATGTATTCCTTAGCCTCGTTGATAGTTTCCATTGCTACAGAGAACTCGTCCTGAGAAGTGATTGATGCAGGAACCTTAGCCATGATAGCTTCAACAGCCTTAACGTCGCCTGCCCAGAGACCGTTTTCAACAGTGTTAGCTTCATTTACCTCTGCGATAGCTGGAGCGAGAAGCTTGTTGAAGTCAGGAGTTTCGCCGTAGTAGAAGAGGCGGAAGCCTGTGAATGCTGCGAAACCGTTATCACGTGAAGAGATGATGAGCTCACCGTCGTCAACGAGGATCATGTCAGTCTCAAGCTCTTTCCACTGGTTGATGTCCTTGCCCCACCAGCCGCCTGGCTCGAGGAATGGAGAGTGAGACTCCATTGCGTTACTCTTAATATAGATGTGGTTCTCACAGTTGTTTGCCCAGTCGTTCATCCAAGTCTGTGCGAGAGCCTTGAGCTTGTAGTAACCGTTAGGAATACCAGAGAGACGCTGGCTTACGTCGTGGCGATCTTCAGTTGGCATAGCCCACTTCTTGATACAAGTAAGGTTGTCGTTCCAGTAAACCTCGAGGTTACCGCCACCGCCTTGCTGGAACCACTGGCCAACAGAGTTTACATTGCTATTTACGTTTACGCCCTTAGCAACGTTTCTGATTGTACCGTTAACGTCGTCCAACTCAGACCAAGTCTTGCCTTCACCATTCTCTGAATCCATAGCGAGAACTGTCTCGTTTGGTACCCACTGGTTGCTCTCAGCATCCCATGTTGGCTCGTACTCTGGGAGACAGAACCAAGGATATGTGATGTAAGAAGTTACTTCTACAGAACCATCCTCGTTCTTGAAGTCCTTGATGAATGCGTCGCGTGCTGCTGCAAGAGCTTCTGCTGCCTGTGCGTATGCCTTAGGATCAGTCATAGCTGGCTCTTCGCCGTCGTTGCCATCCTGCTCAACAGCCTTAGCAGCTTCGAGAGCAGCCTTGAATGCTGCGTCGTCAGCGTTGCCGAGGATCTTCTCGCACTTAGCAATGAGACCTGTGAGCTCCTTAGCCTGAGCATAGTACTGAGTGTAGTCTAATGTGAGCTGGTTGTAGATGTCGATGTACTTCTTGCAAGACTCAACTGTAGAAACATCTTCATCGCCTTCTGTTTCCATGATGGCATCCTGCATCAAAGTGTAGAGTGCAGCATATTCATCCTGGAATGTGTCGCTGAAGTTGTAAGCCTTGTTTCTTGCATCTGCAACTTCGTCCTGAAGGATCTGGAACTCGTAGTCAGCGCTGATCTCTCCGTCGTAGAAGAGCTTGAAGTTAGTAGCCATGAATGAGTCAGCTTCCTTTGCTTCCTTCTTTGTGATACCAACCTTTACATATCCGTCCTTAGCAACGAAGAAAGATACGCGGTTGTAAGTAACCTCGTCCTTCTCTGCTGGAGTGTAGAGACCTGCATTGAACCAAGCCAAAGAACCTGGAACAGAGCAAGGACCCCATACTGTCTCGCCGTTTACTGTGTAAGAGCCGTCGGACATATCCCATCCTGGGTTATCGCTTTCTGGCATTGTGTAGATCTTCTCTGCGTACATAGGGAAGAGACGTGGCATGATAGGAGCCTGGAAGATGCGGCCGCCGAGGAACTCCTTGCTGTCAATGTTGTATGTACCGTTCTGAACAGTGAGCTGAGCAAGGTCCTGCCATGAGTCAGTACCGTAAGAGCTTGGGTCTGCTTCCCAAGAGTTACCGAAACGATAGTAAGCCTGGCACTCGAGGTGGTACATACCAGCCTTGAGTTCTACGTACTGGTAGAGATCTACGTCTGCACCATCGTAAACTTCGAACAAACCGCCAGACTTAGTGAAGCTACCTTTGCTTGATTCTACAGTCCAAGGCTCGAAAGAGTCGTCTGTGAAGCTAAGGTTACCCCAATTCACCTGGTCAGTGATTTCGTCGCCAGCTTTCCAGTTCTGAGCGAACGATGCAGAAATGCCCAAGAAGGCAATTGCTGCTGTGAGTAAAGTTTTCTTCATTGAAAAGTGATTTTTGATAGATTAATAAAGAATTGAGATTTTTTTGTGGTACAAAGGTATGATGAAAACAACCTTGATGCGTTTTTGATATGTTACATAAATTTTATGAATTGTATGAAACAAGGGACAAAATAGAGTAACAAGACAAAAAAACCGCCATACGGTAGCGTATGACGGCACGATTTAGGTTTTTAGATAGGAAAAGTGAGCCGAATGCGGGACTCGAACCCGCGACCTACGCATTACGAATGCGGTGCTCTACCAACTGAGCCAATTCGGCGGCATTTAACATGAGGATTTGTCCGTTTTTTGTTAAAGCAATGCAAAGTTAATACTTTTTTTTCATGTATGTTGCTTTCTTTGTTAAATCTTTATTAAATTTGCACAAAAGAAAGAAATAATCCTTTTATCAAGAATGAAAATGATGAATATGATGATTGAAAAGAGTGTTTTGAAATTGAAAACAGCTTTAATGCAGGTTTTGTGCATGAGCATTATTATTGTATGCACAAGCGCATGCAGGAATGACAGGCTGCCAGCAGAGGTGAATGGCGGTCATGTGTCTTTGACAAGTGAGGAAAAGAATGAGCAGTTTGCCTATGAGGAGGCAGAGAGAGCTGTGGCAGAAGGAACCATCACGCAGGAGGAGTTCAACAGTATGGATGCTCCAAGCGAAGGACTGCAGCAGGTGCCTTACGAGAACATTGAGCAGCCTGATGCTTTGATTGGCGTGTCGGAAGTTATCCTTTTCAAATCGCAGTTTATTATATCTTATAATGTGGAAACGCATTGCCCTAACTATGTTTGCTGGAGCCTTGACAGAGGCAGGCTGAGAGGCGATGCACAGCGCACAGATAAATTCAATTTTGATCCTGCATTGAGTGAGAATGCAAGAGTTGATTATTATGATTACAATGGTTCGGGATATGACCGAGGCCACATGTGTCCTGCTGGTGACAACAAGAACAGCATGAAGGCAATGGAAGAGTCTTTCCTCATGACAAATATATGTCCTCAGAATCATGCTCTCAACAGCGGAGCTTGGAATGACCTTGAGATGCAATGCCGTCAGTGGGCTAAGGATTATGGAACGGTTTACATCTGCTGCGGACCAATCTTTGACAGCAAGAATCCTCGCACGATTGGCAAGCGCAAGGACATGAAGGTGGCGGTGCCAGACAGATTCTTCAAGGTGCTGCTGACTATGGGCAAAGAGCCTAAGGCTATCGGCTTTATCTATCCTAATGCTAATACGAACAAGGACATTCGTGACTATGCTGTGTCTGTTGATGAAGTGGAGAAGATCACTGGCATGGATTTCTTCTACCAATTGGACAATAAGCAGGAGAAGGCGATTGAGAGCGTATGCAAACCTGCACAGTGGGGAATATAAAGACCCTCTCCCGTAAAGGGCGAGGGAGGCCATCCGGGACAAAACGGCCCCCTCTAACTCCCCCCTAAGGGGAAGACACCATCCGGGACAAAAAAGTTATACATATTTAAATATAAAAAGCATTGAAAAAGTACATTAAAGAACTGACTGTGGCTGAGGTGGAGTTTCCTCATTCACGTTATGTGTTGCTGAAGCTTACTGATGGGGAACCTCTTCCTGAGATGTTCCCTGGTCAGTTTGTGGAGGTGAAGGTTGAGGGTAGTCCTAAGACTTTCCTTCGCCGTCCTATATCTATCAATTATGTTGATGTTGAGAAGAATCAGCTTTGGCTGCTCATCCAGACAGTGGGCGAGGGTACTCATAAGCTGGCAGAACTGAAGGCTGGCGATAAGCTTGACCTTGTGTTCCCTCTTGGCAATGGCTTCTCTCCTGTGCAGAAGAAGGGAGAGAAAGTGCTGCTTGTAGGCGGTGGCGTGGGTGTCGCACCATTGCTCAACTACGGCAAGTATCTGAAGGAGAATGGTGCTGAGCCTGTGTTCCTGCTTGGTGCAAGAAGCAAGGCGGATCTCTTGGAACAGGATATGTTCAAGTCTATCGCACCTGTATATGTTACAACTGAGGATGCTTCTGAGGGTGAGAAGGGCTTTGTCACTCAGCATTCTCTTTTGAGTAATGAGAAGTTTGACAGAATCAGTGTGTGCGGTCCTAAGCCAATGATGGTGAGCGTGGCTAAGTATGCCAAAGCAACAGGCACACCTTGTGAGGTTAGCTTGGAAAATATGATGGCTTGCGGACTCGGCGCTTGCCTCTGCTGTGTGGAAAAGACTGTGAAGGGCAACGTATGCGTGTGCAAGGAAGGTCCTGTATTCAATATTAACGATTTAACTTGGAATATCTGACGTTATGGCAAATCTGACTACTAAACTTGCTGGACTCACATTGAAGAATCCTGTGATGACAGCCTCCGGCACTTTCGGCTACGGTGTTGAATTTGCTGACTTCGTCAATCTTGAAGATATTGGCGGTATCATTGTAAAGGGAACGACTCTCAATCCTCGCGAGGGCAATGACTATCCTCGCATGGTGGAAACAGCCAGCGGCATGCTTAACTGCGTGGGATTGCAGAACAAGGGCGTTGACTATTTCTGCAAGAACATATATCCTGAAATCAAGGATATCAAGACAAACATGATCGTCAACGTCAGCGGTTCTTGTCCTGAGGACTATGCTGAGTGTGCAGCACGCATCAATGAACTAGAGAACATTCCTGCTATTGAACTGAACATTTCATGTCCAAACGTGAAGCAGGGCGGTATGGCATTTGGTGTAACAACAGAGGGGGCATCACAGGTGGTGAAGGCTGTGCGTGAAGCATACGACAAGACTCTCATCGTGAAGCTTTCTCCAAATGTGACTTCAATAACAGACATTGCTCTTGCTGTTCAGGATGCTGGTGCTGATGCTGTGTCGCTCATCAACACGCTGATGGGCATGGTTATTGACATAGAGAAGCGCAAGCCTGTGCTCAGCATTGCAACTGGAGGAATGTCTGGTCCTGCTGTGAAGCCTGTTGCTGTGCGCTGCGTATGGCAGGTGGCAAAGGCTGTCAGCATTCCTGTTGTAGGCTTAGGAGGCATCATGAATGCCCACGATGCCATAGAGTTCCTCTTGGCTGGCGCTTCAGCCATTGAAATTGGCACAGCAAACTTCGTGGATCCTGCTGTGACAGTGAAGGTGGCAAATGGCATCTCTGAATGGCTTGACAGTCATGGCTGCAAGTCTGTTGACGAAATCATTGGTCAGCTCCAGGCTTAATGATGGATACAGTGTGGAAGGAAGTCCTGGAAGTGTTCTTTTCAGGACAAGACATAAAGAAAAAATACCGTTATCTCTATGATGTGCTTCACCGCACATGCATAGAGATGACTGTTTCTTTGCCTTCCCAATATAATGATTTCTATTCACGATTGCAGGCGGTTTGCCGTTTGACGAACTATCCCATGCATGAAGTCGATTCCTTCCGATGGAGAGCACGTCAGGTGTCTCACTACGGCATGGAATGCGACCAGCACACGTTCCTCTGCGACGTGCGTGCCTTTGCTGATGCATTGGCACATTTCACCGATACGAGAATCCCAGCAGAACTGAAAGGACGCCTTCCGGATATTAAGGCTTTGCCAATATCGCGAGAGAAGCTGGAACATGCTTCAAGAAGGAAGAGGATCCGCTTCACCTTTCAAGGCATCAATGAACCTTATATCTTCGCATTCTCAAAGGATTTGCCGTCAGATACGCCTTTCCGCATAGACATCACGGCAAACCAGCATACGATGCAGGCATCCCAGATGCTGAAGCCGGGAATGCAGTTTAATGCTCTTTCATATACGATAGACAATGAGGGTGTGTATCATCCGCTTTACATCATTATTGAACCTGATTATCTGCTTGACATAACTTCCATCACAAGCTGCATGCAGGCGTATGGAGAGAGTGCTTTCAACCATTTCCTCAGTAAACTGACTCCAAGCGACAGTACGGTCTATACGCTTCTTGGTGACTTTGCCAATCAGTTTATGGAAGATGCTTTCACGCGTCCTGACTCTGATTACCTGGGATCTATGCAGAGAACATTTGCAATGAGAGCTGTAGCCATTTGTGCTTGCGATGAGATTGACGGAGCGTTCTTCGAGGAAACAAAAAAGCAATTTGCCAATATCCGAAATGTTGTTGGCGACTTATACAAACAGCCTTACATGCATGATGGGACGGTGAATATACATCTTGAACCTTCGTTCTTCTGTGAAGCGCTTGGCGTTCAAGGTCGTATGGACTGCCTTATTGACCTTGACGAAAACGATGAGAAGAAGTTCCTCATAGAGCTTAAATCGGGCAAATGGGATGATTTCCACGAATGTGCGAAGTCGGAACACCTGATGCAGATGCTGCTTTACAAGGAGATTCTTTACTACAACATGGATGTGAAGCAGACGAATGTGATGGGCAATGTCTTGTATTCAAAATATCCAAAGCTTCTGGAACAGCGCAGTTTCCAAGAGATGGTATTCAGAGCAATGAACATCCGCAACAGCATCGTTGCCATGGAAATGGGACTCCTGAATGGAGAAGCTTCCAACTGGGTGCCAAAGCTCACGCCAAACGCTTTGAGACGCAATCCTCAATGCAACGACAAGTTCTGGAACGTATGGTGCCTTCCGAAGATTCAGCCTATAACGGATGCTCTTCATTCTATGGATGAACTTACAGCGAACTATTTCTACACATTCCTGCAGTTCGTGGAGAGAGAGCAGTTTGAGAGCAAGATGTGCGAAACACGTCCTGATTCAACAAGAGCTTTATCATCGCTTTGGAATTCTGACATCAATGTGAAAATGGAAAATGGTGACATCTTCCTTGATCTGCGTATTGTTGATATACGCATGGGAGAAGGTGTTGAGGCTGTATGCCTTGAGAAAATGACGAATGATGACAATCAGCCAAACTTCCGAATTGGTGATTCTGTCATTCTCTATCATCGCAATACGGAAAAGGAATCAGCTATCACTCAACAGGTAATAAGGTGCAACATTGAATCTTATTCAAACAATTCTGTTTGGTTGCAGTTGAAGTTTCCTCAACGCAACAAGGAGGTGTTCAACCGCAACTATAAGTATGCCATTGAACATGACAACGTGGATTCCAATTTCCGTAGTTTATATAGTGGTCTTTTCTCTCTGGTAACTTGTGACAAGTCACGCCGTGACCTCATCCTTTGCCAGCGCACTCCATCTGCAGATGAACTGTTCCTGTTGATGGGCCCTCCTGGTACAGGAAAGACTTCTGTTGCTCTAAAGCACATGGTGGAGGAGAATTTGGAACAGCAGCATAACATTCTTTTGCTGTCGTACACAAATCGTGCCGTGGATGAAATATGCGAGATGCTTGCCACAATAAACCCTCAGCCAGATTACATCCGACTTGGAAGAGGACTTACCTGCGCACCTGACCATCAGAAGCATCTTCTGGCAAATGTGCTTGCTGGAATGACAAATCGTCAGCAAGTGCTGAAGAAGATAGATGAGACAAAGATTTTTGTCAGCACGGTATCTTCAATGCAAGGTCACATGTCACTACTGAAGCTGAAGCATTTCAATGTGGCTATCTTTGATGAGGCTTCCCAGATACTCGAACCTCAGATACTGAACATCTTCACATCTCCTGCAATTGACAAGTTCATCATGATTGGCGATCATAAGCAATTGCCAGCTGTTGTGGTGCAGTCGGAAGACAAGTCGGCTGTATCATCATCGTTGCTCCATGCAATAGGTCTCACCAATTGCCGTAATTCGCTGTTTGAGCGCCTGTACGAGCAAAACAAGAGCAACCCTGAACTGGTGTCCATGCTTGACCATCAAGGGCGCATGCACCCCTCTATTGCCGATTTCGCATCTGCTGCTTTCTATGAAGGGAAATTGCTTCCTGTAGGTCTGCCTCATCAGACGGAAGATTTGCCTTACAAGGTGTATGATTCGGAAAGTGCTATTGAGAATCTTGTGGCTACACATCGCTGTGCTTTCATCAATGTTCCTAAGCCTTCCATTGAAGACAGAATTCCTAAGGCTAATCTCATGGAAGCAAAGATCATTGCACAGATTGTCAAGAATATTTTGATTCTTCAGGAAAAGAATGACCTTACATTTTCTGTGTCAAAGAATCTTGGTATAATTGTGCCTTATCGCCGTCAAATAGCGATGGTGAGACATGAGATAGAAAAGCTTATAAATGAACAGGCAAACGAGATAATGATTGATACTGTGGAGCGCTATCAAGGCTCTCAGCGTGACATTATCATTTATGGAACAACCATCACCCAGCGCTATGAACTTGACACGCTTTGCAATGCTGCCTTAGGCGTTGACAGAAAGCTCAACGTGGCAGTAACACGGGCAAGGAAGCAGCTTTTCATTCTTGGTAATGAACAGTTGCTGCGACAGAATGACATTTATTCTGCATTGATAGATTATTGCAAAGGCTAAATATTTTTCTATTTCTTCAACTCCTTTTTATTTCTTCAACTCTTTCTTTTTCTTCATCCTGTTTCTTATGGCTTCAAAATCGTGCTGCCATGAGAGACCGATGCCTTGTGTGTTGAGGGTTGACTTGGTGAAATAGCGGTCGTTTGTCTGGTTGTATGCTTTGACAAAGAGGTTGCCCTTTTGAGTGAGTCGCCATTTGAGTTCAAAGTCTCCAATAAAGTTGGCTTGGTTAGTCAAGGCATTGTCTCGATAACCGAAACTACCGTTAATAAGCAATCGCTCGTCAAAGAGTCGTCCAGAAAGGATTCCTTCCACATCAAGATCATCCCAGCCTTTTTCACCTGTGGAGAGTGAAGAACCGAAGTTCCAGTTGGTGTTGTTACCCAACATGCTGGAAAGCATCTGGTTGATTTGTCCGCTGATGGTTGAAGAAATGAGTGAGTTTACGGCTTGGCTTGAGTTGTTTGTTCCATTAGCGCGACCATATTCGTTAGGATAGAAACGACCGAAGCCAAGAAGATAAATCATCTGGGTGTTCATCTCTTCCTCTGAATTAATCATAGAATTGACAAGTTGCTTTGTTTCTGCATTCACGTTAGGAAGATCCATGCCGAACTTGAAATCCATATTGCCAAGCTTACCCGTTATGTCGAGAATACAGGTCACCTTGACCTTGTTGTTCTGAGAGAATGCGGTTGTTGCAGTAAGGTCGCTGAGAGGAACAGACGGAATGTTATGATGGCAAATGAGATGGATATTAGCATCGAAAGGATTGCCATTGAATTCAACCATTGAACCTGGCTGTATGGCAAGGTCACGGAAGATGATGTCTTGCAGATACAGGCGGTAAGACCCCGACTGGATGTTATAATTGCCAAATAGCTGGAAAGAACCCTTATTGTACCATTTAGCGGAGAGCTTGGCGTTGCCGAATGTACGCATATAGCCATCTTCGATATTATCCATTCGGAGCTTTACCTCCATAGCAGGAGTGAGGTTGATGTTAAAGTTGATGAAGATGTCGCTTCTGTAATTCTTCTTTGCCTTGTTGACAATTGTGAGCGAATCCTGAAGTTCTTCTTCACTTTCATGGATAATGCTCTTCTTTGGAATTATTGTAAGCAAAGAGTCTCTATCGCGGAACTCAATAAAATTGTTACCAGTAATGGCATCAGGAGTAGCTGCATCGTAGGCAAATACAGAGCCCTTGGTAGGGGTTACATTTGCTTCAACATAGAGTGGATGTCCGTCACTTCCATCAATAGTCAAATCACCATCAGCAAAGACCGTTCCCATGAATTTGTCAGAGTTGAACTGCTTCTCGTCGTATGCAAGAAGATTCCTGAGATCAGCATCGAAATGATACTTGAAGTTCTTCAAGTTGTGATATCTAACAGTTCCATTTACAGTAGATTCGTGCTCAAATCTGTCATAAAGGCTGAAGTTAGGGAAGGCAATAAGCTCTTCGCGCAGATGAATAGTATCGCCCTCTATGTGATAAGGCACATTAGTAGCTTTCAAACGTAAGTTCACATCTGGCACAGCATCACCAATAAGGTTGACATTGTTGAAAGGTCCGATAACAGCAAGGTTGCCTGTAACACTTCCACTTACTTCCTTGAACACACCTCTAAGGAATCCATGAAGGAAGGTCGCATTAGTATTTAGAATGCCAATATCCAGTCTCATATCGTTCTTGGATGGTGAAATCCAGCCATCCAGTGTAGTTATACCAGTCATTTTCTTTTCCTTGCCTGTGAGTGCAATAGGAGCAGAATAGAGGTCAATAATTCGTCCCTTGACATTTATTCCGTCAATGGACTCATCCCAATTTGCTTGTATGGTAGCGTCACCAATAGGACCTTCTTGAACAGTAAGATTGTTGATGGTAAGGAAAGCGTTGAAATCAGGAATGCCCTTATTGCCAAGCACATTCTTTGCTGTAGCATGACCAGAAGCCAAGCCTGTGAGACGGATAAGGCTGAAATTGGCAAGAGAAGTTAGATACTTCAAATCCAATTTGTTGAAGCTTGCAACTATGGAATCGTTCATGTTGCTTGAGACCTTACCATTAACAGTCAAAAAGCCATTGTTGTTATTTGCAATCTTAACGCCATTGCACTCTACGCTTTTCCCGAAAACAGAAATGCTTGAAGGAGATACTGTCCAAACAGTATCGTTAAGAATGGCATGAGAGCGGTGCAGAGCTATGTCTGTCTTTCTTGCTCCAAGAGAGTCATTTATCTCAATTACAGGCAATAGCTCAAGTTGAATGTTTGTCCTTCCGTCGATGTTAAGGCGTATATTGCTTTCAAACCTGTTGTTGTGAATGTCAGAGATAACATTCAGTAAGGTGTGAGTGTCGGGTTCGTCATCATTTGTGGAGATTTTATTAGTTGCAGCAGAACATTCCACACGCATATTTTCATTTCTTGAATGACTAGAGATAGCAATATTTTCGTAATTTTTACCACCTACATTGATTAATGGAGCAGTAAGATTCAATGTCATCTTGTTGCTTGCTGATTCAAGGTTGCCATGAATGCTGATTGGTTCGGACAATTCAAAGTCCTGTTCAACAAAATGATGAATTATAGGATTATCCTTTACAGAAAATTCATAAACAAAGTCAACATCGGGAATGTTTGTCTTACGGAACAATTTTGGCAAATGGTGAGCCAGCTGGTTCTGGAAGCTGTTGGCTATGTCAACAATATTTCCACAACCCTTAACGGAACCAGAGATAATGTCGCTGTTGATTGTATAGATGTTTCCATCTCCGCCATTCCTTTCTGCCTGTATATCAAGATTGTCAAGATGATAAGCCGATTGAGGTGTGGTTAGATTAACATCCTTCAAACTTGCCTCTCCATAGAGATTCTTGAAATCAGATCCGTGCAGATTCACATTTCCAGAAAGAGATAGGCTCTCACCTGCATAATCGTTGGTAAGTTTCAAGTTGTGAGGATTGAAATTGTCAAGTGCTAACTGACACAGAATCTTCTTTGTAGCAGAATTAACGTAACTGAAATCGGATGAAAGCTTGACGTTGTCATCGTCGATGTTCAATTTACCATCCACGCTCTCATTAGATGTGAGCAAGGACAGCTCTATATTATTATATGTATAGTCGTTGAAATGGAACTCGTCAACAAATCCGTCAATTTTTCCAGCAGGAATCTTCTTTGTGTCAGCAAGGTTCATGGCAACATCAATGTCGAAGGTTGCCGAGCCAAAACGCTCATCATTTGTGAGTTTGCCAATGTTCAGGTCTGTGCCTGTGATATTTCCATCAAGGAATTTGTCGGAAGAATAAGAAAGGTCATAATCAATAGTTCCAAGAAGTGTCTTGATGTCTCCGTCGGACGAAACGTTCGATTTGTCAGCGTTGATGTTTCCTGAATACAACACATCTCCCACATTTGCAATAAGTTCGCTGTTGCTCTTCTCAGGCATGAAGATACTTGCTGCTTGCAAAATGTCATCGTTGGCAATGGACAGATAGGGGATAGAAGCGTGAATCTCTCTCTTGTCCTTGTCAAGCGGATTGACGATGCGAGCGTTGGCTGAAAGTGATGTGGAACCGCTTTCAGATACTACGGTGAGCTTGTTTATATTGACAGCCTTATTTGTTCCGTCTGCGTCAATAGCAATGTTGTAAGGTTCTGTAAAATCAGCGAGTTTATCAACAACATTACTGAAATCATTTGGAACAACCGTTGCTTTGATTGTGGATGATGAGAAAGAAAACTCCTTGTTGGTATCGTAGTTTCCGTAGTGAATGTGCAGAGAATCAAAACCTAATGATGTGTTTCTCGATTCAAGAAAGAACCCAGTTATTGCTGCTTCTTGGAGGTTGCCCGCTACAGAGAAGTTTGTGTTCTTAATGGAGAAATTAGAGTTTTCCTCCTTTGCCTGCAAACGACGGACGGACATATCTATGGAATCGTTTGTCAAACAGCGGAGCGACAGGTTCATGCCGCAATCCTTCAGGTGAAGGTGGTTAGCATCAATTTTCCCCTCGTGGATAGGTTCTGATTTCACGTCATAGTTGACATAAACATGACGCATGATGAATGAATTGAGGCGAATGTCGATTTTTGCTGGTTCCTTCTTGTCGCTCTTGAAGGCGTCTATAAGGAATTGATAGTTAGGCGTGCTTTCAGGAGTGTCCTTGTAAAGATTAGCCTTAACGCCATACAACTGAGCGGTGTTGATGTTCACCTGTCCAGATATCAGCGAGAACAGGTTGATGCTTGTTGACACTCTGGCAATGTCAGCCATCTTTGTGCCGTTCGGTTCGTATATTATCATATCATTCACAATGACATGATTTAGGAACCCAAGATTTACCGAACCGATTTCAACCTTCGATTTCACTTGGTCGGACAAAATACCAGCAGCCCAATCTGCCAGATTCTTCTGCATGAATGGCAAATTGAACACAAGAACTATTGCTGCGTATATAGCAACTATAGTTCCTGCTATCTTAACCAGTATTTCCTCTAACTTCTTGATAACTGAAAAAATGTTTTTGTCGTAAACAGATATTCAATACAAGAGTAATTGCTATTTCATTTTTCTCTTGAAATCAATCATCTTGATGGCTGTAATGGCACATTCATCGCCCTTATTGCCCATCTTGCCGCCAGCTCTGTCCTCAGCCTGCTCCATGTCGAGAGTAGTGATAAGTCCGTAGATTACAGGAACGTCCTGAACAGCATTGAGACGAGCAAGGCCATAGGTGACACCCTGACAAATGTAACGGTCGTGAGGAGTGTCGCCACGAATAACGCAACCAATGGCAATAACGCCATCAACAGGTGCCTTGACCATCTGAGAAGCGCCATAGACAAGCTCAAAGCTGCCTGGTACTGTCATTACTGTGATGTCTTCTGCAGCAACACCATTCTTGATGAGAGTGCTTTTAGCACCATCAAGCAGAGCCGCTGTGATGTTCTCGTTCCATTCAGCAACAACAATGCCGATCTTCATGCCGGTAGCGTCAGGAACTGAGTTTATGTCGTAGTCAGAGAGATTGTGATTCTTTGTTGCCATATATTAAATATGTGAGAAATTATTATTTATGCTTGAAATGAAAAAGTGAAGAATCAAGAAATTTCAGATTCCTGGTTCTCCACTTTGAAATTGTTGATTATATTTTAATTCTCAATTACTTTGTAGCGCGCTCGATGTATTTGTCAATGTCCTGAGCTACTACGCTGCGGAAGTAAGTCTTCTTGATCTTGTTGTAAAGCTCAACAGCCTTGTCGTTCTGGTTGAGAGACTCGTAGAGCTGACCAGCCTGAAGAAGAAGCACTGGGCTTACAGCATCGTTGTTAGCCTTGTCTGCTGCCTTAACGAGTGTTGTTGCTCCCTTCTCAGTGTCACCCTTCTGAACGTAGAGGTTGCCAAGAGCGCCCATAGCAGCAGGAGAAACCATCTGGTCGTCCTGAGCAGAGAAGTCTTCGAGATACTTGATAGCCTCGTCAGTCTTGTCTGTGCTTGCGTATGCAAGACCAGCGTAAAGCTTAGCAAGGTTAGCAGTCTCAGTTCCGCTGAACTCGTCGATGATCTTGATGAATCCCTTAGAGTTGCCATCGCCGTTGAGAGCCTGATCGTACTGCTGCTGTGCAAATGCAATCTGTGCAGAAGCGATTGCCTTCTGAGCGTCAAGCTCCTTGTTAGCCATGTAGTTCTTGAAAATGTAACTGCCCACGACTGCAATGATTACTACTCCGAGAACGCCTGCGATAATCTTCCAGTTCTTCTCGATAAATGCCTCGCTCTTGCTGAGCTGCACGTCAAGTGCGATAGGCTCGTCTGTTGGTTGTACTTGTTTGTTGTTCTTTGCCATTTTATGTTATTTTTTTGTTTTCTACACAAATCGGGTGCAAATTTAAGATTTATTTCTCATATACTAAAATTATTTATTAAAAAACTTTGCCCTTTTTCGCAAAATATCATTAACTTTGCAATTCAATTGGAAAAGAAACAACCGAAAAGACTGAAAAAGATGATTGAAATAGACAAAGCAAAGGTAGAACAGAAATACGAGGAATTGTCTGCTGCGGACTTTATCGTTTGGATTACCGACGAGTATCTTGCTGCTATTGGCGGAAGCCTCAATGCGGACAATATGGACATGCTCAGCGCTGCTCAGCACTCGCACCTGTGCTATCGCTATATTCTTGACGAAGTTATGGAAGGCGGTTTCATTCAGTTGATAATGAACGGCTTTGCTCCGTACGTTTTGGAAGGACCATTCCCATACGTTGTCAAGAAAGAGTGGGAAATGAAAGATTTTTCCAAACTCCTCTACAGCGTAAAGTCTGAATATCATAGACATAAAGAAGAATTAGAGAAAGACATGAGCGATGAAGAGTTCATGGCATTGTACGAGCAGCTGGAGGATTTGAACGAGATGGGCGATGACTTCCTCGACGACTATCAGGAAGAGGTTAGTCCGAAGGTTGCAGAAATTATTATGGAATGTTATGGCAAAGAATAAGGTCGTAAAGGGAAAACAGCAGATAAATATAAAGAATAAGAGGGCGTCATTTGACTATGAGTTTGTTGACACCTTCACTGCGGGCATTGTACTTACCGGTACGGAAATCAAGTCGATACGTGCGGGAAAGGCAAGCTTGGTGGACACATATTGCTACATAAACAATGGCGAAATATGGGTGAAGAACATGTATGTGGCTCTCTATGAACAAGGTTCGTACAACAATCACGTTGAGCGTCGCGAAAGAAAGCTCCTGCTCAACCGCAAGGAGATTCGCAACCTTATGGAGGACACAAAGGCTCCAGGCTTCACCATCGTGCCTGTGCGTATATTTATAAATGAGAAAGGACTTGCCAAAATGGTCATTGCTCTTGCACGAGGCAAGAAGGAATACGACAAGCGCCAGTCTCTCAAAGAGAAAGAAGACAAGCGCATGATGGATATGGCGAAGAAACATAATTTGTATTGATTTTCAAAGATTTGTATTGATCTTTTTTAAGGAAGAAATGACACTACGCGAAGCTATTAAGGACAGGATACTCATTCTGGACGGTGCTATGGGCACGATGATCCAGAGCTATGGTCTTGAGGAAAAAGATTTCAGAGGAGAAAGATTTGCCGATATAGATTGGCAGATGAAGGGCAACAACGACATTCTTTGCCTCACTCGTCCTGATGTGATCAAGGATATTCACCGCAAGTACCTTGAAGTCGGGGCAGATCTCATCACAACCTGCACATTCTCGTCTCAGCGCATTTCCATGGCTGACTACAACGTGCAGGATTGCTCTCGTGAGATGAATCTTGCTGGTGCAAGGATTGCTCGTGAAATTGCTGATGAATTTACCAAGAAGAATCCTGCTAAGCCACGCTTTGTTTTGGGAGATGTTGGTCCTACAAACAAGACGCTGTCCATTTCTCCAGATGTGAACAATCCTGCTCTTCGTGCTCTCACGTACGATGAGCTTGTTGATGCCTATGTGGAACAGATGGAAGCCCTGATTGAGGGTGGGGTGGATGCTCTTCTCATAGAGACAATCTTCGACTCTCTCAATGCCAAAGCTGCTATCTATGCTGCTGAAATAGCGATGGATAAACAATCCAAGCGTATTCCGCTGATGCTCTCTGTCACTGTCAGCGATACTGCTGGACGCACCCTTTCAGGTCAGACTCTCGAAGCCTTCCTTGCCAGTGTTCAGCATGCTGAAATCTTCTCCATCGGATTGAACTGTTCCTTCGGAGCGCGCCAGTTGAAACCATTCCTGAAGAATCTTGCCGAGAAGGCGCCATACTATATCTCTGCCCATCCTAATGCTGGTTTGCCAAACTCCATGGGACTGTACGATGAGACTCCAAAGATGATGGCTGAACAGATCAAGGAGTATGTCGATGAAGGTCTTGTGAACATCATCGGAGGCTGTTGCGGAACGACAGAGAAGTTCATCGCCGAATACTCAGCTCTGATTGAAGGAAAAGCTCCTCACGTTCCAGTCGAACCTGCTAAGAATATGCTTCTCAGTGGTTTGGAAGTACTTGAGCTGACTCCAGAGAGAAAATTCGTGAACGTAGGTGAACGCTGTAACGTGGCAGGTTCGCGAAAGTTCCTTCGTCTTATAAACGAGAAAAACTACGATGAAGCCCTTTCCATTGCCCGTAAACAGGTAGAGGATGGAGCCCTTGTCATTGACATAAACATGGACGATGGACTTCTCGATGCAAAGCAAGAGATGGTTACGTTCCTCAATCTTCTCATGAGCGATCCCGACATTGCCAAAGTGCCTGTGATGATCGACTCCAGCGACTGGAACGTCATTTCTGCCGGACTGAAATGTGTGCAGGGCAAAAGCATCGTCAACTCCATATCCCTCAAAGAAGGAGAAGAGAAATTCCTCTCCCATGCTCGTGAAATCAAGCGGCTTGGCGCTGCAACCGTAGTCATGGCATTTGACGAGAAAGGTCAGGCAACAACCTACGAGCGTAAAATTGAAATATGTGAACGCGCCTACCGCCTTCTTGTAGATAAGGCAGGCTTCAATCCCAATGACATCATCTTCGATCCTAATGTCCTTGCCGTTGCTACAGGAATGGAAGAGCACAACAGCTACGGCATTGACTTCATTCGTGCCACAGAATGGATACGCCAGAACCTTCCAGGCGCTCATGTCAGCGGAGGTATGAGCAATCTATCCTTCTCATTCCGAGGAAATAACTACATTCGTGAAGCAATGCATGCCGTGTTCCTTTACCATTCCATAGCCAAGGGACAAGACATGGGTATCGTCAATCCTGCCACACAGGTGCTCTACAGCGACATTCCAGAGGATGTGCTCAAGGCTATTGACGATGTTCTGCTGAACACAGATGCTGGTGCTACCGAACGACTCATAGAGATTGCCGATAGAATCAAGGCGGAAAAAGAAGCTGAGAAAGAAGCTCTGAAGAATGGCGGAACATTGCCAAAGACAAACGCAAACGATTGGCGCGAGGGTTGTGTGGAAGACCGCCTGAAACATGCTCTTGTCAAGGGAATAGGCGATTTCTTGGAAAAGGATCTTGACGAGGCTGTTCAGAAATACGGCAATCCAGTGGCTATCATTGAAGGTCCTCTAATGGACGCTATGAATACAGTTGGTGAACTCTTTGGAAATGGAAAAATGTTCCTTCCACAAGTGGTCAAGACAGCTCGTACAATGAAGAAAGCCGTCAGCATTCTCCAGCCCCTCATCGAGGCATCTCGTGAGGAAGGAGCCAAGAAAGCAGGCAAGGTTCTTCTTGCCACAGTCAAGGGCGATGTGCATGATATTGGCAAGAATATCGTGAGCGTGATCTTAGCCTGCAACAACTACGAAATCATCGATCTTGGTGTCATGGTGCCAACGGAAGACATTGTAAGCAAAGCTATAGAACTCAACGTGGATATTGTTGGTCTATCAGGACTTATCACACCATCACTTGAAGAAATGGTAGCCGTAGCTCGTGCTCTTGAACAGCGAGGCGTAAACATCCCAATCATGATAGGCGGAGCCACAACCAGTGAACTCCACACAGCCTTGAAGATAGCCCCAGTATATTCCGGACCAGTGCTTTGGATGAAGGATGCGTCACAGAACGTGATAGCCAGTGCCAAGCTCATGAATCCAGAGACTCATGATGATATGGTAAGTTCCCTGAACAAGAAATACGCCTCACTCCGTTCCGAACGTACAGAACAGAAATCCGACATATTGTCCATAGACGAGGCAAGAAAGCACAAGCCAAATTTCTTCGAATAAATGTTGTTTTGTCTTTAACAATTGATTAATTGTGAATCATCTCATATTGTTTTGCTTCATTCCAGAATTGATCCATTTCCTTTAAGGTCAGGTCTTTGAGAGCTTGGTCTTTTTCTTTTGCCTTTGCCTCTACATAGTTGAAGCGGTGTATGAATTTCTGGTTTGTATGCTCAAGAGCGTTGTCGGGGTTGATTTTGTATAGGCGGGCTGCATTTATAAGAGAGAACATTACATCGCCAAACTCTGCTGTGGCTTTTGCCTTGGCAATGGCTTTAGCTTCGTCGGTTTCTGCTTCGCTGTATAGTGTTTCAACTTCTGCTTCAAATTCGGTAATTTCTTCTTTTACTTTATTCCATACATCACGGCGCTCTTCCCAGTCAAAGCCAACGTTGCGAGCTTTGTCCTGAATGCGATATGCTTTTATAAGTGATGGGAGGGCATCGGGGACGCCTGCGAGAACGGTTTTATTGCCATCTTTTTCTTTTGTCTTTATCTGTTCCCAGGTCTGAAGAACTTCGTTGGCATTGTTCGCAACAGCGTCTCCATATACGTGAGGATGACGGAATATGAGCTTGTCGCAAAGTTTGTTGCAGACATCTGCAACGTCGAACTCATTTTTCTCTTCGCCAATTTTTGAGTAGAAAACGATGTGAAGAAGCACGTCGCCCAGTTCCTTGCAGATGTTCAACTGATCTTCCTTGATGAGAGCGTCGCATAGTTCGTATGTTTCCTCAATTGTGTTTGGACGTAAGCTCTCGTTTGTCTGTTTTCTGTCCCAAGGACACTTCTCGCGGAGGTCATCCATTACGTCAAGCAAACGTCCGAAAGCTTCCATTTTCTCTTGTCTTGTATGCATAATATGGATTTTTCTTGTGTTTAAATGATTATTTTTGTACAAAGGTAAGATTTTTTTTTGAAAAAGTTTGTGAGATTGAAAAAATAACTCTACCTTTGCACCGCAATTAACGGGAGAGCGCTCTTAGCAAGGCTTCTTTTTAACCGTTTTGTAAATTCAGAACACAGGTTCCGGAAGGATGGGTGAGTGGCTGAAACCACCAGTTTGCTAAACTGACGTACGGGTTTACCGTACCGGGGGTTCGAATCCCCCTCCTTCCGCCACCGAATGGCGCTTTCGTCTAGCGGCTAGGACACATGCCTCTCACGCATGGAACACGAGTTCGATTCTCGTAGGCGCTACCAAAACATCTAGCATGGCGAGTTCGT
>JAGHUI010000009.1 GCA_018064885.1 Candidatus Minthosoma equi | reverse complement strand
AAAACATTGAAGAAACAGAACAAAAACAAGAAAAAACAATAATTGAACTGTTTTTTTATGTTTTTTATGGTTGATTTTTTTGTTTTTTCAATTGGCCCGATAGGGCACTTTTATACAAAATCCAGTAGAACTACAAAAAGTAACGAAACCTTTGATATCATGCTAAGTGCCGAAAGGTGCTTAGCATGTTTGTTTTTTAGCAAAAAGAAACCAAAATGCAGATTTTAGTATCTTTTTGTATGAAAAGCGAAGGAATTTGTGTTATTTTGTGCAAAAAGTTAGTAGAATGTTTGTTTTGTTTGCAAAATGTTATGTAACTTTGCATCGTCAAACAACAAAATGACGCATATTTGCTGAAAAAAATAGCAATATGACAACGCTGACACAAAATAGACACAACACAAACACAAAATTAACACGACACATTATTAATTTAAAAGACAAGGATTATGAAAAGATTGGTAAAGGTAGTTGCTATGATCGCAACAATGGCATTGCCAACAATGGCAGTAGCTCAGGACACAGTAGAAGCAACAGTTGGTGCTGACATCGTTTCAAAATACATCTGGCGTGGTCAGGACATGAGTGGTGCTAATGCCGCTGTTCAGCCTACTCTTGGTGTTTCTTACAAGGGACTCTCTCTCACGGCTTGGGGCAGCTACGGTTTGATGAACAATAGCAATGCTGATTTCTCAACTCAGGAGTTAGACCTCACTCTTGCTTACAGCACAGGTGGTTTTAATGTCGGCTTGACAGATTATTTCTGCATTTGTGACGGCAGCGACCCACGCTATTTCTATTTCAAAGAGGGTGGTGAGCATGTTCTCGAAGCTAACATCGGTTATGATTTCGGTCCTGTGGCTTTCCAATGGTTCACAAACATCAGCGGTACTCCTGATCGCTACGTTGACAAGGACGGTGATTTGAAGCATATCTGGGCATCATATTTTGAGTTCACAGCTCCTTTCAAGCTTGGCGGTTTGGATTGGGCAGCAACAGTAGGTGCGGTGCCATTCGATTCAAAGGGATTCTATGCTGACGCAAACGGATTTGCCGTTGTAAACATGAACCTCAAGGCATCAAAGGAAATCAAGATAACTGATTCGTTCTCACTTCCTGTATTCGGACAGGTAATCGCAAATCCTTCAACTCAGAAGGCATACTTCGTAGCAGGTTTCTCACTCGGAATCTGATAGCTCTATAGGATTCGAAATATCGATAAATTGAATCGTCAAGGTATCGATATTTCGATATCGAAAAAACTCACAAACACAAAAACTCACAAACACACACATAATATGAAAAAGATTGAAGCAATCATTCGCAAGACGAAGTTTGAGGATGTGAAGGAAGCATTGCTCGCCTCAGACATTGACTGGTTCGAGTATCATGAGTGTCATGGTATCGGTCAAAGCCGTCAAGAGAGAATCTACCGTGGTGTCGTTTACAGCACCGACATGATTGAACGTATGCACATCACAATCGTTCTTCGTGATATGTTGGTTGACAATACAATAAAGGTTCTGCTTCAGGCTGCCAATACTGGTCAGGTGGGCGATGGACGAATCTTCGTCAGCGAGGTCATTGACTGCTACTCCATCCGTACTGGTGAGCATGGTGACACAGTGCTTAGAGACAAGAAATAACACAAACACAGACAGATCTCTAAGTTGCTTGAACTTATTACAAACACACAAAACACGACACAAATATGCTATACGATATTCTTCCTGCTGAGGCTGCAGCTGTAGTCGAGTCAGCAGTTGACCACGTGAATGGTCTTGACACTCTTTGGGTATTGCTCGGTGCAATGCTCGTCTTCTGGATGCAACCTGGTTTCGCGCTTGTTGAAGCTGGCATGACACGCTCCAAGAATACTGCCAACATCCTTATGAAGAACTTCTGCGACTTCATGTTCGGTTCCGTAATCTTCTGGGTTATTGGTTTCTCTATCATGTATGGTGCAGATCTTGGCATCTGCGGTTGGGATGGTCTTTTCTACATTGGCGAGGACAGCAACATTCCTGCTGAGTGTACATTCATCTTCCAGACAGTATTCTGCGCAACAACTGCTACAATCGTTTCTGGTTCAATGGCAGAGCGCACAAAGTTCTCTCGCTATCTCATTTACTCTGTTCTCATCAGCCTCTTCATCTATCCTATCGAAGGTCACTGGTCATGGGGTGGTGGATGGCTCTCTGAGCTTGGTTTCCACGACTTTGCTGGTTCTACAGTTGTTCACCTTTGCGGTGGTGCTCTTGCTCTTGCTGGCGCAATCGTTCTTGGTCCTCGTGTAGGCAAGTATGGCAAGGATGGTCAAAGCCGAGCTATTCCAGGTCACAACCTTGCACTCTGCGCTCTTGGCGTATTCTGTCTCTGGGTAGGATGGTTCGGATTCAACCCATGTTCTACTGTCGCAATCACAGGTTATGACAATGCAGTAAGCGCTTCACATGTGTTCGTTACTACTAACATGGCAGCAGCCGTAGGTGGTATTGCTGCACTCGCTTATACTTGGATTGTTGATGGCAAGCCTTCACTCTCAATGGTTTGCAACGGTGTGCTTGCAGGTCTTGTAGGTATTACAGCAGGTTGCGACTGCGTTGACATCTGGGCAGCAGCCGTTATCGGTCTTGTTGTAAGTATTGTTATGTGTATCAGCGTAAGCTTCATTGATAAGGTTTGCAAGATTGACGATCCTGTTGGTGCAGTTTCTGTACACGGCGTAGGCGGTCTTCTCGGTACAATTCTTTGCGGTGCATTCTGCAACCCAGCTATCGGTGGTGTTGATTGTGGTTCTGATACATGGATTGGCCGTGTAGGCGTCGAGGCGCTTGGCGCATTCACAGTAGCAGCATTTGCATTTGTGGTAGGTATGATAGTCTTCGTTGTTATGAAGAAGACAATAGGTCTCCGAGTAGAGAAGCGCATTGAGGAAGAAGGTCTCGATGTTTACGAACATGGAGAGTCTTGCTACAACGCATAATCATAGGTAAATTTGCATTAGCATTATACACGCTACGCATATTATTATTGTTGAAAGTGGCGGCAGCTGATCGTGAGATTAGCTGCCGCTTGTTTTGGGTGTTTAGATGCAAATCTTTTATTCTATCACATCCCAGAAATTCTCAGGCAATGATATGTTTTCAACATTCTTTGCTGCTGCTAATAGGGGAGCGATGTCCTCTGGTTCAAAGCCTGCAATACCGCAGCCTATAGGAGTCACGAGGAAGTTGAGCTCTGGATGCTGAGAGGCGAATGCGATGAAATCATCCACGTACGGCTTGATCGTTTCAACGCCGCCTTGCATGGTTGGAATGGCATACGATTGTCCCTGCATTCCGACACCATTGCCCATGACGGCACCGAAGTTTGTGCGTGCCATGCGTGCTGCGCCGCCTGCGTGAATGCCCTGAAGATTTGAACCGAAAACAAATATCTCGTTCGGCTTGAGAGTAGAAATAAAATAAGGTGTGATACGTTTCTTGTCCATAGATGTTGATTCTTTTGATATTGTACATTCGAAGAGCATTCCGTCCATTGGAGCATAAGAAGAAGCTGAGCATGGTTCTGCCATATCCTTGCAGACAGCCATCTTTCCTGTGTACAAGCCCTTTCCGTAGTTTTCTATAATGAAAGGAGTAACCACCTCTTCCATCATCTTCTTGTATCTTTGATTGATTGCTGCAGGAGTCATGCCCAACCGTTCTGCCACCTCTTTCTGCTTGAATCCGGCATAGAATATCATGTGAGCAATCTCTGGCATTATGCGGTCATGATAGAACGTTGCCACAGCCTCTGCTACATGGAACAGCATGCCCTCTTCTTTGTCGGTAGAGCGCACATATTCCAGCACCACGTCAGCAGCTTCGTCTGCCTGATGCTCAAACTCCTTGTTGTAAGCCTTGAGAGCATCAAGAACAACAAAGTGGAACCCCTGAGTCATCCAGGAAGAAAGCCTCATGTCCTTTGGCTTGTCCAAAAGCGGCTTGAAGTCATGTTTCAGCAGATGGATGTAATACTCATGAGCCAGCGAGTAGAAGTCCAGTCCTGTTTTGTTTCGCAGCTGGTACTTATGATCATAGATATTGTACGCGCGACGACAGTAGCCATAGAAATATTCTTTGGTTATTTCGGGGTCGAAAGAACGGAAGCCGTCTATTATGTAATTATCTGTATATTTCATATTTAACCGTTTTGCAACGCCACAAAGGTAATGCTTTTCAACGAAAAAAATCAACTTTTTTCAATCATCTGCTTAATTTTTTATGTTTTTTATCTTCTTAATGTATAAAGACGTCTTACAAAACAATGTTCAACATCTAAAAAACAAGAAAATTATGGAAACTCAGAACAACACAGCAAAGAGAGTATATAACCTCGTAATCGTAGATGAATCAGGTAGCATGAGCGTTATCCACAGAGAAGCACTCGCAGGCATCAACGAGACAATCACCACTTGTCAGAAGATGCAGAAGGCACATCCAGACATGGAGCAGAGAATCACCCTGATCACATTCGACAGCAATCACTTCAAGCTTCATTACGACAACATCAACGCCGATGAAGCTTCTCCATTGACAATGAAGCAGTACAACCCATGCGCAGCAACCCCTCTCTACGATGCTATCGGCAAGGGAATAGCCAAGATGAATGCGCAGACAGAGGCAGACGACAATGTCCTTGTGACCATCATCACCGATGGTGAAGAGAACTGCTCAGAGGAATACAATCTCAAGATGGTCAAGACACTCATCGAGAAACTCAAGAAGCAAGGCTGGACATTCACCCTCATCGGCACAGACAACCTCGATGTAGAAGGTATGGCAGGATCAATGGCAATTGACAACCACCTTGCTTTCACCGAAGACAAAGAGTCAACCGCCAGAATGTTTGCCAAGGAGCGCAAAAGCCGTGAGCGCTACAACATGATGGTATGCTGCGACTGCGCAATGCCAACAGGCTCATACTTTGACGAAGAATCTTAATAGAATATACAAAAAGTAAGCGACGCTGGTCTCCCCAGCGCCGCTGCTATAATCTTGATTGCCGAATCTCAACCCATTCCTCCCTTAATGAAAATGCATATCCTTATATATAAAATATGTGAAGTGAAGTACAAGGATAGGCTTATGCCCTTACTTAGCTATACAAAGATACTACTTTTATTTGATAAAAGCAAGAAAAAAGGGAATTATATTGATGTTTTTTTGTATTATTAAATGGAAAGTTTGCAAGGTATGTTAAATTGTCTTACCTTTGCAAATTCGGTAATGATAATTACGTTAAACAATTTGACAATTATCTTTAACAGCTAATAATATGAAAGGAATAGTTTTAGCAGGTGGTAGCGGCACTCGTCTCTACCCAATCACAAAGGGTGTGAGCAAGCAGCTCATTCCAATTTTCGACAAACCAATGGTTTACTACCCAATCAGCGTGCTTATGCTTGCTGGTATTCGTGAAATCCTCATCATTTCCACTCCTTATGATTTGCCAGGCTTCAAGCGTCTGCTTGGTGATGGCAGCGATTACGGTGTGCATTTTGAATATGCTGAACAGCCTTCTCCTGATGGACTTGCTCAGGCGTTCATCATCGGTGAGAAGTTTGTGGGCAATGATGATGTTTGTCTCGTTCTCGGCGACAACATTTTCCACGGTCGCGGATTCTCAGGCATGCTTAAGGAGTGCGTTGCCAATGCTGCTCAGGGCAAGGCGAGCGTATTCGGATATTGGGTGAGCGATCCAGAGCGTTATGGCGTTGCTGAGTTTGATAGTGAGGGTAACTGCCTTTCTATTGAGGAAAAGCCAAAGGAGCCAAAGAGCAACTTTGCTGTTGTTGGTCTTTATTTCTATCCAAATAAGGTTGTCGAGATTGCTAAGAACATAAAGCCTTCTCCACGTGGTGAGCTGGAAATCACAACTGTCAACCAGGCGTTCCTTGATGAGAGTAATCTTAAGGTTCAGCTACTTGGCCGTGGCTTTGCTTGGCTTGACACTGGCACGCATGACTCACTTTCAGAGGCTTCAACATTCATTGAAGTTCTGGAAAAGCGCACAGGCTTGAAGATCGGATGTCTTGAAGGAATTGCCTACAAGCAGGGTTGGATCAGCACAGAAAAGCTTCGTGAACTTGCCCAGCCAATGATCAAGAATCAGTACGGTCAGTACCTCCTCAAACTTGCCGATACACACTACTTTGGCGAGGTGAAATAGGCATAAGAACAAAATTCTGCCAAAAGTGTTGAATGTAATGCTGGTGTAGAATATATCTACTGTAAAGTGGCATGTAGCAGTAAGTTTTTCTTTATTTTGCGTTTCGTTTGGAATGAATAGAGAAATAGTCGTAACTTTGCAGCGTCAAACAAAACAAAAGCATTAACACTAATAACTTATATAACTATGGCAATCTACAGTAAGATTACAGACCTTATCGGTCACACTCCGCTTGTGCAGCTCAGCACATTTGCGTCAAAGAGAAACATCAATGCAAATATCATTGCAAAGGTAGAGTATTTTAATCCAGGTGGCAGCGTGAAAGACCGTATTGCTCTGTCTATGATTCTTGATGCAGAGAAGAATGGCATCCTCAAGCCAGGTGGCACAATCATTGAGCCAACCAGCGGAAACACAGGTGTAGGCCTTTCGCTCGTTGGGGCAGTACGCGGCTATAAGGTGATACTTACAATGCCTGAAACCATGAGCATTGAGCGCCGCAAGCTTGCTCAGGCGTACGGAACAGAAATCGTGCTCACACCAGGCAGCGCAGGCATGAAGGGTGCTATTGCCAAGGCAGAAGAGCTTCGCGACAACACACCAGGTGCAGTCATTCTTCAGCAGTTTGAGAATGCAGCAAACCCAAAGATTCATGAGGAAACTACTGGTAATGAGATTTGGCAGGATTCAGACGGTAAGGTCGATGTGTTCGTGGCAGGCGTTGGTACAGGCGGTACTGTCAGCGGTACAGCCAAGGCACTCAAGGCACACAATCCAAACGTGTATGTTGTTGCTGTTGAGCCAGCTACAAGCGCAGTTCTTTCAGGCAATCCATCAGGCGCTCATAAGATTCAGGGTATCGGTGCAGGTTTTGTGCCAAAGAACTTCAACCGTGAAGTTATTGACGAGATTCTTCCTGTAGCCAATGAAGATGCTTTCGCAACAGCTCGCTCTCTTGCTAAAGAGGAAGGTGTGTTTGTGGGAATCTCTTCTGGAGCAGCCGCTTATGCAGCATCAGTCGTAGCACAGCGTCCTGAGTTTGCTGGCAAGAATATTGTTGTGCTTCTCCCAGATACAGGCGAACGCTACCTCTCCACAGCATTGCTTGATGAGTGATTTGTGGCAACAGTATAAATAATACAAAAAGCGCTACCGTACAACTTGTTCGGCAGCGCTTTTCTGTATTCTTTCGTTAACTCTTAACTTTTTACAGTTCTCTCCATTCTCCTGTCTTGTAGTTAATCTCAAACTTATCCAAAGGTACAATCTCGCACTTTCCATCCTTGAACACGAGAGGGAAGATGATTGTCTTTGACTGAGGCAGATCTGGATCCATCCAGCGGTCGCCAACGTAGAGATAAGTTGTCTGCTTTGTGCCTTTGATTGTGAGGATTGAAGCTGCTTGAGTGTCGTAGGCGATGCGGTCGCCAATAGGTTCGAGTTTGCTCCATCCGTCAAGCATATTGGTAGAGTAGGAGAGCATGCATTGGTTTGGATCCCAACCTGTGCAAGCCGAAGAAAGCATGTAGTAAACGCCATCTACCTTCACTATTGCAGGTGCTTCTCTGCGCATGCCCTTGAACAGCCATTTGCAGTCCTTTGCCTCAAGGTAATCGTCTGACAATGTGAAGAATCCAAGATGCTGGTTCTCGTCGATAGTTGAGATGAAATATGCAGTGCCGTCATCATCAACAAACACGTTGCAGTCACGGCTCTTCACGTTCAGCGGGCGCTCGCCTTTGTGGAACTTGTAAGGGCCGGTGATGTTGTCTGCATAGAAGATACCAGCCTCGCTTGCACCATAGTTTTTGCCCTCCCAATGGCACCAGACAACGTACTGCTTTGTCTTCTTGTTATAAAGAAGTTTAGGACGCTCAATGAATCTGTCTTTGCCCAATCCTGGGTGAGTCACTCCATTCTCGATTATCTTAGCCTCGAACTTCCAATGCTGCAAGTCCTTTGATGAATACATGTTCACATCGGGATGCCAAGAATTGCCGCGATCCTCGCCAATCATGTACCATGTGTCGCCTACCAATAGGAAGCCTGCACCACTTTGCCTTCGGTGTCGTACCATAGCGTACCGTTAGTAATTGTTGTCCATTGATTTTTCTTTGCAAAACCAGCAAGCGTCATGCAAAGGATTGCAAAAGTCAGAAAAAATCTCTTCATAAGTTTTTCGTTTTGTAATGTTATAGCTTAGTAAAAATGTTTTTTGCAGACAAAAGTACACTAATTTTCCTTGTTTTGCAATTATTATGATAGAAAATAAGTGAAAAAGGAAATATGTGTCTTTTTTCTTTGTAAATTTGTAGCGAAATCAATTACTTACTAACTGGACAATGAAAAGAATTTTCGTAAGCGCCCTCTGCGCAATGGCTTTCCTCGGCATGTCTGCAGAAAGCCTCACGGTACAAATTAACATACATAACGATAGCAAGATTGATCGCAAGGACGAGCCTGTGACCATTCAGTTGAAGGATGTGCCTGCACTCAATTTTCAGGTTGCCCATGCTGCTGTTAAAGATAATGGAAAGCTGGTTCCTGTACAGCTTGACGACATGGATGGCGATTATTGCAAGGATGAACTTTTCTTTCTAACAGACATTCGTGCCAAAGAGAAGAAAACATTTACCGTGACTCTAACGGATGAAGTCCCTCAGCAGCAGGATGTTGCAGCTGTCGTACCGCGCATTTACACAGCGTTGCAGATTCGTGACAAGAAAGATTTGCATCCTGATGTGAGTCGTGTTGAGGCTCCGGGCAAGACGAATATCTACAACGATATCTACATGCACGGAATCACCATAGAATCTGAGTATGTGGGCTATCGCATCTACTTTGACGAGCGCCAGAACATAGATCTCTATGGCAAGAAAAAGAAACAGCTTGAGATAGCAACAACTCAGTTCTACACAACTGCAGAACAACTTGCAGAAGGCTATGGCACAGATGTCCTCTGGGCAGGTAAAGCCATTGGTTGCGGATCGTTCAAGCGTTTCCGTGATGGTGAGCCAGAGAATTGGACAGGCGATGTAGTTGACACTCGTGGTGAGCATATTGTTACTACAGGACCTCTGCGCACGGTTGTGGAGGTCTATGACCTTGGCATGCTCAATCCTTCTGATGTGCCAGGCAAGCCTGCTGGGCGTTATGATGTGCGTCAGCGCTACACACTTTGTGCAGGTCACCGCGATGTCAAGGTTGATGTACAATTCAGTGAACAACCAAACCATGCATATAATCAGTTCTGTACTGGTGTTCAGAAGGTTGGCGTTACTGCAGATGATTCTGTTCGCCTTGGACACACACCTGCTGGCTACATCACTCCAGATGGTGTCGCAGCTTCATGGGGATGCGACTATCCAGACATGGGCAAGAAGCAGCTCTGGGGGCCAGAAGCAATAGGCATGGCTGTCTATGTGCCAAAGCAATACATTCGTGACCAAAAGGAAGATGACATTAACTACATTTATGCCATTCAGCCAGTAGATCGAGAGTTCCACTATTGGCTCACTTTCTGTTGTGCTAAAGAAGAAACTGACAGCTATCACACATCAAAAGAGTGGTTTGACTACATGAAAGATTGGAAAGAAAACATTACTAATCCTGTCAAGGTGACTATAAAGTGATGATTGTTCTTGAAAGAAAAACATGAAGCAGTTAGGCGAGGATGCTTAACTGCTTCATGTTTATATGTTAATATATGAGTTGTTTTTGTTTACTTCTGGAACTTCAAACCGAGATACATTCCCTTGTACTTGTTGAGGAGTGCAGATACGGTTGCCATCTGCTGTGAATAACCGGATGCGTTGGCAGATACGTTCTGGACAATGTTGAGAAGCTTGTCTGTGTTCATGGCAATTTGGAGAACGCCTGCGGAGTTCTTTACGTTTGCTGTGATAGGCTTTTTTGAGTTCTTAAATGTGAGAGTGATATTGTTGCCGTTGAGGGCGTATGTTCCTGTTGTTGTCTTCTTGCCAACGGTTGCAGAGAATGTCTTGTCGCTCTTGAAAGCAATAGTCATTTTGCCTGGTGTGATGCCTGCCTTAGAGAGGGCATTGGCAAGTTTTGTCTCAATTCCGGAAGATGCCACCTTGCCGCCGATGTTAGAAAGGGTGTTTTCTCCGTCGAAAGCAACGCAAGGCTGAGTGTATTTCCAAGTGCCAACGATGCTTGCTTCTGTAACAGGCTTTGTTCCTAGAAGATCGCCGAGCACATCCTTTGCTGTGTTTACAGCTTGGTTTGTTGCTGTGCCCTGTGTCTGGGCATCCTTTACTACAGTCTTTGCTTTGTTGAGAAGATCGCTGACGCCGACCTTGTTCTGTGCGTTCATTGCTGAAGGCATTGTGATTGCTGCCATTGCTATGAGAGCAATCTTGATAATGTTCTTTTTCATATTTGTGAGTTTTATAGTTTTAGTTTTTGCTTCAGTTCTTTTGATTTTTTATTTATATTTTTAGCAAAATGCGTACAAAATTAGTTACCATAAATGAATTGAACAATAAATTCTTTGATTTTAATTTGCCGTTTAATGTTTTTTAATCTATCTTTGCAAGCAGTTTGGCATAATGGCTGAATGTATTTGTCAATATAGTGAGAAATTAACAGTTAATTGGACATGAAGCATCCTGTAAGAAAGGTTCTTTTCAAAGTTAGATATTTTGTTGCACTGGCAATCTTTGCTGGTGTTATTACGTTTGTTGGTGACAGTTGTCTGATTAACCGCATTTCTCAACAGCAGGACATTGCGCGTCTGAAAGCTGAGATTGAGAACTATAACCGCAAGTTCAACAGCGACAAACAGCAGCTTGAGGCTCTGAAGAATGATGTGGATGCTGTGAAGGCTGTGGCGCGTGAGAGATACTATATGAAGGCTGAGGATGAGGATATCTTTATAATTGAAGAAGATGAATAAAGAGAAGATCTTGGGATACGTGGAGAGTGCTGGTTTGCTGCAAGTGGTTATTGCTGCTGCAATCTGGATTTTGCCTGATTTGAGGACTGTTGCACAAGGCTGGATGGCTGTGGCTGCGGTGATGCTTCTGCTGGGTAGGTTTCTGCAGGAGCCTTTCTACCTTAAATATAGCGAGCGTGATCCGAAAGAGTTGACTTTGCGTAGATTGTATCATCAGAGGGTTTTTGGAATCATTGCTTTGATTTTGGCTGCTGCAATGATGTTTGTTCCACAGGGATTTTACTACGGAATGTATGTGGACAAGTCTTCTTGGCTGATATTGTTCGTAATCTTTGTAGTGATAGAAGTGTACACCGCATTTCGCATTTCTTCAGTGGATAAAGGTTAAAAATGTGTAATTTCACGACATTTGACAAATCTAATGACCGAAAATTTCTTACAATATAAATAAATGTATAACTTTGCACACGCTTGCGTCTTGGTGACGCTTCGAATTAGATTAGAGTATAAAACAGTTTTTTCAGAATAATAGAAATGGAACTTAATGCACTTACGGCTGTTTCCCCTATTGACGGCCGATATCATGGCAAGACAAATTCTCTTGCTGCTTATTTTTCAGAGTACGCACTTATTAAGTATCGAGTGAGCGTTGAAATCGAGTATTTCATCGCATTATGTGAGTTGCCTCTTCCTCAGTTGAAGGGTTTTGATAATTCACTCTTCCCTAAGCTTCGTGCCATCTACCAGAACTTCACAGAAGAGAATGCTCAGAGAGTGAAGGATATTGAGAAGGTTACGAACCACGATGTAAAGGCTGTTGAGTATTTCATTAAAGAGGAACTCGACAAAATCGGTAATTTCGACGAATACAAGGAGTTTATTCATTTTGGATTGACTTCTCAGGATATCAACAATACGAGTGTGCCAATGTCTATCCGCGACGCACTCAAGGATGTGTTCATTCCACAGGTTGAGGAACTTATTGCTCAGTTGCAGGAATATGCTGATGAGTGGAAAGATGTGGCTATGCTTGCAAAGACTCATGGCCAGCCAGCATCTCCAACTCGTTTGGGCAAAGAGGTTATGGTTTATGTATATCGCCTCACAGAGCAGTTGAATCAGCTCAAGGCTTGCAAGATTTCTGGTAAGTTCGGTGGTGCAACAGGTAATTTCAATGCTCATCACATTGCTTTCCCTGAATACAATTGGCAGGAGTTTGCAAATAATTTCCTTTCTAAGAATCTCGGCATTGAGCGTGAGCAGTGGACAACTCAGATCAGCAATTACGACAACCTTGGAGGTGTGTTCGATGCTATGAAGCGCATCAACACTATTATCATCGACCTTGACCGTGACTTCTGGATGTATGTTTCTATGGAGTACTTCAAGCAGAAGATCAAGGCAGGTGAGGTTGGTTCTTCTGCAATGCCTCACAAAGTCAATCCAATCGACTTTGAAAACTCTGAGGGAAACCTTGGTATGGCTAACGCTATTCTTGCATTCCTCTCTCAGAAGCTTCCTGTAAGCCGTTTGCAGCGTGACCTTACTGACTCAACTGTGCTTCGCAACGTTGGCGTGCCAATGGGTCACATGGTAATTTCTATCCAGTCAACATTGAAAGGTCTTCGCAAGCTTCTTCTCAATGAGGCTGCTATCAACCGTGACCTTGACAATTGCTGGGCAGTATGTGCAGAGGGCATTCAGACAATCCTTCGCCGTGAGGCTTATCCACATCCATACGAGGCACTTAAGGCACTCACTCGTACAAATTCTGCCATCACAGCTGAGAGCATCAGCACATTCATTGATGGTCTTGAGGTTTCAGACAGCGTGAAGGCTGAACTTCGTGCAATCACTCCTCATTCTTATACAGGTATGTAATATTTCAAAAAATATATTTTAAGTAATTCTCTCTTTTTAGGATTAACAAAAACAAATTATTATCAATTAATTATTATGTCTGAAATTGAAGAATGGCAGGGCAATGCTTCTGCATCAGAAAAATCATCTGACAATGGTGGTGACCGTGAGGGTTATCGTCCATCTTACAACCGTGAAAACAATTATGGCAGTCGCCCAGCAGGTCGTGGCGACCGTCCACAGCGCCCTCGTTTCAATCGTAACGAGCGTGTAGCTTACAGTTCAAATGGATCACAGAACGAGCGTGGTTTCCGTCCAGCAGGTTTTGGCACACCTTCTTCTGATGAGGGTGGTCGTCAGGGCGGTTATCAGCAGCGCTCTTCATATAATGGCGGTGGTCGTCAGGGCGGTTATCAGCCTCGTCAGCAAGGTGGTTACCAGCAGCGCGGCGGCTATCAGCAGCGTGGTGGTTACCAGCAGGGCGGTTATCAGCAGCGTGGTGGCTATCAGCCTCGCCAGAACAATGGCGATGAAGGTTTTGAACAGCAGGGTGGTTATCAGCACAGAGGTGGTTATCAGCCTCGTCAGCAAGGTGGTTACCAGCAACGTGGCGGCTATCAGCAGGGTGGTCGTGGCGGTTACCAGCAGCGTCCTCGTACAGCTGACTACAATCCAAATGCTAAGTATAGCATGAAGAAGCAGATTGAGTACAAGGAATATCTCGAAGATCCAAATGCTCCAATCCGTCTTAACAAGTTCCTTGCAAATGCTGGTGTTTGCTCTCGTCGTGAGGCCGATCAGTTCATCCAAGCAGGTGTTGTTACAGTAAATGGTCAGATTGTGACTGAACTCGGTTCAAAGGTTCAGCGTACAGATGAGGTACACTTCCACGATCAGCTTGTATCAATAGAAAAGAAGGTTTACGTTATCCTCAACAAACCAAAGGATTACGTTACAACTTCAGACGATCCACAGCAGCGCAAAACAGTTATGGATCTTGTTAAGAACTGCTGCCGCGAGCGTATCTATCCAGTTGGTCGTCTTGACCGTAACACAACAGGTGTGCTTCTTTTCACTAACGATGGTGACCTCGCTTCTAAGCTTACTCACCCTAAGTTCTTGAAGAAGAAGATCTATCATGTTCACCTTGACAAGAACTGCACAGCTGCTGACATGAAGCAGATTGCAGAAGGTATCACTCTTGAGGATGGCGACATCAAGGCAGATGCTATCAGCTATGCAAGTGATACTGACCGCAAGCAGGTTGGCATTGAGATTCACTCTGGTAAGAACCGTATCGTCCGTCGTATTTTCGAAAGCCTTGGCTACAAGGTTTGCAAGCTTGACCGTGTGATGTTTGCAGGTTTGACAAAGAAAGGACTCAAGCGTGGTGACTGGCGCTTCCTCACAGAGCAGGAAGTTGCATTCCTCCACATGAATCTGAATAATCCAGATTAATAACACACAAACATAAGTATTAATAAGAGATGAAAAGAACAAAAATTGTTGATGCTATTGCTTCAACTAATTACAATTCAGAAATCACTGTGATGGGGTGGGTGCGCACTCACCGTTCCAGCAAGGCTGTTGATTTCATTCAGCTCAACGATGGCTCAACAATCAAAAACATTCAGGTGGTTGTTGATGCTGGCGTGGCAAGTGATGATGTTCTCAAGCAGATTACAACAGGTTCTTGTATCAGCGTGAAAGGTATTCTCGTTGAGAGCCCAGCACAGGGGCAGGCATCTGAGATTCTGGCAAAAGAGATTGAACTCTTCGGCGGTTGTGGCAATGATTACCCAATGCAGAAGAAGGGACAGTCTTTCGAGTATATGCGTCAGCACGCTCACATGCGTCTCCGTACAAACACTTTCGGTGCAGTGATGCGTATCCGTCATAATATGGCGATGGCTATCCACACTTATTTCCACGAACATGGATACTTCTATTTCCACACTCCTCTCATCACAGCTTCTGACTGTGAGGGTGCTGGTCAGATGTTCCAGGTTACAACAAAGAATCTTTACGATTTGAAGAAGGACGAGAATGGCAGCATCATCTATGATGACGATTTCTTCGGTAAGCAGACTTCACTCACAGTGTCTGGTCAGCTTGAAGGTGAGCTCGGTGCTACAGCTCTTGGTCAGATTTATACTTTCGGTCCTACATTCCGTGCAGAGAACTCAAACACTCCACGTCACTTGGCTGAGTTCTGGATGGTGGAGCCAGAGGTTTGCTTTATTGATCTTGAAGACCTCATGAATCTTGAGGAAGATTTCATCAAGTATTGTGTGAAGTGGGCACTTGACAATTGTAAGGACGATCTTGAGTTCCTCAATAAGATGATTGACAAAGGTCTCATCGAGCGCCTCGAAGGTGTTTTGAAGGAGGAATTCGTTCGTCTTCCTTATACTAAGGGTATTGAGATTCTTCAGCAGGCAATCAAGGATGGCAAGAAGTTTGAGTTCCCATGCGAGTGGGGTGATGACCTTGCCAGCGAGCATGAGCGTTTCCTTGTTGAGGAATATTTCAAGAAGCCTGTAATCATGACTAACTACCCTAAGAAGATCAAGGCATTCTACATGAAGATTGATGCAGAGAAGCCTATCTATAACGGCCAGGAGATGGAGGAGACAGTTCAGGGTACTGACGTTCTCTTCCCACAGATTGGTGAGATTATCGGCGGTTCTGTCCGTGAGGAGAACTACGACAAGCTCATTGGTGAGATTGAAGGTCGTGGCATCCCTATGAAGGACATGTGGTGGTATCTTGACACTCGTAAGTTCGGTTCTTGTCCTCATGGCGGTTTTGGCCTTGGCTTCGAGCGCCTTATCCTCTTCGTTACAGGTATGCAGAACATCCGTGATGTTATTCCATTCCCACGTACACCAAAGACAGCTGAATTCTAATGGCTATTTGCCGTTAAATAATCAGTATAGGTAAAATAAAAATGTCAAATGCTTTGCTGGTTCAGGATTTATCCGTAACTTTGCAGAGCATTTGACAAAAGGGCGTTTAGCTCAGCTGGTTCAGAGCATCTGCCTTACAAGCAGAGGGTCGGCGGTTCGAATCCGTCAACGCCCACACCTTATAATATTTCAATGATGAAAGGTTTCTCGGTTTTCGGGAAACCTTTTTTGTGCTTGGTTGCTTGAAAATAGTTAAGAAAGTTTAATGGTTGCTTTATCGGAGACTAAATATTTTGTCATGTGGATTTGTAATCGTACTTTTGCATCTAATCTATAAACAGTTTAGAAAAACCAATAGTAAGATAAAGCAACATAGTAAATGAAGTATAATCTTAATATAGCAGCATTTTGTGGGTTAATAACAATGCTCTTTGTCTCTTGTGCTGAAAACTATACCATCACAGGTACATCTATCCAATCTGTTTATGATGGTGATATGATTTACCTTCGTTCTTTAGATGACAGCAATACAAAAGCTGTGGATTCATGCAAGGTTCTTCATGGCAAGTTCTCAATGAATGGCCCTGTAGATTCAGTGATGTGTGTAAGGATGTTCTTCGGCAATAGCGGCGACAATATTCCTATCATTCTTGAACAGGGTGAAATCAAGGTTTCTGCACTTAACAATGCTATGAAGGTGGAAGGTACTCCATTGAACGATAAATTCTATTTGTTCATGACAGAACGAGATTCACTGATGTACTTGTTGAATGAGTTGCCACGCAAGGAAGAGAAGATGATACTGGGAGGCGTTCCTGAAGATGTTCGTTTACGCCAGCTTGGTGAGGAGGAAGCAGAGATCCGTACTGCCGTGGATAAACTTGAGACGGATTTTATTACTTCTAACTATGATAATGTGCTTGGAGTTACATATTTCCTTGTTCTTTGCAACAATGCTTATAACCTCTTTGGGTATGCTACAACTACTCCGCAGATAGATGAAATCTACGGACGTGCGCCAGAGTCGTTTAGGAACAATAAAGAGGTTGTAAGATACATGGAATTGTGTAATAGTGTGGGAAACAGATAAAAAGATGATGTCGGACAGCATAACATCAACAAAGGTTCTAATTATTGGTGGAGGGCCAGCAGGATCTTCTTGTGCTATCAAACTGAGAAAGCTTGGCATTGATTGTGTGTTGGCAGAAAAGGCACGCTTTCCTCGTGTGAAGCTTTGTGGTGGTATGATGACTCTGAAAACAAAAAAAGCGCTTAGAGATTTGCTTGGTGATGATTGTTATGGATCTTTATTAAGCGAATCAAGAGTTAGCGTTCTCCATAGTTTTACTATTTATCAGAAACTTGAAAAGAAGGTTTCATGCAATCCAAAGGAACCTATGGAGCTTCTTGATCGTCCAAAAATGGATTATTTCCTTTTCAGGCATGCGGCATCTCTTGGTTGCAAAACATTTGATGGAGATGCATTAAGCACAATTGATTTTAAGGAAAAGATTGCTACATTCGTCTCTGGAAAACAAATCAAATACGAATATCTTGTTGCTGCAGATGGTGCTTCAAGTCATGTTGAAAGACTCCTTAGAAGGCATGACAGTCATTTCAAGTCAAAGAATAAATGTGCAGCAATAGTTGAGCTCGACATTAAAGTTGAAGATATTGACGTGGAAGATACCGTAGGTATCTATTTTGGAATTGTTCCTTGTTTCTATTCATGGGTGTTCCCTAAGGGAAATACGGTATCTATAGGTCTTGGCAAGCCTCATGATAAAAATTATAACATGAAGGCTGAGTTGCGCAAGTTCATGCAGCTGCTTGGTGTCCGGAACATGGATAGCTATGAGATACGCGGTTGTATGCTTCCTATGCGTTCTATGTTGAAGAAATCCGTATGGCGCAATCATGTTTTCTTTGTAGGAGATGCGGCTGGTCTTGTCGATCCTCTCACAGGCGAAGGTATATGCTATGCTATTGCAAGTGGAAGTGAAGCAGCCAAGGCAATATCAATGATAATCACAAAGTCAGGTGATGGGACGGCAATGTACGAAAAGGCGCTTTTACCTATGAAGTCGATAATACGAAAGGCTGAAATAATTCAAAGAGCATTTAGTTATAGCTTCATTTTGGATCTTGTATGCAAAAGAGCAAAGAAGCGCTTAGGTTTTATGAATTTCTTTTATGACGAATTTGTAGATAAGGGAGTTGACGAATCCTATTTCCAATTGAAGAGACGATGGAGAAAAATAGAAAATGGTCGCACGGCAGTTAAATGATAACACCGTACGGCCATTTCCGTTATTTCATATTTGAAAATTATTATCCGTTCATAGAAAGCAGCAGTTCTTCGTTGTTCTTCGTTGTCTTCATCTGGCGAAGGAGGAAGTCCATTGCTTCGTTTGAAGTCATGTCAGCAAGATGGTTGCGAAGAACCCACATGCGGTTGAGAGTTGTCTGATCCTGAAGCAAATCGTCACGGCGAGTAGAAGATGCTGTGAGGTTGACAGCAGGGAAGATGCGCTTGTTGGCAAGTGAGCGGTCAAGTTGAAGTTCCATGTTGCCTGTACCCTTGAACTCCTCAAAGATCACTTCATCCATCTTAGAACCTGTATCAATGAGGGCTGTAGCAATGATTGTAAGTGAGCCGCCATTCTCAATGTTACGAGCAGCACCGAAGAAGCGCTTTGGCTTATGGAGTGCATTTGCATCAACACCACCAGAAAGAACTTTGCCAGATGCAGGAGATACTGTGTTGTAGGCACGAGCAAGACGAGTGATAGAGTCAAGGAAGATAACAACGTCATGTCCGCATTCCACCATTCTCTTAGCTTTCTCAAGAACTATACCTGCAACCTTCACATGGTTTTCTGCTGGCGCATCGAATGTAGAAGCGATAACCTCAGCATTTACGGTGCGAGCCATGTCGGTAACTTCCTCTGGACGCTCATCCACAAGGAGCATCATGAGGTAAGCTTCTGGGTGGTTAGCAGCAATACTGTTGGCAATATCCTTCATGAGGAGAGTCTTACCTGTTTTTGGTTGTGCCACAATGAGAGCACGCTGACCTTTACCGATAGGAGAGAAGAGGTCAACAACACGTGAAGACATGCTGTCATCATAGCCCTTGCAAAGACGGAATTTCTCATCAGGGAAGAGTGGTGTGAGGAACTCAAATCCTACTCTGTCTCGCACTTTTGTAGGATCGCAGCCATTGATTTTCTCCACGCTTGTGAGTGGGAAGAACTTCTCTCCATCCTTTGGAGGACGAACGAATCCGTCAACTACGTCGCCAGTCTTCAAACCGTAATGCTTGATCATCTTGAGGTCAACATAAACGTCATCAGGTGAAGGGAGGTAATTGTAGTCGCTGCTGCGGAGGAATCCATAGTTGTCTATAGTTTCGAGCACTCCAGATACGCGAACGATGTCATCAAATTCGTAAGGCTTTTCCTTTACAGGCTTTTCCTTGCGTGACTGCATCTTATAGTCTTCGCTGAAGTTGTCATATTCAGGTTCTTCGTAAGGAGGTTCGTCATACTGAGGCTCATCATCATACTCTGGTTCGTTGTGTGTGTTGTTTTCGAACTTATTGGCAAAGAAATCTATAGGAGTAAATACCTCTGCCTTAGGAATATCCTCAAGAATGATAAAGTCAGAGTCAGAATTATCGCTGCTAGCAGGCATGGCATTAAGGATAATTTCCTGATGCTGTTCGCCCTCAGAAGGAACATAAGATTCCTCAGGAACAACAAAATCATTTATGTCTGAAGCATCATTTCTTGCTTCTGGAACCTCATCTTCAGTTTCAAAAGGAAGTTCTGCTTGTTCTTGAGCCTTTGGCTTTCTGCCACGCTTCTTTGGTGCAGGAGCTTCATCTTCAGCTTTTTCTTCGTTCTCTGCTTTTATGTTTTCAGCATCAGTTTCAGCCTTTGCCTCTGTTTCGCTTTGCTGTGCTGCATTTGCATTTTCTTCAGCAACAGCCTTTGGCTTTCTGCCACGCTTCTTAGGAGCAGGAGCCTCAGCAGCATTTACCTCAGCAGGTGTCTCCGCTTGTTCTTCAGGAATCGCGAGCATCTGCTGTTCTTCTTTAGAGAGGTCAGCGAAGAGAGACTCATCCTTTGTGACTGTCATGTTCTTGTCAATCTTCTTTGCTTTATCCTTCGTGGCAGTATAAACACGATCCACCTTCTTCACGCTAACTCTCTTGCGTGTAGGCTTTTCCGAAGCTTTTGCGGCAGATTGGATAGCTTGCTCATCTATGATAGTAAGTACAAGATCCTGTTTTTCCATTTTCTTGGCATTCTTGATTCCGTGCTCTTCAGCGATGCTGAAAAGCTCGTCCATCTCCATTGCCATAAGTTGGTCTTTTGTATTCATATATTAAATATGTAATGTAAGTCAGAAGATATAATTATCCTAAATCCCGAATCTTTCCCTATTCTTCATGTGAGGAAAGTTTCTTTGATTGGAAATTTTGAAAAAATGTTTTTACTGTGAGATTTCTTCTTGGGACATCATTCCTACCGTCGGAATAGCATTCTTGTCTCAAAAAGCTTTGCAAAGTTAGTAAAAAAGAAGAATACAAGAAAAATTTTGCTTGTTTTTTTAGTAAAGAACATAAAAAAGTTGTGTTGCAGAGGTATTACAACACAACTATTATATAAAATCGAAAGAAAATTAAGTAATGCTAAACGGATAGTAATGACAGAATCATCTATAGGCTTAGTTGAGCCCTTTCATTGTGAGAGCCATTCTCTGACGCTTCACATCCACATCAATCACCTTCACCCTTACATGCTGATGCAGCTGCACTTCTTCGGATGGATCTTTAACGAAATGGTCGGCAAGTTCGCTGATATGAACAAGTCCTTTTGTGTGAACGCCAACATCGACAAAGCATCCGAAGTTAGTTATGTTTGTGATGATGCCAGGCAAGGTCATTCCCACCTGAACATCCTCAAGTTCCTTGACATCTTTGGAGAATTCAAACACGGTGAGCTGCTCACGAGGATCTCTGCCAGGTTTGTCCAGTTCCTGCATGATGTCCTGTAGAGTAGGGAGGCCAACCTTATCTGTTACATATTTGTTTATGTCAATCTTGCTGCGCAGTTCCTTGTCTGCCATGAGCTCAGCAACAGAGCATTTCTGGTCTTTAGCCATCTTCTCAACTATAGGGTAGCTCTCTGGGTGAACAGCGCTATTGTCTAGTGGTTCCTTGCCACCGCTGACGCGAAGGAATCCGGCTGCTTGCTCAAATGCCTTAGGACCGAGCTTTGGCACTTTCAGCAACTCCTTCCTTGAACGGAATGCACCGTTTGCGGCACGGTAGGCAACGATGTTCTGAGCAATGGCAGGGCCTAATCCTGAAATGTATGTAAGCAGATGCTTTGAAGCTGTGTTTACGTTCACGCCAACCTTGTTCACGCACATCTCAACTGTTTGGTCAAGCGAATGCTTCAGCTCCTTCTGGTCAACATCTTTTTGATACTGTCCTACACCGATGGAGTTTGGATCGATCTTAACAAGTTCTGCAAGCGGATCCATGAGGCGGCGTCCGATGCTGACAGCACCGCGAACCGTCACGTCATAGTCAGGGAACTCCTCTCGTGCCACTTTCGACGCAGAATAGATAGATGCACCATCCTCGCTTACAACGAAAATCTGTATGTTGCTTGGAAGCCCAAGGCCGCGCACAAACTCTTCTGTCTCACGGCTAGCGGTGCCATTGCCAATAGAAATCGCCTCTGTCTTGTACTGCTTAACGAGTGTCCATATCTTGCTTGCTGCCTGAGCTTTCTCGTTCTTAGGTGGATGAGGATAAATAGCTTCATTGTGAAGAAGATTTCCCTCTGCATCAAGGCAAACGAGCTTGCATCCTGTGCGGAAGCCAGGGTCGAGAGCAAGCACACGCTTCTGTCCGAGTGGGGCAGACATGAGCAGCTGCTCCAGATTCTTGACAAAGATGCGAATAGCCTCTTTATCGGCAATCTCTTTTGAAATGTTAGCAAATTCTGTCTCAATGCTTGGCTTTATGAGTCGTTTGAAACCATCCTCAATGGCATCCCATACGAGTTCTGCGCTCTTGCTCGAATTGCGAAGGAACTGACGGTCAAGGCGGTCAAGGCACTTTTCGTCATCACCGCTGATGCTGATGCGAAGGAATCCTTCTGCTTCACCACGGCGCATGGCAAGAAGACGATGAGAGGCGCACTTTGCAAGCTTCTCAGAGAAATCAAAGTAGTCGCGATACTTGCTTGCCTTGTCTTCCCATTCCTGCTGCTCCTCTGGAGTCTTGGCTTTTGACTTGACCTTTGTGGATGTTATTATAGCCCCCTTCTTGAAATCGAAGCGGACAATGTTTCTTGCCTCCTCGTTTTCGCTTATCTGCTCTGCAATGATATCCTGAGCACCTTGAATGGCATCCTCTGCATTCTCCACTCCCTTTTCCTTGCTGATGAACTCCTTGACCTTTTTGTCTATGTCAGCATTAGGGTTCTGAAGCATGAGGAATGTTGCCAAAGGCTCAAGACCTTTCTGCCTTGCCACCTCAGCACGCGTTTTCCTTTTGGGTTTATATGGCAGATAGATGTCCTCCAGCTCTGTGCTGTCCCAGCAGTTGTCGATTCTCGTCTTCAGTTCAGGAGTCATCTTGCCTTGTTCCTCGATAGTCTTCACTATCGTTTCCTTTCTCTTCTCCAGTTCCTTGAGTTTGTCAAGGTTATCGCTGATGCTTGCCACCTGAACCTCATCGAGAGAACCAGTGACCTCCTTTCTGTATCGGCTAATGAAAGGAATTGTGCAACCCTCCTCAAGCAGCTCAATGGTGTTTGCCACCTGCTTCTCGCTTATGCTGGTTGCCTTTGAAATTAGTTTTGATAGTATAGTATTCATTTGTTTGATTGCGGAGTAATTAATTATTTGCTCATCTCTCCATTGTCGCTGATCTTGAGAGGCGATTCTGGAATGTCCTGCTGAGAGAGGTTGCGAATAGTCTTGGCAACAGAATTGTTAGCATCGCTTCTTGGGCCTACACCCTGTGTTTGGAGGAAAGAATGTATCTTGCCACCCTTGAATGTTCCGTCCTTAGGATTCATCTGTATTGTGAGCAATGCTGCCTGACCGCTCACGCCTGCAAGGTTCACCTTGTATGGAGTGCAGAAGTTGCCAAGAGAATATGCAATGAAATGATCCTTGTAGAGCTCAACAGCACGAGGCACATGAGGGCCATGACCAATCACGATGTCTGCACCATTGTCAATGCAGAGATGGGCAAAGCGGTAAACATCACCGCGGTTCTCCCCGAGGAATGTCTCGTATCTGCGGTTCACATGCTGAGCCTTTGAACCCTCAGCACCTCCATGGAACGAAATAACAAGCACGTCGCATTGCGGACGATACTTCTTCAGCAAGCGCTTCACCTCATCCTCCTTGTTCAAGTCAAGAGTACCCTTGCATGAAGCAGCAAAAGCGATGTAGGCATACTTCACGCCATTGCGCTCAAATACAGCAGCCTCAGTAAGCCCCTCAATGCCAGAATGCTTTATGCCTGCCTCGTCAAGCGTTTTGATTGTGTTCTTGCGTCCAGTCATTCCAAAGTCGTTGCTATGATTGTTCGCGCATCCCACAGCATCAATGCCGCAGTCAACAAGATGCTGCATGTGGTCGCCCGGCATGCGGAAGATGTATGTGTTTGGCGAATTAAGGTTCTTTGTTGTCTGACCGTCTGTGCCGTAGTAGCAAGTTCCCTCAAGATTGGCAATTGCAACATCGGCACCCTTCAGTATGTCTTTGCAATCCTTGAAGAGCGATGCACCTCTGTCGCGAGTGACGAAAGCCTCTGAAGGAAAGTTCGTACCCATCATTACGTCGCCCACAAATGCAAGCGACACGCTTTCTGGTAAAGCCTTGTCATTGCTTTCTGTCTCAACGGCAGTTGCAGAAGCAGATGTGTCGTTGGTTTCTTCGTTGTTATTCTGTGACTGCTCAACAGAAGAAGAGCATGTTGTGGCAGCAAGTATAGCTGCAACGGAAAGAGCTGTTTTTAGAATCATTATATAATAAATATGTGTAGTGAATTCTTATAATTTGCAAAATTAAGATATTTTATTCACATTTCATCCCCGAATCTTCAACATTTTCTCTATCTTTGCATAAAATACGCTATTTACGAATTGTAAAATTTGATTTGAACACATACTTATGGTTAAATACATACTTACAGTGATGATGCTTGTTATCAGCATCACAGCCAGCGCACAGACAAATTGCAAGGCATACTACAATGCCGTTCAGAACGGTTATAACTTCTGGTTCTACCGTCCTGAAGAAGATGAAGGTGATGGCGTTCATCGTCCATTGCTCGTGTTCCTTCACGGAGCCAGCCTTTGCGGAAACAACCTCGAAAGAGTAAAGAAATATGGCCCGATGGATGCCCTCAAGCACGGAAGAGCCATCGACTGCTACATCATCGCACCTCAGAATCCAGGTGGCTCATGGCAGCCAGCAAAGGTTATGAATCTCATAGAATGGGCAGAGAAGAACTGGAATGTTGACAGCGACCGCATTTATGTTTATGGCATGAGTCTTGGAGGTTATGGAACGCTTGATGTCTGCGCCACTTATCCCGATCGTATTGCAGCTGGCATGGCTATGTGCGGCGGTGCCACAGTCAAGGATGTCAGCGGTCTTAATAAGATGCCTATGTGGATTGTCCATGGCACAGCAGACAGGGCAGTGCCAGTGTCTGCAAGCGACAAAGTCGTTGAGGCTATGAAGAAAGCAGGTCCTACAGATCGTCTAATTTACACTCGCATGCCAGGTGTTGATCACGGTCGTCCAGCACGTCTTTTCTATTGCTACCAGACATACGACTGGATGTTCTCCCATTCTCTCAAGGATGAGGGACGTGAGATCAACCGCGACTTCGAAATCACGAACGAGCTTCTCAACAACGCATACAAGGATCTTGGCAGAAATGCCAACCTCAATGCAGCTTACGAATAACAATGAAAAACTTTAAAAATAACAATCATTTATGCTAATTAAAAAAAGTCTATTATCTTTTGCACTCCTCGGTGCATCCATTCTTACTGCGTCTGCACAGACGGCAAAGGAAGAAATCTACGCCGACATCCTCAAGAGCGCCAGCAACCACATGGCTTATCAGGCTCCAACAAAGGAACTGACAAAGGCTCCTAAGGGCTATCAGCCATTCTACATCAGCCATTACGGTCGTCATGGAAGCCGCTGGTTGCTTAGTGATAATGACTATATGCGCAACATAAACGCTCTCCGCGATGCTAAGGCAAAGGGAATACTCACTCCTCTCGGTCAGGAAGCATTGACAAAGCTTGAGCGCTTCTATCCTTGCACCAAAGGACGTCTTGGCGATCTCACAGACATTGGTGAGATTCAGCACCACGGCATTGGCAAGCGCATGACAGAACATTTCCCAGAAGTTTTTGCAGGCAATAAGGCAGAAGTCGATGCGCGAAGCACAGTCGTTCTACGCTGCATTCTCTCCATGACAGCAGAGTGTGAGGAAATCACCGCCTTCAATCCTAAAATCAAGATGCACAACGACGTTAGCGAAGCCTTCCAGTGGTATCTCAATGCAGGTTGGAGCCGTCGCCTGAACGATGCTGGCGGCAATCGATGGAGTATCTTGGATGAATACAAGCGCAAATACACTCATCCAGAGCGTCTCTGCAAGAGCCTCTTCACAGACGAGTCATATTGGAACAACGAGGATTTCCGTCCAAAGAGCTTCATGCGCAATCTCTTCTATGTTGTCAACAATATGCAGAGCCACGGCAATGGCGAGGACATGTGGAACCTCTTCACGACAGAGGAATGCTATGACCTTTGGAAGATTGTGAACATCGAGTGGTACCTCGGCTACGGCCCTGCTCCTCAGTCAAAGGGCATCATGCCATTCTCTCAGGCAAACCTTCTCCGCAACATGATTGAGACAACCGACACCGTCATGGCAAGCAAGACATACACTAATGGTGCCGCACTTCGTTTCGGCCATGAAGTGTGCGTAATGCCTCTCGCTTGTCTCATGGAGCTCGACTCATGCGGCCGCAAGGTTAACGACCTCGACCATCTTGAGGATTCTTGGGTAAACTACCGCATCTTCCCTATGGGATGCAACATCCAGTGGATCTTCTATCGTCCTAACAAGGGTAATGGTGACATCCTCGTGAAGGCACTCCTCAACGAGAAGGAAGCAACTCTTCCAATTCCTACAGATCAGTATCCATACTACAAATGGGAAGATCTCCGCAAGTACTACTTGAAGAAGCTTGACGACTACGAGAGATAAAAAGTGAACATTATAATGATAGCAAAAAGAGAGAAGGGCAGCTGCTCTTCTCTCTTTTTCTCACCTTACAGTCGTGAAGTTCTCTTTCAATGTGAATGTCTTTTTGTAATCCTTTGTCTCTACGGTGTAAGTCTTGCCTTTCTTGAATTCTGCACATGACACAAGGCTTGCGCTGTTGTTGAAAGTGAAAGGTGCCTTGATGGTTTTGAAAGGCTTGCCCTTAGCCTTGCCATTCTCATCCGACTCATAAATGTTTATTGTCTCGTTCTTAACGATTGTCATGTTGAGAAGCAGGATAGTTGGCTGCTTAGCTGTCTTTTCTGATGGTACGGAAGGCATCTCGCCCATGCCGCCGCCGATGGAGAATACTGTGCCGCCAGAAATCTCGATAGGGTAGAAGTCGCAATCAAGACCTTCCTCTGGCGAACCAGTGTGGCTCCAAGGGTAAATCTCGCCGCCATTGATGACGATGGCTGGTGTAGGATCCTCCTTCTTCTTGTCGTTTGCCTTGTTCTCATTGCTGTTGCCGAATCCGCCCATCATGAATGGAGGAGGGCCGAATCCCATCATGCCATCGCCATAGTTAGCATCAACGGCATCATTGTTGCGGCTTTCTGCAACGACCTTGCCGCCATTGAAGAATATGCGGTCATTGGCATTGATGGCATCGTCAACGGCATCTACAGTCACCTCGCCGCCATTGATGATGACGCCCTTCTTGCCCTCAATGCCTTCGCCGCCAGCAGCTGTTGACTTGGCAAACACCTTGCCTGAATTGATGATCACCTGACCTGCAGACTTTATTGCTTTTGTCGAACCGATGTATTTCTGCTTGCCGCCAGGGAAATCTCCTCTGTCTGGGTCGCCAGAAGCACCGCCTCCGAAACCTCCAAAGCCTCCAAATCCGCCAGGACCTCCAAAGCCTCCAAATCCGCCAGGACCTCCAAATCCTCCATCTGGAGAACCAGGGAATCCGCCAGGACCTCCCATCTGTGGAAAATCGCCATTCTTCATCATCTCCTCGAAGTGCTTGCGCATCTCCTCCATCTGCTGCTTCACAGAGTCAGGAAGCTCATCAAAGTTGAATCCGCCAGGGCCTCCAAATCCTCCGAAACCTCCAAAGCCTCTATTATCCACGCCAAGGTTATTGCCTATGGCAACGACATTCAGGGTGAGTTCCGAAATCTTTATGTCGTCCTTAGCGTTTATGCCCTTGCAGCCGTCGCCTGTGGCATTGGCATTCAGAGTTCCCTTGCCCGAGAAATGCACCTTGTCCTTTGCCCAGATTACAGCCGCCTTGTTGTTTGCAGTATCCTTGCAGGCAGTTATTGTGAGCGTGTTTTCCTTGCCGTCGCATGCCACGACCTCCACACGTTTCTTGTTCTTCAACCACAGAGGCGCACCTTCATTGCTGGTGAGGCTTATTTCGTCAAGCTCCACGCGAGCTTTGCCATTCGTTTCGAGTTTTAGTGTGCCGTCTTCGCTCTTGCCAGTAAGGCGCACCTTAAGTTCCTTTGCCTTGTATTTGCTGTCGATGATGACGTGCGAGCCATCGACCTTCACATCCACGCTGTCTTCGCTGTTCTTCTCAACAGAAGCGGATTTTCCGTTGTACGTCACAACGATGTCATCTACGGTGCAAGCGTTGCAGCATAGGGTAGTGAGTACGAAAAATGTAAAAAAATTCTTTCTCATAATGTTTATAGGTGTAAATCGTTTGCAAAGTTAGATAAAAGTTATTGCAGAAGGTTTATTGTGTTAACATTTTTTTTTACCTTTGCCAAAAGAAAAAAAACATTTTATAATGAGTTATATAGATTCTGCATCAGAAGATGTGTTTGCCTCCAGTGTTGAAGAAGACGTCCGACAGCATAACCGCGAGATGAATCTTGCCTGGCAGTTCATCGCCAGCACCAACATGTCTGTGTTCCTCACAGGCAAAGCTGGTACAGGCAAGACAACCTTCCTGCGCAAGCTTAGAGAGATAACGCCTAAGCGAATGGTGGTGCTTGCCCCTACAGGCGTTGCTGCCATCAATGCTCAGGGACAAACCATCCACTCCTTCTTCCAGTTGCCTTTCGGGCCAAACATTCCAGGACAGCAGGGTGAACGCAAGTCGTACTATAAAGTGAGCAAGGAGAAGAAGAACCTTATCCGCACCCTCGACCTTCTTGTCATCGACGAGATCTCCATGGTGCGCTGCGATGTTCTTGATGCTATAGATACAGAATTGCGCAAATATCGCGATCATAGCAAACCCTTTGGCGGTGTGCAGCTCCTTCTCATTGGCGACCTTCAGCAGCTTGCTCCTGTGGCTCAGGAAAGGGAATGGTCATTGCTCTCGCCATACTACACCACGCCTTATTTCTTTGGCAGCCATGCGCTTGAGCAGATTGAGTACGTTACGGTGGAGCTTCAGCATATCTATCGTCAGCAGGATGCCGATTTCATCAATGTCCTCGCAAAGATTCGCACCAACAACATAGACGATTCCGTCATACAGGCACTCAATTCACGCTATGTGAAGGACTTTGTCCCTCCTGTTGGCGAGGATTGGATTCGCCTCACCACTCACAATCGCATGGCGCAGGAGTACAACGACAAGATGTTGCACTCGCTCCATGCCGAGCCGATGACCTTCCATGCCGAGGTGCATCGCAACTTCCCCGAGACGAGCTATCCTGCCGATGAGGCTCTGCTTCTCAAGACAGGCGCGCAGGTCATGTTCATCAAGAACGATCCTTCTGCAGCCAAGGAATACTACAACGGCAAGATCGGCGTTGTTCAGGGAGTGGAGTGGGACAATGATGGCGAGAACATGCTCATCCGCGTGTTCTGCAAGGAAGATGGCAAAACCATCCTCGTATCGAAAGTAGTATGGGAAAACACGAAGTATGTCATCGACGACAAGACAGGCGATATTCGCGAGGAGGTTGAAGGCACCTTCACCCAGTATCCTCTGCGCCTGGCATGGGCAATCACGGTTCATAAGAGCCAAGGACTTACCTTCGACCATGCTGTGCTCGACATCAACGACTCCTTCACCCACGGACAGGTGTATGTGGCTCTCAGCCGCTGCCGCACCCTTCAGGGCATGGTTCTTTCTCGTCCTCTTGCCTTGCGCTCAGTCATCACCGATGCCTCTGTCAATGCCTATATAGATAAAGAGCTGGCAGAAGCGCAGCAGACGGAAGACAAGCTGCCGCAGATGAAGTACGAATATTATTTTCATCTCCTCAACGAGATGTTCGATTTCCGTACGCTCAAGAGCGATCTTGGCTACATGGTTCGTGTGGTCGGAGAGCACTTGGCAGCATCCTATCCCGACTTCCTTTCTATTATGAAGGATAGCTATGCGAAGCTCGATGCCGACATCATAACCGTTGCTCTCAAGTTCGGCAATCAGTACCAGCAGCTCATGGCGCAGTCGCAGGGCAACTTCGCCAAGGACGAGAAACTCAACGAGCGTCTCATGGCTGCTATGGGCTATTTCCAGAAGAAGCTTCACGAGCTTTTGGATCCTGTCATGGCATCCACAAAACTGGTCATCAACAATAAGCAGGTGAAGAATCAGTATAACAATGCTCTCGATGCCTTCACGCTATCCTATAAGATGAAGACAGGAGTGTTCTCACGCTTGCTCTCCACAGGCTTCTCCGTTCGTGGCTATCTCAACGCCAAAGCCCTTGCATCGCTCGATGAAGTAAAAGTGAGCGAGGAGGGCGTGAGCATTTCAGATGCTGCATCCAAGAAAAAGAAAAAGGAAGAAAAGGAGGCAAAGGAAAAGAAACCAAAGGTTGACACCAGAGCTGAAAGCTATCGTCTCTTCCGTGAAGGCAATACCATTGCAGAGATTGCCAAGCAGCGCTCACTCACAGAAGGTACCATAGCCGGTCATCTTGCCACTTATATTGAAAAGGGAGAGGTAAACCTCAACGAACTTGTCAGCACCCAGCACCAGAACATCATCCGAGGTGTGGCTCGCTCGTTTGGCAACAAGGCATGCACCATCAGCGAGGTCAAAGCTCTCCTGCCAGATGACTACACCTATGCTGAAATAAAGCTTGTATTAACAAACTAAAACGAAAACGAAAACTAAAACGAAAACGAAAACTATAACTATGTACGATTTTTCAAAAGTAATAAACCGCCGTGGCACTCATTCCTTCAAGTGGGATCGCCTCGACCGTATTTTCGGCAATCCAGATCTCCTCGCCATGTGGGTGGCAGACATGGATTGGGAGACACCATCTTTCATTAAGGAAGCAATCATCAATCAGGTGGAGCAAAGTCCTGTGCTCGGCTACACTTGCGATCCCGACGAGTGGTGGCCTACAGTTCTCGGATGGATCAAGGATCATCACCAGTGGGAAGTGCAGCGTGAATGGATAACATACGTTCCAGGTGTCGTCAGAGGACTTGCTATGGTCATCAACAAATTCCTCAAGCCAGGCGATAAGGTTATTGTTCAGCCTCCTGTGTATCATCCGTTCTTCAACACGCCTAAGGGCAATAACTACGAGGTTGTTTGGAATCCTCTCATCGAAAATCTTGATGCTTATGCCAAGGATCCTTCCCAGCTTCCTTACCTCATGGACTTTGATGACCTTGAGCGTAAATGCGATGACAAATGCCGCCTGCTTGTGCTTGCCAACCCTCACAACCCTGTAGGTGTCACTTGGGATAAGGAAACTTTTCAGCGCCTTGCTGTCTTTGCCAAGGAGCACAACCTTATCGTTGTCAGCGATGAAATCCATTGCGACCTCGCTCTCTATGGCAACAAGCACATTCCTTTTGCTACCGTATGTCCAGAAGCAGCAGAGGTGAGCATCACGTTCTCCGCACCTTCCAAGACGTTCAACATGGCTGGTGTCGTGTCTTCATGGGTTATCGTGCCAAACCCGGAGTTGCGTGAGTCTTTCTTCAGCTGGATGGAGGCAAACGAGTTCTGTGAGGCTCACATGTTTGCTCCTGTAGCCACCGTTGCAGCTCTCTCGCAGGGTGAGCCATGGCGCAAGGAGATGCTTGAATATCTTGAGGGCAACATTGATTACCTCATTGACTATTGTGCAGAGCACCTTCCTCAGATACGTCCTATCCGTCCTCAGGCAAGCTATCTTGTGTGGCTCGACTGTCGTGAGCTTGGTCTTTCCCACGACGACCTTCTCAAGCTCTTCATCGAGAAAGCCGGCATTGCTGTCAATCCTGGCTTCATGTTCGGTGAGCAGGGCGAAGGCTTCATGCGCCTCAATGTCGGCTGTCCGCGCGCCACAATCACCGAAGCCCTCCAGCGTCTGGAGAAAGCTGTCAAAGGCTGAAATTGATGCCTGCCATGTTTTTATAGGTAGGATCAAAATATCTTTTATTGGTTCCTGTTAAGGTATTGACGATGTCAATTCCTTGGATGTTTCTGATGCTTAAAATCCTTGCAAGTCCTTCGTGCCTTTCAGATATTTTAATCATCATAAACATCCTGGAACCCATAAAAGACAAAATACGATCTAAAAATCTCGCTTTGCGATAAAAAATTAAATGTCAATATGTTAATCAAGCAGAAAGAAATTTTTGATCCAAGTTTGAAGATTCAGCTTCAGAAATATGTTTATGACATTATTGGCGTTATTCAAGATGTTCATAATGAACTCCCACAAGGGATGCCAGAATTCTTGTATCAGGAGGCTTTGATGATAGCATTAGAGCAATCAGGAATAAAGGGCATCAAAGAATACCAGCACCATCCTGTCTTCAGAGGGCATGTCATGGATTCTTATTTGAAGATGGATTTGATGATTCCTCGTGAAAGAGGAAATGTGATAATAGAATGTAAGGCAATAGAGAATCTCTCGTCTAAAGAATACCAGCAATTGTTCTCGTATATGCTTGGAACGGGATTTCCTATTGGTATGTTAGTCAATTTTCACGCCTATCCGAAAGTTGTCATTCACAAATTCTATTACGATCGTTCAGACAATACAATCACAGCGTTCTGATTTCACCGCCATGCTCTGTTCTCCATGTATGGGTAGGATGGGGTAGTAAGAGCTTTGTTTTTTATGCGCAGCACATTTTTTGCTTCAGCATATTTTGTCTTGCATTTTCATCCAGCATCTATGAGTATCAATTTTATCTGCAAGTCCTTCTGGATTTGCAAGGAAAATTGGTGCTCGTAGATGCCAGGACTTGACGAGTCAAGACCTGAATAAAGATGAAAATGTAAGTGTTTTGATCTTGTCTTTTTTTTGAGCGTCTGACGTCCCAAAGGCTAAGCATCGTGGAAGACGAGGCCTGTGGCATCCTGCGGACGCTCGTAGCCGTTGTACTCAGAGCAGAAATTGTTTTTCAGACGGTCAACGTATCTGGCAGATTCCCACTTCGCCATAGGCAGATCGTGCAACAGGTAGTTGCCGCAGGTTGCAGGCGTAGTGCCAGGCACCTCAGTATCATAGTCAACGACATACTGGAAAGCGCGGATCATCAGCTGACGAACCTCCTCGCACGACCACTCGCCCTTCATGATGAGATAGTTTCCTGTGAGACATCCCATAGGTCCCCAATAGATTATGCGATCCTTCCATTCCTCATCATTGCGCAGGTAAGTGGCAACAATATGCTCAATGGTGTGGATGGCAGAAGGCGCAAGAGCTGGCTCCTGATTAGGCGAAGTCATGCGGATGTCGTAAGTTGTCACCGACTCGCCGCCCACTGTGTCGCGGCGTGAGATGTAAATGCCCGGATGAAGATTGGTGTGGTCAACTTGGAAAGAAGGAATGAGATCCATAGATAGAGTGTATTGATATGCGTTGTTTTTGAAATGATTGTGAATTGTTTTCAAGTGCAAAGTTACGAAATCTAACACCCCTTGTCAAGTTTTTCACAAAAATAATCACATTATTGCAAAAACGAAAATGAAAATTTCGTATCTTTGTGAAATAATTACATACACCAGCTTAACAACTCAAATCATGGATATTCTTTGGGATATACTGATTGTCATTGGAATAATTGTGATATTAGGACCATTGATCCTGATGTTCGGCTATTTCATGTCCGACCTCTTCACACCCAAAAGTGAGAAAGAGAGAGAAAAAAGAGTGCTTGAAAGGCAGCGCATTGAGTCGGAAGAGATAGACAAAGTCGTGGAAGAGCGAAAGAAGAGGATGAGCCAGTATGGCGCTTGCAAAGACTATTTCCCAACGCTCGAAGAAATAAACGATGGTTCTACTTACGAGGAGTTCTCGGAAGACAGCTACAGATACAAGGAATCCGTCTATAATGCCTCGTTCGAATACTACAAAGAGCAGCACCTTCTTTATGTTCGCTGCATGCACTTTCTCGATGAGATAGATCTAGACACAATGTCCAAAAAGAAAGCGTTTGTCGTCAAGCTCATAGACACGCGTCAGATTGAGTCGGTAGATGTGAAGAACCTGCACAATGGACATGTGGAGGAATACACCCACATAGAACGCAACTTTGCAGGAGCCATGGGCAGAGCCGTAGCTGGCAGCATCATCGGAGGCACTGTAGGCGCCATTCTCGGAGCAGCATCAGCACCTCAGGACATAACCACCTTCACTCGAACCATCCCAGACGATTTGATGCTGACAATCAACATGAAAAATTCCTCAGAGCGCATCATCCTCAATCCTCCAGCAGGGTATCAAAACCTTATCTACAGAATAGCACCCGTATTGGACGACATTCTCGAAAACAAAGCCCCAACGGAACCATAACGGAACCATTGAGGCTTAATCTGTTGGTAACTACTCCGCATCAAGTGTTTCATAGTCGCTCACGGTGACAGTCTTAGTCACATCCTGAAGCTTCTTGCCCGGACGGAAGTTCACGCGGAAGCGCTTGATGGTATCGGCAGTCGCCTCCTCCTTCGTCTTGGTGCACTTAGCGTTCATCTGGAGCTTGAAGCTGCCGAGGTCGCCCACACGCACTCCGTAGCCAAGCTCAACGTAGTGAGCGATACGGTTCACGAGCGCAGTGATGACAGAGAGCGTCTGTGTCTCGTTCACGCCCTCAGCGTGTGCAATTTCTGCTACGAGCTTGTCAAGGCCAAGTGTGCCGTAGCTGATCTGCTGGGCCTTGAATACTGTTGGCTTACCTTCCTGGTAGCCAAGGACAATCTTGCTTTTTCTGTACTTAATAGGCATAGTAATAGATAAGTTAAAAGTTAATAGTTAATAGTTGAGTTGGAAAAGTAGTAAGTTAGAGTTAAGGTCAAGGTTAGAGTTAAGGTCAAGGTTAGAGTCAACGTCAAGGTTAGAGTCAACGTCAAGGTCAATCACATCATTCTCATAGCACATGATGTGATGCCGAGTGCTGACGCGATAGCTGTAAGGATAGTAAGCACCACTTGCAGCCAAATTTTCCAGTCTTTCTTCATAGCGTTTTGTATGTTTTTGGTCAAAGGTTTTAGTTTTCGTTTTCGTTTTCGTTTTCGTTTTCCACCACCATCTCCCACTCCTCAAAGTAATTCCTCATCACCACCTCATTGAACTCATCCCTCACCTTCTCCACCTCCCACTGGCCATCATGGGAAGTGCGTCCGATGAGTACCGCATTGACCTTGCGCTTGGTCGTAGCGTCGCCGTAGATGAGTGTGCCGTTGTGCGTCGGCGCATGATGCACCTTGAGGCATGAGGGGTTGAACGGAGCGAAAGCAGTCTTCAGCAGGTAGCGACCAGTGGGAAGGCACTTGCCCGATGTGCCTTTCGGGCGAAGCTTCTTCTCAGGCACATACTGGTCGAGCGAGTGAGGGTGGTAGCCGAGTTCCAGCGCCTCGCAGCGGAAGATCTCGTTGCCATCGCTGTCCGTGATGACGAGGTCGGAGAGGGTGGTGTTGTAAGATGTGTATTTGCGAGTGAGTGTGAGAGTCATAGGGGGATTGGGAATTAGGAATTAGGAATGTGGAATTAGGAGTTAAGGTTAAGAGTTCTGAGATTCGGAGTTTCCGACAGCGTGGAAGCGGAATTGCCGAGCGTTCGGAGTCGGGCGCGGCGGCTCTTCATCTGCTGTTGCTCCGCTTTTTCTTTCACGATGCAAAGGTACGAACATTTCGTTGCGGTCTAAAGAAAATGAGCAAAAATTTTTCATTTTTCTGCAATTTTTTTTCAACCCCTCGAAAAATTATCAGTTATCAGTTTTATCAATTATTTTTTTGAGATTGATAATACGATTTTAAAGCTTTATTTATATTATATATAATATAAATAACTATTTCTTCTTGTCGTTTCAAAAAACTGATAAACTGATAACTGATAATTTTCTGTCCGAAAGCATCAAGACAATGTGTCATAGATTTTTTGTTGTTTTTCGTTAAAAAGCAAGCATTATTTGCACGTGTTCAAAATTTTTTGTATCTTTGTACGTTAAAATACGCAATGCGCCAACACGTACATGAGCAAGCAAGAAATAAACAAACTCACATCGTTCCTCATCGATGAGCAGCAGTCACATCGCAAGGGAGGACTCTACCATAAGACTCAGGTGCAGCTCGCCTACAATTCCAACCGAATCGAAGGCTCAAAGCTGACCGAGGAGCAGACACGCTAC
>JAGHUI010000114.1 GCA_018064885.1 Candidatus Minthosoma equi | reverse complement strand
CCCGATAAACCTTCATGCATTTGCCCGTAAAAAAAACGGGACAAAAGCTTTGGCTCATGCGACAAGGCTTTTGTCTCGTTGGACAAAGCTTTTGATTCATGGGACAAAAGCTTTGACTGGTTTGTATGGTTTTACTTATAAGATTTGCGTTTACTTTGCAAAGTTACAAAAAAATATTGATTTTGTCAAGTTTTTGAAAGGAAAAGAGTCTATATCATTCGGAACAACACATCATCATGTATTCCAATAGAAGCCTTTATCCTTTACAGGCAAATAAGAAATGCTATAAAAACTTAAGGGGACATACTTGACTGTTAAAATGTTGTAAACAGTATTGGCAGAGAGATACATAATGTGTACCTTTGCGCCGTTATGAAATTCTTTTGCTTACACATATTTATCGTTGCGTCCATCATGCTTTGCGCAAATAGAGCGCATGCTGCAAAGCGCCCTAAGCTGCTCGGCACTTACATAGAGTTGAGGTATGATGAGGATGAGATGAGAACGGCAACTGATGGATTTGGATTCTCCACCTATCGCCCAACGCCTTACACTTATTTCTGGCTGAGAGACATTTACACCGACCAAGAGAAGAAAATCGGCTCGGAAGCTATAAGCTCTACAACCACAGCTTTTGCATTTGGCATAAGCCATCCGATTTACAACGAGATTTCTGCTGGAAGCAACCATTACATTCCTTTCTACGTTGAACCCGGTGACAGCATCATCATTAACGTGAGCAGAAGCGGAGCGGTAAAATCATACAAACGTATGGATGGCAAGGAGATGAAATGCCTCAACCTGCTGCTTCACGACATTTCCAACAGGACGTTCTACACACTCCAAGATTATGAGAGCGACAGCAAAGGAGCAACATTGAATGTTTTTCAAGATAAGGTGATGCGGAAAATGAGTCTTGCTTTGGACAGCGTTATGAGTATTGCCGAGAAATACGAGTTTTCAGAAAAAGAGCGAAGAATAGCAGAAGCAAACACGAAACTTCAGTTCTTGTCATGGATAATGGAGGGTATTCAGAACCGCTCATCTTCCGTTGCAACAATATCGAAGGAGAAAGAAAGCGGATGGCAATCTAACCCATACAAGGATCGAGACATTGACGATCTGAACTCATACGAGAGCTATTATTTCATGCGACAGCTGCCTCTCAAAGACACGCTATGCATGGCATCAAAGCACTTCTCTCATTTCATTCAGAACTATCAGTATTCCCCTGTCCTTAATCACGACCAATACCTATACTATGGCAATTCTCTCTCACAAGAAGCCAGAATGGATTCTGCCATTATCGCCAAGGACAAAATCATCATGGGAAGCATAATGCCTTCACTATACATGAGCATTGTGCTCAAGCGCCGTCACCTCGAGCCCGATCCTGTTGACGATGCTATAAGACTGCAGGAAGTGCAGGTGATAGGAAGGACTGCTCAGGATTTTGGTCCTGCACTGACTGCAGAGGATTTGCTAAGGTTCAAGCTGAACAGCAGGCCTTCATACAACTTCCTGAGTCCAACATATTGGCTCTATGATCGCAAAAGAGAAAAGACACGCGAAAGAGTGAAAGGCATCATCAAGCAAATGGACGATATGGACGAGAGAGATAATGCTGAGCGCGAAGCGGTAATGAAAGCGTATGAAGAGGAAACAAGCAAACAGAAATAGCATGCACAATAGAAACCTCGTTCTATGAAGTGTATCATAAAAAAGAAAGAGACAGCTCACGAAGAACTGTCTCTTTGTCATTTCTATATCCTGTTTCTGGATTATGCTGCAATAGCACTTGAGATGAGGATGAGCACGAGAAGACCGAGGATGGCATAAAGCTCAGGGAACACGGCGAGCACCATTGTTGTACCGAAAGCGTTGTGACCACCACCGATTGCAGAAATACCGTTTGCGCAAACCTTTGCCTGACGGATAGCAGAGAAGAGTGCTACTGCGCCAAGTGCAAGACCTGCACCGAATACTGCACATGCTGCGAACATGTCAATGCTTGCATTTACAAGTGGATTGAGGATGAAGAAACCTACGAATCCGTAAAGACCCTGTGATGATGGGAGGGCTGCAAGACCGATGTATGAACCGCTTGCTGATGGATTCTTCTTGAATGCGCCGATGGCTGCGTTACCGCAAATTGTTACACCATAAGCAGAACCGATACCTGAGAGACCTACGGCGAGTGCGATGCCGAGGTAAGCTAAAAGTACTGGAGACATAATTTTGATAATTTTGTTTTAATGACCACACTTCCGTCACCCATGAGAAGGGTTTAACATGACATGGAAGGAGTCGGAGTTAATAAATAATTATATTTGATATTCTTTATTCTGTTGCGGATGGACACGCTTATGAATTGCACTTGAAAGGTGTGTATTCCTTACCATTTCCTTCAAATTCTGCATTCTTGAAGTACTCTACGAATGTGAGTCGCATTGGATGCACGAATGAAGATATCATACAGAGACCGAAGTTGATGCCATGACCGAAGAGGAGAATGATAATCATCACAATTTCATGAACCACTGGCACGTCTGGACTCATGTCCATAGCAAGGCTGTTGAACACAGAGCCGAGCACGCCGCCTGTGAGACCGAGGGCGAAGAGTCGGATGTATGACAAGAGGTCGCCAAGGAGTCCTGTTGACATTCCGTAGGTTGCCCAGAGTCCGCTTCCCAAGTTGAGCCCCACGCCGAGCACTTTCTTGAGGCTGCCCTCTTTTGCGTATGCTGCAGGGTTGTTGAGGAAGTAGATGCCGAATGCTGATATTGCGATGAGAGCGTAGAGAACGTACTGCACGGTTTGTGGAAGCTCTGCTCCGAACATTGGAAGTCCGAAGAGTATTACTGCGCTAAGAAGCGCGAGAACCCAAGAGAACTTACCTACGCCGTAGATGAAGCCGTAGTTCTTCACTGCCTTGCATCCTGCCAATGTCATGCCGAGAAGCACCTGGATGAGACCGATGATGACGGAGATGACCATCATTGGCGAATATCCGAAGAAGCTGTCCTTCATGGAGTCGTTGATGAAGTATGGTTGCATTGGCTTCATGAATTCCCAATCAACATGGGCGAGGTCAATTCCGAAGAATGTTCCTGTGATGAATCCGCAGATGCATGTCATTCCTCCAAGCAGGGCTCCAAGCTTGCCGAATGATGCCATAGCTGGCTTGGCAAAGATAAGGGCGATGCTGAGTGCGGTGATAATGAGTCCGTAGCCAAGGTCGCCCATGCAGAGTCCGAAGAAGAGCATGAAGAATGGCGCAAAGAATGGCAGCGGGTCAATGTCATGGTAGTTTGGAAGTGAGTACATCCTGAGGATTGGCTCGAAGAGCTTGGAGAATCCGTCATTCTTGATGTGTATTGGCACATTATCATCGAATGCTGGGTCTTCTATCTCATAGAAGATGTGCTCCTTGTCAAGATAGCTGACAACATCCTGCGCTTTCTCCTTGAGAGTCCATCCTATCATGAGCTTAACAGCGCCTCCTGCTATCTCCTCATTGCTGAGGTGAACCTTGGAGAGCTGGATGGCATCTTCATTTGCCACCTTTCCTGCCTCCAGAGATGGACGCTCTTCTGCATTGATCTGGAGGAGCTGCTCATGCACGCTTGCCAACTGCTCGTCAAGCTGCTTGCGTTTTTCCACATAGTACGAAAGGCTCTTCTCTGGAAGATAAAGTCGCTCGGCTGTTATGGCTGGCTCTGTATCTTCATTTGTGAAGGCTATGAAGTATGTCTTCTTGTTGACTTCATTGACTGCTGTGGCAAAATACTTATCGCCCCACTCTGCTTTGTAAAGCTTTGCGTTTACAGAATAGAAGTAAGGATGATAGCCGCTTTGCTCAAGCTGGCGAATGCTGTCCCAAGAGAATTCTCCCCATGGATCAAGCTGTTCGATGGCTGCATCTGCGGCATCAATAGCATGCTTGGTAGTGTTCTCTTCGGCAAGAAGATTTTCTATCTGCTGAACCAGAGAATCGCCTTTTGAGGCATCAGCAGGCTTGGCAGAATATGCTTTGTTAGTCTCGTAAGAATCAGCGGCATAGTTAAGTGCATTTAAAGCATTCTTATAACGCTCTGCCATGTCAATTCCTGCTTGAAGCTCTGCGCTTGTTGCACCTTGCTGAAGCTCTTCTACATGGACAACGCCAAGCTGGCGGATGTCTGCAATGAACTTGTCATATTCCCCATTAGTGATGAGGAATGTGAGTTTTTTCATGTCTTGTATCATACTGCTTCCTCTGCCTCCTTTCTTGCACGTTTTTCCTGAAGAGATTTCAGAATCTTCTGTGAAGACTTGGAGAGGTTCTCCTCATCTTCCATAAATCGCTTGATCTTTCGCACAGCTTCTTGGAATCCTGGAATCTGCACTTTCTCGAAGAGGTTCACCTTCTGGGTGGTCTTCTTTCTGGCATGATCAAGAAGCTGAAGTTTAGCAAGGACAAACTCACGTTCTACTGCTGTCTTGGCAAGTCCCTGCAGGAGATTGATTCCATCGAAATACCACTTCGGAGCTGAGAAGAGTCCGAATGGCTTTATGTCAAGTTCGATATTATTCAATATAGGTACGCGCACGCCCGCGATCTTCTTGACATCGAGCTGCACATCCTTGAGGCTGACAAGCGATGTATCGAATTCTCCCCAAAGGGCATACATCGACTCATAGCCTCCAATCTGTTCCTGCAGTTTCTTTTCCAAGGCATCAGCTTCTTCCTTGCATTTCTTCACCTCAAGACGCAGAGCCGTCTCCTTGCTCTTGATGATAGGCAAGGTGCGCTGTCGCATCTTCAGGTTCTTCTCTATCTGCTGAAGCGATGTTTTGTTATATTGAAACTTTATTGCCATTATTTTCTAGTTTTACTAGATATTCCAGATGTTCTTGGTTTTCTAGAAATTCCAGATTATTTCCAATAGATATCAGTAAACTCTTTCTTGATGTTAACCTCTTCGAGCTTGAAGTACTTGTGGAAGAGTGTCCATGTAACATCGAGCATCTCTTCTGTGTCGAGGTTGACGTCAATAGCAAGGAGCTTGTTTGCGTAGTCCTTGGCAAAGTCAAGACATCTGTTATCGTAGTCTGTGAGGTCAAAACCGTTCTCAAGCTTTGTCTTTGCATTGGCTGCATCTGAATAAAGACGGATGGCTGCGTTCATAACCTGAGAGTGGTCTTTACGTGTCTTCTTACCTGCAACAAGCTGCTTAAGACGTGAGAGTGAGCGGAATGGGTCAACGATAACCTTACCGATATCAGAGTCACGACGAAGGAAGAGCTGACCTTCTGTGATATAACCTGTGTTATCTGGAACGGCATGAGTGATGTCGCCTCCTGAGAGTGTTGTAACGGCAATAATTGTGATGGAACCGCCACCTACGTTCTCTGGGAACTGTACTGCCTTCTCGTAGATCTTTGCAAGGTCTGAGTAGAGAGAACCTGGCATAGAGTCCTTTGATGGAATCTGGTCCATACGGTTTGACACGATAGAGAGTGAGTCTGCGTATGATGTCATATCTGTAAGAAGAACAAGCACTTTCTCATGCTTCTCTACGGCGAAGTACTCTGCTGCTGTAAGCGCCATGTCTGGAACGAGGAGTCGCTCAACGGCTGGGTCTTCTGTTGTGTTCATGAAGGCGATTATACGGTCGAGAGCACCTGCATTGGAGAAGGTGTTCTTGAAGAAGTAGTAGTCATCGTTTGTCATACCCATACCGCCAAGGATGATCTTATCAACCTTTGCACGGAGGGCTACCATTGCCATAACTTCATTGAATGGCTGGTCTGGATCGGCGAAGAATGGAATCTTCTGACCTGACACGAGAGTATTGTTAAGGTCAATACCTGCGATACCTGTAGCGATGAGCTCTGATGGCTGCTTACGGCGAACTGGGTTCACTGAAGGACCGCCAATCTCTACTTCCTTACCTTCAATGGCAGGTCCGCCATCAATAGGATTACCGTATGCATTGAAGAAGCGTCCTGCAAGCTGATCACCAACCTTAAGTGATGGTGACTTGCCAAGGAATACTACCTCTGCATTTGTTGGAATACCTCCTGTTCCTTCGAACACCTGGAGAGTAACATCATCACCTGCAATCTTAACTACCTGAGCAAGCTTACCATTGATTGTAGCGAGCTCATCATATCCGACACCCTTTGCTTTGAGGGATACGGTGGCCTTTGTGATCTGGCCTATCTTAGTATATACTTTCTGAAAAGCTGTTGCCATAATTTTTACTGCTCAAGCATTGTCTTAATTTGTGAAACGAATGAGTTATATTCTTCGCTCTTGTAAGGAGAATAGTTCATCTGCTTACAGAGGTTAATAAGCTTACGGAAATAGCTTACGCAGTCAAGGAAGTTGTCGAAGCTGAAATCTTTCTCACAGATTTCTGTAACAAGATTAAGAATCTCTTCCTGACGCTCAAGTGAAGTTACTGCATCAACTTCATCGAATGCATCTTGCTGGAGGATTACAAAGTCGATAATCTCTGATTTCCAGAATACTACGTGGTAATCTACTGGCACACCATCATCACCAAGGATGTTGATCTGCTCTGCAATTTCCTTACCACGCTGCATGCGAGTCTTGAGTGCAAGCACCTTTGGAATCCACTTGTCGTTAATCTTCTTTGACACATACTCAGCGAATTCTGGGTATTCAAGATACTTAGAATATGAGTCGATTGGGTTAACGGCTGGGTAACGCTTCTTGTCGGCACGATCCTGCTCAAGTCCATAGAAACAGCGAGCTACCTTCTTAGTATTCTCTGTTACAGGTTCCTTGAGGTTACCACCGGCAGGTGATACTGTACCGATAAATGTGATTGAACCAACTTCGCCATTATTAAGATAAACGTATCCTGCACGACCATAGAAGTTAGAAATCAATGCGCCAAGGTCCATTGGGAAGGCATCAGGTCCAGGCAACTCTTCCATACGGTTTGACATTTCACGAAGTGCCTGTGCCCAACGAGAAGTAGAGTCTGCCATAAGGAGAACACGAAGACCCATTGAACGGTAATACTCTGCCATTGTCATGGCAGTATATACAGATGCTTCACGAGCTGCAACTGGCATGTTTGATGTATTGGCGATGATGATTGTACGTTCCATGAGCTTGCGACCTGTGTGTGGGTCAACGAGTTCAGGGAACTCTGTGAAGATTTCCACAACCTCATTGGCACGCTCACCACAGGCTGCGATGATTACGATGTCAGCTTCTGCCTGCTTTGAGATGGCATGCTGGAGGACTGTCTTACCTGTACCGAATGGACCAGGGATGAATCCTGTACCGCCTTCTACAATTGGGTTGAATGTATCGATTGTACGAACACCAGTCTCAAGGAGCTTGAATGGACGTGGCTTCTGCTTGTAGTTTGTCATAGCAAACTTTACAGGCCAGTGCTGAATCATGTCAACGTTGATTTCTGTGCCATCTTCCTTGACAAGGACAGCCATTACATCGTGAATCTTGTATTTTCCTGCAGATACAATGCTCTTAACCTTCGCCTTGCCTTCCATCTGGAATGGAGCCATAATCTTGAGCTTCTGTGAGTTTTCAATAACCTCACCAAGCCAAGCTGAGCCTTCGACCTCATCTCCAACCTTTGCTATTGGAGTGAAATCCCATTCACGCTCTGCATCAAGAGGGTCAGTGTATTGTCCTCTCTTGAGGAATACACCGTCCATCTTGTCAAGGTCGTTCTGAAGACCATCATAGTTCTTTGACAACATACCCGGACCAAGTTGCACTTCGAGCATGTGTCCTGTAAATTCGGCTGGTGCTCCAACCTTGAGTCCACGAGTGCTTTCAAACACCTGAACATAAACGTCACTACCTACAACTTTGATGACCTCACTCATAAGCTTGTCACCGCCCGTTTCAATGTAGCAGATTTCACCCTGCTTAACTGGACCATCGACAGAGAGTGTCACCATGTTGGCAATAACGCCACTTACTGTTCCTTTTGTCATATTATATTATTTTTTATTTTCTAATGAATTCTTCTGGAACACGAGCCTCACCACGCAAATTGTCAACAATCTGGCGGAATGTCTCTTGTCCTTTTTGTACATCAAGTTTATCCCAACGGAAAAGCATGTCAAGTTTGCACATATAGGCAAACACGGCTTCAATGGAGAAGATGTTGAAGAATGTCTGTTCTTCAAGCCATAGCCACTTGAATGCATCTATCTTCTTTTCTTTCTCCACAGGATCGTCACAATCAACTATCTTCATAAGATCAACCACATAATCATATTCATGTGTAAGGTCAAAGTCTTTTGTGTTGTTTGTGAGGATCATCTCAGTAACTTCATTGTCACCCTGAATGAAATCTGCCACGTTCCATCCATTTTTGCGAGCAAGGAACGCTGTTAGAATATTTGCAATGTTGAGGTTGAGCTTATACCACTCGCGAATCATCTTGTTTGGACAAGTCTCGATTGCGTATTTATAGAACTGGTAAAGCATATCGTCCTCTGGGAAATATCCTTCTTTATCCTTGTTGTAATTGTAATTACGAGCAAATTCACTCATGAATGATGGGTAACGATGAACATTGAAGTTCATTTCCCTTGCTGAAGTCATGAGATCGACATACTGTTCCATGGTTAAGTTGCCATTGTTGTCAATTTCTGCCTCAGGATTCTTCAGCAGCTTGACAAGGTTCATGCAATCGTTCTTGAGGAAGAAATAGTACATTACTTTCTTGTCATAATCAGAAAGCGTACCATCGAGATCTTCTCTCAAGTCAGAAATGCTGACACCTGACTTTGTATCTTCCAAAGTGATGTCTGGCAAACCTGCCATTAAACAATAATAATTTCCCATTCTCTCAATTAAAATATCATTTCAACAAGCTGTGGACGGAGGAAGTTCTTGAAATATTCCTCAAATTCTGCCTCACCAAAATTAACCTTATAAGAACCATCTGCAGGCTGGACTGTGAAAAGACTCTTCTGACCATTAACCTGCTCAATCTTCACGCCCTTATCAAGCAATGCCTTTGCCTTCTTTGCAAAGAGTGCCTTGAGGCTTTCTGCATCAGCTGTTGAAATAACAAGGTCTTCATTAGCTCCCCACTTTTCTGCGAGTTTGAGGATGAATTCATTCATGAACTCCTTGTTGCCAGCAACCTCTGCTGTTGCGTCCTTTACAACTTTGTCACCAACGACATTAGCAATCTCACTCTTAAGAGCATTAAGAGCCTGAGCAGCATACATCTTGATCTCACTCTTGGTGTTTTCTTCAGTACTCAACGCCTGCTTCTTTGCAGCCTGCTCAATTTCCTCTGCTTTAGCCTTAGCGTCAGCAATAATCTGAGCAGCTTTTTCGTTTGCTGCAGCTATAATCTTTTCAGCTTCAGCATTACCTTTTTCCACTCCATCTTTCAGGAGTTTTTCTGTTAACTCTTGAATTCTATTTTCCATGTTATATCTGTTAATGTTATATTCTGACTACAAATTAACAAAATTTTTTGCTAATTGAGATTATTTTTTTCAAATAAATTTTTACGTGTTTCAATTATTTAATGAAAATCTTGCAATTTGTAAATTTCAACCTCACTTTTTAGTAAATATTTTGACATTTTAAAACAATTCTTCAAAATTGACATAAATAAAGATTTTAATGATTACTTTTGCACATATATTAAAGAATACAAGTCATTAATTTTATCAAACATATCTCAAAAATGAGCAAATCACACATATTATTATATCTATTGTTTTCATTGTGCTTATTGCAAGCTAAAGCACAAAACCAAGAAATGAAAGCATTGAAAAAATGGATACCAGAATCAGTAATAAGTGATGCTGCTGTTAATGAATTTTCCATTGATTCGTGCTTTGTTGCAATACCAATAAGCGATGAGATTTTTGTAAGGATGGAAAACAAGTCATACAAGAAGAATTGCACTATCAAGCGCTCATCATTAAGGTATCTGAAAGTTCTTCACAGAAACGTAAACGGAAAGATACAATTAGGTGAAATTGTATGTAATGCGTCTATTGCAAACGATCTATTAGAAATCTTTAGGAAACTATACGAAAGCAATTATAAGATAGAGCGTATCGCATTGATTGACAAATATAATGCTGATGATGAGACAAGCATGACTGCAAACAATACTTCATGCTTCAATTACAGAACAATAAGTGGGTCTAAAGTACTGTCAAAGCATTCTCAAGGACTGGCAATTGATGTAAATCCTCTATATAATCCTTGTCTTCATATAAGAACTGGAAAAGTAGAGCCAAAAACTGGAAAGCAATATGCTGCAGGAAGAGAAAAATTAACAAACACCAAAGTTAATATCATTAATAAAAATGATCTTTGTTACCGATTATTCATACAGCATGGATTCAAGTGGGGAGGGGCATGGACATCAGTAAAGGATTATCAACATTTCGAAAAATAGACATATTGATTCACAAATAAGAGAACGAAAACATCACACATATAAACAATGAAAGAAACAGAAGAAGAGATTATTCTTCAATCGCATAACATAAGACCTACATCTGTCAGGATCCTAGTTTTCAAAACAATAAGACATAGAACTGAAACCTTTACACTAAACGATGTAGAAGGATGGTTGCCTGTAATGGATCGTTCAAGTATATTTCGTGCATTAAAGTTATTTACAGAGCACAAACTAATACACGAAATAGACGATGGATCAGGCTTCTGCAAATACTGTGTTTGTAGATGCGATATACATTCAAAACACAATGATGAGGATCATAATCCTCATCATATAAATCACATCCATTTTGCATGTACAAAATGCGGCAAAACTTATTGTATAGAAGACCAAGCTATTCCAGCTGTTACTCTTCCAGAAGGATTCATTACTGACGATATAGAATATATTGTAAAAGGTACATGTAGAAACTGCAGTCAAAAATGTAATATATAAAATGGAAACAAATAACACATTATACACTTATGGTGATGAGAAAACTGAACTTTCCAAGTTCATTCATCTACTGAAACATAATAGAATAAATTGTGTTGTTGACATTCGTGAAAATATTCCAAAATGCAATTATGAAACAAAGTTACTTTATAATAGTACTAAAGAAGCAGTAAAAGAGGAACTCAAAACAAATAACATATATTATCTTGATTTTCATTCTCTTTTAGGTAAGTACTCTTTTTCATCATACAACAAGAGAGGTTGTTTAATATATGACAAAGCTGTAGTTGAAGAAAACTTTATAAAAGGAATAGAAAGATTAAAAGTTGGTATTCATAAAGGTTACTCTATTATTATATTAGAAAAAGAAAACACCATATACAATAGCATAAGATTCAATATTATTGGAAGGTTTCTTGCAGTAGAAGGCTATAATATCAACCATTTCAAGAATGAGCATGAATATAACACTCATCAACAATTACTGGCAATCAAATCTCAACAAGAATTAAGAAGAAAAAACAAAAAAGACGAAGCGCGTTCTTTAGGAAGAACTGGTGAAGAAATAGCAGCATTATATCTAATGAAAAATGGCTTCCAAATTCTAGATAGGAATTGGAATCTATACAAAGGATGTGAGTTAGATATAGTTGCAAGAAAAAACAATAGGCTTCATTTCATTGAGGTAAAAACCAGGAGTTCAGATAAATACGGAAGTCCCCAAATGGCTATAAACAGAAACAAAATGAAAAATATTGGAAAGGCTATTCAACAATACAGATATAAGAATGGCTTCTATCAAATAGAACATCAGATTGATAGTATCGGTATTGTCTATCACAATGAAAATGATTACACATTAGAATACTACCCTGATATAAGAATATATTATACACCTAACTATAACATTCCATACAGGAACAGATAAAAAAATTTACAACTAACATATTTGAACTTTTTCCTGAAAGTTTATTCCAAACCTATCTAGAGTATCATGACAATAACCATATCTGCTATGTGCTTGTATTGGATTCAGAAGTCAAATACAAAATTTAAAACAAAAAAGCTCCCCCGAGAGTCAATCTCTCGGAGGAGCTCTAAGTAGGCGGCGACCTACTCTCCCGCATTGCGGTGCAGTACCATCGGCGCGCCCGGGCTTAACTTCTCTGTTCGGGATGGGAAGAGGTGGA
>JAGHUI010000080.1 GCA_018064885.1 Candidatus Minthosoma equi | reverse complement strand
AGCTTAGCGTCAGAGTTAGACTGGATGCGGAACATTGTTGACTTGCCTGGCTTGATCTGACCTTCGAGAGTACCCTTAGTGATATCTGGACTCATGAGACGAGCCTGGATGAGCTGATACTTGATTTTGCAGTCCTTCATGCACTGTGAGCAAGTGTTACCGCAGTGGAAGCCCATGTAGAGGTCCTTGAGGTCTGCACCAGCGAGGTTAGCGCCAGCTGGGATAACGTCAGCAGGAACAGAGTTGTTGATGTCGAGGAGAGTAGCTGGCTTCTCAGTAGCGCACTCTGCCATGAACTCTGAGAGAGCACCGTAGAGGTCAACCTCACATGCTACAGGAATACCACGACCTGTGAGACGTGAGTTGACGTAGCAAGGCTCGAACTCAAAGATTGGCTGCCATGCTGGCCAGCACTTGTTAGCGAATACAGCGAACTTAGAGCCACCCTTCTGGTTCTCGTACCAGTCCATGAGAGTAACCTCAAGCTGAGCCATCTTGTTGATGATTTCTGGGTATGTGTTGCGCTCAGCACCGAGCTCCTTCTCCATGTCCTTAGCAACAGCTGCGATCTCTGCAGTCTTGCAAGCAGTCTCGTCGAATGCTTTCTTGAGGTCGAGCTCAGAGTTCTCCTGAACCTCGATGCCGAGATCATACATTGGCTGGATAGGTGCGTTGCAAGCGAGGAAGTCCCAAGGACGTGGACCGAAGCCGATAACCTTGAGGTTGCGAACACCGATAACAACGCGAGCGATGTTGCGGAAGTCAGCAAGTTCCTTAACTGCCTCCTGTGGAGTTACGTTTGGATACTCTGGGATGTAAACCTTGAGGCGACGGAGACCTACGCTGTAAGAGAAATTGAGCACACCGCAGAGAGCGTCACCACGGTCAGAAGCGAGGTTAGCCTTGCCTTCCTCCTTTGCAGCAAGAACCATTGCAGGACCACCGAACTTCTGGCAGAAGAGTGTAGTTGGACCCTCTGGACCGAAATTGCCGAGGAACATACAAACTGCATTGATACCATTCTCCTTAGCCCAGTCAAGAGCCTTGTAAGTGTCAACGTCGTTCTCGATTGTGATAGGGCAATCGTAAACCTCTGGAAGACCAGCTGCCTTAACTTCTGCCATGATAGCAGCGAGGCGAGCCTGAGTAAGAGTCACTGGGAAGCAGTCGCGGCTAACGCCTACGATACCAAGCTTCACTGTTGGTTGATTGATCATTTTAGATTTTAGTTTTAAATTAAGCAATTATGTTAGAGTCTTAATAAAATCAGATTTATTATAGGCTTTGTGCTTGCAAATTTATAATATAATTCCGAACGAAACAATTTTTACCCTTAAAATCTTTGTTTGTGTTACATTTTAATACTAAATTTGCAACACTATAACAATCTCAATCATGAAAAGAACGCTCATTTTTCTTATTTCCGCTTTCTTCTGCATTGCTTCGTTTGCACAGGAAAAAGCACCCGACATGGAGTATGTTTGTGAACTTCTCGTAACCTGCGACCCAGCATACACCGTTGGAAAGACATCGCACGGCGAGCGTGTGATTATTCCTATCACTGGCGGAACTTTTGAGGGACCTAAGATGAAAGGGACTATCATCCCCGGAGGCGCTGACTATCAGCTTCGCGACCAGTCGCAGGGACGCACAGAGCTGGAAGCCATCTATTCCATCCGAACTGACGATGGCGTGAACATCCATGTTCGCAACTGCGGTCTAATCAGCGAAGGTACGGATGCTGAAGGCAAGCCAACTTTCTATTTCCGCACCGCCCCACGCTTCGAGGCTCCTAACGACAGCAAATATGCTTGGCTTAACAATGCCATATATGTTTGCGTGCCGGGATTCAAGCCTGGATTCATATCTTTGAAGATATGGAAAGTTCTCTGATGAAATTATAATATAAAGCCTAATGGCTAAGAGTTAAATTATAAAGATTCCGCACGGGACACATATATTTATATATTGGAGAAAATAAGAGCCAAAAATAACAGGACAATAACAGTTGAACCCGAAGAAATAGGCGAACTGTCGGAACGTTTTGTCAAGACTGACGAACTTAATGATTGCACGGAATGGAAGGACAAATTCATTCTGGGCGACTTGTTTGATGTCATTGACAAGATTCCTGATGGCATTGCCGATATGGTAATTGTTGATCCCCCTTACAATCTTCAAAAGACGTTTGGCGAAATGGTGTTTTCTTCCCGTTCGGATGAGGACTATCTGGCATACCTTCGTTCATGGTTTCACAAGGTGTGCATGAAGATGAAGCCTAATGGTTCTCTATATCTTTGCGGCGATTGGAAATGCACGGCAGCACTTCAAACGATTATGAATGAAGAGCTTACCATTCTTAATCGTATCACATGGCAGAGAGAAAAGGGCAAGGGTGCTAAGAGCAATTGGAAAAACGGAATGGAGGACATCTGGTTTGGCGTGAAGAATAAGAACGACTACTACTTCGACCTTGATGCTGTAAAGATAAAGCGCTCGGTATTAGCTCCTTACAAAGATCATGGAATGCCAAAGGACTGGGAAGATACGGACGACGGAAAATACAGACTCACTTGTCCTTCAAACTTTTGGGATGACATAAGCATTCCTTTCTGGTCAATGCCAGAAAACACAGACCACCCTACTCAGAAACCGGAAAAACTATATGCCAAACTGATGCTTGCTTCTTCAAAGGAAGGAGATCTCATCTTTGATCCTTTTGCCGGAAGCGGAACAGCTGCTGTTGTGGCAAAGAAACTTGAAAGGCATTTCTTAGCAATAGAACTGAACGAGGAATACTGCCTATGGGCTGCCAAGCGATTGGAAAATGCAGAGAAGGACAAAAGCATTCAGGGATATGAAGATGGAGTTTTTTGGGAAAGAAACGCAAAAAGAAGATAAAGAAAAAATATTGAATATACCTACTTAATGGAAATCGTACTTTACTTATTTATAGGACTCATAGGAGGTTTGGTTGCGGGTTTTATCGCAGCCAAAATGATGTATGACAAAAAAACAAATGACGAGAAGGCTGACTTTGAGTCAATGATAGCAAACATAAAATCTGATGCTGAAAAACATTGCCAGGAGATTGTCAGCATGAAAGAAAAATCATGCGCTGAGACACTGGCAATCAAGGATAAAGCGTATGCAGAAAGCTTGGCGGCACAGGAGGCACGCCACAAAGAAATGCTTGATGCTCAGCAGCGCCGATTTGACGAGACATTAGCAAGGGTGACTGCCGAGATGAAAGGCGCAACGGAGGAAATGCTGAAGCAGCGCCAGAAGGAGTTTTCTGAATCAAGTAACATGAGTCTTGGACAGATTGTCAATCCGTTACGCGAGACGATTGATAAGATGAAGAAGGCTATGGACGAGAACACGATGCAGCAATCAACCATATCAGGAGAGATGAGGGCTAACGTGGAGAACATGCTGAGGCAAAGTGCTGCTGCACAAAAGAGTGCTGAAGAACTGACAAGGGTGTTCAAGCATGGCAATAAGGTACAAGGAGACTGGGGCGAGACTGTTCTTGACGAAATACTTCAGTCACAAGGACTTACACAGGGCATTCACTATGACACTCAGCCTTATCTCCGCAATGCTAACGGCGAGATAATCAAGTCGGAAGATGGCAGCATGATGCGTCCGGATGTCATTCTGCATCTTGACACAAGGCGTGAGGTCATCATCGACTCGAAGGTTTCGCTCAAGGAATATATAGAATATGTGAATGCTGAAGACGAGGGGGAAAGACAGAACCATCTGAAAGAACACATAAAGAGCATCCAGCGTCATGTGCAGGAATTGTCAACAAAGGACTATTCTTCATACGTCTGCGCGCCTAAGATGCGAATGGACTATGTCATTATGTTTGTGCCACATAGCGGTGCCCTTTGGACAGCCCTCAATGCACAGCCCGACCTTTGGAGAAAAGCGATGGAGAAAAACGTGTTCATTGCTGACGAGCAAACTCTCTATGCTGCCATAAAGATTGTGAACCTCACATGGACGCAGATTTCGCAGGCACAGAATCATGAGAAGGTTTTTGCCCTTGCAAATGAAATGGTAGATCGTGTGGGACAGTTCATGAAGAAATATTCTGCTATCGGCAAGGCTCTGGATGCTGCCCAAAAGGCTTACGAAGATGGAGAAAAGAAACTTCTTCCTCAAGGTCAAAGCATCCTGCAAACTTGCGGAAAACTCACCAAGATGGGAGCAAAAATTAGCGACAAAAATCCTATCAATCTTCTTTCAGAAGAATAACACACATATATACAATATATTATAGACTATTATATTACACAAATAAAGGCTATCAAGCGCAAACTTGACAGCCTTTAACTGTAATTATGTATATACGTTATTCCGATTTGTTCCGCTTTTTATACTCAGAAGGTGACACTCCAAAAAGTCCCTTGAAGCTTGTTGAGAACGTAGAAGCAGAATTGAATCCAGTAGCATAGGCAACACTGATAATATCTATGTCTTTTTCAGAGAGCAGACGGGCTGCTTCTTTCAAGCGGATATACTTGATAAACTCGCGTGGTGCCTGACCTGTGAGGTCTTTCATCTTACGATAGAAGTGGACGCGGCTGATGCCAACCTTATCTGCAACAAGTTCAACAGAAAGCTCAGAATTATCCATATTTTCATTTATAACGGTCATAACTCTATTCATAAGATTCTCGTCGGCTGTTTCAATCTCAACCTTCTCTATCTTCTCCTCGCGTTGGCGTTCACTAATGAACTTGCCTTGCAGCATCTGGCGAGTTTTCAAGAGGTTAGCAACAGTAGATGTAAGAATATCAATATTGAATGGCTTTGACAAGTAAGCGTCTGCGCCATTTGTAATACCTACAATTCTATCTGCATCGCTGCCGAGTGCTGTCATCAATACAATAGGAATATGATTTGTATTGAGATTTGATTTAACCTTCTGGCAAAGAGTGAGTCCGTCCATCACAGGCATCATAATATCAGAGATAATGAGATCTGCCTTTTCCGGATTGCGAACTACAAAATCCCATGCCTGCTGACCATTGTTGAAATCATTGACAATGAAGTCTGCAGAAAGTTCACTATGAACATACTGATGGATGTCTTCGTCATCTTCAACGAGAACAATGTTTTTACGACGAGTATCAATTGTTTTGTCAACAACAAGAAGTTCGGATGTCTTCTGTTCTGCTTCATCTGCCTGATGCTCTTCTACAATAATATTTCCCGTCTTGATAAGACACAAAGACTCATCACCATAAGGCATTGTAACAACGAACTGTGTTCCTTTGCCTTCAGGATTGTCTGCAACAGTAATTTCTCCCTTATGCAGACGAACAAGCATTGACGTGAGATTGAGACCGATACCTGTTCCGATGTATCCATTCTGATGATTTGCAGAATAGAAACGCTCGAATACTTTTGGTTTATCTTCATCCTTGATTCCTTGACCAGTATCTGTCACAGCAAGAACAAAGTTATTGTTTTCATCTGTTTCGAGCGAAATTGATATGCTTCCCCCATTTGGTGTGAACTTGAAGGCATTGCTGAGCAAGTTCATCACAATCTTATCCATATTGTCAGCATCAAGATATACAGGAAGGGTATCTATATTGTGAATGAATTGATAGTTGATTTCACGACTTTGCGCATTAGTTACAAACACATCATAGATATTCTGAATGAAACTGACAAGTTCAACTTGTTTATAATTGAGGAGGAACTTACCCTGTTCAATCTTTCTAACATCCATCATCTGATTTATCAAACGGAGGATACGATTGGCATTTTGCTTGATAAGCTGATAGTTACGCTGACATTCAGCATCTTTATCCATACCGATGAGCTTCTCCAATGGAGCAAGAATGAGTGTCATCGGAGTACGAATTTCATGACTGATATTCATGAAGAACTGGATGCGTGCTTCATTGATTTCTTCTTGCTGGCGATGGCGCATGATGACTCTGCGAGCCTGTATCTGACGTCTTGAGTATTCAAAAAGAAGCCATCCGACAAGACAGAAAAGTAGGAAGTAAATTATCTTTGCCCACCATGACGCATACCATGCAGGATGAACAATAACTGTAAGTTCACGTTCTTCACTGACCGTTCCTAACGCAATAGCACGTATGCGAATGTTGTATGTACCAGGATCAAGATTATCAAATACAAGACGATTTACATATTGTCCCTGATTGATCCAATCACCGCCATCTATGCTATACTCATATGTAACATGAATGCTTGACTTGCCTTCAATTAAAAGACTTAGAATGAAATGATTATCCGAATGACAGAGGTTAATTACTGGATTGTCATCTAGAACTCCTTCAAGAATCTGATATCCATCAGACATATCATCAGAATGTATTTCTTTGCCGCCAATGAGAATGTCAACAAGGCGAATCCTTGTTTGAGCGTTTTCCTTGCGCATCTCTTCAAGGTTCTCATTATTAAAATATGTGAGACCGCCAATACCTCCAAAATAAATGTTCTTGCCATTCGTTGCAACAGCACCACAGCTAAATTCATTGTCTTGCAAACCATCATCGGAATAGAAATTGGTGAATTTCTCAGTATTTATATCCATACATGAGAGTCCGAAGTCTGTTCCAATCCACAACTTTCCATCATCCTCAATGAGAGATTCGATGCTATTGTTAGAAAGACCATCATCTGTAGTGTATTTCTTTACATCATAAGTACTTGTGTCAATCTTGAAAAGTCCGCGATTGGAGGCTGCCCAAAGCGATTTGCCATTTTTTGACAAACAAATATGCTTGATGGCAGTACCAGCAATGAGCTTTTTCCCCATTTCCATTATCGTACCATCTTTTGTCACTTTGCAGATATTAAGTCCTTCTGCTGTAGCAACATAAAGCTTACCATTGCTATTCAACACCCTATAAACATAAGGGTTGCCAAGAACTCTTTCTCCTTTGGCGCTATTTGACCAGTTAGCAATGTATTGCTTATATTCTTTTGTGGACAATTTGAAATGGAAAACTCCTTGTCCCATTGTGGCTATCCAATAGCCACCATCTTCTGCTGGTTGTATATCAAAAATATGATTGATTTCCTTTGTGACAAGCGAGAAACTATTGCCTGTCATCATCCAAAGTCCATCAAAAAATGAACCAAGAAGAACAGTTGTTGAATTTATAGGATATATTGATGTGAATCCTTGAGGCATCCCAGGATTTGTTTTTCTATTCCAATGAGTTGAAGAAACTGCATCTGATGAAATTCGATAAAGTCCATCATTATCTGGAGCTATCCAAATATGATTATTATCAATATCTCTTGAAATAGCAAAAACTGCATTTTCTCCGATGGAATTCTTTCCGATAGAACGGTTTCCTGCATACTCGAATGATGATTTGCCACTTGGCTTCATCATAACACCCTTCATGTAAACGCCCACCCATACATTGCCGTACATATCGCTTAATGCGTCCTTGACATTGCTAGTAGAAAGTTCAAAGTCATTGACCTTCAAGTTGCTAAGAGTGACTTTGCCTGTTTGCTCATCATATACACGCAAACCGCCACCATCAGTACAAATGAACATTCTGTGAGGTGACCAGGTTGTTATGCCATATACTACTCCACCGAACTGTGAGGCAGAAGCGACATTTATGAACTTATCTGTTTTCTCATCATATCGGAAAAGTCCATTGAATCCTGTTGCAGCATAGATATTGCCAGACTTTGACATGCACAGCTTTACAGTACCTTGAATTTCAGGGTATTCAACAAACTTATCTTTCTTTTGGAGATAAACATGATTAGTGCTGTTCATTATCCACAAGCGTCCTTTCTTATCTTGAAAGAACTGTTCTGGATGGTCATTGTTTGCACCAGTATTATATTTGGTGATATGCTTTACGTATGGTTTGCCATTATCATCATACAAAATTTCACCATTTCCATAACCAGTGAAGCAAACCATTATACGCTCCTTTCCTTCGATATTCACACGACAGAATCTAGAAATACGCGAACGAATTGTATCTCCCTCAATACCAATGAATGGCACATCTGAAAATTTGTCGGTTGGATAATCGTAAATCTGAATACCAGATGCTGTTCCTATCAAGATGTGATTGCGATCCAATTCAAACACACACATTACTTCATCATGACACAGAGAAGATGGATCTTTTTCACTATGACGGTACACATTCATCTTAACACCATCATACCGATTGAGACCATTTTGAGTCGCAATCCAGATATTATGACGACTGTCTTCTGAAATAGATTGAATGCAAGAATTGGACAATCCTTGCTTAGAATTGAAAACTGTAACATTCTGAGCATTCAATTGCATGATGCTCAGAACCGATAAAACGAAGATTGTCAGTAAAGCTTTTATTCTTGTTATTTGCATAAGCTAAAATTACTTATGAAATGATTCGTGTAGTTAGTTGTTTATAAAGCCTTTGATTCACTCCCCCTTTATATAATAGATAAATACGGATTAGTTAGTGATTTTTGGGAGAAAAGAGGGTGAGTTATCTTCACAGACGACTCAACCCTTCGAATCATTTTATATCAGGCCTGTTCGTCACATATCATCTGACGATAAAAAAGACAGAGATATGTTATATTATAACTGAATTGTTAACATTGTGAATGAGTAAGGAGCGATGTCGAGAGTCATCTGCTTCTTAACCTGAACATTCTCAACAACAGGCTTAATTGGCTGCTGGTCAAAGTTGTTTTCGTCATCTGCCTTTCCAGAAAGAGTTGTCTTCTTTGCATTTGGCTTAATGCTGAAGCGAGAAAGATCAACATTTGCCTTCTTTGCCTTGTCTGTAGCGTTAGCAACCTTAACGAAAAGCTGACGAGTCTTTGTGTTGAGAACAACTGACTGCTCCTGAAGCATTCCCTCTCCTTCTGACTTGTCCTGATCGCTGATTGTCACGCAATCACCATAGAAATAATCACCTGAAGACTGACCAAACATCTGCTGAACATAGTAGCTGCAAGTGAGATATGGACGCTCATTATCAAAGTAGATAAGGTCTGGATTCCAGCTTGTACCATTCTTGCGAGCGAAAAGAGGAGCGTATGAAGTCATTGTCACAACATCTGCATTGCGCTCAACATGAATGAGATAAAGAGCTTCTGCAAGTGCATCAATGAGTTTCTTATCCTTTGCGGCATATTCTCCAAGGTAAACCTTTGTCTTACGATCACGTGGATAGCTGTCATACTGACGAGACTTCATGAAATAATCTCTCTGCTCATAATAGTGTTCGTCAAGAATAGGAATGCCGATTTCATCAGCGAGCTTCCAACCATTCTCATAGTCAGGGTTACCTGGGTGAGAACCTGGACCATCAGTACCAACAATCACGATTTCTGGATGAGCAGCTGTGACGATATCATACATATATTTAAAGCGCTCATTGAACTCAGGAGAAATCTTCTCTTCGTTACCGATACCGAGATACTTAAGGTTGAATGGTTCAGGGTGACCAGCTTCTGCGCGAACCTTACCCCACTTTGTTGTTGCATCACCATTTGCCCACTCTATAAGGTCGAGAGCATCCTGAACCCATTCGTCCATTTCGTTCATCGAAACAACATCCTGAGCCTGAGTTGGCCACATGTTCCAACCGCCATTTGTACCCTGACAGCTTACACCACATGGAAGGATTGGCACAGGCTGCATACCCATATCCTCACACATCTGGAAATACTCAAAGTAACCAAGAGCCATTGACTGATGATAGCCCCAAGTGTTCTTCTGGCCACGGCGAGTTTCCTTTGGACCAACAGTTTCCTTCCAACGATAAGTGTTCCAGAAACCATCACCACCACCATGAACTACACAACCGCCAGGGAAACGCATGAACTTTGGCTGAAGAGCTTCGAGAGATTCTGCAAGATCTTTGCGAAGACCATGTCCTTTGTATGTATCCTGTGGAAGAAGAGAAATCATATCAACATCCATCACACCTGTAGTGAGAGAAATAATCAGGAGGAACGCATTCTTGCAATCAGCATTTGCCTCAAGTTCACAAGAATACTTTGTCCATTCATCAGAATCAACCTTAATTGTTTTTTCCGCAAGAACCTTTGGATCCTTGCCCCAACCCTGAGGCTGACCAAGAATGATGCGAACAGACTTAGCATCAGTCTTTACGTTGCGGGCAAACATAGAGAAGTTGTACTTAGCACCAGATTTTACGCTAATTCCATCAAAACCATCATTCTGGATACCGAAACCTGCAAATCCTGCATAATCATGAAAATGACGAGTACGCTCAATGATGAGACGCATGTAGTTAGGATTGTTTGGATGAATAGGATCCTGCTGATGAACTTCTATAGTACCAAGAGAGTGACCTGGTCGAGTGATTTTCCAAGCAGTACCTGGTCCCCAGCCATCACGTTCTGCTGGACTATACTCGAAAGAACCGTTCTGAATGAGTTCTGCATTCAAACCACCATCGGCAGATGAACTGATGTCCTCGAAGAAGATGCCTATGAGTTCATTACTAATCTGTTTGCCGCCTTGAGGTGCGGCCATGTTTTTCTGGGCATTAGCACCCAAGACTGATGCGAGCATAAGAGCTCCGCAAAGTAACTGTCGTTTCATATTGTTTGGTTTATTTTTCAGATTTGGTATTACCAGATTGTCTATTATCAATGTGTAGAAAACACAAATCAAATACAAAGTTAATAGAAAAGGGGCATAAAAGCAAACTTTATACCCCTTTTTTATACAAACTTAATGATATTTTCTAAATGTGTTCTATTTAACAAGCACCTTCTTTACCGAACCATCTGCTTTTTTAACAATGTTAAGTCCCTTCTGGAGAGAGTTGATTCGAATGCCGTTTGTTGTGAAATACTCTTCTTTTCCAAAGGCAGAAGCACCAGCGGTAAGGTCTGTTATGCCAGAAGCATTACCATCGAGTGTGATTGAAGATATGTAAAACTTTTGATCTGCATTATCAGAAGACACACCTACAATTCGGATATGAGACAAATCTATCTTATTACCCGCTTCGCTTACAAGATTCTGCAAGTCTATCGTAAATTCCTTCGATCCTGCCATATTAAGCTTGTAACAGTCGCCGAAATAATTTGCATTGCACGAATTGTCATAAATGCGCAAATATGTTCCCTTGACTGCATTTCTTGGAAGAACAATCTTCAAATACTCATATTGTGAAATGTCCAAGCCACCAGGATTGTCAAATCTCCATCCGACACAACCGCCCTTTTTCATATTAACTGTTGAAAAAGAAGAAGAATGCGTTGCTGTTCCTTCATATAAAATATGTGGGTTAAACCATTTATCAGACAACTCAAAAGCATTCTCAGGAATATCCATTTCCTGATAGTATTCATCACTAGGATAGTCCACCTTAGCATATTCTGCATACCACTTGAAGCAAGCCTCACCACAAGCCTCTGTCACGCCAGGGAATGCAGGAACCACCTTCTTGTTCTTGATATAAGAATCAACATCTATGTAACATGCTGTGCCTGAGAGAGTCATAGAAATGTTGCCATAGTTGTCAAGCAATGCTTTGTAAGCCTTACCCCACTTCGAAGTAGAAGCAGTCGCCCATGTGCCATAGTTGCTCTCTACCCAAGCACCACTTTCATTATAGTGACCTGTACCAGGCTTTTGAGGGCTCCAGTCAACCTCAGTAATGACAATTGGATTAGTGCGGACAACAGGAACAGAGTTGCCGAATGCAGTAATTGTGTTAGCAGCAACACAATTCTGGTCACTATTGTTATACCATCCTGGATAGTTATGAACAGCATATCCAAGATTGTTCAATGGATCTGTTGGAGGACAAGCAGCATAAGGCTTGTATTCCTGCTGCCAAATGCCACCTGGAAGCCAGATGATACCCTTGAAGCCATTAGCACGAATCTTGTCAATTACTGGCTGGAAAAAATCACGGTAACGCTGGTCATTTGACTCAGATCCATTAGCATCCTTAATGCGAACAGGCTCGTTGGCAAGCTCAAGGCCAATTTGACCGTAATATTTCTTGATAGAATCGTTCTTGGTCACTCTATCCCACACATCAACAAGATAATCCTGATAGTATGTGCCAACCTTGATGTCGCCAGGACATACGCCAGGAGGACGCATAATGATGTAAAGGCCATGTCTTAAACCCTGCTGAGCAATGCGCCAATATACAGTCTTCAGATAACGAGTGAGTCTTGCACCAGAATAGTGGTGAATATCTGCCTCACCTCCAACTTCCTGACCAAGCGGATCATAAGTCTTTCCATTTTGAGTTGTGAAACCCTTTGCATTTACAGAATTATCATTAGTCCAGCATGGATCAAGATGAAGTCTGAAAAGATTGCAATACGCTCCGCATGTTGAATCAGTAATAGCAGTGAACAACTTATCAAAATAGTTCACGCAAGCCGAGATGTTAGCATCAGTTGCTGAGTTTCCCCATCGCCAAGAATTGAAATAAGGACTTGGGGTATCCATCACACCATGAAGCACAACCTTATTGCCTGCTTCATCGCGAAGTTGATTGCCATCAACATGAATAGGAGGCATTTTACCATAATGAGGCGCAACATCATTATCGTTCTGCGCCGAAAGGATAAAGGTATTGGCAAGTATCAAAGCCAATGCAAAAATGAATCGTTTCATTTGCTGAAGATATATAAAAAGTTTAACTTCGATTTTTGACCATTAGGTTTCGTGTGCAAAGGTATTCCATTTTTAGCAAAAACACATAACAAAACGATACATTTTTTTTATTTTAAGAAACAAAACGGGTGTTTGAAAGCCACAAACACTCTTAAAAACAAAGATTACACATTATATAATATATAGGGAAAGGAAAAATGCTGTTTTTCCCAAAAACGAAGCTAAAATTGTGATTTTTCTCAAATCATTTCCAATATTGTTATGTATTGTAACGTAAAAACAAACATTTGAAACATTAAAAAACGCAAAAAAAACTAAATCAGCGTAATTTTGCACCAGATTTTTTTTACAAATTACCTATTTATTAATTTCTTTACTAATCCAAGTTTTATGAAAAAACTGTTTACATTTGTGTTTGCACTCGTTACTGCGATTGCTGCAAGTGCACAGGCAGATTTCACAGTAGGCGAAAACGTCGCTGCGAAACTCGGTCTTGGTGATGTTGACGGTATGTCATTCTCTGGTACAGTTGGACCAAACGATGACACAAACCGCCCACATGACAAAGTCGTACAGACTCTTGGTGACTACTGGAAGGTTGATGGTGATCTTCCAAATGAGTTCCTTGAATCTTTCGATGGACACATTGGTATTTACGGCTTCTACGACAAGAAGGAAGCCGACATGTACCAGGTTGTTAAGTTCCCAGCAGGTGCTTACACAATCGACGTACAGGCTCTCTATCGTGAAGGAACTCCAGCCGACAACTTCACAAACCACTTCAACAAGAAGTACATGAAGTATGGTCACCTCTATGCTGATGTCCTCACTTCTGAGGATCCTGCATCTGAGGTTACTCGTAACTTCGACAAGGTGCTCTGCTCTCTTGCAACTCCAAACCAGCACGAACAGGTATATTACTATGGTGATGGTTCATGGATGAACGACTACAAGTATGACCTTAAGGACAAAGAAACAGGCGAGGTAACTTCATATTACTGTCCTCAGTGCCTCGTTGGTCTTAGTGAGTATTTCGCTCTTGGAAAGTACCACAACACAATGAAGATCGTTGTTACTGAGGATTCTTACATCCGTCTCGGTTTCCGCAAGACTGGTTCTATCACTGCTGACTGGCTTGTGTTCTCAAACCTTCAGGTTATCTATGACGGTCCTGCTGACGAGGCTCAGAAGCTTGAACTCGCTAAGGAAGAGGCTCTCGCTTCTCTTTCTAACCTTGAGGACATCTACAATGACGTAGAAGCTGCCGGCTTCAGCGCTCTTGCTGGTTCTATCTCTGATATGCTCATGGAAAGCGGTGATGCTATCTATGATGGCACATCTGTAGAAGAGGTTGTTGCTGTAAACAAGAGCCTCATCGCTGCTGTTCAGGACTATGAAGACTGCCTCCAGTTCGTAAAGAACCTCTCTTCTCTCCTTTCTCAGTGCGAAGCAATGCTCGCTTCTACTGAATTCGAGGGTTACGCTACTTTCAAGGCTGACTTTGACAAGTACAATGCATTGGCTACTACTGACAATCCTGAGGATCTCGGTGATAACGCAACTGCATACTACAAAGGTATCTATGATGAACTCTCTAAGTCTCGTGCAGACTACCTCAACTCTCAGCCTGCAAACGAAAAGGGAGCAAAGGACTTCACTTCACTCATCACTAACCCTTGGTTCGTTCAGCCACAGTACAATCCTACTCAAAACGAGGATGGCACTTGGACTCTCAAAGAAGGCGGTTGGGCCGACTGGGGTAGCGTCAGTGGTTCTTTGGGCTGTCCAAAGGCTTACGCAGAAATGAACCTCGCTTCAAAAGATCTTGTTGACATCTGTGAAGGCGTAACTCTTTACCCATCTAATGATGTAACAAACGAATGGTATAGAGTAAATGCATATAGTGGTTGGTCTGCTGGTCTCCAGCTTATGTACCAAGGTGGTGTTGTTGGTGTATCTGACGGTTGGAACTCTGTAAGTTCTGGTACAATCGGTATCGAGCAGGCTCTCGTAGGTCTTCCAAATGGTTACTACAGCCTTAAGGGTCTTGTTCGTGGTAACTTCTGGGCTGGTGAACAAACTCGTGAAATTTATGCAGAAAATTCAAAGGGCGAAGTCGTTGTTTCTGAAACAGTAAAGAATGACTCTGATACTCCTAACGGTGCTGCATACGGTTGGTATGAATGGAATCCTAATGTATGGAGTGATGTAGAAACTTCTATCATCTCTGCTCTTGACGGCAAGCTCAAGATTGGTGGTCGTTGTACTGGTGTTGCTAATTTCACTGGTTTCCGTCTCTTCTTCTACGGTGAAAATCTTAACTTTGACGAAAAGCTTGGTGAATACATTGACAAGCTTCAATCTACTATTGACGCACTCACTTTTGCTGGTGACAAGAAGAAAGTAAACGACATTCTCGCTCAGATTGCTGACATGCGTCCTATTCAGGATAGCGACGGCTACAACGCTGCATACGAACTCTACACTCAGGCTAAGGAAATCGTTTCTCTCGCTTCTAACGGTGAAAGCAAGTACAAAGCATTCGATAAGATGATGGATATCGCATCTCACGAGTTCGTTGAGCCAGCTCTCACTTACATGACAAACTTCGGTGACGCAGAAACTGACACTTACGAGCAGGTTGACGAGCTCAATGGTATTGCTGACGCTTACACATCTTATTGTGAAGTTTACGACAAGGCTGCTACACTCGACAACGCTATGGTTGCAGAAATCATTAAGAAGCAGACTGCAGAAATGACAGCCGCTATGAAGACTGCAGAAGAGATTAACGCATACCTCGAGGAACTCGCTGTTCCTTACAGCTACGCTCTCATGGACGCTATGGGTTGCGCTACTGCAACAGCTGACGCTCCAACAGACATTACAAGCTTGATCATCAACCCAGACTTCACTAACAACCCAACTAACGGTTGGTCAGGTGAAACTCCTACAAACAACGAATATGCATTTGACGAGAAGGGCCAGAAGGCTAACGCTGAACTCTGGAACAAGTCTGCATTCACACTCTCTCAGGTTCTCACTGGTCTCCCAGCTGGTACTTACGAACTCCGCGTTAAGGCTATCTACCGTGACGGTCAGTCTGTAACTCAGGAACTCGTTGACGCTTACAATGCAGCTGGCAACGAAGAAGCTTGGGCTAACCACAACGCTCGTCTCTTCGCTTCTACAAGCGACAAGAACAAGCAGACTTCTTACATCAAGGCTATCGAGTCTCTCAACTACACTGAAAACTCATTCACTGAAGTTGTTACAGACTGGGGTTCTGAGGAAATGTCTGACGGTACTATCAATATGTTCGTAAACAAGGCTGTTGCTATCGAAGGCACTGCTAAGTCTTACGCTGCAGAACTCTACGGTGATGATGTTGCTGACGGTGCATATCCATTCGACACTAAGGTTGGTGACAACTACTATCCAGCATCTATGCAGGGCTTCTATCAGGTATGCCAGAAGCACCCAGCTGACGTTGCAAACTCTGTACAGATCACAATTGAAACTGGTGACAACCTCACAATCGGTATTGACAAGACTGCTGCTATCGCTTCTGACTGGGTAATCTTCGACGACTTCGAACTCCTCTACCTCACAGGTGAAGACTTCAAGAAGGCAGGTGAAGATATCAAGAACGGTACTTGGAAGAAAGATCCACAGCCACAGCCAACTATGCCAATCGAGGATCTCCTCGCTGCTGACTACGTTTACATCTATGACATCGCTGCTAAGGAAGTTCTCGTTGGTAACGACGCTCAGAACGTAGGAATGGTTTCTTACGACGACGCTAAGGGCACATCTAAGGCTGCTCCTAAGTTCAAGCTTGAAGAAAGAGAAATTGACGGTAAGACTTACTACCAGTTCCGCGCTCTCACTCCAGCAGGTGAAAACTACGGTCTCTGGGGCTCTAACCCAACATTCCTCAACTCTCAGCCAAACGTAGGCGGTGTATCATTCGTACTCGGTAAGGACCAGGATGGAACTAACGGTTCTGCATGGGAACTCATCTACGACGAAGCTACAAACACTTGGGCTCTCAAGAGCGCATTGAGCGGTGGTTATCTCAGCGGAAACCAGATCGTTTCTGACATGGTTTACTACACAATCGCAGCTTCTCTCCCAGCTCCAATCGAGGATCTCCTCGCTGCTGAATCTCTCTACATCTTCGACCAGGCTACAGAAACAGTTCTCGTTGGCAACGACGCTCAGAACGTAGCAATGGTTTCTTACGAAGAGGCTCAGGGCACATCTAAGGCTGCTCCTAAGTTCAAGCTCGAGGAAAGAGAAATCGAAGGTAAGACTTACTACCAGTTCAAGGCTCTCACACCAGCAGGTGCTGACTACGGCCTCTGGGGCTCTAACCCAACATTCCTCAACTCTCAGCCAAACGTAGGTGGTGTATCATTCGTACTCGGTAAGGACCAGGATGGAACTAACGGTTCTGCATGGGAACTCATCTACGACGAGACTACTAACACATGGGCATTCAAGAGCGCATTGAGCAATGGTTACCTCAGCGGAAATCAGATTGTTGACGCTCCTGTTTACTACTCAATCGCTGCTACACTCCCAGATCCATCTGGTATTGCAAGCGTAACTTCTAACACTATTTCTAACGGTGCTGTTTACAATGTAGCAGGTCAGCGTGTAAGCGACAACTACAAGGGTATCATCATCAAGAATGGTAAGAAGTACCTCAACAAGTAATCCATTGACATTACACTCGTAATTCAAATTACTTAAATATCTTGAGCGGAATCCTCACGGGTTCCGCTCTTTTTTTGTGTTTTCTCATCATTTATATATTCAATCACCGCTTACTCCCCTACCCTTAAAATTGGTAGTTCCGAGATGCCCGAAACAATTACCTCGTAATTACTCTGAGCTTTACGAGGTAATGCAACGTTCAATTACGAGGTAATGCTGTGCTGCATTACGAGGTAATTGATCAGCAAAATACGGCACAACATTCCACGCAATCACAACACAATGATTTTCAACACAAAAAGAAAATCACAAAAAAAAGGCTTGACACATCGCAGTGCCAAGCCATACGGAAAAATGGTATTTTTATGTTTTACTCTATTGTCTTGAGAATTTCCAGTATGTGCTGCCATACCATATCGACAGTAGAAATAAGGAGTCGCTCATCTGGGGAATGAACTCCGCGAAGTGTAGGACCGAAGCTTACCATATCAAGTCCTGGATATTTCTCGCTGAACAAACCGCACTCCAAGCCAGCATGGATAGCACGAACCTTTGGTTGCTTGCCATATAGTTTCTCGTAAGTTGCAGTTACAGTCTTCAGCAATGGAGAGTCTGCATTTGGTTTCCACCCTGGATACCCCTCCCCTGTCACAGTCTCTGCACCGATGAGCTTGAATGGAGCACTGACAATCTGTGACATAGCGATTCGCTGGCTGCCAATGGATGAACGCTGACTTGTAACAATCTTCATAACCTTATCTTCTGTGAAATGAACGCTTGCGAGGTTGCTGCTTGTCTCAACAAGTCCTGGCAGATCAACACTCATTTCATATACACCATTATGCACAGCAAGAAGAGCCTGGATAATCTGGCAAGCTTGCTCATCCTCCACACACTCAGTAACTCCCACTGCACTCTCAAGGAAGAAGTGAACATTCTTCTCATTGCTGTATTCTGCCTCAATCTCGCTGGCAAAGATATTGAAATCTACTCTGATGTTCTCCTTGTCTGGGAATGGCACTGCAATGACAGCCTCAGCGTTGCGAGGAATAGCATTGTGGAGATTTCCACCTTGGAAATCAACAAGTTTCACATCATATTTCTCCATTGCCTGCGCAATGAAACGCACAAGAATCTTGTTGGCATTTGCACGATGCTTGTCAATGTCGTCGCCAGAATGTCCGCCTGTGAGTTTGTCAACACAGATGTGGAGAGGAAAATAACTCTTGCGCAGCTCTGTCATCCTTAAAGGGAGAGTGATTTCCGTGTTTGCACCGCCGGCACAGCCAATGAAAATCTCGCCTTCATCCTCAGAATCAAGGTTGAGGAGATACTTGCCAGTAAAGAATCCTGGCATCAAATCAAATGCGCCAGTGAGACCTGTTTCCTCATCACGAGTGAAAAGGCACTCCAGAGGACCGTGAGCCACACTATCGTCTGTGAGCAACGCCATTTCCATAGCAATGCCTATACCGTCGTCTGCACCGAGAGTTGTTCCCTTAGCGCGCATCCATTCGCCATCAATGTATGTCTCGATTGGATCGTTTTCAAAGTCAATGATTCTGTCGCTTGTCTTTTCGCAAACCATATCCATGTGGCTCTGGAACACTACGGTTGGTTTGTTTTCCATGCCAGGAGTTGCACCCTTTGTGATCAGCACATTGCCAGCTTCGTCAACCTTGCATGGCAAACCGTTTTCCTCTGCAAACTTCTGCAGAAAGGCTATAATTTTCTCTTCCTTCTTTGAAGGACGAGGTACTTTGTTTATCTGACTGAAATAGTCGAAAACAAGTTTTGGTTTAAGTTCAGAATTGTTCATATTTTAGTAAAATGTTAAGTTTTGATGGAAAAAACACTAAAAATAGGTTAAAAATCCGTCTATTGTTTTAGCAGTACATCATTTAACACTATCTTTGTATTCAATTTGACTACAAAGTTATAAAAAATGTTGAAAACAATTCTGCTAACAGCTATTTTTTGTGTCATAATCCTTGCAGTTTGCATGCTTTTGCTCTGCATTCGCATACTGCTTAAGAAAAATGGCCGCTTTGTCAAGACTCATGTCAGCCAGTCAAAGGCGATGCGAGAAAGAGGCGTCACCTGTGTGCAGAGTCAAGACTTTGCAGCAAGGCACAAAAGCCGCTTGGCAGTTGACGAAGTCAAATAAATAAATGTGGAACAAAAACTAAAAATCAAATAAATGAAGAAAATTACACTTGTCCTCAGCGGACTTATGATGCTTGCAGCAAGCGCAATCATCTCATCATGCGACAAATCTGGAGAGCCAGCACCATCTGTTAACGAAGGTGCAGAAACTGCAAAGACAGCAAAGGCTGGCGGTTCATACAAGATTGCATTCGTGCTTATCGATACTCTCACATCTCAGTACCAGAAGTGCAAGGATCTTGAAGAAGAATTTGCAAAAAAGCGTGCTAATGCAGAATCAACTATTCAGGATAAGGGAAAGAGCTTTGCAGCACAGGCACAGGAGTTCCAGCGCAAATACCAAAGCAATCAGTTCACTCAGCAGCAGTTTGAGGCAGAGCAGGCTCGCCTCGGCAAGCTTCAGCAGGACATCGAAGCTCTTCAGGCACGTCTCAGCAACTCACTTCAGGAGGAATACCAGAAGGAGTTCCAGGCTCTCACTGATACAATCCAGAACTTCACTAAGTCTTATGCTAAGGAAAAAGGCTTCGACTTCATCCTCTGCAAGTCATCTGGCATTGACAATGTGCTCTATGCTAATGAGGCATACGACGTAACAGAGGAAGTGGTGAATGCTCTCAACAAGCGCTACTCAAAGGCTCCTAAGAAGGATGCAAAGAAGGAAGAAGCTAAGAAATAATTTACACACACATATATAATATATAAAGAAGGTGAACTGGAGCAATCCGATTCACCTTTTTTGCGCCATTAAGCTAACCGCATCTGTATATGCTATAAACCAATGCCATACACAGATATTTAACGTATAGAAAAGGAAATGTTACATATTTGAAAGCAACATTATTATAAATATATTACCTTTGCAAAGTGTTTTAGCATATTAACAGAAACAACCTACCAAATCATGAAGAAGAGTTTACTGGCATGCGCGCTTAGCATAGCATTCGCTACGAGCTATGCGCAAAACCCTATTATCGGCAACCAGTTTTCTGCCGACCCTACGGCTCGCGTTTTCAATGGCCGTATGTATGTTTTTCCGTCTCACGACATCATCAGTCCTGTGGAGCCTGAACGCAAATGGTTCTCCATGGCAGACTACCACATGTTCTCATCTGCAGACCTCACAAACTGGACAGACCACGGCGTGATTCTCTCACAGGAAGATGTTCCTTGGGGAAATCCAACTGCATATTCAATGTGGGCTCCAGACTGTGTCGAAAAAGACGGCAAATACTATTTCTTCTTCCCTAACGCGCCAAAGGATGGTCGCGGCTTCGGTGTCGGAGTAGCAATCTGCGATAATCTCAGCACAGGCAAGTTCGTTCCACAAAAGGAAAACATTAAAGGCATTTCTGGAATCGACCCTTGCGTGCTACAGGCTAGCGATGGCAACAACTACATCTTCTGGGGTGGCGGCGGCTTGCGTGTGGCAAAACTCAAGGACAATCTTCTCGAACTTGCAGACGACAATCCTGTGGAAACCATAAAGATGGGCAACCGTGAAATGAAATCTATTGGCGTTTCCTGCGACAAAACTCTTCCTAAAGGCTTCAAAGAAGGACCTTTCGCCTTCGAGCGCAATGGAAAGTTCTATCTCACATACCCTTGGGTTCGCGAAGACAATGGCACAGAGTGTCTTGCTTATGCCATGAGTGACAACCCAATGGGACCATACGAATATAAAGGCATCATCATGAAAGAGCATGAGAATAAGTGCTGGACAAACCACCACAGCCTCGTGCAATACAAGGATCAATGGTACCTCTTCTACCATCACAATGACTATTCTCCAAACTTTGACAAGAACCGTGCTGTTTGCGCAGACTCACTCTTCTTCAACCCTGACGGCACAATACAGGAAGTCATTCCTACTAAGCGCGGTATTGGCATCACAGATGCAAGCGGTCATGTTCAGATGGACAGATATTCTCGCATTGGCGGAGGCGCAACAATCGCCTACAACGACACAACAAATTGTTTCCTCGGATGGAAGGTCATTCTTCCTGAAGGCGGATGGGTTTCATACGGCAACGTAAGCATCAAGAATGATAAATATACAACCTGGGTGAGCATGCCTGGAATGTGGGGCAGATCTCAAATGAAGGAGATAAAGGAAACCACTCTCAAACTTGAGGCGAAAAAGCAGCCAAATGGTCTTTATGAATTGATTCTCAGCAATACAGGAAAACAGCGTGTAGAAGTGGATTGGATAAGCCTTACAGACAGAAAGCCTCTTGTGCCTGCAACTAATGGCGGAATGTCAAGCGGCAACTATCGTAACCTCTTTGTAGAAGCTGGTTACTCAAAAGAAACTGTTGACAAGAAACTTCAGGAAGTGTTCAATGATGTTTTTGTCGGCAAGAACAAATGCTACTTTGAGGTTGGTAAGGACATGGGCTATATCAGCGACATCAAGAACAATGATGTTCGCACAGAAGGAATGAGCTATGGCTTGATGATTGCCGTGCAATTCGACCGCAAAGACATCTTCGACCGCCTTTGGCGTTGGAGCAAGAAATACATGCAGATGGAGGATGGTCCTAACAAGGGATATTTCCGCTGGAGCTGTAAGCGCGATGGAACTGCTAATGCTCATGGTCCTGCAAGCGATGGTGAACTTTACTTCATCACATCTCTCATTTTCGCCTCAAACCGTTGGGGTAACAATGGAGAAATCAATTACTTGAAGGAGGCACAGTACATCCTTGATTGCATTCAGCCACGCGAATCTGAGATGAAAATAACAAGAGGAAGAGACGGCAAGCCACTTGACGAACCAATGGTAATAAAGCGTACAGCTTCTCTTATTGACCCAGCTACAGGTCTCATTACTTTTGTTCCTGGCGCAAACTACACTGATCCATCTTACCATCTTCCTGCTTTTTACGAAGTATGGGCTCGCTATGCTGAGGATGGACGCTCAGAATACTGGCGCGATTGTGCAAAGAAGAGCCGCGAATATCTTCACAAAAGCATAAACCCTGTCACAGGTCTCAATCCTGACTATAACAACTATGATGGTTCTTTGATGAAGAGCCGTTTCGTCATCGGGGATGCTTTCCGCTATGACTCTTGGCGTGTGCCAATGAACATTGCTCTTGATTACAGCTGGTCATGTGCTGATCGCGCTTGGCAGCAAAGCTATGGCGAGACAATCCAGAATTTCCTTTATTCTCAGGGAATTAACGATTTCGTTGACCAGTATAACGTAGATGGCACAAAGCCTGAGCGCATTCTCAAGGCTGGCAACTATCCAGAGAAGCTCCGTCACTCTATCGGTCTTGTAGCAACATCTGCAGCAGCATCACTACTCTGCTCTCATTCAAAAAGTTATGAGTTCATTGACCAGCTTTGGAACATGCCTCACAAGCCTGATGCTGATGGTTTCTTTGATGCATACTATGATGGTCTTCTCCGTCTTTTCGCATTCATGCACCTCAGCGGCAACTACCGTGTTATTGAGCGCCAGACTCAACTTGCAGACTATCTGCGTCCTGTAGAGGGAGAGTATGCTACTCCTGATAAAGAAGGCTTCGTGCTTCGCTGGTTGCTTCGTGATCCTATCATCAAGCCAAACAATACTAACACTGTGTTTGTTGACAGCTATATCAACGAGACATTCCCTTCTCCTATCACATACAAGAAAAACGACAAGGCTTGGCATGCTTTCGACAGTCAGCGCTACAACGTGAAGCTTTACCGTTTTGCAACAGGCACAAAGCAGCAGCGCTATGGTGTTATCTTCTGGGCAACAACAACTATCGAATGTGAAGAGGATATTCCTAATGTTCGTTTCGCAATCGGTTCAAACTCAGCATCTAAGTGGTGGCTCAATGGCGAAGAAGCAGCCATTCTTTCTGGTGACCGCCGTATGGTTCGCGATGATGTTGTTTCTAAGCCTGTCACTCTCAAGAAAGGCACAAACGTCATCACAGGAGCAGTCATCAACGGCCCTGGCATGAGTGACTTCTGCTTCAGACTTATCGACGAGAAAGGAAATCCTGTTACTAACTGCAAAATTACCACAAACAAATGAAACGCATATCCAACATATTTTCAACAATAGCTCTGAGCTCATTGTTCTTTTCTCAAACAGCATTCGCCCAAAGCGGTCAGCCTTGGATTCACGACCCTGCAACGCTTGCAGAATGTGATGGCAAATGGTACACATTCGGTACTGGTGGCGGCGGTCTTGTAAGCGAGGATGGCTGGCATTGGCACAGCGGTCCTGTTCGTCCTGGCGGCGGTGCTGCTCCTGATGTTTTGAAAATTGGCGATCGTTATCTTGTTGCTTATAGTGCCACTGGCGGTGGTCTTGGCGGTGGACACAACGGCAGAGTGCTGACAATGTGGAACCAAACTCTTGATCCTCAGTCTCCTCTATTCAAATATTCCGATGCTATTGAGGTTGCTTTCTCTGATGGTGACGAAGATAATGATGCTATCGATGCTGGTCTTCTTCTCGATCCAACTAACGGAAGTCTATGGCTTTCATACGGAACATATTTCGGAAATATCCGCATCGTTGAACTTGATCCAAAGACAGGAGCACGCAAGGCTGGCAACAAGGCAAAGGATGTTGCTATCGACTGTGAGGCATCCGACCTCATTTATCGTGATGGTTATTACTATCTTCTTGGTACTCACGGCACTTGCTGCGATGGTGTAAATTCTACATACAACATTGTTTGTGGTCGTTCAAAGAAGGTGACAGGTCCTTACATTGATAATATGGGACGTGACATGCTGCAAGGCGGTGGCAAGATGGTTAAGGGAGCCGAATTCCGTGCTGTTGGTGCTGGTCACTTCGGTCGCACCATAATTGATGAAGGCGTGGAAGTTATGTCATTCCACTGGGAAGCTGATTACGATCAGTCTGGTCGTTCCGTGCTTGCTGTTCGTCCTCTTCTTTGGAAAGAAGGATGGCCTGTCGGCGGTGAACAGTTCCGCGAAGGAACATACGCTATCATTTCTGAGCGCCGTGGCTATTCTCTTGAACTTGCTGTTGATTTCATACGTCAGAACTATGCACGCCAGCGCGGTGGATGGGGAGCAAACCAAGACGAACCTGTCAAGCCTGTTCCTCTTCAGACACTTAGTGAAGTCAGCGGTTCATGGCCTGCTGGTAATATAGATGTACGCGTAGGAGATTACATGTTCCGTCCTCATCAGCAATGGCAAATTACTGCAGTTCCTGAGGCTGGTGGTTACTTGAGCAGTCCATATTTCAAGATTACTATCAATGGTTCAGAACGAGCACTTGCAGCAGGAGAAGGCAATGCATTGACAACTGTAGCTTCTTTCACAGGAGCTGACGAACAGCTCTGGCGCATTGAGCAGCTTACAGACGGAACATTCCGCATTATGCCAAAGCATATTCCTGGCACTGAAGGAATTAACACAAAGTATGTGCTCTACTCTATGGCGGACAGCACTCCTATTCTTGCTCCTTACGATTTCAAGAGTGACAACTCAAAGTGGAACTTCGCAAAACTTGAAAAATAAAACACGAATATGAAACGTATCTTCATCCTATCTTTCTTCATTCTTCACGCATCATTCATCACATTCTTTGCACAGGCTCAGCAATTGCCTTATCAGAATGCTAACCTCACAGCTCACGAACGTGCTGTTGACCTTTGTTCACGTCTGACACTCGAAGAGAAATCTCTTCTCATGCTCGATGATTCCCCTGCTATTCCACGCCTTGGCATCAAGCATTGGCAGTGGTGGAGCGAGGCTCTTCATGGTTTTGCCAACATGGGAAATGTTACAAACTTCCCTGAGCCAATTGGTATGGCGGCATCTTTCAATGACGGCATGGTTTACAAGGTTTTCGATGCTGTCAGCACAGAGGCACGTGCGAAATGGAATGAACTTCAGCGCAATGGAGATGATGTAACTCGTTTTCATGCTCTTTCCGTATGGACACCAAATGTTAATATCTTCCGTGATCCTCGATGGGGACGCGGTCAGGAAACATACGGTGAAGACCCATATTTGAGTGGTGTCATGGGAAGTGCAGTAGTTCGAGGCCTTCAAGGACCAGAAGATACAAAATACCGTAAACTTTGGGCATGCGCTAAGCATTATGCAGTTCACAGCGGACCAGAATGGAGCCGTCATACAGCAGATATAAATAACATCTCTGCCCGTGATCTTTGGGAAACTTATCTTCCAGCTTTTAAGGTGCTTGTGGAAGACGCAAAGGTTCGTGAGGTCATGTGTGCATATCAGCGTTACGACAATGAGCCTTGCTGTTCTAACGGACGACTTCTTCAGGACATTCTCCGTGATGATTGGGGATTCAAGTATCTTGTTGTCAGCGACTGTGGTGCCGTAACAGACATTCATGAGAATCATAAGGTTGCAAGTGATGCTACTCATTCTTCCGCTCGTGCCACACTTGCAGGAACTGATGTTGAATGCGGTTTCAACTATGCATACAAAAGTATTCCTGATGCTGTTAAGCGAGGACTTATCACAGAGAAAGAAGTTGACAAGCATGTTATCCGCTTGCTTGAAGGTCGTTTCGATCTTGGCGAAATGGACGATCCTTCTCTTGTTGAATGGAGCAAGATTCCAAGTTCCGTTCTTGAGAGCAAGGAACACCTCAAACTTGCTCTTGACATGGCTCGCCAAACAATGGTTCTTCTCAAGAATGATAACAACATCCTTCCTCTCAAAAAGGGTGAAAAGATTGCTGTTATCGGTCCTAATGCAGACAATAAAACAATGATGTGGGGTAACTACAATGGCACTCCTACAACTACAGTCACTATCCTTGACGGTATCCGTGCTAACAACAAGAATGTGAAGTACATTCAAGGATGCGATCTTACTGACGATAAAATTGTTACAGATGTCTTTGCACAATGCAGTTTTGAAGGGAAGAAAGGTTTCAAAGGCACCTTCTGGAACAATACAAAATTTGAGGGAAAGCCTGTTACAACTCTTTACCACTCTGCCCCATTCTTCAAGACAACAGCAGGCAATTACCAGTTTGCTCCTGGCGTTAATCTTGTTGATTTCTCTGCAACATACGAAACAGTATTCAAGCCAACAAAATCTGGCGAAGTTGTTCTCAATGTAGAATCTGTAAGCAATTTCGATGTTATCGTAAATGGAGAAAAGAAACAGTCAGAAAGCACTTGGCGTGTTACCCCTACTCGCACTGTTATTCAGGCAGAAGCAGGCAAAGAGTATAAGATTGAAATTCGTTTCTCACATATTCATACTTACGGCGCAAGCATTCGCGTGAATATTGGAACAGAATCTTTGATTGACTACAACAAGATTATCAATGAGCAACTTGCTGGTATCGACAAGGTTGTATTCGTTGGTGGTATTGCTCCAAGCCTTGAAGGCGAGGAAATGCCTGTACACATTGACGGCTTCAAAGGCGGCGACCGCACTCACATTGAGCTTCCTGCTGTTCAGCGTAACTTCATCAAGGCACTCGCTGATGCTGGCAAAAAGATTGTTTATGTAAACTGTTCAGGAAGTGCCATTGCTCTCAAACCAGAAAGCGAGAATTGCGCAGCCATTCTTCAAGCATGGTACGCTGGTATGCAAGGAGGTACTGCCGTTGCAGATGTTCTTTATGGAAACATAAACCCAAGCGGCAAACTTCCTGTAACATTCTATTCTTCATCCGATCAGCTTGGCGACTTTGAAGACTACAATATGGAAGGACGCACTTATCGCTACATCCGCGACTTCAAGCCACTCTATCCATTCGGTTATGGCCTCTCTTACACATCTTATAATATAGGAAAGGCAAAACTCTCATCAACGACTGTTAAACAGAAAGGCATCACCATTGATATTCCTGTAAGCAACACAGGCAAGATGGACGGAACAGAAGTTGTTCAGATTTATGTTCGTAATCCACAAGATCCAAACGGTCCTATCAAGCAGTTGCGTGCATATCAGCGAGTTGAAGTCAAGGCAGGTCAGACAGCAACAGCATCTATCAGCCTTACTCCAAAAAGCTTTGAATGGTTCGATGAGAACACAAATACCATCCACGTTAAAGATGGCAAGTATGAGATTCTATATGGAAGCAGTTCACGTCCTGAAGACCTTCAGAGCGTTACTGTCGAAGTAAAAGACTAAAATTATAAGTTCCTTCTTCCTGTTCTAACGGGAAGAAGGGATATTATTTTAACAAAACACCTATTAATAGACACACTTTCATGAAGTTAGTAAAGTTTTTCTTTCTTTCTATTTTTTCATTGTCAATCTTACCTTTAAGCGCACAAAACGATAAGATACAAAGTTATAAGATAGAATTTATCACACCATCCATCGTGCGTGTTCAAGCATCTCCTACAAATACAATTGAGGAGAACGGAACAGGCGTTTGCGTATATGCCAAGCAAAACATAAAACTTGACATTGAAAATACTGATAATGACCAAGTAACAGTATATAAATCCTCTGACCTTAATGTGTTTTTTGCAAAAGAAAGTCGTGCAATACGTATTGAGAACAAGAACGGAGATGTTCTTCTTAATCAAACATTAAATCACATTAAGGCAGAACCATCTGTTCAGGAACGTATCATATATGATGAGAAATCAGCACACGTCGAAGAAACTGCTAATGGAAATGTGACAGTAAAAGACATCATCCGTCGCGACACCATCGGACAAAGCACGCGCTTCTATATTCCTTTCCTTGTAAACAACGCAAAAGCAATCTACGGACTTGGCGCACACATGGAGGACTACATGAATTTGCAAGGCAAAACAATGTATCTTACTCAGCACAATCTCAAGGCAATGATTCCTATGCTCATTACAAACACAGGTGTCGGGGTATTGTTTGATGCAGGTTGCGCTATGAAATTTACTGGCAGTAAATATGAAGGCTATAATGAAGAAAATAAAGAGGGTATAAAAGATGAGTGCTTCACCATGCAACTCGAAGCTGCGAAGTCCGTTGACTTTTATGTCATTGCAGGCGGAACGATGGACAAAGTAATTGCAGGTTATCGTTATCTTACTGGCAATGCATCACTTATGCCTAAGTATGTCTTTGGTTATACACAATCAAAGGAACGCTACACATCATCAGACGATATTCTTAAAACACTCAAGCAATACCGTGATCGCCACGTGCCAATAGATATGATTGTTCAAGACTGGAACTACTGGCCACAGGGCTGGGGCTATATGAAGATGGATCCAAAGTTCTATCCAGATCCAAAAGCACTTGCCGATTCCGTTCACGCACTTGGAGCAAAGCTTATGGTCAGCATCTGGCCAAATCCACAGTGGTGTCCAGAAGCAGAGGATTTCAAGAGCCGAGGCATGATGCTTGAGCATGATGTATATGATGTATTCAATCCTGAAGCACGCAAGCATTATTGGAAATATGCAAACGACGAATTTTATTCTCGAGGATTCGACGCTTGGTGGTGTGACAGCAGTGAACCACTTGATGGCGACTGGAACCAACTACCAAAACCAGAGAATGGCATTCCTTATGGATGGGATAGCCAAGAACGCCGCTGGCAATTAAACAAAGATGTTCTTTCTGAAGCACTCGGCATAGAACGCAGTTCTCTTTATTCACTCTATCATAGCATGGGTATATATGAGAATCAGCGTCTTACAAAGAATCCATCAGGCATCATTCCACGTGTTGTGAACCTCACACGTTCAACATACGCAGGTCAGCAACGATATGGAACCATCGTTTGGAATGGCGACACACACGCTTCTTGGAAATCGTTCAAGCAACAGATTCCATCAGGACTTAACTATATGGCAACAGGCAATCCATATTGGACTGTCGATGTTGGTTCGTTCTTCACTCGTAGCAATGGACGTCAATGGTTCTACAAGGGTGAATTTCAGCAAGGCGTAAAGGATGACAACTACAAAGAATACTATGTTCGCATGTTCCAGTGGGGCACATTCCTCCCAATGCTTCGCAGTCATGGTAGCGACACACCACGCGAGATATGGCAGTTCGGTGAACCTGGCACTCAGTACTACGACGCTATTCTTAAGATGATAAATCTTCGCTACGAACACATACCTTATATATATAGCATGGCTGCACGCCAAACTTTTGATGGCTACACAATGGCGCGTCTCTTGGCTTTCGACTTTGCCGATGATGAGCAAGTTCTTGATATTAAGGACGAATACATGTTTGGTGACTACCTTGTTTGCCCTGTTACCGACCCACTCTCTCAGACAAAGATCCGCAAGTTATATCTTCCAAAGGGTGCAAAATGGATTGACTATTGGAACGGCACTTCATACGAAGGCGGCAAATGGTTAGACTATGAACTCACAAATGGTGTTGCACAGTTCCCGCTTTTCATAAAAGCAGGAAGCATAATTCCAACAACAGAAATTGCTGAGAATGTAAAACTTCAACTTGGCAAACCAATAACAATCAACATCTATCCTGGCGCTGATGCCGAGTTCACCCTTTATGACGATGAAGGCGACAACTACAATTATGAAAATCAGGCATTCACAAACATCAAGTTGCAATGGAATGATGCAAAGCGCACTCTCACAATTGCTAATCGCGAGGGATCATTTGATGGAATGTTGAAAGACTGCACTTTCATTGTAACAACAAAAGAACTTGGCAAGAAAGCGAAAACTAAGACTATTAAGTATAAAGGAAACAAAACAGCAATCAAGTTATGAAAAAAATAATTCTTTCATTTATTGCAATACTCAGTGTCATTGCTACTGATGCACAAACTTCTCCCAATGGCAAGATTCATGCACAGTACGTTGACGGTCAAGGTCTTGTGGTGTCGTACAAGCAAAATGGTAGTTGGATGGAAATCATGACTTTATCTTCAGACTACGACAGACTCTCATCCACAGTAAAGCAAAAGGTTGAATATGATATGCCTTTCGGAAAAAAAAGCCATATCAAGAATGCCTACAAAAAGGGCTGTTATATGAAGTCACATGGTGACAACAAAGACTTCCTGATTGTTAACGTTTATAATGACGGTGTAACATTCGGTGGTCCTAAAGCTCGCGAATACAAGGTGAATTTCACTGCTGCTAAGAACAACTGGTTGCAAAAATGGAGTGAAGCATACGAGGAATTTTTTCCTCTCAATCGTGAACAAAAGGCAAACAATCGTTATGCCTACCCTGCCCTCTTTGAATATAAGAATAAAGTATTTGCTTTGCTTACCGAATCTCACATGACTGCAGACATGGCAGCAACAAGCATGTATGCAACAGATAGCAAAGATATATTCTGCCTTCGTCCTGACGGAAAAGAAAGTTCTGGATCACAGACACTTATCATAGGCTCGCTTGCCGATGTAGTAGAATCTACACTTGTTCTTGACAATTCCGAACCATGTAAACTCCCTGATATTTCATGGATTGAACCTGGCGTTGCTTCATGGGTTTATTGGGCATACAATCATGGTTCTAACGACTACAACATCATTAAGAAGTACACAGACATGGCTGTAGAACTTAAGTTGCCATACGTGCTTATAGATGCAGAATGGGATCATTTCCTTGCTCCATACAAGGTGGAAGATGCAATCAAATATGCTGTTGACCATGGTGTCAAGCCTATGATATGGTATTCATCTTCAATCGGATGGATCAATGGCGCACCAGGTCCTATGTTCCGTTTGAATAAGCCAGAAGATCGTGAGAAAGAATTTGCTTGGTTGGAATCTCTTGGAATCAAAGGTATAAAGATTGACTTCTTCTCTGGTGATACAAACCAGAACATCAAGTTTATGATAGAACTCCTTGAAGATGCAGCAAAGCATCATCTTCTTGTAAACTTCCATGGAGCAACCCTTCCTCGTGGTTGGCAACGCACATACCCTAATCTCATTAGTACGGAAGCTGTTTATGGAGCAGAATGGTACAACAATGTACCAACTTTCACAAAAAAAGCAGCTATGCACAATGCAACACTTCCGTTCACACGTAATGTGGTCGGTTCAATGGATTACACCCCATGCGCATTCACCGACAGCCAGCACCTACACATCACAACTCACGCTCACGAGCTTGCACTCACTGCACTTTATGAGTCTGGCATCCAGCATCTTGCCGACCGACCAGAGAGTTTCCTTGCCCAACCACAGGAAGTGAAGAACTATCTTTCTGAACTTCCAACAGCATGGGACGAGACACATCTGCTCTGCGGTTACCCAGGAGAGTCTGTTGTCATTGCGCGCCGTAAAGGAAGCACATGGTACATTGCCGGAATAAATGGAACCGACGAAAACAAAAACATCACTTTCAATACGGAAGTTCTTCGCAAACTTGGCAAGAATATCACTATTTTCCAAGACAGTGGCAATGCCGATTCTCCTTGGAAAATCACTAAATCAACAAAGGTTCAATCCACTTTCAGTCTCCTCCCTCGTGGCGGTTTCGTTATGGTTGTTAAATAAAAATAAAGTTTCGACATAATTACGTATAAACAAAATAATGCCGGCTCACCACGAGTCGGCATTATTCGTAAAAAAGAACAACAATAACTAACAATCAAATCGTTGCAAAAAACCAAACTATTCAAACACAAGATCTGTTGCTTTCCATAAACCATGAATATTACAATAAGCATATACTGCAAGAGGTGTTGCTGTTGTAAAGAAAATTGCTTCCGGTCGATGATTTACCTCAAGATAGCGCACTTGGAATCCACATGATGTTTCCAAAAGAATAAAGCAAATATGATGCTCATCCTGCATTGGATGCTCTACCCTACTCACCACTACACGAACAGTACTGCAATCCAGACGCTGAACACAAGGAATGTGCAATTCGCCTTTACCTTCTGTAGTATTTGCATCAAGAATTTCCATTGGACGGTTGCAACATTGTGGAACGATGCCGCTGTCATTCAGCTGAACAAAAACATTCCCACAAACATTACACTTAAAGAATTTCGCTTTCATATCAGTTCTATAAAAATACAAATGGTTAATAACTCGGACTGTCAAGCAATCCATTTTTCACTACCACACATTGTGTGATGTTGACACCTCATTGACCTCTGCTCTCGATCAATCTTCTTGATGATCATTTGAACGACATTTTTCTTAACCATAGCTTCTTCATTTTAGAGTTGATAAATTATAAGAATTTACGACTAATCAGTGAAGCCCGCGCGGCGCTATTTCTTTTCGTCGATGCAAAGGTAGCGTGTTTTTTTCCTGTGAGAACATTTTTTTTATTCAATGAAATAAATTTACTATTAGTTTTTTAGATTTTTGAATACAATAAGAAAATCTTATAAGAAGATGATTAAAAATGAATCATTATTAGCAATTATGTAAAAAACTATCATTAACTTTGCCGCAGTAACAATCAAAAAAATGACGAACTATGGAAATTAGACAATTAAAGTATTTCATAGCAATTGCCGAATGTAGCAGTTTCTCAGAAGCATCAAGACGCTGCTTCCTATCGCAGAGTGCCATTTCTCAGCAAATCAAGCTGTTGGAAGAAGAACTCAACACTACCCTATTCAATCGCAGTTCTCACAAAGTAGAACTAACACAAAGTGGAGAAATCTTCTTGCCATTGGCAAAAAAAGTGATAAAAAGCGTGTGTGACTGCCAGGAAAAGATGGCAGACATAAATGAGGTGTTGAGCGGAGATCTATCTATCGGATTGACTTATTCTCTCGAAGCCTACGTGCGTCATGCCATGGTGAAATTCATGAAACTCTATCCTCAGGTTCATCTGAAAATCTACTACAAGACAATTCCTGAAATGATACACATGCTCCGCAACGGAGAACTTGACATGGCATTCTCCATCAAGGTTGAAGGCGAGGAAGATTGGGTGGACAGTCTTCCTATAATAGAATATGAGTGCTGTGCCGTCATGAATGTCACCCACCCTCTCAGCAAAAAAGCAGAAATATCATTCAAAGACCTAGAAAACCAGGGACTTATCGTTCCTGAGTTGGGAAGAAAGGACCGCAATCCAATTGAGTACTATCTGCATCATGATGCTAGAAACCTCAAGGTAAGAGCAACCATAAACGACCCATGCGCCATACTCAACTTACTGAAACTCACCAACTACATATGTCTCATGTCACAGCACACTATTGACGGTATTGACGAACTCACATCAGTGAAAATCAAAGAATTGAGTGAGCCAAACATTTGCTATGTACATCGTCTGAAAGGAGCATACTGCAAGAAAAGCTCTGAAGTATTCCTTGACATACTGCGAGAAAGCATAGAAGAGAGACAAAAATACAACAACCTGTTCCATTCTATCGACACGTCTTGCAAAAAACAAGAATAAACAATTTTTTCTATCTATAAATTTGGTCATTTTGATAGTTTGTTGTACTTTTGTCTAGAAAAAAATCAGACATTATATTATAATATGTATATCAAGATGAAAAAAACCTTATTACTCATTTGCATGATGGCATTCTTCGGAACTATCTTTGCAGACACATGGGACGACAACCAGCCAACAGATGGAATTGTTGTTTTCACAGTTGATCATGACGGACCAAAAACAAACATACGCTCATCAGCCGGTGGAAAAGTGGTATATACAATCGGAACTGATTCCACTTTCACATTCATCATGAAAGATGGTATGAAAGCTGTCAACGGATGGATTCGCATTCCCGATGATTGTCTCTATTGGTACGACGAAGATGCTGACGGACATAATGTTGAAATAGAAAAATATGGTCTTGCAAAACAACGCATCAAGTTAACTGGCTCAACTACAGGATATTGGATTCACAGTTCAAAACTGCAAGTCATGATATTTTCTGAGGCAGAAATTCGCAAGGAAGCGAACAAATCATCAGAAATGGTCTATAAGGCTAACAATTTTCAGAATGTTATTCCGCTCGAGTACAAGAACGGCTGGCTCAAGGTGCAGACTCTTGACAAGAAATATACAGGCTGGATGAACGAGGAATGGGTGGCACAGCACTCACTTCTCTTCAACACCGATTGCACATGCGGCGAAGGAGAAGAGTATGTACTATGCATGGGAAACACTTTCTATGGCAAGTATTTCGTCAATGGAGGTATAGGCATCCGCCAGTTTGTCGAAGCCGTATCACTCACACCCGACAACAAGTGGGCAAAGACACCAACATTTGATGCAAAGAACGGATTTTTCTCATATTCAAATATTTCCACCGATGAAAACGTGTCCTACAACGGAGCGTACTGGAACCGCAAAGATGGAAGTAAGCTCTTCATTGTCAGCTATACACAAAACATTATCAAGCCTGACTACGATTCTGAAAATGACGTGGACATTGACTGCAAATGGGGAAAAGCAACCATTCTGACATCTGCCGACAAAGATGGAAACATCAGATACAAGGACACAGGCTTCCGCGCTTTCCTCTACGACGCAAAAGAGAAAGCACTCGTTGCTCTTGAAGAAGTTCCTTTCAAAGGAATGCCAGAAACAAAGCTGCATCGCTTCCTTGAGCTTCCACAGCAGGGTTATGACATCCGTATTCGTGAGTTTGATCCAAAGCAATCGAAAGCACCTGCCAAATATCACACACTCAAATGGAATGGCATGACTTTCGATTACGTAAAATAGACAAAAACATATTGTCACAAAAAGCAAATGCTGAAATGAGAAATCACTCATTTCAGCATTTTTTATATATAAATGAAATACAATGTGTTGTATATTTACGGAAAAATATCCAAAACACTTACGAGGTAATTACTCTCAGCTTTACGAGGTAATGCTGAGCTGCTTTACGAGGTAATGCTGCTGAGCTTTACCTCGTAATTGTTTGGGATAATATGAAATAACAATTATTTTCCTTCTTTTGATGCATTGCGAGCAGCAATTCTGCCTGATACAAGAATCTCAGTCAATGCATTTCCACCCAAACGGTTACCGCCATGGATGCCGCCAGTTACCTCACCTGCTGCATAAAGACCAGGAATTGGGTTGCCGTTTGTGTCCAACACATGCCTTTCAGTATCTACGCGCAAGCCACCCATAGTATGGTGAGTTGCAGGAGCAAGGATTCTGAAAATCAGCTTAGTATTCTCCAGATTGTAAGTCTCGCGCTGGTACGTTCCGTCGGCATTGCGAACAGACTCACCAATCGTGTATGTAGCATATTTCTTGCCAACTCCTTCAGGACTTTTGCCAGAAAGCAATGCTTCGTCATAATCACGAATGGACTGAATAATCGTATTTGCATCAGTCTTTATATCCAACTTCTTCAGCAAATCTGGCAACTGGGCAATGGTTGTAGTATATTGAGCGCCCTCTCCATCTGGCAAAAGAGGACCAGCTTTTGCAAATGCGAATGAGTATTTGCCAACAATATAGAAATGCGCACCGCTTGCACCCATAAACTCAATGCCGTTGTCGAATGCTGCAACACTCAGAGCATCACGCTCGGACATCTCATCCACATATCTCTTGCCTGTTTTAGGACTGATGAAAATTGCATTGTCAACACCACCAAAAGCGATATTTCCTGTTTTTGCGAATGCCAATGGCAGCATCTGCGTCCATCCCATACCTGTGACATCTGCACCTATTGCCTGTGCCATCCAAATGCCATCGCCCTGCATAGCAGGATTGTTTGTTGTCTTGATCGCTGTTGTCAAATTGGAACTTGACCAATACTTGTTTGTTTCTACAACCTTTTGTATATTAGCAGCATAACCGCCTGTAGCAATAATCACGCCTTTCTTTGCCAATGCCTTGAACTTGCTGCCATCTTCGCGTACTGCATTAACGCCCTTTACGCGATCACCTTCAAAGATAAGATCGCGGGCTGCAGTATTTGTCATAACCAGATTTTTCTTATTGGAATTAACAATAGCGGCATAAGGCGCCATGACATACATACCTTTGTTGCCTTCAAAAAATTCGGTCTTGCCATCAATTGTGACTTCTGCACCAGATGTGCTGACGCCACGATAATAAAGCATGCCTACAAGAATCGATTGTGTCTCGTTGAACTTTACGCCAAGTTCTGTGAGCCAAGGTTTCAATTGCTGACCTTCTTTGACAAACTGACTCACCAATTCAACATCTCCATAGCACCACTCTGTGCCGTCGTCGCTTGGACGAACTCCACCATAGTATGTCTGGAAGATATGCAGATTATTTGTGGAAAAAAGAGCAAGCTCTGTTTCTTTCTTGCCCTGACTCATTTGCTTTTCTGCCCATGCTAAGTAAGTTCTGATTTCCTGTTTCAACTCTTTCAATACTGGAAGATACTCACTGTGAACACCATGCTTTGAAAGTTCATCTACATCACCTGGATGGAATGGATGATTCTTATAATAAGATGTGTCGAAAGGCTTTTCAGACCAATCCAACAATTTGCGCAGAGAATTTAAATTTCCTGTAACCGCTTTTATCTTCGGATGCATCTTGCCATCGTCGCCTTTTCCCTCGACAGCATCTGGATTGTCTTTTTCCCAAACAAGATAAGGAGTTACGCTTTGGAACACTCCACCAGACTTGGCTGTATTGCCACCAATTTCAGCAGCTTTTTCCAGTACAAGAACAGTGTTTCCATCAAGTGCTGCCTGTGCTGCGGCACAAAGTCCCGCGCCACCTCCTCCAATAACTACGATGTCCCATGTGCCAGATGCTGGCGGTTGTTCTTTACTGCGCTCATTTTGAGACTTTTGCTGATAAAAAAATGCCAGCAAAACTACTGCTACTGCTGTAATAGCATAGATAATTTTAGTTTTCATAATAATGCTTGTTTACTTTTTTTCTTGCTGTTCCAGTACTTTATAAGATTCTTCAACTCAATTATATATATTGTTTTTGTGTAAAGTTTTTTGCAAAAAAAAAGCATGAAGAATGTGCGGTTACACATTCTTCATGCCTACAAGATAGTTTATTGTTTGTACTTTACCGATGATTTCAGATAGCACGTCTTTCAATCGCGTGATGAGATTATTGGAATCTATGTAGTCGCTAATCTCTTCGTGAGGAATGAAAAGATCAAGGGTTTCGTTCTTGTATGATAAGATTCTTATCTGCATCATATACATATTGAACGTGCGCGCTGTGAAGGCAGATATGAGTTTATCACGGAATGGCGCATCGGTGAAAGACTTTCCGTCCCATTCTGAACGTACGTTTGCTGATTGCTGTTGTCTGCTTTTTTGCATTTCTTCTCCCCTACCCTCTTCTGAGCTTATCTTATCGTATTCCTTGACTTCTTCAGCAATGACTTCTTCAAAATCATCAATAACATTTCTTAATGAAGAGAATGCATATTTCTTCTTGTCAAGAATTTTGCCATCTTCTTTATCAATATATGCTTTAATATCGTGCATCTTTGCAATGAAGATGTCAACATTATCATCGTTGATGCGAGGAATCATCTGACGAATATCAGATGTGCGGAACAGGAATTCTTTCTTAAGGAAGTCTTCAATCTCAATGATTTTCTTAGCCATCGATGCGGAATGACTTTCTAGTTTGCCGAGATCACTGGTAGTGATGGTGAAGAGGATCTTCTCTGGAGTGCCGTTCTTTTTGCCTGCTGGATATATTTCCTTGAAATCAAAATAGCAATCAGCTTCCCCCTTCTTGGCAAGCTCTCGCAACTCTTCCGCTGCAGTGGCAAGCACTCGGCGCTTGAATTGGCGATATTCAGTGTATTTCTTTTCCACCCAATTCCACTGTCCGTTCTCTCCACGCTCATAGACATTGAATCCCAGAATCTTTCTCAGCTCACTATATTCTACTTCCCACTGACCGAAGGTCTTGTAGGCTGTAATGATCATATAGATTCTGCTTGTATATTGACTGCTGCTGTTTCGTGCTACAGCTTTGATGTATTTGCTATAGCGTGTGAAATTGAATATATCCTTTGCCTGAGTGCGGTCGAAGCAGAAGCGGATGAAGCCTTTGCGGCGGTTGCGCTCGTTGTCTTCTGATGGAACAAGAATGCTATGGAACACATGAGAGAGCTTTATCATCTTCATGCCATCCACTTGCTCTGGCTTTTTTATTGTGGCATTGAGCAGTCGGTATGCCATCTTCTCTACCTCATCGTAGTAATCAGGTCGGTTGGAGATGGCAGCAAGGTTTACATCAACATGGGCGAGTCCGTCTGTGTCGAAGTCCTCTTCCTTGAAGACTGCATATCCTTCTTCACCCATATGGGCAATGAAATCATTTATCTTCACCTGGAGGGCTCCCATGAGTTCTACCATGATGTGAGTCTGCGTGAGTGACAGATCACCTCTCATTACCGAGAGTGCGTATGGCTGTTTGATCCATTCCACATTCTGCGGCAGGTTTTTCATGATTGACTCGTCTTGGGCTTTTTTTGTTTTTGATGATACCTTTACCTCTTCCTTTTGGGGTTCGGCAGATTTGGTCATTGTTTCTTTTTAGTAAATGTGATACTGATTGTAATTATAATCTTGATTGTAAGAATTTGTTACAAAGATGAGACTTTTTTTCTTACTACAAAAACTTTCTATGATTTTCTTTCATTTATCCACTCATTTTTCTCATGAAACATACTTTTCATCGTGACAAATCCGTATTGTGAATTACAATTCATCGTGACATATTCGTGTTAGCTTTCTTTGGCAAAGATTCTTCTCTGACATAGTTTCTGGTATTGATTGAATGCATGCTTTTCTGATACTTTTCGTCTTGGGAATTTGTCACGACAGACTTTTTGCCTGCATGAAGAATCACAACTTGGGAATTTGTCACGATACAATGGCTGTTTGGAATTTGTCACACTATATATATTATTGCAACTATTCCTGGTTGGCTTAAAAAAATACTTTGGAATTTGTCACACTATATTATATAATATGTGTATGTTGGTATTTTGTCACGCTCTTATTTCTTTGTAGGGTATTTGTCACGAATGTTGTTTTGTCTTTGGAATCTGTCACATCTGACTTGGGAATTCGTCACACCTTTACATTTGAATAGGTATTTTGTCACATTTTTGCTTGATTTTGTTGGTTTTTCGTCACAATTATATTTGGAATTCGTCACAAAATGTAGGTAATTTGTCACGTTTTTGCAAGTATTAGCATTGATTTTCAACAAATTGCGACATCTATATATTCTATATTATCTTATTTATATTTAAAAGAAGGATCTTTCTTCTATGTTCTTAACAGGATAATAACTTTTCAGATATATTTGTAATTATTATACCATAATCTTAATAATCAGCTTTTTATCTCCCCCTTTTATTTTCTTTTTTTGTAGGGTATTTGTCACGACATTTTCATATAATTTTAAACAGTTTTTTACACATTCAATTGATTATTAAATATTTAACTTAATCCGTTTAAACATTTAAACTATTATCGTGACAAATCTGTAGTAGAATACCGTGACAAATTCGTATCATTTGCCGTGACAAATCTGTATTATATTATGTTCTTTATTAATGTTGTAATTATATGATTTTCAATGTATATTTTTCTTTTTATTTTTAATTTAAACTGCAAAAATCTCCTTTATTCTGTACACCTTTTTTTTCGTGCTCATAACGTGACAAATCTGTATTGATAATTTGTCACATTTTCTAATTTTTCTTATGCAAACACTTTCATTATTATTATGTAAGTTTATGATAATAAATATTTTATTTTCTTTATATGTTTTACATTTCAAATAAACGTAATTATATTTCTTTTTAAATAGCCTTTCCCCTACCCTTTTTTCTGATCTATTTTGTGGTAAATCTTGCTTACACATATATGTATATTATAGTCTGTATAATTATTTGATGATTTAAGAATTTTATATAAATTTGTAAAATTAATTTTGTTTCTTTGTAATTTTTCATCATTTTTTGCGTCTAATGGGTGTAACTTGATTAAATGATAATGAGATATAATAACAAATTTACTCAGATTGTGAAAGAGAACAAGACTGCAATTTATACAGTTTGCTACATGTTCTCTAAAGATAAAGAAGAGGTGGAGGACCTTTTCCAGGACACGCTGATAAACCTTTGGAATGGTTTTGAGAAGTTCAAAGGTGAAAGTTCTGTAAGCACTTGGGTGTGGCGTGTTGCATTAAATACATGTATTTCGACAGATAGGAAACGCAGGCGTCAAGGCCAGAAGATTCCTCTTCAGATGAATATAGATCTTTATTCAGATAATGATGATGCAAGTGTTCAGGTACAGATTCTTCATAAGAGAATTGGTTCACTTGGAGTCATAGATAGAGCTATTATTCTTCTTTGGCTTGAAGGAATGAGTTATGATGAAATTGGCGCCATTATTGGAATAACAGCTCAGAATGTTGGAGTGAAATTATATAGAATTAAAGAACAACTCAAAAAAATGAAATAGAAATTATGGAGATAAATGAACTTATTGAAATGCGTAAGCAAATATTAATTCTTAAGGAGAAATTGAATGAACAGGAGATTATCAATGATTCTATGATAAAAGAATATATGCATGGAAAAGTAGATGTAATTAGGAGAAAGATCATCATCAGTAATTTTTGTGCAGTATTTTCAATAATTGTATTCTTTTTTCAATATGCTGCTGGTCTTTTCTCTTTCCCATTCATGTTGACAACAGCTCTTCTAATGATTGCTTGTATTATTGCTAATTGGTATATTCATCGTAATATTCTTGATGCTTCAATTTTCACAAATAATATAATCTTTACTACCCAGGAATTTGTAAAAGTTAAGACTCTCAATCATCGTTGGTTTATCTACTCTACCCCACTTCTTCTGCCTTGGATTGCCTGGGTTGCATACGAAGAACTTCTAAATGTTATTGGTTATTTTGACATGAAAATATATAGTATCATCTTATTGTTTTTTTCTTTATTTGCATTATTAGGATTCTTACTTGGATACAGAATGTATAAAAAAGTCATGAAATCATGTGACGATATAATTGCTCAACTTGACAGAATAAAAGAATAACGTATAAATGAATTTATTGTATATTTATTATTACTGGTTAATTGTTATTGTGTTATTTCTTTTGCAGTTTACTCGCTCCACAATAACATATTATTACAATTGTATATAAACGGTTAAAAGGCATAATATTTTTATATTATGCCTTT
>JAGHUI010000083.1 GCA_018064885.1 Candidatus Minthosoma equi | reverse complement strand
GCAATGACATGCGCATGGCCTCCCGTTGAGCAGCCATACTGTTCTGACGGTGAAAAGCGTTTATAAAGTAGCTGTCCACATGTGAATTTGTCTGCATATTCGTCAAGTTCTGCCAGACCTTCGGGAGTAAACCCTCTTGATATGATGGCTTTGATATGCTCCCAAAAATCTGAATTATTCATTTGTTTCTGTTGATTACTATTTGACTTTGCATTTCTTTGTCCAATCCTTTTAACGCCATGATGAACATTGGACTTATTCAGTCAGTGACTATTCGGTATCCGAAGTACTGCTTGTCTTGACTAATATTCCTCGCAAAAATAGTAAAAACATCGCAAACTACGGCATTGATGGTGCCAAATTTGTATATATTATATATAATGTATAGCTTTTGAAGGTAATATTGAGGTGAAAATGCACATTAAGATAGCAAGGATGCATTCGAGTTTCTTTTTCACTTTGCTCTTTTATTTGCCGGAGATAAGTCAAGCTGTGCGGTTGGAACGTTTACGTTAATAGCTCGTACGCTCAAAGATGATAGGCTCGTACGTTCGAGAGTGGTATGCTCGTATTTGCTTCATGCTTTTACCCGATAAACCTTCATGAATTTGCCCGTACAAAAAACGAGACAAAAGCTTTGGCTCATGCGACAAGGCTTTTGTCTCGTTGGACAAAGCTTTTGATTCATGGGACAAAAGCTTTGTCTGGTTTGTATGGTTATAAATACAAGAAACATATTTACAACGCAAAGTTACAAAAAAATATTGATATTGTCAAGATGTAAGCACACCTTTTTTTCGCTTTGTCGTACACAAGACATTATATCTTGTTTCATTTTACAGAAAAACAAAAGCCTTTAACTTGATGAAAGTTAAAGGCTTTGAAAGTGATCCGCTTGGGGCTCGAACCCAAGACCCCAACATTAAAAGTGTTGTGCTCTACCTACTGAGCTAGCGGATCTACCTGTTAAAGCTTGCGGCATTGTCGTTTTTGATGAAAACGGAGAATGTTTTAACACTCTCGTTGTCGTAAGCGGGTGCAAAGGTAGGGAGTTTTTATGAAACTACCAATTTTTTTTCAAAGTTTTTTTATCTATCACTCGAATTATAGGGGAAAGTGCATGGATATTTTCTAAAGTCATTAGCTTCGCGACACTTGAAGTCCTTTATCGGACAGTGTCATGTCAACGAAACGAGAAGAGTCTGTGAGAGGATTTGCATTGAGTATTTCGCGTATGCGAGATGCAGCCTCAGGATCTTTTGCAACCATGTAGAGATAGCCTCCGCCTCCTGCGCCTGGCAGTTTATAGCCAAGGCAAAGGTCGTCTATCTTCTGGCAAAGCTGTGCAACGAGCGCTGGCTCTGTTCCAGAATCAAGCGCCTTGTTCTGTTGCCATGTCTTGCGGATAAGTGTGCCATACTGCTGGAAGTCGCCAAGCTGGATAGCATCGAATAGATTGAGGGCGTGCTGCTTCATCTGCTGAAGGATGTCGAGATGCTCTGATGAGTTGAGGAACATGCCTTGAACTATCTCGGCAAGAATCTGCTTTGCGGTACGAGTGATGCCTGTATAGTAGAGCAAATGGCATTGCTGATATTCTGGCTGACGGAAGAACATATCTGGAAGCCAGCGAACAACAGGAATCTGACAGAATCCTCTCTCTGTCTGGAGAAGTTTTATGCCAGGAAGAATACCTCCATACTGGTCTTGCCAACCTCCGCCTGTAGTGAGCAGCTGCTCGAGGATTAGGGAGCGATTGCCAATTTCATATTTGTCCCATCCAAGTCCGCAGAAGTCGGCAAGTGCACCAATAACCGTGCTGGCAAGAATGGAACTTGTGCCAAGGCCTGAACCTGCAGGTATGGCAGAAAGAAGCGTTATCTCTATGCCCGAGCCGAAATCAGCCAATTGCTGCTGAAGAGTGGAGTATTTCTCTGCACAGAACTGAGGAAGGAATCCGCACAATGCCAATGCTGCCTTAGGAATGGAGAACGGGGAACCTACTTTATTGAAAAGAGACAGTTCATCGTAGGTTGTTATTATCTCGACGGCACCAAGATCTATGGAACGACATTTGATGTGAAGCTCTTTTGTTGGTTTCACATATACCTGAAGCGGCTGCTGACCATTCAATTCTATGGCGAGGTTCACAACATTGCCACCACGAAGAAGGCAATGAGGAGGTGTGTCTGTCCATCCTCCTGCTATATCGATACGAACGGCGGAGCGTCCCCAAACTATCTGATCTTTATATGCATCAAGTCGCGGAAGCTGGGGATGCTGGATTGCGGTATCGACTAATTGCTGCTGAAGAATGGAGAATGCAAGCTTCTCGTTGGCTGTGCCATCTTCCCCACCCTGTTTCTGCACTTGCGCCCGGAACATAGCATCGTGAATCTTCTGCATAGGCATGGCATCCTCAGGAAGAGGTGATGGAAGCTGGATTGCATTCTCAACATACTTATCTGCCATGTCTTTCAGGTCAATCTGGTAAAAGACTGATTTGCGATAGTTGGAAGCTAATTGCGGTATGTTTTTGGAAAGAAAAGCCTTGCGCTGCTGACTTTGCCGTTCAAGATTTGCCTGAGCTGAAATTTCATCAGCTGAGAGACGAGGCAGAGCCATCCATTCTTCTGAGAGGTTCTCACTTGGAGAGGCGGCAAGCATCCATTGCAGCAATCGTCCCATTTGTGTCTTATCGCTGCAAACAGGGAAGATGTCTGCTGCCTGAAGGTCGTGCTGATTCTTTATTCCATCGACGGAAACAGAATGGCTGCGGCACCAATCGATGAAAGGACGATTCAAGAACATAGTCTTTGTGTCGGACAGATTGCCGCGCATAGCATCACGATAGCCATAAGGGCGCAGCACCCAAGAGTCTTCGCCTATTGCTTGTATGTCAATGCATTGCTCTGGTTCAAGCACTATATTCCAATCGTTCTCAGGCACACCAGTAATAGCATTCTTGCAAGACAGATTCCAAGAGGCTGGAACATGAGAGTTCTCAACCCATATTTCTGAGTTTTCTTCTGAGAAATTGACCTCAACAATAGAATTCTGAGTGAACACGGCTGGATGTTTCTTCACATTCTTCTGGATGATCATTCGCTGGTCAAGCACAAGATTCTGCAATGTTGCTGTTGAAGAGATCATCTCAGGAGTTGTTCCATAATGATAAAACTCGCCGCCCTCAAGAGGAAGGATAACGACTTTCAGCTGATTTATATCGGGATCTTCTGATGTTGGATGCTGTCCAAGGGCTGTGCCAAAATCAGAATAGAGATCGTATGACAAGAAATCGTCTGCTGATGGTGCTGACAACACATCATTAGAAGAAGACATGGCGCTTGAGGCTGATGCTTTCTTTGAGCGATCACGTAGAATCTCGACTGCTCTGTCGTTGAGAAGCCAAATGCCTATATCCATCATAGCAAGATGTGTCTGAGAAAGTTCTGCCATACGTGCTGTAGATGGTTTCTGCAAAACGAAGTCGAGCAAATCTGGTGTCTTGCGATTCATGAAATACACTCCATGATTCTTTGCAAGAGAAGGATCGACCCAAAGACCATAGCAGACGACATCGGCATCTGGTATGTTTTGCAGAGGACGAGTGTTGCGGATAAAAACATCGCCAGAAACAATGAGAGTGTGGAGAGAATCGGGAGCCTGGCGCATGATGCTTTCATAGAGAGGCAACTGAAGGTCGAGAAGTGTCTGGTCTATCTTCTGACCTCGCATCCAACGGAACACAGGCACAGGCAAGGAAATCTTGCCACTTGCAGCATAGGCAGGAAGTCGGCGTGACTGTCCTCCAGCATGAACAAGAATGCGTTTTTCCTTTGAGAGCCAAGATGAGAAATCGGCATCACCAGATTGTTCTGCCTGCTGAGCATGACTTGCCGCCTGTTCCAAAAGCCATACGGTGCCTCCACCCGATCCAAGTTTGTGACCTACTGGATCGGAAGTACAATAGTATTCATTCTCTGGCAATCTATTTATCGTAAGGTATTTCTCCACCGCATTGGGTGGAAGAGATAGAAGTTTTTTCATCAAAAAATATAATTATTAAGACTTACTTTGTTTTTCCTTTTGAGGCTCATCCTGATGCACATCTTGCGTTTCTTCAAGGATGTAGCGTTTATAATATGATATGATGAGGGTTGTAAGCGGAAGGGCTATGATAAGTCCTATGAATCCAAGCAAACTACCCCATATTGAAAGACTCAGCAAAATGACTGCGCCGTTAAGTCCTGTAACTTTTCCCATTATTCTTGGCGTGATCACCCAATCCTGAATTGCCTGCACCACAGCAAAAACGATGAGAGCCTGCAGCAGCACCCACCAGAAACTGTCTCCGCAGTCGTGAGCTTTCAGCATGGCAAAGATGATGGTAGGAAGGAAGCCGACTGTCTGCAAATATGGCACAAGATTCAGCATTCCGATAAAAAGACCAAGGGGAATGGCGAGAGGGAAATCTATGATTACGAATCCAATAGCAAAGAGAACGCCGACACACATGGCTATTATTGTCTGACCACGGAAATATGCGTTCATGCCATTCTCTACATCGTGGAAAATCTGACTCACTCGTGTGCGCTGACTCTTCGGTATGAGATTGAAAAAGCCTTCATTCATGTGTTCGTAATCACTGAGAATAAAGAACATATAAATTACAGCAATAAATGAGCACACAACACCGACAATGGCATTAACGCTACTGCCAAGGAACTTGAACACCACAGGAAGTTTCTCGCCTGCCAACTGTGTGACATCCATAATGTTCAGATTGTTGATAATCTCTTTTGTGTCAATATTTTGCCTGACGAAAACCTGCACCTCGGAATACACACTAGTGACGGTGGCATCATTATTCACAAAGTTAGTGATGATTTCCCTGAGCCGCTGCACTTCTTCTACAACAGGAGGGATTATCAAGTAACAGCCGCCAACTATGATTCCGACGATAAGTATCATGGTGACGACAATGCTAAGCGCTCTTGATTTCAAGCGGCATTTATATTGGAAAAACTTGACAATCGGGAAAAGTATATACGCAACAAGCCAAGCAACAAAGAAAGGTGTGAGAATGTTGCTTAATCTGAGAATGAGAAAATAAGCTATCACACATATTGCCGTTATGCCAAGGAAGCGAATGAAACGGTCGAAAGTTATAAGTTTTGTTTTCATGTTACTGATGTGCTGTTTTATGGTAATTTGACTACGAAGATACATAAAATGTAGTGTTTGTGAGTGATAATTGTGAAAAAAAGTTTATTTTGAACAAAAAATACATTCGGTTAGGTATTTTATTTCTATTTTTGCCAAAAATTTCAAGAACAAAGATGGGAAAACTGTATGTAGTACCTACTCCAGTCGGAAACATGGAGGACATGACCTTCAGGGCTATCAGAGTGCTGAAGGAGGCTGATCTCATTCTGGCTGAAGACACAAGAACATCGAGCGTTCTTCTCCAGCATTATGAGATTCATGGCACGTTGCTATCCCATCATAAGTTCAATGAACACGAGACATCAGCCAGTGTTGTCCAGAAGATACTTGGAGGCATGACCGTAGCTCTTATCAGCGACGCAGGCACACCAGGCATCAGCGATCCCGGTTTTCTGCTTGCAAGAGAATGTGTGAGGAACGGCATTGAAGTGCAGACATTACCTGGTGCCACAGCCTTTGTCCCAGCATTGGTGAGCAGCGGATTACCTTGCGACAAATTCTGCTTCGAGGGTTTCCTTCCTCAGAAAAAAGGCAGACAGACACGCTTGGAATTTCTGAGGAATGAAACGAGAAGCATCGTCTTTTACGAATCGCCAAGAAGACTATTAAAGACATTGCAGCAATTTGCTGAAATGTTTGGCGAAGACAGGCAAGTCAGCGTGGCAAGAGAAATATCAAAGCTACACGAAGAGCATGTGAGAGGTTCGCTGAAAGAGGTTGTTGAGCATTTTGAGAAGACAGAGCCACTTGGCGAAATTGTCATTATCCTTGCAGGAAAGAGCGATGACGACACAAATGCTGATGAAGGCAGCAACAGCGGAAATGACATCACTCCAAAAGACAACAGGAAGAGCAAGAACAAGCCTCTTGCTGACGATCCGATGGCAATGCTGATGGGAACAGGCAAAAAGAAAAACAAATATAAATAAACGTGGATCACATTAATAGATTAAAGATTAAATAAGAAGATATGAAAAAATTACTTTTTATGGCAGCCATGGCAGGAATGCTTGCTGCATGCAATGAAGTTGGAAACAACAATGGCGGAAACCGCGAAGAGCGTGATTCGCTCCAAAGAATCATAGACCAGAAAGATTCTGAAATAAACGACCTCATGGGTACTTTCAATGAGATTCAGGAAGGCTTTGACATGATCAATGCTGCTGAAGGCCGTGTAAACATGATGAAGGGCAATGCTGAGAACAACAGCACAGCTGAGAATATCCGCGAGAACATGGAATTTATCCAGCAGACTCTCGAAGAGAACAAAGCCAAGATTGAAGAATTGCAGAAGAAACTCAATTCCAGCTCTATCAACTCTGCTAAGCTCAAGGAGGCTATCAATACCCTCACCCAGCAGTTGAACGAGAAGAACAAGGAGATTGAGAACCTTCGTGCTCAGCTGGAAGAAAAGGACATCCAGATTCAGGAACTTGGCAACACAGTAACATCTCTCAAGGAAGAGAACACTCAGGTTCGCCAGCAGAAAGAAGAAACAGAGGAAATCGCTCGCAATCAGGACGTTCAGCTCAACACAGCTTGGTATGTGTTTGGCACAAGCAGAGAATTGAAGGATCAGGGCATCCTCAGTAAGGGCGAGGTGCTTCAGGGCAATTACAACAAGGACTACTTCACAAAGATTGATATCCGCAAGGTAAACGTCATACCGCTCGATTCCAAGTCAGCCTCTCTGTTGACAAATCATCCTGCAGGCTCTTACACATTGCTCAAGGACAGCAACGGCAAATACACTCTCCGCATCACAGATGCAAGCAAGTTCTGGAGCGTTAGCAAGTATCTTGTTATAAAGACAAAGTAAAAAAGCAAAATGATCTCAACAAAAAAATACATCTTGGCAATACTGGCAATAGTGTCGGTATTGCCAATTTTTGCACAAAACAATAAGGATTGGACGCCTACAGGCATCTGGCCATTCATCAACAAACAATTCAAGACAGCAACTGTCTATACTGGTATTTTCACCAAATCCAAGACCATTGTGCCTTGCAACATCCATGTCGGCAATCAAACGCTCTGGTACAGCCAGAACGACACTCTAATGGAAGCCCTTCCAGGCACAGTCGTTCGTGTGGAATTTCCTAATGGCGACACTTACATGCCAGTCGGAACAGAACACATGTTTGGTAAGATTGTTCGTCAAGACACAATCAACAACAAAGTAGCACGCATAATCTGCGTGAATGCCCTTGACCGCAAGAGCCTTGACCAGAAAGGAGTGGACATCCTCAACAATACACAAAACACCCTTCAAGGAGCATCAGCAATAGGTTTAGGTCTCTTTGCCTCTGCGCTTGCCGATGCCAATGCAGGAATAAAGCAAGAAGAGGAGCCTTTGCCAATGCAAAACATCTTTTTCTTCCAGGTAAATGGAGAAATATTCCAAGCAACGACAAAGAACATCCTTGCTCACATAAATCCTAAACGCAAGCAGGAATACAAGAATTTCACACGTTCAGCTGAAATCCTTTCTTTTAGTGAAAAATCCATGAATAAGGTTTGGGAGGAATTCTTTCTGAAGAATAACTAATTCTACTTTCGTAAGTCGAGCAAGCAAATCAGAAAGGCTTCATAACAAAAACAATAAACCCCGAAAGCATCAAACCTTCGGGGTTTATTTCGTTTATACATCTTACTGTCTGTATTTTTCTTCCAAACCGCCATTGATGACATCAAACACATCCTTCATTATAACTTTAGAAGCTTTGCCTTGACGCTCTTCTGCAGTAATAGGCTTATGGATTGTAAGCGTTAATGTTCCGAGACTTACAGACTTGGCATAACGATTGAAGATATCAAAACTGCCGTTAATAGTCAGAGGAACAATAGGGAGGCCTATCTCATTGGCAAGCATGAACGAGCCACGCTTGAACTCCCCCATCTTACCTGTTTTGGTTCTTGTACCTTCTGGGAAAATAACCATAGACATGCCATCCTTCAAAGTCTCACGAGCCTGAGCAACAGCCTTGCCGATAGCAGAGATGCTGTCACCCACATAAATTTGCTTTGATTTCACGCAAGCATAGCCAACAAACGGGATCTTCTTCAGATACTCCTTCATCATCCATTTGAAGTTATGACCAAGATAGCCATACACAAGGAAAATATCATAATATCCCTGATGATTAGCAAGGAACACATAGCTTTCGTCCTCTTTAATGTTTTCCCTGCCCTCAACTTTCACGTCAAGCAAGAAAAATCTGCAAGCACATTTAGACCAGAACTTTGGCATGTAATATGCCACAGTATCTGTATCACCAAAGAGAGAAGCAATAATAACCGATGTTGACACAATAATCGTTACAATAACAAATAGCGGCAAAGCTATGCAAAACTGATAAATCTTGTAGAGTATGTTCACAAAAATATTCATCCTGTAATTTTAATCTTTCCTTTTAAGAGTGATAACATTTATTTCCGGCCATGCGCCAAATCGGAATGGGAACATCACAGCGCCAATACCATCGCTGACATTAAGAATTTGGTTACCTTCACAATAAGCGCCAGACCATTCCTGATAAACATGCTTCACAGGCGACCATCCGAACACCTTGAACTGTCCAGCATGAGTATGTCCTGAAAGCGTAAGCTGAATGTTTGTCTGCGGAATGATATTTCTTCGCCAATGAGTGGGATCGTGACTCATCATCACCGTGAAGCAGCTGCGCTTCAAACCCTTCATTGTCTTTGGCAAATCGCCATAAGCAGGGAAAGGAGGACGACCGTCATTCTCCACACCTGCAATGACAAGAGAATCTTTGCCACGGCGAATTATGCGATGATCATTAAGCAGAAGTTCCCAGCCATAGCTACGTATTCTTCGCTGAAGCTCTGCAACATCTGCAGCACGCTCATCTTCTGTAGGATATTTAAGATACATGCTGTAATCATGATTGCCCATTACGGCATACACGCCATCCTTAGCCTTAAGCTTGCTCAAGTCGCGACGGAAACCATCCAGTTCTGCACTCTGATGATTAACCAGATCGCCAGTAAAAAGAATAGCATCGCAGTTCTGCTCATTGATGAGATCAACCATCTTTTTTGCATCCTTCTCATTGCCATCACGCAAAGTACCGATGTGCATGTCAGAGAACTGAGCAATTCTGTATCCGTCGAATTTCTTAGGAAGATCCGTGAAATAGAACGTCTGCTGATGAACGACATACTGATGGCGACCTATGAAATATCCATAGCAAAGAATGATGAAAGCGAAGATAGCAATTGTCATTCCAAGGATACGGAATATTCGTATGACAGCAGGTTCAAAGCTTTCCTGACGCTTTTTCGCACCTCTTGACACAATCCAATTTGCCATGTGTCCAATTCCGTCCAACACCATGAAAAGCGTCTTTGGAGCGCAGATGCCAAGAAAGACAATCATGTATATGCTCACCCAAGGCTGGTGCTCAGGACTCATATCGTTGCTGCTCATGATGACTCCAGCAGCCACAGCAAGTGCCAATGAAGGCAAGAACCACAGCATATGAAGCCACAACTTGCTTGTCCATTTGCGAATATACATATAATATATATAAGCATCAGGCAATGCAAGCATCAGCACAATCAATATGAGAATTCTTAACAACATATTATGTATTTCTTTATTTCTTCGTAAGACTTGTTTCTCCTTCGGGCATAATCTCTAATCTGACTGTCATCAACATTTCCCACAGAGAAGTATCGTGATTGAGGATGAGATAGCATAAATCCGCTCACAGAAGCATGGGGCTGCATCATAGCATGTTCGGTCAAAGTAACGCCAATACTGCTGAAGTTTATTATCTCATCTATGATGAAATTCAGCGAGATATCAGGAAGACAAGGATAGCCTATCGCAGGACGAATACCCTGAAACGCCTCCTTGTGCAGTTCCTCCATCGTAAGATTCTCGCTAGGAGCATAGCCCCAGATACTCTTGCGCACCTCTTCGTGAAGTCTCTCCGCACCAGCTTCTGCCAATCTGTCAGATAGCGTCTGCAGCAGCATCGAGTTGTATTCATCATCAGGAAAAGCATCCCTGTTTCTCATCGCAACCGAAGTAGCAAACACCCCTATTTTATCCTTCTTCACCGAGTTCTCTGGGCGAATGAAATCGCTCAGGCAAAGACAATACCCATCATTTCCTACAGTCTGCTGCCTCAGCATCGGTATTCTCACAGGATCGCCATAAGCATGCCTTGCACCACATTCGCACAGATAAGTCTTCTGAACCACAATATCATCACCATCGCTCCATGCTGGCAGAATCTCCACCACCGTCTGCACCTTCAGATAAGGTTGCAAGTGAGCAAGCATCTTTCTTGCATCTTCCTGCAAGCGCTCACCTTCTTCAGAATCCCTCGAAACAGACCACGCATGGAAGAAATACACCCAATTGATGTAATCAGCCACATCGCTTATCCTGTAGTTTCTTCGCATATTCTGCCGTTGAGAGATTTCCCTGTTAACTTTATTTCAAAGGCAACCAGCCTTACCCTTCTATCGGTTGAACACAAGTTCCTTTCCTCTTATGCCATCCACAACTATTCCGTCGCTGTAAACCGTCATTCCGTTCACGAAAGTGCGAGTCACTCTCCACTTGAAAGTTCTCTCGTCCATTGGTGTCCATCCACACTTTGTGTAGTAGCGTCCCTTCATCACCTGCCAATTAGCGTTAGGATCAACCAACGTGAGGTCAGCATAATATCCTGGACGTATGTAGCCGCGCCTGTCAATGCCAAAGAGCCTTGCAGGATTGTGCGACATCAAATCTGGTATTCTCTCAACAGGAAGCACACCCTCATCACTCATTTCCAGCATTGACACAAGCGAGAACTGAATCATCGGCATACCCGACATTGCAGTCAGCGCCCCACCCTGCTTCTCGTTCAGGAGATGAGGAGCATGGTCTGTGCCAACAACATCAATGAGTCCGTTAGTCAGAGCATCTCGAAGCGTAGCCTTATCCTCAGGAGTCTTGATGGAAGGGTTGCACTTTATCAGCGTACCCAGCTTATCATAATCCTCCGTGCTGAACATGAGGTGAGCAATTACAGCCTCAGCCGTGATCTGCTTCTCCTCAAGCGGCTTCTTCTCGAAAAGCCCAAGCTCACGAGCCGACGACACATGAGCGATATGAAGCCTTGCGCCTGTATCCTTCGCCAGCTGAACAGCAAGAGAAGAAGAAGCATAGCATGCCTCAACATTTCTTATTCTTGAATGATATCTTACAGGAAAATCGTTCTGCCCCTTGAATCTCTTCTTGAAAGCCCTGATATTCTGCTCAATGATGTTTGTGTCCTCGCAATGAGCCATAAGAAGAATTGGCGAAGTCATGAAAATCCTGCGCAGAGACTCCTCACGATCAACAAGCATATTGCCTGTGCTGCTTCCCATGAACACCTTCACTCCTGGCACCCTCTGCTTATCAAGGCTCTGAATGAGGTCAGCATTGTCGTTAGTAGCGCCGAAGAAGAAGCTGTAGTTCACTCGGCTATGCTTAGCAGCTATCTGATATTTCTCATCCAGCAGTTCCAGAGTCGTTGTCTGCGGTTTAGTGTTAGGCATCTCCATGTACGAAGTCACGCCTCCAGCAGCCGCCGTGCGGCTCTCGCTAGCAATGTCAGCCTTGTAAGTCATTCCTGGCTCACGGAAATGCACATGATCATCAATCACTCCAGGGAACAGATACAGTCCCTCAGCATCAATCACCGTGTCATAGCTTTGCGAGTCATCATCGCCGCCTTCGATGACCTGCTGGATCATCTCATCCTCAATGACCACGCTGCCCAAGAACTTGCGTCCTTCGTTCACGATTGTTGCATTTCTGATTATAGTTTTCATTCTTCTCTATGTTGCAAAGATATTAGTTAGTTAGGTCAGTTCAAATACAAATCAGTTTTTAGGGGCAGGATACTTCTTGAACCATCCGTCCCATCTCAGCCTCATCACGCCGAAGAACGCCTCGCCAAATATGCTGCCATTCATCTTTGACACACCCTCCACTCGGTTCACGAAGATTACCGGAACCTCCTTGATCTTGAATCCGCACTTGTATGTGGTGAATTTCATTTCTATCTGGAAAGCATATCCTTTGAAGCGTATCTGATCCAAGTCTATAGTTTCAAGCACTCGTCTCTTGTAGCACTTGAAACCTGCCGTTGTGTCATGAACATTGAAACCTGTTACAAGTCTCACGTACTTAGACGCAAAGTACGACATAAGCACTCTGCCGATAGGCCAGTTCACCACATTCACGCCTGTGATGTAGCGACTGCCGATGGCAAGGTCATACCCCTCCTCTGCACATGCTGAATATAGTCGAGGAAGATCACTTGGTGCGTGCGAGAAGTCAGCATCCATCTCAAACACGTAGTCATAGCCATGCTCCAATCCCCATTTGAATCCTGCAATATATGCTGTGCCAAGACCAAGCTTGCCAGTTCTTTCCACAAGGAAAAGCCTGTCAGGGAACTCGCTCTGCATAAGCCCTTTGACGATAGCTGCTGTACCGTCAGGAGAACCATCATCAATGACAAGGATATGGAAGCATTTCTCCAGCGCAAAAACTGCACGGATAATTTTTTCGATATTTTCCTTCTCGTTATAAGTAGGAATGATGACTATGCTGTCGCTCACTTTTGTAAAGAAATTGTTTAAGAATTAAATAAAAAAGCTCTTTTCATCTCCGCATGTTCATCTGTAAAACCTTGCAAAGATAGCAATTTTCATTCACTTAAACCAACTTTTTTCATTTTTTTTGATTTTCACAGCCCATAGACTCTATGGTAGTAAGCATGTTGAGAGCTCCTTGCATAGTCCGCACGTCTTTTATGAGCAGAGAAAGCCTGTCGTTTTCGCGCATCTTGCACCTCTGAGCCCTTCGTGATACATACTCCAGAATCTTCCCAAAAGCACGGCTCTGGAAATAGCGGGAATCTGTCGCAAAGTACATCACCATGCGCTCCTGCTTCAGCACCAGCTTCTCCACTCCGAGCCTCTGCGCAGCCCACTTTATCGGAAGCACCCTCAGCAGCTCCTCGCCCACCTCTGGTATCTGTCCGAACCTGTCCACAAGCCTCTGCCTGTACGCCTCCAGCTGCTCTGGTTTAGTGAACGAATCTAGCTCACGGTAAAGACTCATTCGCTCGCCGCTGCTTGGCACATACTCCTCTGGCAGGTATGCCTGAATATCGCTCTCCACATTAGACTCCACCACGAAGTTCTCGCCGCTGATCTTTCCGTCCTCGTCCTTCTCCTCATCTGCAAAGAGCTCCGAGAACTCATTCTCCTTCAGCTCAGCAACAGCCTCGTTCAGAATCTTCTGGTAAGTCTCATAGCCAAGGTCAGCAATGAATCCACTCTGCTCCGCGCCTAGCATATTGCCAGCGCCGCGAATGTCGAGATCCTGCATCGCAATGTGTATTCCGCTGCCAAGGTCGCTGAAATTCTCAATAGCCTGCAAGCGGCGTCTAGTCGTGTCGCTCAACGCAACAAGCGGAGGAGCAATGAGATAGCAGAACGCCTTCCTGTTGCCGCGTCCCACACGTCCTCTCATCTGGTGTATGTCGCTCAAGCCATAATTCTGAGCGCTATTTATGATAATCGTATTAGCGTTAGGCACATCGATGCCATTCTCCACGATGGTCGTAGAGAGCATCACATCGTAGTCATAGTTCATGAAGTCGAGGACAACCTTCTCCAGCTCTTGAGGATTCATCTGTCCATGTCCCACGCACACCCTCGCATCAGGCACATAGCGATGGATCATCTCCTCCAGCTCACGCAGATTGCTTATCTTGTTGTTCACGATGAACACCTGTCCGTTTCGGCTCATCTCAAAGTTGATAGCCTCGGCAAACACCTCAGGCGAGAACGTATGAATCTCCGTTTGAATAGGATATCGGTTAGGAGGAGGCGTCTGTATCACACTCAAGTCCCTTGCACCCATCAGCGAGAACTGCAAGGTTCTTGGAATTGGAGTGGCTGTCATCGTCAGCGTGTCCACGTTCACCTTCATTGCCCTCAGCTTCTCCTTCACGGCAACACCAAACTTCTGTTCCTCGTCAATAATCAGCAAACCCAAGTCCTTGAACTCCACCTGCTTGCCAATCAGCTTATGAGTACCCACAATGATATCCACTCTGCCCTCTTTCAGGTCAGCCAGCACCTGCTTCGTAGTCTTCGCATCCCTCGCACGGCTCAGGTACTCCACCCTTACAGGGAAATCCTTCAAGCGCGAAGAGAACGTCTTGTAATGCTGATAAGCAAGCACCGTCGTTGGCACGAGCACAGCCACCTGCTTGTTGTCGGCAGCAGCCTTGAACGCCGCCCTCACAGCCACCTCAGTCTTTCCGAAGCCCACATCGCCGCACACAAGCCTGTCCATCGGACGCTCCTTCTCCATGTCGGCTTTCACGTCCTGAGTGGCACGGTTCTGGTCAGGCGTATCCTCATACACAAAGCTCGCCTCCAGCTCATGCTGCATATAGCTGTCCTTGCTGAACGCAAAGCCCTTCTCCTGTTTTCTCTTGGCATAGAGCTGAATCAAGTCGCGGGCAATGTCCTTGACCTTCGTCTTGACCTTGTCCTTCATCCTCTCCCATGCACCGCTGCCAATCTTGTTCAGCCTTGGAGGCTCACCCTCCTTGCCCTTGTATTTCGAAACCTTATGCAAGGCGTGAATGCTCACATACACCGAATCGCCATTCTGATAGATGATCTTTATTTTCTCCTGCATCACGCCGTTCTCCGGTATGCGCACCAGACCGCCGAACCTACCCACGCCATGATCGATGTGAACAACATAGTCGCCCACCTCAAACTGCTGTATCTCCTTCAGCGTCAGCGCCACCTTGCCTCGCCTTGCCTTGTCGCTCTTGAGGTTGTACTTATGGAAACGGTCGAAAATCTGATGGTCGGTGAAGAAGCAGAACTTCAACTTGTTGTCTATGAATCCCTCATGAATGGCACGGTTCACAGGATCAAACCTGATAACATCCACCTCCGTCTTTGCCATCTCCTCAAAGATATCCTGTAAGCGAGCAATCTGTTTCTCGCTGTCAGCAAAAATCGCTATCCTGTAACCATCAGCCATCAGCCTGTGCATCTCCCTATCCACAATCTCAAAATTCTTATGGAACAGCGGCTGAGGCTCGGTAGAGAAATGTATAGTATCAGCATCATCCACCCTTCCCTGCTTCAACTCCAGATGGCGGAATCCTACCACCTGCTTCATGAACGTCTCCTCATCTATGATGAACTGCGTGAACAGCATCTCAGCATTCACCTCCGCCTCCTTCTGCGCCTGCATGGAGAAACCCTCAGAATGAATCTGAGCAATCTTGTCACAGACATATGCCATGCCGCCAGACACAATCAGCGTATCCTCTGGCAAGAACTCAAGAAAAGAAATGTAGTCGGAAGCAGCATTGCTCATCTCAGGCACGATGGTCATCTGCTCCACCCTGTCCTGCGACAGCTGGCTCTGAATGTCGAACGAACGAACGCTGTCCACCTCATCGCCAAAGAAGTCAATGCGGTAAGGCAAGTCAGAAGAGAAAGAGAACACGTCCACGATGCTGCCTCGCACAGCAAACTGTCCAGGCTCATACACATAGTCCGTCCTGTTGAATCCAAGACTCATCATCTGCTTTTCCAGCTCGCTGATGCTGAACACATCGCCCACCTTCACCGAAATCGTGTTCTCATCCAGATTCTCTCGCGACACAACACGCTCAGCCAAAGCATCAGGATAGGTCACAATGCACAGACTGTCCACTTGTCCCACCGACGTAAGCACCTCCGTGCGCAGCACCTCGCTCGCCGCATCCTTCTGGTTGTACTTTATCGCCCTCTTATACGAAGAAGGGAAAAACAGCACCTTCTCCTCGCCCAGCATCTGGATCAGGTCATGATACATATATCCAGCATCATCCTGATCATTCATCACAACGAGCATCGGAGGCACCTTGCCCTTGCCCTGCAATACTGAAGCCAACAACAAAGCAGCCGACGAACCGCACAGCCCGTCAGCCTTAATATGCTTTACCTTGCCATTTCTAATGCGCCTGGCAAACTCTCTGGCATCGTCACTCGAAGCCAGCAGCGAAAGAATCTTATTAGTTTCCAATGAATTGAATATAGCTACTTGACAGTCCTAAAACCTTAAAACCTTAGTCCTTTGACCTTTGGCCTTTGACCTTAGTCCTTAAAACCTTTGACCTTTGACCTTAAACCTCATTCACACAGCCACATTCGGCTCATAAGCGCGGGCAAAAAGCTGCAAGAACAGCAAAGTCTCAGCAGATGGACGAACAATTCTATTCTTCAATTCAACGATTTTGTTTGCTTTATTTCTCATTGGTGTAGAATCATGCATAGGCAATCTGGGAATTATTATTGTTTCTATACTATCAATAACGAACATATTAAAAATATATTGTCATTCATTCAAAAATCTTTTTTTCGGAAAGTAACAATGATACAAAGTCACATTTTCGTGAGGTCACGAAAATGATAATAAAAAGAAAAGTTACCAAGTTACTTTTTTACCTTTTTACTTTTTTACTTTTTTACTAATGAAAATGGGCATGCGATTCTCACGAACAGCATGCCCTTAACATTATTAAATACTTCGTGATGACATAGAGAAACTCCAGTTTTGAGAGGGAGTAGCAAGGGATGGAACGGTAACCGCCATTGTTTGTTGGTACTCGTTTTTGCATCAGCTC
>JAGHUI010000012.1 GCA_018064885.1 Candidatus Minthosoma equi | reverse complement strand
GCGATGCCGAGATGCTTCCTGAGTACCATAAGATAAGGCTGCAGCAGGAGACGTTCCGCAGGTTCGAGAGGCTTGTGTACAGGGCTTTCACGGCTGAGGAGTAAAGACCCCCTCTCCCCACAAGGGGGTATCTCCCCCGTGGAGGGGGAGACCATGCGGGACGAGGGCAAACCTAAACTGGGGCATCCTAAGAGAAAGAAGAACGCTTCGCTGAATAAGACCATGCGGAGCTCTTCTTCTCTGTTCTTCATCTTTGGATGAGAAAAATCTGTGAAATCTGTGTAATCTGTGGGCAAAAGAAAAGCCATCCGGATTGAGTTCCGAATGGCTTTTGTAGATGATGTATGTATGTTTGTTACCCTATTGTCCCGAATGGTCTCCCCCTCCACGGGGGAGATACCCCCTTGTGGGGAGAGAGGGTCTGGGGTCTTTACAAATCCTTATGTCCGTACATGCTGTCCCACCATGAGGAGTCGTCCTGAAGGTAGCGGGCGAACCATGCCCAGATGGTGTTCTGCCATTTGATGCGCTTCTGGTAGTCCATGATCCAGTGGTTTTCACCTTCTACGAGCACCATGGCTGTTGGGCGGTTGAGGAGCTTGAGGGCTGTGTACATCTGTATGGATTCGCCTACAGGAACGTTGGTGTCGCCTGTGCCGTGAACGAAGAGGAGAGGTGTGTGTATCTTGTCGGCACGGAAGAGGGGTGACTGGTCAACGTAGAGGTCTTTGCGTGTCCAAGGGTATGAGTTTGCCATTGATGTCTGGCTGTAGCTGTAGCCCCAGTAGCCTTCGCCCCAGTAGCTTGTGTGGTCGGAGATACCGGCATGTGATACGGCTGCTGCGAAGATGTCGGTGACGGTCTGCAGGTACTGAGTCATGAAGCCTCCGTAGGATGCGCCGATGCAGCCAATCTTCTTTGCGTTGACGTATGAATGCTCTGCACAGAATGCTTTTGTTGCGCCGATGATGTCCTCTGCAACGCCCTGACCTGCTGTATTGACGTGGGCAGCCGACCATTTCTGACCGAAGCCTGTTGCGCCGCGTGGGTTGACGATGAGGACGATGTAGCCGAGGGCTGAGTATGCCTGTGAAGAGTAGCGTCCGCCAAACGAGCGGCTTGTTGGCGAGCATCCTCCGTAGTAGTTGACGATCATCGGATATTGCTTGCTGGAGTCGAAGTGAGGTGGCAGATAGTAACGGCAGCAGATGCTGTCGCCCTCAGGGTTCACCCATGTGAAAGGATGACATTCGCCAAGCTCCACGTTGCTGAGGTCGTTCTTTGAGATATCCTCCAAGAGGGTGTTCTTCAGCGACTTGGTATTGAGCGTGTAGAGGCGGTTTCCGTTGACAGCGCTTTCTCCGTACCATGCAAGCACAGGACTTGCAGAGGATACTGTCCAGCGGTCTATCATATCCTCTGGAATGGCGATCTTTGAAATCTTGAGAGTCTTAGGATTGATGCGGAAGAGATTCTTGCAGTCCTTATCCTCGGCAGACACGTATATCTGTCCGTCGCTGTTGCTCCATACGGCAGAAGAGACGCTTGGGTTGAAGTCCTTTGTGAGCGGAATGACGCGTGAAGGATTGTCGAGGTTGATGAGGAAGAGCTGATAGTCGTACATTGATGCTGTCTGTCCCTCGGCAATGTTCAATCCTATGCCTCCGAATGCCTCTGGAGAGCCCTGCACGAGCACCTGCTTGCCGTCTGGCGAGAATTGTCCTCCGCTGGCAAAGCCGTCGTCGGTGAAGATGGTGTCGAGCTTCATGGTTGTGAGGTCGAGCACATAGAGCGATGTGAAGTCGGTAGGACGCATCTTTGAGGCATCGTAGCGTGTGCTTGAGATGAGGAGCTTCTTGCCATCGTTGCTGATGTCGTTGAGATAGACATTGTGGTATCCGTATGTGAGCTGCTGAACCATGCCTGTCTTGAGGTCGAACTTGAAGATGTTGGTACGGTTGCGCCACCCTGGCTGACGATCGTCGGGAGTGACAACCTCATACACGTCTTTCTTCTCCTTAGGGCCTTCGGTCACCTCGCTGTAGATGACGAAATCCTCGGTTGGCGACATGGTGAAGGAATTGTTTGGGAGCATCTCTGTGAGGACGGTTTCCTGCTGTGTGGCTGGGTCAACGGCAACGAGCGTGTAGCCTGTCTGTCCTGATTCCTTGCGGCTGATGAGGTATTTGCTTGTGCGAGGCATCCAGCGTGTGCTCTGAATCTTCTGGCGCGTGCCGTTAGCGAGGTTCCAGAGGAAGTTCTCGCGCTTCTCCGCACCACCCTGCTGCATCTGGTATGTGCTGGAAATCATCCATCGTCCGTCTGGGGAGACATTGGCTGCTGTGTAGAGTTTCTGCTCCAAGACATCGTCGATGGTGTAGGTGCGCTTTCCTTCGCCCAGCGTGCCTGCTGTGAGGTTCTTGCCCTCGTAGCTCACGCTGACGGTGTCGGCTGCTGCGCCGCTCTCTGTGAGGCATTTCAGGACCACTTTGTGAACGGCAGGAGAGAGTGTGACATGTCCGCCTGTGATTTGTTTTCCATCGACATAGAGGTTGTAGTCGCCAGAGCATTTCACGCTTATGTCGGCTGTGGTGTAGATGCTGTTGGAGAGGGTGAATCCGAGCAAGTGGATAGCATCGGTTGGCTGACCTGCTATGATTGCCTGAGTCACGGTCTTGCCGTTCTCAACAGTCTTGAGGTCGAGAGGCGTGGAGAGGAGGCTGCTCTTTCTGTATTGCGCAGAATTCACGTCAACGCTGTCCATGAGAACAGGTCGGGAAACAGCATAGGGGCCAGCATATTTGAATGTGGTCACATCGGTGCCGTCAGCAAGAACAGGCATGCTGGCGAGAGCCATGGCGGATAGGAACAAGATTTTTTTCATTTAATATAGTGGATTTATGTTTTTATTGTTTCACGAATAGTTTATTCAATTGCAAATTTACGACTTTTATTGACACACTATGCCATTATTTAAAAAATAATGACTAACTTTGTACAGAAATAAATGAAGTACAAATTACTTTTCGATTTTTCCACTTATGAAGAAAACAATACTTTCTATGGCATTGCTTGCCATTTCCATGCTTGCATCAGCACAGGATTTCACTCTCGGAGCAGACATCAGCTGGTACACGGAGATACAGTCAAAAGGATTTAAGTTCTACAATGCTGAGGGCGAGGTGAAAGACTGTCCAGAACTGATGAAGGAGGCTGGCATGAATGCTGCGCGCCTGAGGGTGTGGGTGAATCCTGCTGGCTCATACTGCGGCAAGGACGATGTGGTGAAGAAGGCGGCTGCGGCTAAGGCGGCTGGGCTTGACGTGATGATAGACTTCCATTTCAGCGACACATGGGCTGACCCTTCCAACCAGACTATTCCTTCAGCATGGAAATCGCACTCTGCAGCTGAGCTGAAGACGGACATCGCCAATCATGTAACAGATGTTCTCACAGCCCTGAAAGGTGCTGGTGTGACTCCTAAATGGGTGCAGATTGGCAACGAGACAAACGACGGCTTGCTATGGGATCTTGGCAAGGCTTCGAAATATCCAACGAACTACAAGAACTATGTGGCTGCAGGATATGATGCCGTGAAGGCTTTCAACAGCAGCATCCTCGTCATTGTCCACATTTCAAACGCTAACGACCAGAGCCTCTTCGACTGGAACATCGGCTTGCTCAACCAGAACAAACTGGACATCATCGGAATGTCGCTCTATCCTGACGATTTCTCAAAGCAGATCACCGAACAGAAGATCAGCGAATACATTGCCAACGTGAAGCATCTATACACGAAATTCGGCAAGAACTGCATGCTCGTAGAGGTTGGCGTGCCTGTAGGTCAGCCAGAAGAAAGCTACAAGACGCTGAAGAAGGTGCTCGACCTCTCAAAGAATTCTGCCGATGGTCATTGCCTCGGCGTGTTCTACTGGGAGCCTGATGCATACTCTGGCTACAACGGCGGCTATTCCTTAGGAGCTTCCACAAAGGTTGGCACAAAGGTAAAGCTGACGAAAGCAATGGATGCGTTCAAGGAGATGAGCATCCCTGACGGCATCGAATCTGTTTCTGTGTCCAAGAAAGACAACAGCAGCATCTACAATCTTCAGGGACAAAGGCTCAACGGCGAGCCTTCCAAAGGCATTTACATAAAAGGTAATAAGAAATACGCGAAATAATAACGATAACCAAAACGATAACGATAACGAAAACACCAATATGGCAAACAAGGTTGTAATTTCAACAGATATAACAAAAACGCTCACAGAGGCTGTTGGCGAGGTTAAGCACGACAAGCTTTTCCTCCTGACTGATGAGACAACTCACGAGCTGTGTCTTCCTCTTGTCAAGGATATCCCTTGCATGAAGGATGCCATCAGCATCACCATCGGTGCCACAGACACCCACAAGACACTCGAAACGCTTGCTCATGTCTGGACAGAGATGGGCAACGGCGGAGGCACTCGCCATTCTCTCATGGTGAACCTCGGAGGAGGCATGGTGACCGACCTTGGAGGCTTTGCCGCAAGCACCTTCAAGCGCGGCATTAAGTACATCAACATCCCTACCACCCTGCTCTCTATGGTCGATGCAAGCGTGGGAGGCAAGACGGGCATCAACTTCAATGGCTTGAAGAACGAGATTGGCGTGTTCAACTCTCCTGAGACGGTTATCATCGACACGGAGTTTCTCAAGACTCTCGACCACGAGAACATCTGCTCTGGCTATGCTGAAATGCTCAAGCACGGTCTTATTTCCAACAATGAGAACTATGCTGAGCTGCTCAATTTCGACCTGAACAATGTTGACTACAAGCACCTCGGCGAGATGGTTGGAACATCGGTGGCAATCAAGGAGCGTGTCGTTACGGAGGATCCTTTCGAGCATGGCATACGCAAGGCGCTCAACCTCGGTCATACAGCTGGTCACGCATTCGAGAGCTGGGCTCTTTCACGCAAGCCTTACCTGCACGGATATGCTGTGGCATGGGGACTCATCTGCGAGCTGTATCTCTCTGTCACAAAGACAGGTTTCCCTACAGACAAGATGCGCCAGACAGTACGCTTCATCAACGAGAACTACGGCACTCTGCCTATCACCTGCGACGACTATCCTGAGCTGTACGAATACATGACTCACGACAAGAAGAACACAGCCGGCATCATCAACTTCACTCTCCTCGGCGGCATAGGCGACATACGCATCAACCAATCTGCCAACAAGGAAGAAATCTATGAAATGCTCGACTTCTTCAGAGAAGGGAATTAAAAAAAGAATTAATCGAATAACCGAGTAATCGAGTAATCGTATAATCGAAAAAAATGCACAATATGAAAAAAATCATAATCTCCGCATTGGCAGTATGTCTTTGTTTGCTGCCAGCCTTAAGCTTCGCCTGCACCAATGTCATTGTGGGCAAGAAAGCAAGTGCTGATGGCAGCGTGTTTGTAAGCTATAACGCCGATTCATACGGCATGTACGGCAACCTGTATCGCCACGTTGGAGGCACCCATGCTAAGGGAGAGATGCGCAAGGTGTACGACTGGGATACAAACAAATATCTCGGTGAAATTCCTCAAGCAGAGAGAACATACAATGTTGTTGGTCAGATGAACGAGAATCAGGTTAGCATCACAGAGACCACTTTCGGAGGTCGTGAGGAACTTGCTGATTCTACAGGCATTATCGACTACGGCTCACTCATCTACATCGCTCTTGAGCGTGCCACTTCTGCTCGCAACGCTATTGACATCATGACTTCCCTCGTAGCTCAGTACGGCTACTATTCTGAGGGTGAGACATTCTCTATATGCGACAAGAACGAGGCTTGGATCATGGAGATGATGGGCAAGGGTCCTGGCAGCAAGGGTGCTGTGTGGGTGGCTATCCGCATCCCTGATGATTGCGTTTGCGCTCACGCTAACCAGAGCCGCATCACTCGCTTCAACCTCAAGGACAAGGAGAACGTGCTTTATTCTAAAGACGTGATAAAGTTCGCCCGCACAAAAGGCTACTTCACAGGCAAGAACGATGCTGACTTCTCTTTCCGCGACGCTTACGCTCCTATCGACTTCAGCGGCGTTCGCTATTGCGACACTCGTGCTTGGAGCATCTTCAACCGACTTTGCGATGGCATGGACAAATACCTTGAATATGCCAAGGGCAACACCATCAACTCTACCGATCCTGCAGCTATTAAGGAAATGCCTCTTTTCATGAAACCTAAGCAGCCAGTGAAGCTTCAGGATGTTATGGCTTGCATGCGCGACCATTACGAGGGTACTCCTTTCGACATTCAGAACGAAATCGGCGCTGGCCCTTACAACATGCCTTACCGCCCTACTCCTCTCTCTTTTGAGGTTGATGGAAAGAAGTACTTCAACGAGCGTCCTATCTCCACTCAGCAGACAAGCTTCTGCTTCGTTGGTCAGATGCGCTCGCAGTACCCTGACTGTGTTGGAGGTGTTGTTTGGTTCACAAACGACGATCCTAACATGGCTCCTTTCATGCCTATCTACTGCGGCGTGAGCGAAGTACCTAAGTGCTTCCAGCGCATCGAAGGAGTGCAAGACGACGTGACATTCTCTTGGGATTCTGCATTCTGGCTTCAGAACACGGTCAGCAACATGGTTTACCCTTACTATGACAAGATGTTCCCTGACCTGCTCAAATATCGCAACATGGAGCTTGCCATCATTGAGAACGAGCCAAAGATAATCGCACAAGTCGCAAAAATCCAGACAGACGACGAGGGAAAAGCCAAGGATACAATGGTGAAAGCTACTACACAGTCTTGTCAGCAGATTTCTTCTATGATGATGCAGGCTTGGAACAAGCTCTTCAAGCACCTCGTGGTGAAGCACAACGACATGGCTGTGAAGAAGGTTGACGATAATGGCAACTTCCTCAAGACTCCTTACGGCTTTGCGCAAGCACCTGAGCGCCCTGGCTATCCAGAAGCATTCCGCAAGCAGATTGTGAAAGAGACAGGCGATAAGTATCTGATGAAATAAGCTATAAAGAAAAACCTATACTAACTAAACTATTTGAATACCTGACTTAATATGAAGAGAAAATCCTCAATTATTTTCTCGGCAATACTCCTTTGCCTATCATCCCTGAGCCTTCATGCCCAGTACATTGAAACGCATGATGGAAAAGCGGTGAAAAATGTGCCGCTGAGCGAGTTCGTTCAAGACAAGACACAATTGTTTAACTTCGGTTGGAAATTCCAGTTGGGCAATCCTGAAGGCGCAGAAAAGGCAGATTTCGACGACTCTTCGTGGCGTCAGCTCGACTTGCCTCATGACTTCCAGTTTGAGCAGCCTTGGGACGAGACGGCAGACAAGGGACGAGGTTTCAAGCAGATGTGCGAGGGTTGGTACCGCAAGACGTTCAAAGCGCCTGCATCTCTGAAAAATGGACAGCACTTGATTCTCGACTTCGAGGGCGTGATGTATATCAGCGATGTTTATGTCAACGGAAAGAAGGTGGCAAGCAATGAATACGGCTACACAGGCTTTGAGGCAGACATCACAAAGGCGTTGAACAAGGATGGCGAGAATACCATTGCCGTCTATGCTTCAACTTGCAAGACAAACGCTTCTCGCTGGTACACAGGAGGAGGCATTTATCGTAACGTATGGCTCCGTGCAAGCAACGATACAAGGATTGCGCGTCATGGTCTTTATGTAGCTCCAAAGAAAGGCGATGGCAACACATGGAAGGTCAACGCACAGGTTCAGGTGCAGAATTGGCAGAAGCATGATAACCTTTATATAAATGTACGCGTGAAGGATGCTAATGGCAATGTTGTGGCTACAGCCAAGAAGACAATGCCTGACCATACCACACAGAACAACACAGAGGTGCTGCTTACCGACATGACTGTTGACAATCCTAAGCTTTGGGACATCAATTCACCTACACTTTACACAGTTGAAGCTGTTCTCACAGAGAATGACATCGTGATTGACTCCGTTGCTGATAAGTTCGGCTTCCGCACTATTGAATACGGCACAGATTTCGGTTTCAAGCTTAACGGCAAGAAGGTTTTCCTTGCAGGTATTGCCAATCATCATGACCTCGGAGCTCTTGGCGTCGCAGCTTTCAGCGATGGCGTGGAGAGACAGTTGCGCACATTGAAGGAATACGGCTACAACGCTATCCGTTGCTCTCACAATCCTTATTCCGAGGATTTCTACCGCATCTGTGACGAGATAGGCTTGCTTGTTGTGGATGAGCTTATTGACAAATGGTCGGACAAGGATTATTGGGGCGGTCGCAAGCCTTTCATGCAGATATGGCCTGAACTGATGAAGGAATGGGTGAAGAGAGACAGAAACCATCCTTCCATCGTCCTCTGGAGTCTTGGAAATGAATTGCAAACTCGCAGCGACTGGAGTGGCTATCAAACTGACGACTGGGGCATTACGACTTACCGCATCTTTGATCAGTTCCTGAAGAGATACGACAATACTCGCCCTACGACTGTGGCTATGTTCCCTGCTCGTGCTGGCGCTCAGAGAAACACTCCTGACTTCAAGACATACCTCGTTCCACCAGAGCTTGCCTGCGCTACAGAGGTTGCTTCTTTCAACTACCAGTGGGATGCTTATCACGGATATTATGACCATAAGCCAGATCTCATTCTCTTCCAGTCGGAAGCTGTGACCAATCAGCTTCAGCAGCCTTTCTACGGCATGGATCGCAAGCGTGGAGTAGGACTTTGCTGGTGGGGTGCTATTGAATACTGGGGTGAAAGCAACGGATGGCCAAAGAAGGGATGGAACTATTCTTTCTTTTCTCACACGCTCGAACCTTATCCTCAAGCATCGCTCATCAAGGCAAGCATAAAGCCAGAGGAACCTGTTGTGTGCATTGGCGTTGTTGACGGCAAGGGAGAAAGCCTTGAATGGAACGACATTAAGGTTGGTCAGCAGAAGATAAACCAGAACTGGAATCAGAAGGAGGGCTCGCATCCTAATGTGTTCACTTATACAAATGCTGAGGAGGTTGAGCTCATCTACAACGGAAAATCTCTTGGCATTCAGAAGAATGACACCACCGATGTGGCAAAGCGCAATATCATCCTCTGGAGCGGCATTGACTATGGAACTGGAGGTACTCTCACAGCCATTGCTCGCACAAACGGCAAGGAGATTGCTCGCAACGAAATCTGCACAACAGGAAAGGCTGTGGCAATGAAGATTGTTGAGGAGAAGCCAGAATGGAAAGCTGACGGCATGAGCTTGAAGTATCTCAAGATTTATGCTGTTGACGCTAAAGGCAGAATCGTGCCTAATGCTACCGACGAAATCACCATCTCGGTAAACGGCGAAGCTAAGTTTGTGGCAATGGATAATGGCGATCATTACACAGATAATCTTTTCCTTGATGTGAAGACAAAGAAGATGCAGACAGGCTTCATGCAATGTGTTCTCCGCAGTACAAAAAATGCAGGTAAGGTTAACATAAATGTTTCTTCGCCTACACTAAAACATGCAAAATTGTTGCTTAAAACAAAATAATTGAAAAAAAGTCCGAAAGCATACAACCGCTTTCGGATTTTTGTTTTATATTTGCAAGAAGAAAATCATTATACATAAATAAAAAAGATAATATCATGGATCAAGAACTTATTAAGTATTGTGAGAATGAGGCACAGAAGTGGCTCTCTCCTGCATTTGATGCAGAAACTCAGGCAGAAGTAAAGGCTATGCTCGAAGCAGAGGATAAGTCTGCTCTCATCGACGCATTCTATCAGAACCTCGAATTTGGTACTGGCGGTCTCCGCGGTATCATGGGTGTTGGTACAAACCGCATGAACAAGTACATCGTCGGTATGGCTACTCAGGGTTTTGCTAACTACATCAATAAGGCTTTCCCAGACATTCAGCCAGCTGTTGTTGTTGGTCACGACTGCCGCAACAATGGCCGCATGTTTGCTGAAACTGTTGCTGCTATCTTCTCTGCTAACGGCATCAAGGCTTATCTCTTCGAGAGCCTCCGCCCTACTCCAGAAATCTCTTTCGCTATCCGTCAGCTCGGCGCACAGGCAGGTGTTAACGTGACAGCATCTCACAACCCACGCGAATACAATGGTTACAAGGCATATTGGGCAGATGGTGCTCAGGTGCTTGCTCCACACGATACTGGCATCATCGACGAAGTAAACAAGGTTACTATCGATGACGTTAAGTTTGAGCCAAACCCAGATCTCATCAAGATTATCGGTGGCGAAATGGACTATGACTACATGCAGGCAGTTCACGAAGCTCTCGTTGATCAGGAGGTTATCAATCGCCAGAAGGATCTCAACATCGTTTATTCTGCTATGCACGGAACAGGTCGCGTTATCGTTCCTCTCTGTCTCCGTTCTTGGGGATTCCAGAACATCAACGTAGTTCCTGAGCAGATGGTAATTGACGGTAACTTCCCTACTGTCGTTTCTCCAAACCCAGAGAATGCTGAGGCTATGACTCTCGGTATGAAGCTTGGCACAAAGCTCAATGCTGACCTCGTTGTTGCTACTGACCCTGATGCTGACCGCCTCGCTATTGTTTGCCGCGATCCTAAGGGCGAATGGTGCATCCTCAACGGTAACCAGACAGCTCTCATGCTCTCATACTACATCATCGAGAACAAGAAGAAGCTCGGTCTTCTCAACTCTACAGACTTCATGGTTAAGACAATCGTTACTACTGAAGCCATCGTTGAGATTGCAAAGAAGAACAACGTGGAAATCCGCGACTGCTACACTGGCTTCAAGTGGATTGCTCGTGAAATCGCTATCTCTGAAGGCAAGCAGAAATACATCGGCGGTGGTGAGGAATCATTCGGCTACCTCCCATACGACAAGGTTCGTGATAAGGATGCTCCAGCTTCTATCTGTCTCATCTGTGAGGTTGCTGCATGGGCTAAGGACAACGGCATGACTCTCTACGACCTCCTCATGAAGATCTACCTTGACTACGGCTTCGCTTATCAGGATGCTATCTCTGTTACTAAGCCTGGTAAGTCAGGTGCAGACGAGATCAAGCAGATGATGGAAGATTTCCGTGCTACACCTCCTACAACTCTTGGCGGAAGCCCTGTAGTTTGCGTTAAGGACTACAAGACTCTCAAGATGGTTAAGGACGATGCAGAATCAGCACTCGACATGCCAGCAACAAGCAACGTTCTCCAGTGGTTCACAGCTGACGGAACAAAGATTTCTGTTCGTCCTTCTGGTACAGAGCCTAAGATCAAGTTCTACGTTGAGGTTAAGGGCGAAATGGGATGTCCTAAGTGCTACGACTCAGCAGTTGCTACAGCAAAGGAAAAGGTTGCAGCTATCAAGGCAGACCTCAAGATCTAAAACGAGAAAACTCGGCACATTAAATCATTAAAATAAAAGCAAAGGGAGCATCGCAGGATGTTCCCTTGCTTTGTTTATTCCATTGCTTGCCACCTTGTTTTTTTACACTTCCACCCCCCCGAAAAAAGAAAAAGCGCTAATCATCACGATCAACGCTTTCTGTCTCAATAAGTATTAATTTTTTTTAAGGTAAAAAGATTGTTTTTAGGATATGCAAAGGTACAAACTTTAGTATTCCTGAACAACTCAAATTGTATGTTTGAAAACATGTGTGCTCGTACACACCACGAAAAATTGACATTTTCAGCTATTTCATGACCTCTTTTTTTCTATCAGCAAAGGCAATAATCGATTGCCTTATATAGCTATTCATTTATCTAATTGACTACAAATGACATTATTTCCTTATTATTTTCGACATAAAATAGTTCTAAATGTCGTTTGTGCTATCCCAAATTATAGCTATTATTATAATATGTGTTAATTAAAGTCTTACAATAGGAAAAAAAGAACTAACTTTGCACTTGATTTGAATGAAATTTTCAGGAAAAATAACGATAAATAAAATAAAACGCAAATATAAGTGAAAATCAGAAGCAGAAAACTCATGATGTGCCTCGGAATGCTGATAGCAAGCACTCTCGGAATGAAGGCACAAGAGCAAGGAGGCGCATCAGTCGGCACGATGAACCTCACGCTTGCTCAGGCGATTGAGATTGCTCTCGCCGAAAATCCGACGATCAAAGTCGCAGACAAAGACATCGAGCTGAAGAAAATTGCCGACAAGGAAGCTTGGCAAGCTCTCCTACCTACCCTCGATGCCAATCTCTCACTCTCTCACAGCATTCAGGTAGCAGCCATCAAAACTGCCATGGGTGAATTCAAAATGGGTTTCGACGGTTCTACAACAGCAACAGGTGCTCTCAACCTCGCTCTTCCTGTGTTCGCTCCAACTGTTTACCAGAATATGAAACTTACAAAGGAAGACATCAAGCTTGCTCAAGAGAAGTCACGCAGCTCTAAGCTCGGCCTCATCAAGGAAGTTACAAAGGCATACTATGCAGCTCTCTTGGCACAGGATTCTTACGAAGTGATGCAGAAGAGCTACAAGACAAGCTCGCAGAACTTCGAGGTGGTGAACAACAAGTATCAGGTTGGCTCCGTAAGCGAATACGACAAGATCAGCGCAGAAGTTCAGATGCGCGCCATGAACTCAAATGTTGTCAGCACAAAGACAGGTCTTAACCTCGCTATGCTCCAGCTCAAGGTTCTCATGGGCATAACACCAGACATCGACATCAACATCAACGATTCACTCAAGGCATACGAAGGAAGCCTCGTTCTTCCTAACATTGCGAACGAAGAAGTGCTTTCAGACAACTCAGCACTCCGTCAGCTCGACATGAACCGCACAATCCTTGAGCGCACCCGCAAAGTCCTCATGACGAACTTCATGCCAACCGTAGCACTCCAGCTCACAGGTCAGTATTCATCATACTCAAACAAAAACTGGAACGTGTTTGGCTACAGCTACTCACCATCATCAACTCTTGCCGTAGCTGTCAACGTGCCAATCTTCCATGCAAGCAACTGGACAAAGCTCAAGACAAACCGCATCCTGCTTGCACAGCTCGAAGACACTCGTCTTAACACACAGCGCCAGCTCAACATGGAAGTTCAGAGCTACAAACAAAATATGGCATCTACAATCGCACAGGTTGAAAGCAACGCAGAAGCTGTGAAGCAGGCAGGCAAAGCCGTTTCAATCTCAAGCAAGCGCTATGAAGTGGGCCGCGGCACAATCCTCGAACTCAACCAGAGCGAGACAGCACTCACACAGGCAGAACTCACATACGTTCAGTCAATTTACGACTATCTCAAGAACAAGGCAGACCTTGACTACACACTTGGTCGCGAAACATATCTCAAGTAAAGATATTTCAGGCAAAGAGAAACATACTTCAGTAAATAATTAGTTTATGAAATACATACAGACATTATCACTTGCTATCCTTGCACTTCTCGCAGTATCTTGCAGCAACAAGGAGAAGGAAGCAACAACAATGGCAGATCAGAAGCCACAGGTAAAGATTGCAAAGGCAACAAGCGAGGACATTCCTCAGACAGAGACTTACACAGCAACAGTTGAGAGCGATGTGAAGAACAACATCTCTCCAAACACACCTTTCCGTATCGAGAAGATCTACGTTGAGGTAGGCGACTACGTTCACAAAGGACAGGTGCTCGTTCAGCTCGACGCAAGCAACCTCCAGCAGTTGAAGCTCCAGCTCGAGAACCAGAAGATTGAGTTCAAGCGCACAGAATCACTCTATCAGGTAGGCGGTGCAAGCAAGGCAGAATACGACAATGCAAAGATGCAGCTCGACATTCTCTCTACTCAGCTCAAGCAGCTCTCTGTAAACACACAGCTTCTCTCCCCTATCAACGGTGTCGTTACAGCACGCAACTACGACAGCGGCGACATGTACGCAGGCGGAGTTCCTGTACTCACAGTTGAGCAGACAAACCCAGTCAAGCTTCTCATCAACATCTCAGAGAACTACTACAAGCTCATCAGCAAGGGCATGAACGTTGACATCACCCTCGACGCTTACGAAGACGAAGCATTCAGCGGAAAAGTAACTATCGTTTACCCTACTATCGACGAGGCAACACATACCTTCCCTGTTGAAGTCACTATCAGCAACTCAAGCCAGAAGGTTCGTCCAGGTATGTTCGCACGTGCAACAGTCAACTTCGGCGACAAGAACCACGTACTCGTTCCAGACGAGGCACTCGTAAAGCAGATTGGTGCAGGCGACCGTTACGTTTACGTTTACAAGAACGGCAAGGTTACCTACCAGAAGGTACAGCTCGGCAAGCTCTTGGGCAACAAATACGAAATCCTCAGCGGTGTCAACCCTGGCGACGACGTAGTCATTGCAGGTCAGAGCCGTCTTGCTAATGGTAAAGAAGTAGAAGTGGTTAAGTAATCAACAAAACAGAAAATCAAATGTCAATATACGAAGGCGCGGTCAAAAGACCGATTATGACGAGCCTCTGCTTCCTCGCAGTGATCATTCTGGGTGTCTTCTCCCTGATTAAGCTTCCTATCGACCTCTACCCAGATATCGATACGAACACAATCATGGTGATGACCTACTATACAGGAGCATCTGCCGAGGATATCGAGAACAATGTCACTCGTCCGCTTGAGAACACGCTCAACTCCGTAGAGCACCTCAAGCACATCACCAGTAGCTCAAAGGAAAACATCTCAGTCGTAACCCTCCAGTTCGAGTACGGCTACGACATTGATGTGCTCACCAATAACGTGCGAGACAAGCTTGACATGGTCAGCTCTGCTCTTCCTACCGAAGCACAGAAACCAATCATCTTCAAGTTCTCCACAGATATGATTCCTATCCTCCTGCTCTCAGTGCAGGCAGAGGAATCACAAAGCGCACTCTACAAGATCCTTGATGACAACGTAGCCAACCCTATCGCACGTATCGATGGTGTGGGTACAGTATCTATCTCAGGTGCGCCACAGCGTGAAATCAACGTCTATATGGATCCACAGAAGATGGAAGCATACAATCTGAGCCCTGCCCAGGTAGCAAGCGCCATCTCTGCCGAAAACCGCAACGTCACAAACGGTACGGTCGATGTTGGTTCACAGACATTCGTCGTCCGCGTTGAAGGCGAGTTTGACGATCCAAGCCAGATGCTCGGCATCGTAGTTGGCTCACACAACGGAGTGAACGTCTATCTCCGCGACGTCGCACGCATCGTTGACTCCCTTGAGGAACGCGCACAAAAGACCTTCACAAACGGAGTTCAGGGAGCCGTTATCGTCGTTCAGAAACAGTCAGGAGCAAACTCTGTTGAGATTTCCAACAAAGTCATGTCTGCGCTCCCAACGCTTCAGAAGAACCTCCCATCCGATGTTAAGCTCGGCATCATTGTAAACACATCCGACAACATCCTCAACACAATCGGCTCACTCGAAGAGACCATCATGTACGCCATGATCTTCGTAGCGCTCGTTGTGTTCGTCTTCCTCGGCCGTTGGCGTGCTACGATGATCATCGTCATCACCATCCCAATGTCCCTCATCGCATCCTTCATCTATCTGTATGCGACAGGAGGATCCCTCAACATGATATCCCTCTCGTGTCTCTCCATCGCCATCGGTAACGTCGTCGATGATGCCATTGTGGTGCTCGAGAATGTCACGACACATATCGAGCGTGGTTCCGACCCTAAGCAGGCAGCCATCCACGCAACCAATGAGGTGGCAATCTCCGTAATCGCCTCTACCCTCACCATGATTGCCGTGTTCTTCCCACTCACCATGGTTACCGGTATGGCAGGTGTGCTCTTCAAGCAGCTCGGCTGGATGATGTGTATCATCATGACCATCTCCACAACCAGCGCCCTCTCCTTCACCCCAATGCTCTGTTCTCAGATGCTCAAGCTGAAGAAGAAGCAAAGCACACTCTTCAAGAAGATTTACGGCCCTATCGGCCATTCGCTCGACAAGCTTGATGAATGGTACGAGAAGCGAATCAACTGGTCCGTGCGCCACCGCTGGACAGTCATTGCAGGTTGCGTAGTACTCTTCGCAGCATCTATAGCATTGGCAGCCATTATAGGTATCAAGTCCGAGTTCTTCCCAACGAACGACTCAGGTCGTGTAGGTGTCACACTCGAGCTTCCTGTAGGAACCCGAGTAGAAAAGGCAGAAGCACTTGCCAAGACACTCGTGGAAAAGTGGCAGAAGCGCTACGGCAAAGACCTCCAGTCATGTAACTTCACCGTAGGTCAGGCAGGCGACGACAACACATTCGCATCCCTCCAGAACAACGGTTCGCACATCATCTCTTTCAACATCATGATGGTGCCATCAAACAAGCGTGACAAGGGACTTGCAGCCATCTGTGACGAGATGCGTGCCGACTGTAAGGCAATCCCAGAACTCGCAAAGTTCCAGGTGCTCCTCGGCGGACAGCAAGGCGCAGCAATGGGTGGACAGTCAACAGCAACATTCGAGGTTTACGGATACGATCTCGACGAGACACGCCGCGTAGCAGAAGACATGGCAAAAATGTTCCGTGAGAACGAGATGGTCACACAGACAAACATCTCACGTTCTGACTTCCAGCCAGAAATCGTAGTTGACTTCGACCGCGACAAGCTCGCCAAGGAAGGTCTCACCCTCACAGCAGCAGCAGGCTATGTGCGCAACCTCATCTACGGTTCCCTCCAGTCATACTATCGCGAAGACGGTGAAGAGTACGACATCAAGGTACGCTTCGAGCCAACAGCACGCCAGAGCATCGAGAGCATCGAGAACATGATCATCCCTACAGCAACAGGCAAGCAGGTTCGCATCAAAGACGTAGCAACAGTTCGCGAGAGCGCCATCCCTCCAACAATCGAGCGCAAAGACCGTCAGCGTATCGTCACCGTATCAGCAGTGCTTGCCGATGGCTATGCCCTCTCAGACGGTGTTGAACTCGGAGAATCCTTCTACGACAAGCTCGACATCCCAGCAGGTATCACCGTACAGGTAGCCGGTTCATACGAAGACCAGCAAGACTCCAACCGTGACCTCGGAACACTCGGCATCCTCATCATCATCCTCGTGTTCATCGTAATGGCAGCACAGTTCGAGTCACTCACATATCCGTTCATCATCATCCTCTCCGTGCCATTCGCAGCATCAGGTATCATCCTCTCGCTCGTATTCACAGGCACAAACCTCAACATCATGTCAATGCTCGGAGCCATCATGCTTATCGGTATTGTAGTGAAGAACGGTATCGTGCTCATCGACTACACCCAGCTCCTTCGTGAGCGCGGCATCGGACTCATCCGCTCAGCCGTCATGGCAGCACGCTCACGTCTGCGCCCTATCCTCATGACAACCCTCACCACAATCCTCGGTATGGTGCCAATGGCAGTCAGCCACGGTGTAGGAGCAGAGATGTGGCGTCCACTCGGCGTATCAGTCATCGGCGGTCTTACCGTAGCCACAATCCTCACCCTCATCTACGTTCCATCCATGTTCTGCATCTTCGGAGCAGTAGGCGTAAAGCGCAAGCGCAAGAAGCTCGCAGCACAGCGTGAGCTCGACCTGTACTGGAAAGAGCACAAGGCAGAAGAGCAGCTCAGCACAACTCGCATCAGCGTAATGGAGAAGAACGCTCAGAGAGAGCTAAATTCACACAGAGACTAAAAACATCACAAGAATGAAAACAGTATTTATAACATACGACCAGGCACATCAGGAAAACGTCATTGAAGCCCTCAACGACTCCAACGCTCGCGGCTACACATTCTTCGAGCAGGTAGGCGGACGAGGCAGCAAGACAGGCGAGCCACACCTCGGCAGTCATGCATGGCCATCAATGAACAGCGCAATCTTCACCGTCGTAAAGGACGAGCAAGTAGCACCCCTCCTTGAGCGCCTCAAAGCTCTCGACGACGAAAATCCAATGCTCGGCCTCCGCGCCTTCATTTGGAACATAGAACAGAGCATCTAACGCCACACACATATTATTATATACAAAGATAGGACGTGTCAGTTAACTTTTTGACACGCCCTATTTTTTTACTTTTGGCAAGAATAGCGCCTACTGCAGTTTCTTCTTGTTCACGGTGATGCACGTGGCGTGTGGGAAGGCTTGGGAGAAGGCACGGTCGAGGGCATGGGTATCTACCTTCCGCATGCCTATGCCTTGTGTTACTGCGATGATGGCACGTAGGAATTCGCGGTGCTTGCGTGGGTATAGACGCACGGTGGGGAGTTCCTCGTAACCTTCGAGTTCGCATAGGATGCACACGTCAAAGATAGCCTCTTCCAATGCCCTCTCCAAACCTCCCCTCTTAGGGGAGGGCTTGAAGATACCTTGAGCATGCCATAGCTTCAAGATGTTGCGAGGACAAAAACGCTTGTACGAGGCATGAAGAATCTCTTCGGTGCGCTCCAGCATTCGCCAGAGCTGCACCAGAGAAAAAAGACCTTCCCCCTGCCCCTCCCTTACAAGGAGGGGAGTAGAATGTGATTTCTGCTGAGATTGATTATTCTTTTCCATGAGATTGATTATTCTTTTCCATTTAAAATAACTGATAAACTGATAACTGATAATTTTCTTTCAGTTTGCAACTAACAATTGCTCTTCATTTTGCAAGGTAACTACTCCCTCTCCCTACTAACGGGAGAGGGGCGGGGAGAGGGTCTTTGGTACTAACGGGAGAGGGGCGGGAAGAGAGTCTTTACCCAAATGTTAGGTTGTCCTTCAGGATCCTCAGCAATGTACCCGCGACTCTTCCAGTTGCTCAGCATCGATGAAGTGTTCTCAGCTGGGAGGCTCTGCTTTCTGCGTACTGCCACGGCTTCTTCGAGGGTGAAACGGTCGGGAAGTTCTTCAAGCAGGTTCTTAGGACCTCTCTTGTGCGGCTTCGTATCGCCGTTGGCATCGTCAATCGCCTCACCGAAGAAACGCATCTTGCACCACAGATCGTACTGTTCACTCCATCGCACGAAGTCCTCCAGCGTCTTGTCCCATTGCTCGCCCTGAGCCACGTAGAGCACCATAGCTTTCAGAAAGGCAATCACGTTGGCACGAAACGACAGGTTCTCGTAAGTGCGACTCTGTGAGAGACGTGCAAACTCCGCATTCTCCTCCTTCAGCTTCTTCGCCAAAGCCGTTGCCTTAGGGCATTCTATCAAGCCGCGAGCCGCATTCAGACGGTCGATGTAAGGCTTCAGCTGACTCTCAAACTCCGCATCGTAGGTGCCGTAGATAGGCATTTCCGCACCGATAGGTTGCTCGGGAATGGTGCAGAAATTGATGCGCGAGATAGGGCCATCGGTCAGCACCGAACGGAAATACTGCTGACCCTTCTGAATGGTGGTCGAAGCATTCCAGTTGAAGCGTATGCACACCCTTGCGCTAACCGACTGACTGCCCACACGCGTCTGTCCGTAGCTGTTGTCTGGGTCGAACGCAAGGCACATGATCTGAAACTGACTCCTGTTGCGTGCCGACGTTTTGAGAGCATCAAACTGGTCAATCTCGTTCATCCTCACATACAGGAAATGCTCCTCAGCTTCGCTCAATCTGAGCACGAAGGCAGCATTGGTCATGTCGGCATCAACCTCCTGAATCACAATGCCCTCAGGGCGTTTCTTCTTGTCCTTGTTCGCACCCTTCGTGTTCATCTCCTCCTTCCATTGGCGTTCCTTTTCAAGCGACACAGCATCACGCTCTCTGATGTCCTTCATGATGCAGTCGATGGGCGCAGCGATGCAGTTCTTGCCAGCACCCGTACCTGCCATCAGCACATTCATCAGCGTTGCCTCATGCTCCACATTATCAATGTAGCGGAAGCGTGTCTTCCACAGGTGCGTAGCAAGTGCAGGGAACACCGCATGCGCCACCGCTGGCTGATAGATCTTCGGTGTCTTGCTTATCAAGAGCTTGATCAGAGGAGGCAGCTTCTTCGGCATAGGAGGAGGCGCACAACCGTTTCCGCTGCCGTCGTAGCCAACAATGTTTTCGTTTTCGTTATCGTTTTCATTTAACGATCTTGCCATGTCGAGCGCACGAAGCAGCACCTTCGGAATCATCTTATTCTGACTTCTGTTGCAAGCGCTCTTGATAGTGTTCATCCACTTCTCTCGCCCCTCGCCATACGCAGGCAACACCTGTGCAATCCACTCAGGATCATCATTGCAGATGTAGCGCAGATAGCAAGCCATCGAGAAGATGAACTGGTTACGTGAGCCGTGAGCAGGCACACCGCCAAGTTGGTTCTCCAATGCCTCGATGATGGCGGCGTAAGAGACACCATCATAAAGACCCTCTCGAAGACCCTCTCCTCCGCTTCGCTCCTCCTCTCCCGTTATTGAGGGAGAGGGTGTTTGGTTACTTTTGCTATCATGCATAGTTTGGTTACTTTTGCTGTCATGCATAGTTTGGTTACTTTTGCTGTCATGCATAATTTGGTTACTTTTGCTATCGGAAGGTGCATCAGCGACAGGAGTAACTACTCCCCCTCCCTCTTTACGGGAGGGGGCAAGGGGGGAAGGTCTAAAGAGTTCATCATCCAGATAGATGAGATCCTCCTCGCTTGCCGTGGTCGTGAAGAACACCCTCGTAATGTCCTTCGCACCATTGTCATACTCCACGCCCAGCAGGTCGCTTGCCCAACGCAGGTTGTCCTCCTGCGAGAGCTCTGCCTTGCGCTTGAACACCAAGTGATAACCCTCGCCACGAGCCGACAGCTCCAGCATCAGCAATCCCAGCTCATCCTTCTTCGCAAGGATGCGCTCCTTCACCTCCTGCATCTGCTCCTTGTCGATGTGGTCAACGTCCATGCCCACGGTGGCAGTCATTCGTGTGCTTCCCTTCAATGTGCCATCCTCATTAGGCATACAGCTATAGTTCATCTGCAACAGACGATGCTTCATCTTGTCGTTGCCGTTGCGGATGTCAGCAATTATTGCCTTCTGCTTAGCAGAATCTCGCAACTGCACGTATTCGTCACGACTTGTGACCGGACGCATCATCTTCGCGCCCTCATTATAGTATATTGTATAGCAACTCATAAATTCATTTACAATTTTGTTATTTACAATGTACAATTGTATTTACTCCCCATCCCTCTTAACGGGAGGGGGTAAGGGGGGAGGGGCTTCTTTACCACTCCGTCATCGTTCTGCGTGTCTTGATGTACGCCTTCATTTCCTCGCTCTCATCGTTGTAGAGAGCTTCGATGAGCGCCTTGCCCATACGCTTTGGAAAACGAAGCGTGAAAATTACGGTTGATTCGCTCTCCTTTATGTCGCCATGCGCGGTGGTGAAGAGGCGGTTGTAACGGCTGCCGCTGTTGTGGCGGTAGTGCTTGAAGTGGCTTGTGCCATCATCCTCCGTAATCATGCGCCCCTTCTGCGAAGCGCAAGTGCCACCTGCCACTATTTGCTGACCACGCTCGAAGTCGCAAGGATAGATGTTAATGTCGCCACTGGTGTGAAACACTGTCTGTGTCTCCATGTTGAGATTCTCAACAAAAACATTTGCTTTCTTCATTTTCCGAATCGAATTTGTGAGGAGAAGTTTCAGAACCGCTGGCCAGCTTTGTTCATGCATGAAGTTCCTCACTTCAACTCGGGTTGTTTTTTTTAAACACGAATTACACGAATAGCACGAATGTTTGTTGCATGCTAACTATTCGTCAGATTTGAGAGATTCGTGTTCGTTAATTATTAATGTGCCATTTCGTAGGCTTGCTCAATGATTTCTTTGCTTTCTATTATCCCACTCTCCACCTGCGCCATGCTGCGCACGATCTCCACGAGGTCATCCTTGTCCTCGAACGTGATGGTGCGACTCGCATCGATGCCACTTGTTCTGCTCACGAAATCAATGTAAGCTCGAGTGTTATTCCCATCGCTACTGGGCGCCCATCGTGCGATGATCTTGCCGATGGTGTTCACTCCCTTGCGGATGTAATTTCTCAAAAGCACGAACGCTGCACGATAGCCATACACGCGGCTCTTGAACTGCACGAACGCCTTATCCGTCTGCTTCTCACGCATACCCACCCACTGGCTCTTGCCATGACGGATGTTGAGCGGGTTGTCGTTTCTAATACCTCTTGTTGCCATAGTTGTTTACTTGTTGAAGTTTAGATTAACGTTGAAAGAGAAACTCACCTTCCAAACGTTGAAACTGAAATAGATACTCATAGTCTCATTTACAATTTTACAATTTTACAATTTACCAATGTACAATTTGTTAACTACTCCCTCGCCCTTTAACGGGAGAGGGCTGGGGAGAGGGTCTTGAAAATGAACTCCTTGCCTCGCTCCGTCCACACCAGGTAAGTGTCCGTCCAGAGCACTTCGCCGAAAAGATTCTCACCCTTCTTGGTGCGGTAAGCCTCGTAACCCTTCTTCAGGTACTCAGCGTAAAGCATCCAGCATCCCGAAGGCGAACGGTAGATGATGCGCTTCTTGTGAAGCCAGTGCTGAAGCTGCTGAACGGTCATCGAGAGCGACTTGGCAACTTGCGTCATGGTGTAGCAGGTTGGAGAAAGAAGCACCTCCTCCGCATACTCAGCCTTAGGTGCCAGACGTGCAATCTCCATGCCCTGCTCAGCCAACTCCTGCTTCTGCACCTCCACCGTCTTCATCAGAATCTTCACCGCCTTAGCCAGGATCGTCTTCTCATCATCCTCACGGCTCACCGGAATGTACCCTCCCGTCTTGCGAATCTGAGGAAGGACAACCGAAGTCACCCAATGCTTGAACTCTCGTGCCTTAGGAAGCTTCGAAGAGAGGATGAGAGAGTAAAGCCCTGACTCGTTGATGATGATGGTGTCTCTGTTTTGACAACCATCATTGATTTTCAGAACTATTCTGTCTTCGGTATCAACGTGGCGGTTAATATCTCGACTACCGTTTTGGTACCCCAGCACCGTTGCCACATCCTTGCCCACGAATCCAACTTGTCCGTCTGGCATTTCCATGGTTCGGATCTGTCCGAACTGCTCATGATTGAAAACTTGAATCTGTGTATCCATACCTTATTATAATGCGTTGTGCACGTGCCTTTTCACGTGTTGGTTAGTTAGGTGGTGCCCACAACGAAAAAGCACCCGAAACCAGCGCTTGTCTGATTTCGAGTGCAAAGGTAGATAAGCGGTAGAGCGAAGCAAATCTGTGGAAATAATCTGAGAAAAAACTTCAACTTTTCTCAACTCTCACCTCTAACCACTTGAATTACAGTATAAAAGAAAAATGCCCAACCCTCAAAAAAATGAGAGTTGAGCACTCAGTAAATCGTTTCGCTTACGTTCGCTTATTTCCGCTTACGTCTGCGCTTATCGTTTCTTGGGAATATACTTGTCCAGGAGTGGCAGTATGGCTTTGAAACCATTCGACATTTCGTTCTCGTTGATACCCTTGTCTATATTCGAATAACCTTCGTCGTTTCCAAAGAAAGCCTTGTTCTGTGCTGGCGAACCTTCCGAAAGCATCTTGCGCGAAATGAAGTAGCCGATAAGGTTCTGCATCGTCACCTTCACACGATCGCCCTTGCCTTGTTCGAGTAGTTTCCATAACAAAGCTGACCGTTGAGCATCATCTGTAGTCAGCGCACCAGGCACAACTCCCAACACGGTCTTCAACATCAGTCGTATGCCGTCAACGCTGGCTGGCGAAATCCAATCGCCTTTGCCTATGAGTCGCAGAATGTCATGCATAATCTCCTTACGCGAATCGGACAGAGCCACGAAATCCTCCTTCTTGTGTGTACGTTCATAACAGAGGCACATCATGGTCTTGAAGCGTAGCAAAGCATCAATATCCTTGGCGCTCAGGCTGTGATGATTATCTTCCAGATAGTCTTCAATGGCGTCCAATTCATCAAAGCTGAAATAACCATCTTGGTACTCCACAAGGTCGCACAACAAAGCGAACTTCACTTTATGTTCGCGACCAATTTGCCATTTGTCGAGTTCATCCATTGCCGACTGAATCTTCTGCGCGTTCAGCAAATCTTCATCTGGCACAAGGAATGTAGAACCAAGCAGCAACTGTAGTTCCTTCACCACACGCTCCTTGTAATCCTGTTCGCCTATGCGTCCGTGATGTTTGCGTTCCCACTTCACGAAATCGTCTTTCCATCCCTGTATCTTGGTGGCATCGTGACGTTCGTATCGTTCAAGACGCAACCCCTCGTCTGCGCTATTATCTTCAGCAAATTCCACTTCCACCTTACCCGAACGCACGTCAAGAACGAGGCGAGAGACACTTCTGCCTCCCACCTTCGTCTGTTCAAGTTCTGCGAGATACTGTTTTAGTGTATCAATAAACATTCGGCTGTTTACTTGTCAAAATTGATGGTGTAACAAGCATAGAAGGTACGATAACGGTCATCAATCTCATTATCAACCTCAAAGTGCGAGAATCTGAACCATGCCATGTCAGCACCATGACCAGGACCAAAACCTTCATCATACGTGTCAATGTAGTGCTCTTCCAGCACTTTGCTCTCGTTCTTCCAATCCTTCTCAACCTCCTCTTCCAATTCGGCAAGGATGCGGAAAGGCTTATGCTGACCATCATACTGAATATTGGAGTAAATCTCAACGAAGTTATCCACATCAACCACCTTTAGTGCAAAGCGATAGCCACCCATTCCTTCAAATTCGCGAGGCAGAATGACGGCAGGAACGTTCTCGCAGGAAGTATGCTCTATATTGCGCATTCCGAGGTACTTGCCCATGCGAGAGTCAATCTGCACAGACGCATCCGGTTCGTAAACGCCTACAGCAGGATTCTGCATCAACTCGTTGCGCCATTCCTCGTTGAACTCCTGATTGCGACAGATGCACTCCTTGAACACCTTGGCTATCTCACGCCAATCACTCTCCGAACGTGTTGTGAGTATCATGTCGCCCTCACGGCAACCTTCTTCGAGGTTCTGCATCAGGTTCAGCAGCCACTCAGCATAGTCGCTCTCGCAATCAGCAAGGTCGCAAGCGGCTACATGGTTCATGGTGTCTTCCCCCTCCTCGTGTATCACCGAGTAGAGGAAGTCACCCTCCTTGTTGGTAGCGTAATCGCCCACCACGAAAATATCTTCTGCACAGATTCCCTGCTTCAGGCACTGTGTCTCAAACCATTGTTGTTTGTCGTTCATATTTTGATTTTGACTTTTCTAACGTTCTATCAGGATAGCCAGTATAACTTTCACCTTCCCATCCGTAGTGGCCGCATACAGGACATTCATAGTATCCTTGTTCGTTCACGTACGACTCATGTCCACAAACTATGCATGGGTAAATGTTTGCCTTAGAACCATTATTGTCCGCCATATTTATTCTATATTTATATCAGAAGGCTTCGTTTCCATAAAGTCCTCAGAGATTATATTAATGTCGGCACCTTCGATACCATAAAGTTTGAATACCCAATAATCAATCTGCCATTGTAAACTTTTGATTGAATCTTTATCATATTCAGGCTTCTTAACTTCATCCTGTATGTCACCAAAGAGTATTTCAATTTTCTCTGCAATTTCTCTATTGTCTTCATTGACAACAGGGAGAGGGAAAGACCTTACGTCTGCTATCATAATCTTTGGAAATGCTCCCTTCGTCGCTTTTGGAGAGTGACGGAAATGATAGAAGGCAGCTAGTTGAGAGTTCAATATTGCACATGCAAGTTCCAGAGAATATTTCTCGCTATCCTTTACAACAAGAATTGCAGGATCATGATACAACTCCTCATCCGTGATTGCTGCAAATAGAGAAGGATTGGTAATTTCACGAATCAACATTCGTTTACCCATAAAATACTTCTTGTTGCGAGCCTTAGGTATTTTGTCATATTCTACGTATATTTCCCTATCGGTTTTCTTGTCACTACGTTTGGCAGGATCCGTATTCCAAGTAACTTTATATTTGTTCACGTCAAAACCTCGCAACCATTGTTTACAACCTTCATGGTAAGTTTCATGATGATAAATTCTATTTTTTATATCACACTTGATTACACCTTTAAGTTTATCGTATGCAATGATACCTTGCGATATTTCCTCGAATACAGATTCTATGGTGGCAGTATTCTCTTCAATTTTACCAACTACTCGATTTTCATCTTTGGTCAAGAAGAAAGCCAATCCCCAGTTCTGAGCAAAATCGGCTATTATGTCGTTGAAGGAAATTGAACGTGTTTCACGAGCCACCAACTTGCCGAAAAGAATCTTGCCATCGTCCTTCTGCTTCTTTCCGTCGGCATCCTCATCATCCTGACTCTCAATCAGGTCACGCGTATTCTTATAGAATATCATCTCTGATGGAGATAGGCTTTTTTGCATTATCATTACGGTATTTCGTACCGTTGCCGAGTCAAAAATCTGAATATTCGTGCAATCCAGAAGTTCATGAATTGTCCATGCACTTGGATGATCAGCATCTATTTTATTCAATGTCTCTCGGTAATTCTGCGCATTCTGATTAAACAACCAAGAATTTGGTATGATATAAGCCAGATAACCATTGTTCTTCAGCAGTTTCTGTCCAAGCGAGATGAAATATAGGCATATTTTATAATCCGGCACATGTTCGTACTTCTCCTCCACTGTCTTTCGATATTCGTTCTGAATAGAAACACCATAAGGAGGATTGCCAATGATGCATTCAAAGCCATCGAACTGTCCTTTGTCGTTCAGCACCTCTGGGAACTCGTAACGCCACTCAAAGGCTTTAAGTCGGGCATGACGAGAAGAAACCTCCTCAAGTGCCTGACGAAGCTTTGCCTCTTTCTTACGCAAGTCTATCAAAACCTTTGTCTCTTCTTCTTCAGGAGGAAACAGGGAATTATCACGTGCAAGAATGTCGGAGCATACTTTCACCCATTTCTTGTATTCGGACGTTTCCTTGTCATAACCCTCATCAAGTGTTGACTTTATCTGGGCAATGTCTTGTTCTACGGTACGTTTGTTTTCTTTTGATGGGCAGTTCTTGTAGTCGGCTACATGCTTGCGGTATTCACCCATAGTGACATTTGCGCCACGCAGCACTTTATCGATAGGAGCATCAAGTGTGTATTTCATTACCAGCGAATTGCCACACTTGATGTTGATGTCGATGTTCGGAAGGGTTTGCAGGTGGCGCTTACCATCCGATCCCTTTGGCTGGTAATAGGCATGCTTCAGCAACTCTATCCAGAGACGGAGCTGGCAGATTTCAGCACTATTGGGGTTGATGTCAACACCGAAAAGACAGTTCTCTATGATTGTGCGCTTTTCCTCAAAAAGCGTTTCCTGTACGATTTGGCTTTCAGCATCGTCAGGATTGTAACGCAGCTCACCATCAGCATCAGTCACAACAAGTTCGTCGTCCTCGATGTCAACACGATACTTGAAGCGCTTGCCGTCAATAGTTTTCAATACATTCAGTTCACGCTTTATGGCAATAAACTCGTTGAGTGCAGACACCACAAAGTGACCACTACCCACAGCAGGGTCGCAGACGCGAATACTGTTGATCATGTTGTTTACTTCATCGCGCCTTACCTTGTCGGTATGGTCGAAGTCGTATGCCAGTTCTGCAAAATCACTGTAGCTTGTTCCGTACTTGGCATTGTACTTGTCCGTAACGCAACGTCTCAATGTCTCACGGCAGAGATAGGACGTGATGTAACCAGGGGTAAAGAACGAGCCATCCTTATAGCCATTGATTTTCTCAAAGATGAGGCCCAGCACAGAAGCATTGATGATGGTTTTTCCGCTTTCGCCAGCATCAGCACCGAAGTCATAGCTGTCAAGGAATTGCTTCAGGTAGTCAAGGATGCCGATCTTGCCTGTCGCCACCTTGTCTTTCTTGTTCTTTAGACAAGTTCCCTTCATTATTTCCACTTCACTATTGCGAAGGCTGCTCACGGGGAAGAATTTCTTCTCAATGGCTGTAAGTTCAAAGAGCGAACTGTTGAGGTACGGCACTTCACCGAATTTCTTCTTCATCTCTTCCGAACGCTCATTCTCTGGAATGGCCATCACCTTGCAGAACAGATAGTGCATCATGCCAAAATCTGTTATCTTCTCAAAGAAGGCAAACTTCTTCCTATCTGAGTTAAAGGCTATGAGCTGTGACTCAAGAAGTTTCATGAAGAGCGTGCGGTTGATCCATACAATCACAAGACCAAGGGCTGTCTCAAAGCGCTTATCCTCATTTGCATCAATTGCAGTTTCATTAAACTCATAGTCGGCAAGCATAGCATAGGCTTGCTCAAAGAGGGAATATGGCTGCTGGCACTCCTCCTTAAGACGCTGAATCTGGTGTTTCTGTCCACGTTCCTCTAATCCCATGATGTAGAGAAGTTCCGTGTAGAAACGCTTGTTAAGTGTATTATGGTCTTCAGAGAAGGGCAGTTTTTGTAGGTGTGTCGGTGAGAATAACTTATACAGAGCCTTGAATTTTGGCTTAGACACAATGTCTTCAGATTCAATGTCCCTCGTAAATGAATCTAAATCAACAAATGTATATTCCAACTTGTCCTTTACGGCTTCAACCTTGGGCTTGATAATCTGAGTGTAAATGTATTCGCGCTTTTCTCCGCTTGTATGCTCTGACGAGATAATGTCATGAACCAGTTTCTTGTCTTTACCAAACAAATCCCAGAACAATCCTTTCTCAAAAACGAAATACCTGTATCCGTCAGACAGGATGAGATGCTTGATGTTGTTATTCTTGTTCTCATGCTCTTCGAGGATGTAGTACAGAATAAGTTCAAACATACCCTTTCTGACCATATCGTCCTTTGTCACCATCTCCAAACTGTTGACTCTCTTAAACTCAAACAGCACAACGTTACGCTCAAGGTTTTTATCCTTGATTGTAAGGTCGGTTCTACCAACAGCATTGATCTCATACAATGCAGACGGCCAGAGAGTATGCTCAAGGAACGTTTTGACGCGCCCCTTGTTTGCCTCCTCAATGTCTGTAGGGTTAAGCTCTTTCAGGAGTATTGACAACTGCGAACGGAATTTCTCCAGTATACCTGTCTCAACAGGCTGTCTGAGATAGGACTTCTGGATAGATTGTGAAGGAGTTTGTATGTATTTGTTTTCTGCCATGATTCTATTGGTGACGACAGGTGTAAACCTGAAATAACATTTAAGAGTACAAAGATAATAAGAATTTCTCAAATAATAAAGATTATTGAGATTTTAACTCAATTTTAGCCCATTATGCATGCAAATCGTCAATTAGAATCAGTACTTTTCGTCAATTTCTTTATTGCCTGCTTGCAATTATCACCTACTACAATCTGCATCATCGGACATGGAACCGGTGCAAGAGGGTCACTTAGGAATTGAATCACTAAATCTAAATCTGGGACATCAATGAGGTAACGTGCCGTAGCTGTAGTTTGTACATCGCGGGAGGTTATTGGCGTGACGTATTCTTTCTCAAATCTATCGAGTTCCGAATGTGGCAATATCTGTCGGACAAAGTCAAAGAAACGTTCCATTTCAGTATAGTACAGGTATGGCGTGCTATTGAACGAATAGCAGAAGATGGCTGATTTTAATTTGCCTTCATAACAAAATTTCTCGTCTAACATCATACAAGCATTGAACAATCCGAATATTGGTGTTGGCATCAAGCGGTAATGTGCTCCGTCAGCTTCATGGCGCGGTTTCCCATAGGTATCGATGCAATCCACGATGTAGCTAAGATTAAAGCCTTTTGCGTATTCTTCATCCACAACTTCTTTCAGTTCTTCTGGACGTATAACCTTTGTTGCGAACCCATATGTGTAGTAGAGCGCCTTTGCTTTGGCTATCATTCCTTTATCATCACTCACAAGGTAGTCACAATGAGCAGCATAGAAGATATGACTGGCATCAGCATCGATGTTTGTAATCTGCTTGTTCTTCTTTTCCGGATGGAAACCGAAAATGTCAAGCCCTAGGCATACGCTTTTGAACTGCGATTCAATAGTAGAGAGCTGTTTGAAAGGATTTGACTCCTCCATAATGCAGTGCAGATTCTTGTCGGGTTGGATTGTCTGGATGTAATGGTTAATCAGCTTGATAGCATCTTTCGGTTCTGCCCCTTGAATGCGCTTATACAGATCTTTTGGGATATAACTGCGTGTGTGCTCTTTTATCTGCTGATAAATGGTAGGATTGATGAATTCCGTTTTCTGTATAATCTCCAACAAGTCACCGCATTCGTCAATAAAATCCTGTGGCAACCCAAACATTGGCTGCATGACTTTTCCGTCAAAATGCAGAAAGTGTTTGCCACAGATGCGCGTCAACAGGTCAAGATCTTGCTGATAGTATTCGTTATTGCTCTTACGGCTTACAAGCAGGTCACGAACGTGCGCATTGGAGTATGGAAATATAAAGCGGTTGGCACATTCTTCTGCTATTTCAAGGATGTATGGGAATCGGTCTTTGCTATGAGTGATGCAGTTCCAGTCAAGGTAGATTTTGAGCATAGTCGGCTATTGGCATTGAATAGTTGGAATAGGATTCTTGCTGATGAATTGAGCAATGTCATCAAAGGAGTTAATTTTACGTCCTCTTTGAATGAATTCGTTATAAATGTAATCTCCAAAGATTGCATGTTCACGAGTGATATTTTTCTTCGTGATGTAAACGGGTCCTTCTAATGCGTTAAGAACATAAGCGCCAATATAGAACATTTCATTCAATCCACGAATGTCTGAATTTATAAGCTCTGTTCTTACGGAGAGATAGTTTATGAACTCGTCACGTGGAATCATGTCCATAACTTCATCAAGATCTAGTGCCGTCATCGTTATTGGTGGAGTATCTGGCCGATAAGAAGGTGACAATAGGCAATGTCCTTGGGTCGTAATTGTAGGATACTGATCGAGTGTAATGCAAAGTGCAAAGAAACGTGTTTGCGAGTTCATGAAAGACAAATCCTTTATGCTCTCATAATCAGAATAGTGCTTTAAGCAGTCAATGCATGCCAATCCCTGTTCGTAAGCCTTATTTATAGCAGCTTCGTAATCTTTGAATAGTTCATTTTTGTTGCCTTGTCTGGATGATTCTTTAAGGCGCTTGCTTTTCACCTGAAACACCACAACGGCATTGGATTCCGGTACGTGAAGCAACACATCAATCTCGGAAGTCTCGTTACCTGTCTTTGCTTTTCGTATCTTTCTTCTCGCAATGATGTTCTCACTTGGAAATCTTTTGCATAGAATATCAACGACCAGATCCTCTGCAGCTTCGCCGATAATCTGTCCCAATTCCTTTTCTTTGAATTCTTTTGTATCTCTGATAAAGAACATTGGAGTTTCGTTAAAAGCGATTGCGATGGCGTTAAAATCAGGGATGAAACGTCCTTTGTCATTTGGAAGTTTGATGATGGGTCGGAAAAGATATTCGTTTCTATCTGCAATGTCCCTTATAGGAGATTCGCCACGATCAACACCTAACACTGTTGTAAACGTATCAATGACAATACGCTCTTCAGGAGTGAAATGCTTTATCAAGTCTTTTTCTTTGATCGTGAATGCATTCAGTGGTGAAATGTAGCGGTGGCTTTTGTTTTTTGTAGCTTCAATCCTACGTGAAATTTGCATCTCAACGAGTCGTTTCATCTTTGAGTATGTGGATGCAAAGCGTGAAACAGAAAGCGAATAGTGTTTTTCAAGGCAGTAATTTAGTTCTGCATGACCATATTTCTTCATGGCAAATCTAACGAACTGCTTATCAAAGCCTTCGTCACCTTCGTAGAAAGCAATTTCCTTGATTTGCTCTTCAAAAGTCGTTTCTTCTGTGTATTGATAACAATTGTGAAGGTCATCCATTATTGAATACAGCTTATCTAAGGTGCTTTGGTCTTCATGAACATTCCATGATGTCTTGCTCAAATCAATGTTGTTTACCCACATTCCGGTCAGCAAATTCTTTTCCGATGCCATCAAACGTTTGTCGTTAGCTAATTGGCTATTTTGAAGCAAGCCGACAGCTCCCATTCCAGTTTCAAATTGGATGTAACCAAGTATTCTTCCAAAGGAATAGCATGATGTAAGTTCGTTAAGTATGTTGAAGATTTCTTCTTTTGTCATTTTGGCGATTATATTTTTACTGCAAAGATAACAATTTTATTGCAGATAACCATTTGGTGCAAGGATAATTACGCTAAAAATTGATTATAGTGGGGGCAATGACAAAATGGTGTGACATTTTGTGACAGAATAAATTAATTTTGAAAAAAATACTACAAGTCTGTAACATTTCCTTGTCATTCTATACTATAGGGTATAAGCAACTTAAAACAAAACGGAACTATGAAAATTGAAATCAGAAAGACAGATGAACTCTATGAGGAGTTCTTGGCGTTTGTGACATTCGCAGAGAAATATCCGAACGGCTATCGTGCGACTGTTCAACTTCCGTATGCCAATGGAATCAGAGCGCAGGCACAAGCCTCTCGACCTGTTGATCAATTTCTTTGTGCGTGAGGGAATCAAGTACGATGATGACCTGGCTGGCTACAAGGAGGTAGAAGTGTGTTTCGGTGACGATGGCACGCCGCTTTACCATGTAGAGAGGGCGGAGGAAACGAAGAGAAGCAGCGTCCATTTTTCTTCAGTGAGATACACGATTACATCTGTTGGGAGGACATGGATTCTTATTTGACGCAAAGCTGCACAAGCGTTGCCGAGTGGTGTTTGAAGGCTCTGAAGAGATAGTGGAATACTTCGACGCTTGGGCAATGGATCAAGATGAGCCAGGTCGTTACTCGTTCCGCAAGAACAAGCGCCTCGTAAAAGAGTATGCCATGAATCCTCACCGATGCTGTTACATCAACGAAGGATTACATTGTTGAGGATGAGCTGTAAACGATTAAGAGCAAGAGGAATGAATCCTGTGACTCTTGATTGTTGCTATACTTGGAATCTTAATGCTTAATCAATTTCGATTCGTGCCCAACATGCTTAACAGCATATTCTCCTCTTCAACCAGAATGTCGTAGGAGGATGTACATACTCGCGAAGCGTATCTTTTGCTATTGTATTTTGCATAATTGAATGTTTCTATCTTTGATTCACTTTCCAATATCCTTTCTTTCTACCACCCACACGCTCCAGCAATCCTTGTGCCTGTAGTTTCTTCAGATTCTCAGAGATGTTTCTTTCCGAGATTCCTACCAGTTCTGATAGTTCAGGAATTGTCATGTGAGGGTCGCGCTGCAGGGCAAGGAGGATGAAATCCTGGTTTTTACTGATATTTATCCTGATGTTCTCTTGGACTTTTCCTGATGCTTCAGACGTCACAAAAGCCTCTTTTCTGACGTTATCCTGATGCTGCTCGCTCTTTTCTGACGTCATGAAAGACTCTTTACTGATGTTTTCCTGACGTGCATACACCTTCACGCTGACCTCCTTCGACACATTGTTGATTGTGTATTCTGGCAAGGCACACTTGCGACGTTTCTGCTCAGAGAAGATCTTCTCTATGCCGTGACCGATGGTGTCTATCATGTTGAAATTGACCATGCCCTGACAGAGGCAGTAGTTGCGGTAATACTTCTGCGGACCTCCATTCTCAAGGGCATTTTCGAGCGTTCCGGGCAGGAAGTAACCTCCGTTGGAGAATATCAGATACCCTGGTTCCTCGATCAGCACAATGCGTTCCTGCATCGTATAATCCTGATGGGCGATGCAGTTGTGGAGGAGTTCGCGTATGCTGTAGTCATCATACTGTTTCTCAATGTCGGGGAAAAGGGTTCCGCCTGGCAGTTCGCGTAGGGTGAGGTTGCGTATCTTGGAAAGTATGCGATCTACATTCGTCAGTAACGGCATTCCGAAGTGCTCGTAGGCAATCTTTCTGCCGTCCTCGTTCTTTAGTATCCATGTGACTTGCACCACGGATGGGTTGAGAAGTATTGCGGAACTGCTCTTTCCCAACAGGACAAGTGCTGCGCGTGTCAGTTTGCCATGTGAAGCCACGCCAGCATGAGTGAGCAACTTCATGTCGTCCCAGCCGTCAATGTCAGAGCTGAGGTCAGGGTGAACCTTTTTGAACTGGAAACGAGCCATCGCCAAAGCCATCTCTTCAAGGTCGTCGAGCGTTGCATCCTCTACCGTCTGCGCCGACCAATCCGCGCTCATACTGACCTCTTCGAGTATAGCATTACGGCGTTCAACGGTCAGCTCTATGAGCGAATCCTTCAAGCGCTGGAATGCTTTGCTATGAGCATAGACAGGCAATTTGGGCATGTGTTTAGGCACATGGATAACCCATACCGTCTTCTGCGTGTCATCAGTAACGAACTCCTCAATCTGCAAACCCTCTGTAGGCAAATTGGCACACTGATCTCTCAGACGGAGGCAAGCCTTATCGACATCGTAGTTGTAGGTGTCGGTACCCACAATCTCCAGCGTCTTGTCAACAACACCTATGACCAGATGCTCGCCCTCCATGTTGGCAAGAGCCGAGACGTAACTGACGACGTCATCCTTCTCCTTGCCATTGAAGTCGTTCTTCAGGTTCTTGAATTCCTTCCACTCGCACCACTCGTTCTCCTTTGGGTAGTGAGTTTTCAGGTGTTGTTGAAGTTCTTGTTCTGTCATAATCGTATGCTGTATTTGACTTATCTATTTTGTCTTTCTTTATGGACGGTGAACATTTCGTTCTGCGTTCGGTTACTATCATTTCGCCACTCACATGCTTTTAGCATATTCTCCTCTTCAACCAGAATGTCGTAGGAGGATGTACATACTCGCGAAGCGTATCTTTTGCTATTGTATTTTGCATAACCAAAATGTTCGTTTACTTTGTTCTTGCTTCTTCACGCTGTGCTTTGAACCCACATCGTCAGTTATTTCTTATCCCCTTTGTCCTTCAGCCGTTTTTGTTCAGCTTCAAACTGGTCGATGAAGTGTATCTCTACAGGTGAGAGTTCGTATTTGGTTCGCTCGCGGAACTTGTCGTACTCTGCATCGGCTTTCTGTTTGGCGACCTCAGCACTTATCTTACCAGCATGGGTGAGGAGATCACGGTTGCTGAGGCGAAGGAAGTCGTCAAGTTTCTGTACCCAATCCTTCATGTACATCGGGATGTGCGCTTTAGCTTGAAGTTCGGCAAATTCGAGATAGAGGTTGACGATGCGGTTGAGCAGGTCAAGTTCCTCGTCGGTGAGGTAGTTCTTGGCAGTCTCGGCGTCGGTGCGTCGAGGCAGAGGACCTGTCCACGAGGTGAGCCCCATGAAGTCCTTCTCGGCATCAGCACGCTCGTATATTACTTCGGCTGCCGTGTGTCCATGAGCAGAGAAGTGCATTTTGTTCTGCACGGTCTTGAAAAAGAGTTGAGTGGTTTCCACGCGAGGGTCGTAGTCGATGCTGGTGGCATAGATGGCAAGAACTTTGCGATAGAAGATTTTCTCGCTGCTGCGGATGTCGCGGATTCGTTCGAGCAATTCGTCGAAGTAGTTGCCTCCACCAGCGCGTTTCAGCAGTTCGTCGTTCAGTACGAATCCTTTCTTGAGGTATTCCTTCAGGACGGCTGTTGCCCACATGCGGAACTGCACTCCACGATGGGAGTGGACACGATAGCCAACGGAGATGATCATGTCGAGGTTGTAGAAATCCAGCTCGTCATCAATCATACCACGAATGCCTCGGTTTACGACGCATGCAAATTTTGCACATGTCGTGTCTTTGCTAAGTTCGCCATCATCGTAAATGCGTTTGATGTGGCGACTGATGGTCGAACGGTTTCGCTGAAAGAGCTCTGCCATCTGGTCGATGGTCAGCCACACCGTTTCGTCCTGAAGCTGCACCTCAAGTTTCGTCTGTCCGTCCTCTGTCTGGAAGAGCACTATCTGTCCTTTATTGTCGTTGATCATAATTTCAATCTTGTTTTTATTTCACCAACATCTCCGCCCATTCGGATACATCCTCGGTGTATTGCTTGAAGACTTTGCCATCTACGGTGCGGAAGAAGAGTTGCTGCTGGTCGGCTACATCGGTTTTGTATCGTTTCCCGTCTTTAGGTGACATCAATTTCAGTTGGTTACAATTTGTAACCGTTTCGTTTCCTTCTTTTATTAGCCTATGTTTCAGTACTTTCCAATAGTTGCGTGCATGGCCGTAGTCTGGTTGATCAGTCAACACACCGCATACATCGACGATGGAGAAGTACCATTTCTCCTCGTCAGCGTTCCATGCAGTACGGACTTTCTGACCGTTGAATATCTGTATTTTGTGGCTCTTGTCGCTCATAATCTTTATGCAGAATTTTCTGCTGCTATGATTTCTTATCTGTTTTGTCTTTTGCTGACGGTGAACATTTCGTTCTGCGTTCGGTTTGTAGTCATTGTCCGCGCAATTCCATCATGAACTCGTCGTAGATGTAGGTATCACTCATCGTTTGAAGCCCATAGCGAGGGTCAACCAACATTTCGTATACGTGGCTTTGGTAGAAAAGGTCAAGTGCTCGTTCGCTGCTTATGTGCAAGCCGTCTGCTATCATTATGATTATTCTGGCAATCTTTCGCCATAGTACGTTATCTCTCATAGTGCAATATCTTGTGGGGTTACGGTTTCGGCATTCGTGAAGTGCAGGCACTTGTCAATGACCTCTTGATTACGGAAGCAGATCTGATTGTTCGGCTTCTTGTATCGCAACTGGTCGAGAGCTCGCTCTGCTGTGATTCTTCCATTCTCATAATCCTCTACGGTGTCAATCACTTGATCGTTGGCCACACCGCCCTCCACGATATCGTATGGTGTATCGTCCTTACCTTGACGGCAAGCCACGACAAACTCCAGCCATTCCATATCGTAGGTTGGGAAGTTCTTGTACACATAGCCTGCCGACATCATCTTTGTTTCATCGCATTCGTAGATACTGACGATGCTTTGTGCGTTACGCTTTTTACGGCTTGCGACGAGGTTTGCCCATTTCTGTGCCTGACTCTTGAGGCGTGTGGTGTAGAATCCTCTGCCGAAGTCGAGGTTTCTGCGTCCGGCGAGTGCCAATGGTTGTGCCACTTCTATGTTTGATCCGTGATATAGTTCCATCTTGTTTCTTGTTTTTTAGTCTTCACTTTCCCAATTGATAAGCGTCTCTACAATATCATCAGCCACGTATTCGAGGCTCTGGGTGTGCAGCAGGTCGTAGTGACCAATCAGTCGGCGGCGAATAAGGTCTTGCTTTTGCAGGCGTTGCTCCATTTCGCGACCGCTGATGTTAAGTTTCTTGGCTCCGCTCTCAATAGCCATTACAGCAAAGTGTATCTTGCGGTATGCGGGTGTATCTATTGTATTTTGCATAATTGAATGTTTTCGTTACTTGGTTAGTTTTATTCATCACCATCCTCTCCCGGCAGCGCCTCCCAGCGGTCGGCTGGTTAGGCGCATCTTGCCGTCGTTAGCAAGCATTTTCAACTGGTGACAATTTGTCACCGTTTCATTTCCCTCTGCTACAAGCCTCTGTTTCAACTTGTTCCAATATTTGCGTGCCGTCTGGTAATCCTTGCTTTCTGCAAGTACCCAGCACACATCGACGATGGAGAAGTACCATTTCTCCTCATCATCGTTCCATGCGGTACGGACTTTCTGACCGTTGAATATCTGTATCTTGTGGTTTTTATCGCTCATAATTTTTATGCTGTTATCTTGCTCGATTCACTCCACCTTCAACCCCTCAAGCAATTCTTCGTTGAAGTACTTGATCCATGCTTCGTAGGTGTCTTGTGCTGATTGCATGGTGCCGATGAGGAAACCGGGTGTTTGGCGGAATTCGGAGAGGCCTCGGTAGTAGAAAAGCTTGTGCTCGTTGTCGATGACGAATGGCATGACGCTCTGGCGGAGGCACTCGCGGAAGAGAATGAGGCGACCTACACGTCCGTTGCCGTCCTGGAAGGGGTGGATGCTCTCGAAGCGCCAATGGTATTCGGCGAGGGTATGGATGGTTACGTCCTTCTGGGCATGATACCATTCTTGCAGCGACTGCATTTCCTTTGAGACATCGGCTGGTTTGCATGTTTCGCGTCCACCGACTTCATTTGCCAGCTTCTTGTAGTCACCAACATTGAAGTACGATTTCTGAGCATCGGCGGTACCTGTTTTGAGGATGCGATGGAACTCCTTGATCATTTCCTCTGTGAGCGGTTGGTCGATGGTGCGGAGAAGATAGTCGAAGGCAACGAAGTGGTTGGTTGTCTCGATGATGTCATCCACAGGCACAGCTTCCTGATCCTTGAATCCGATGGTGCGGGTTTCAAAGATGTAGCGTGTCTGCTCCTCGGTCAGCTTTGAGCCTTCGATTCGGTTGGAATTGTAGGCGAGCTGCACCTGAGTCTTATGGTAGAGTCCTCC
>JAGHUI010000026.1 GCA_018064885.1 Candidatus Minthosoma equi | reverse complement strand
CTCACATTCTCCGCGGTAGAAATACGTTGCAAATTTAAGCGGAAAATCGGGAACCACCAAATATCAGATTTGAAGTGTTAAAATTTAGAAAGTGCTGTATTTCAGTGTTTTATTATTTCTTAGTATCAGTTATTATCAGTTGTTTTGGTATGGTTACATACAGCCATAGAATGCAGATTGTCCAATGCTGGTCACGGAATTTGGAATAGTGACTGAGGTGAGGCTAGCGCAATCCCAGAAAGCTCTGTCGCCAATGCTGGTCACGGAAGTTGGGATAACAGTATTCCGGCAGCCTGCAATAAGAGTATTCGTAGAAGTCTCTATGATCGCATTGCAGCCTTCCCTGCTGTCGTACCTATCATTGCCAGTTTCGACATTGATGGAGGTGATGGAGCAACCCTCGAAAGGATTGCCGATAATGTAGTTCACGGAACTTGGGATGGTGATGGAGGTGAGACCAGCGCAACCAGAGAAAGTATTAGCGTCAATCCAATCCATAGAACTTGGAATTACAGTATTCTTGCAACCTACAATAAAAGTATTCGTAGAAGTCTCTATAATCGCATTGCAATCTTCCCTGCTATCGTATGTATTATTGCCAGTTTCGACATTGATGGAGGTGAGGTTGGAACATTCTACAAAGGCACTTCTAGCAATGTAGTTCACGGAACTTGGGATGGTGATGGAGGTGAGACTAGCGCAGCGATAGAAAGCCAATTCGCCAATGCTGATCACGGAATTTGGAATGGTGACTGAGGTGAGGTTGGAACAGGCATCAAAAGTACCTATAGCAATGTAGTTCACGGAACTTGGGATGGTGATGGAGGTGAGGCTAGCGCAACCACAGAAAGCTCCGTCGCCAATGCTGGTCACGGAATTTGGAATGGTGACTGAAGAAAGATACCAACTTTGAGAGAAAGCCTCGTAGCCAATGCTGGTCACTGAATACGTATCTCCTTCATATTCTATTGACGAAGGGATATTTATTTCTACTGAATAGTAGCCGCAATCTATTACCTCGGCAGTCTTTGTCTCAGAATTAACATCATAGCTAATGTCATCAATATACGCATTGTACGCCCATGAGATGGCAGGAAAGAGGGCGAGGAGGGATGAGAGTAGGATTTTTTTCATGAAAATATCTGATTATAAGTTAATACTACTTTTATTCATTTCTCATTACATAAAATAAAACGCAGGCTTCCACCTCTACCGTCCGCAACTGAGGTCCTCGGATGACCCTTGTAGGTGAACAAGTAAAGTGTCTGCCCACGTTATTATGTCACATGTATCCGAATAGTGTGCTTGAGGATATCGCTATCCTCTGCACACTCCGGGATACAGTTATGCCATACCCGTAGCAGTCACTTCCGACATTGTCCTTGACCTACAATTGAAATTTCCGAGGTTTCAGTTTGCCACAAGACAAAGCATCGATGACGCTTTATTAATATGTAGTACCCTGTCCGCCCACCATAAGCGGCATGACGTAGACAAGACGTTGCAAATTTACACATTTATATATTACAAACAAAGAAAATGAGAGAAATTTTGTGTTTGAATACCTGAAAATGGCATTCAGAGGTAAATTCGCACAGACACTTAATATTTCCCCTTTATGGAATAACTGAAAACGAAACGGAATGAATTTTGCCTCACACTCGTCACTCATCACCAAAGGGCGGTAAGTTGCTGACATAAAGACTGTTAAGTGGGTGATGAGTGCTTTTTGACTCATCACCCACTCGTCACCCTTGTATTTGTCGGTAAATCATGTAGTTAAACATGGTTGGTGATGGGTGATGAGTGTTTTTATTTCCTATGGGTTCTACTTTGATTTGGCGCAGAAATAGAATATCATCAAATACTCTTCACTCTTCATTTTTGAGCAGTAACTATTTGAAAATCGTTGTGTTATTACTATGAAGAGTCGTTTTCAACTCTTCATGCACTCTTCATAGTGATATCGTACAGATTAACAATAAGTTATAGTGCTTTCATGAAGAGTGAAGAGTGTTTTTCATTTCATCGAAGTTCGATAATACACAACGTTTGCTTCAATAAGAATCAATGCCGTATGTGGGCATTGACGAAAGCTCGAACAGTGTTATTCATGCCTTTTGGATATTGTTATTCACGCCCGTTGAATAATCGTATTCAAACCGTATGAATGGTTGTATTCATGCACAGTGAATGATTGCCATTGCCCCTGTAGTGTATGTCGAGATATAAAGATGGACAGCGATAGCATCACTGCTACCGCTGTCCTTTCCATTTAGAAAAATTGTATAAACCTAAATTAAATCGAAAAATATCTATATTACCTAAATCTCTTAGAACTGTTATTCAATTGTAATCTTAGTCACTACATAGCCATCACCGACAACGAAGAGACCGTCCTGATTGTTGATGAGGTCGATAGATGTTTCGTTGAGAGTGTACTCGAGAACCATTGAACCGCTGATTGGCTGGTCGCCACGACCTTCATCGTCATCGCTGTAGCCTGTGAGGATGTGTCTCCACCATGCTGAAGCAGCAGTACCCTGACCTTCACCTTCTACATAGACTTTGAGAACCTTGCCTACTGCAATTGTGCCATCTGCAACCCATTCCTTAGACTGAGCAGCGATCTCGTTTAATGGAGTACCCCATGTAACGGAGAATGAACCTTCCCAAAGTACCTTAACGTCTGGTCCACCTTGAGTGAGGTATGTCACCTTCTTAACTGTGTAGCCGTCGCCGACAACGAAGAGACCGTCCTGATTGTTGATAAGGTCGATAGATATCTCGTTGAGAGTGTACTCAAGAATCATTGAACCGCTGATTGGCTGGTCGCCACGACCTTCATCGTCATCGCTGTAGCCTGTGAGAATATTTCTCCACCATGCTGAAGCAGCAGTACCCTGACCTTCACCTTCTACATATACACGGAGAACGGTTCCGACACCAATTGTACCATCAGCAACCAGTTCCTTAGATTGAGCAGCAAGCTGATTGAATGGAGTGCCCCATGTGACATTGTGTTCGCCCTCCCAGAGAGTAACTTCCTTAATGGCTGGGTCAACCCATTTCTCGTGGCTTACTTTGACATTTCCACAACCATATTTCATTTCATCTGTTTCTACGACAACCTTGTATTCGCCATCTTCCATTTCCGGAACATCGAATGTGATAGTGCCGTTCACAACATTGCATGGAACTTCATTGCCGTTGATGTAGAGATGCTTGACGCCGTCAATGTTAGTACCTGCAATGGTCTTTGTTGTGCCAACTTCGCAATAGCGAGCCTTGGCATCGGCTGCAAGTGTTGGGTCACCATCGCATGGACGAACGTTAAGAATACCTGTACGGGATGTTGTAAGCCCCTTTGTTGTAGTTGCAACAATCTGGAGTTTGTATGAACCTGCAAGGAAGTACTTGTTGATGCGAAGTCCCTCAGCAACCTCTTCACCATCAATGAGCCATTTAACTGTAGTATATTTGGCTGGAGTAACCGTACAAGAATCCACGAACTCAGTATCGCGGGTAATGCTCTTGTACTCTACAGGTTCGCCATTCTCCCATTCTCCGAACCAAGGGAGAAGAATCTGAGGGAAGTCATCTTCTGTGGCTGTTGCAAATGGCTCATCATCCTTACAGCCTGTGAATGTTATTGCCGCAGTCATGAGGAGTGCAAGCAATGTATATATTCTTTTCATAAAATTTGCTTGTTTTGTTATGTGATTTACATCGGTACAACCCATTTGCTGGGCGTAGCCAATCTTTTTCCTTAATCTTCTGGATCATAGAAGTTCTGATCCTTAGTATCCCACCAAACACGCTTGTGCCAATCGTCTGAACCGCCAAGGCGCTTAATAGCCTCTGTGTAGTTGTTGAGATTGTAGTCCTGCTCAAGGTTAGGATACTTGAGGCGAGTTGGTGTCATGAGGTTAGACTCCTCCTGTGGGAAGTCACCTCGGATAGGTAGCTTTGTACGATCCATAAGCGCTGGGTAATCAGAGCGGCGAAGGTTTGCCCAGCCTTCAGATGGATTTGTGAGATGAAGAATCCATGCTTGAGTGTTGATAGCTTCCTTAGGGTTGCTGCCAAGCGGATTTGCTGCGATGTAGTCGTTGATTTCGTCTTCTGTAATTGGTGTGATAACTGACTTATTCTTATAAGGAAGAATGTAATAGTCGTTGATCATATGCATAGAAGCACGGATACCAGCTTCATAGTGCTCATCTGCTGTTCCCTTAACATTCCATCCGAGAGTTGCAGCCTCTGCGAGGAGGAATTCAATTTCTGCAGAGGTTATGAGAATGCCAGGACAGTCTGCATTCTGGAAGTTTACGCAGAGTGATGGGCGAATCATGCGAGCAGGGAAGTTGTTCTGGTCGTAGCCTACTGTAGGGTTTTTCTTGACAAGGCTGTCAAGAGTTGGAATTTCAGAGTTGTCTGGTCCGTTAACCCATTTGCTCCACCAAGCATCGCCAATGTTACATGGCACAGTTCCTACGCCCCCTCTTTCCTTCCATGCTGCCACTTCGTCAGTAACATCGAAGTTGCCGTCTGTGCTGGTCTGGCTGCGTGAAGTGTGAATGTAGTTGCGGCAGATGCGCCACATACGTGGATCGCTTGTCTTTTCCATGTGATTGAACAATGTGGAGCTTACGAACGTAGGAGATGTTGGATCCTGTCCGTAAAGGATCTCGCTGAGAGCATTGGCGCGGAAGTCATAATCTACAGCACCATCGTAGAGTGTGAATGGTGAGTTGAGATACACAATATAAGCGTTTTCTGCAGCTGTTGTGATGTATCCCCCTTCTGCGTTCATAGCCTTTTCAAATTCTGCCTTTGCTTTTTCTGGTGCAACGCTGGAGATACGCATTGCAAGACGCATGCGGAGGGAGTTTGCATATCTTTTCCAAGCATCGCTATTTCCCTTCATGCTTGTCACATCTCCAGTAATCTTGTCTGTTCCTGTGCCCATTTGCTTGGCGCAGGCTTCAAGCTCTTCGAAGAGCCAGTTGTAGATGCTCTCCTGTGTGTCATACTTAGGATTGTTCTTGCCTTCAAGATAGCCGAGACCTACTTCCTTGCAAGGAATATCGCCGTATGTGTCTGTGAGAATGTTGAGGAGATATGCTTTGTGGATGCGAAGGGCTGCATTTGTGTTTGGCTGATTATCTGAATGGGCTATGGCATCTGAAAGGTTCTTCAAGCCAATACCATAGTAGCGTTCCCAAAGGTGAGACATTTCATTGTTGCTTGGATACACAGCACCTGCATAGTTAGATACGTTCCATCCACCAGCATAATACTGTGTGAAGCCTGTGATGTAGCTGCGATATGTATCCATGAGCTGGAAGTCTCCGTAAGTCTGGAGAAGACCTGTTGTCAGCTGAGCATTAGGATCAATGTTCAGGAATTTTGAGTCGTCCACATTCATTCTTTCCATATAGCTGTCGCTACAGGCTGCAAGTGTGAGCATGGCTGCAGAGAGTGTGAGGAGAGACTTATATATCTTTTTCATAAATAAAGAATCGATTATCAATTGTTAATTGTCAAATTAGAATTTGAGGTTCACGTTGAGACCGTAGCTCTTGCGTGATGGGAGTGAACCGTACTCGAGTCCGAGACCTGATGTGTTGTAGCCTGAGTCTGGGTCGATGTTAGGTATGTTTTTCCAGATAATGAATGGGTTGCGTGCAACGAATGAAACGCTCAAGGCTTTAACATATTTGCCAAGCATCTTCTCTGGGAATGTGTAGCCGAATGTGATCTCGCGGCACTTAACGTATGAGTTGTCATAGATGAATGTTGCTGGAGCTTTTTCTGCCACGCTCTTCCAATAGTTCTGCGGATTGACAGGAACAGAGTTTGCCTCGCCTGTTGAGAGGTAGTTGCCATTGGCATCTTTCTTGATCTTGCCATTTTCGTCCATTGCAGCATATACGCCCTTGGCAATGTAGCCTGTGCAGTTGCCAGAAGCGCGCCACTGGTCTTCGTTCATACCAGCAGCCTTGCGAGCCTCCTCCGAGCGATACCATTCGTCACGTCCTGCAAGAGTTTCCTTTGCCTTACCGGTGAGGTATGCAGAACGCATAGACATTGAGAAGATGTCTGCGCCAACCTTCACGTCGAAACCAGTAGAGAGACGGAAGTTCTTGTATGTGAATGTCATGTAGCCACCGCCTGTCCAGTCCCAAGATGCATCGCCGAGTGTCTTGACAGATTCGTCATAGAGTGGCATTCCTGTTTTTGAGTCGATAAGGATGTTGCCCTTGGCATCGCGAGCAAAGTCTGTGCCGCGGATAGAGCCAAAGTTTCTGCCTACCTCTGCACCAACGGATACATTTGCCCAGAAGGCATCTGCAAGCTGGAAGTAGTCCATGTCATCTACAAGCCTGAGAACCTTGTTTGAATTTTTAGAGAAGTTAACACCCATGTCCCATGCAAAGTCACCTGCCTGGAGCACACGTCCGTTGAGTGCTACTTCAATACCCTTGTTCTGAATATCACCTGCATTGACAAGGCGTGAAGTATAACCTGTTGAGATTGATGAAGCAAGAGTAATGATCTGATTCTTTGAATGCTGGTTGTAGAATGTGAAGTCAAGACCTAAGCGGCCATTGAAGAACTTTGTTTCAAGACCAAGCTCGTATGAACTGGTCATTGTTGGCTTCAGGTTGCTGTTTGGCTGAGCTGTGTTGAAGATAATACCCATCTCGCTTCCTGGATAGGAATAGATACCATTCTTGTATGCAAGTGCTGTATTGTATGGATCTGTGTCTGAACCTACCTTTGCCCAAGATGCGCGAACCTTACCGTAGTTGATAAGACTCTTATTCTTGATGTACTCAGAGAATACCCAGCTTCCGGAAATAGAAGGGTAGAGGTATTTGTTGTGTCTCACGGGAAGAGTGGATGCCTGATCGTGACGGAGAGTTCCTTCAAGATAGTATGTGTGCATGTAGCCAATGCTTGCACTTCCGTAGATAGAGTTAATCTGCTTCTTATACATGCTTGGCTCAGTATTTTTCTCTGCATAGTTGCTTGAATTGATAATGCCCATCTCGATCTGGTCAGTACCTGTGAAAGTAGTTATCTTGTTGTTTACATGGAAGATGTTGCCGCCAAAATTTGCATTGAAATCAAAGTCGCCCCACTGATTGTTGTAGAGACCAAGAAGTTCTGCATTGAGTGTGCGGTTGCGGAAAGTCTTTTCAACAAGCTTGCCTGCCTGAACGCCTGGAGTTGTTCTTGCTGTGAAATCCTGAAAATCAACATCGTTGATGTCGGTACCGAGAGTTCCTTGAATCTTCAGGTGCTTATCCACATTATATATAACCTTGCCTGTGAAGCGGAACACATCCTTAGATGTTGTGTTGTCACACTTGTAAAGATCCCAATATGGGTTCTTGTTGTATTGGTCAAGTCCATTCCAGTTGGCGTATGTGCCATCAGCATTCTGGTAGTGCTTGAGCCATGCCTGATTGTATGTGCCGGCAAGGGTCATAAGGTTCTTTCCTACGTTGCTCTGCGAATCACCGAGAGCAGGACGATTCTTCACGCCCTCATGTGTGTAGTTTCCTGTAAAATCGAAATCAACAGGACCTGCTGAGGTGTTTACACGAAGGTTGAAGTTGTCACGATTCATGTGAGTGTTAGGAAGGATATCCTTATTGCGCATGTCTGTTACAGAAAAACGCACGCCAGTCTTCTTATGATTGAAAGAGAAGATTGCTGTATTCTGCGCTGTGAGACCTGTGCGGAAGAAATCAGATGCATTGTTGCGATACATCAGGAAAGGACGAGTCACACCATCAAAATATGTTTTGTCAAGGTAGTCTGCCTTAACACCCCAGCTCTGGTTAGTTCCAGATGCTGCATCAAGCTGATACTGACCGTTGTTACCCATACCGTAAACTTGCTGAATGTTATCCCACTTAGCGAGCTGAGTATCAATGGTGAGAGAACCGTTGTATTCTACGCTTACCTTACCTTTGTCTGCTTTCTTTGTGGTGATGAGAATCACACCATGAGATGCGCGTGAGCCGTAAAGAGCTGATGCTGCAGGGCCCTTGAGCACTGTCATTGTCTCAATATCGTCAGGGTTGATGGCAGAAATACCATCGCCAAGATCATAACCGCCAGTTTCACCTGCGCTTTCAAAGTTTGTGTTGTCCAATGGCACACCGTCAATAACATAAAGAGGCTGATTGTTGCCTGTCATTTCTGTGTTACCGCGAAGAAGCACACGAGTGGAACCAGAAGCACCACCGGCTGTGTTCTGGACAACGAGACCTGCCACCTTACCAGACAATGAGTTGATGACATTTGTCTCCTTTGCCTTTGTAAGTTCTTCTCCCTTCACTTCTGCCACACCGTAGCCAAGAGCCTTGCGGTCACGCTTGATACCAAGAGCTGTTACGACAACATCGTTCAAAGCCTTGCTGTCTTCCTTCAACTTGATTTTCATACCATTTACGGCCTTGACGGTAACAGTTTGGAAACCGATGTAAGAAACTTCAAGCATAGCGCCAGACTGACAATTGATAGTGAACTTACCATCGATGTCAGCAACAGCACCAGTTGATGTGCCAACCACTTTGATAGCAGCACCTGTGAGCGGTTCGCCATTCTCATCTGTCACAGTACCCTTAATCTCCTGCTGAGTGGCAACTGCAGCAAATGCCTCGCTCTGTGATGACAACAGAGGAGCTCCGCTCATCATGCCTGCCATGAGCAGGCAAATTAGCATTGTTCTTTTATTCATATTATATAATTTTGGAGTAATTTTCTAGGCTAATTGGTCTTATTAGACTAATTGGTCTTATTAGACTAATTGGTCTTATTAGACTAATAGGACTTATTAGACTTATTAGACTTATTAGACTAATAGGACTAATATCTGATACCTTTCACAATCCACTCTGCCTTCACAGGACAAGCACTCTTTGCTCTGTCAAAGATTCCGAACTTCTCCATGCCGTTGCCAAATGAGTTGTTGTCCCATACGAAAGTGGAGAATCCACGCTTGCCAGCCTCGGAGGTGAGAAACTTGCAGTAGTATGTCATATTTTCGTGAATGCGATCAATCTCGGAAGACTTGTAATGGTCGGTCACACCCCATTCCCCAATTACGATGCCCAAGCCTTTGTTGCTCCATGTTGCCACAACCTTGTCAAAGAAATCTGTCATTGTGTTTTCATCGCTTGGCGATGCGCCATATTGTTTATATGGCTCGCCCCAGTAGTTGAAATCACAATGTCCAGCATAGTCCCAAGGAGTGTAATAGTGGAACTCCACGCTCATGTAAGTGTTGCCATTTCCCTCAGCATCCTGTGGCACTATGTAGCCGCCATCAATGCCAAAGTCTGGATTGCACACGTATGTCTGCGTGATGAGGTGTCGCTGTGCATTCTTGCCGCCCATGGCTCGCACAATATCTATAAATGTCTGGTTGTATGCATTCTGAACTTCAAGATTCTCTGCCTCTGGCTTGCCCCAGTTGTCACGAACGTGTACCTCGTTTGTTCCTGCAAATGCCACGCGATAGTCGTAGTCGGCAAAAGCTGTTGCGATGTTCATCCACAGAAGAGCAAGTTTCTGACAGTTCTCTTCTTTATTCTTAAAATAAGGACGACCTTCAAGCCATTTCTCATGATGAGTGTTTATGATGACCTTCATGTCTTCTGCCAAGCACCAATTGACAACTTCTTTGACACGCTCAATCCAAGCCTTGTCAATGCTCATTGCCTTATCATTAGTAATGTGACATTGCCAGCGAACAGGAATACGGACAGCATTGAAGCCAGCAGCCTTGACTGCCTTGATAAGCTTCTTGGTCACAACAGGATTGCCCCATGCTGTTTCGGCCTTGATGGCTCCCTCGGGATTGCCAATCTCCATAGATTCTCCATCTTGTCCCGGTGCAGAACATTCAAATTGATTCCCCAAGTTCCAGCCGATAACACCCTTGTTCCATTCCTGAGCAGAAATAGGAGTGTCATATTTCTGTGCATAGGAAGAAACGGCAGTAAAAGAAAATACAGCAAACAAGGCTGCGGAAAAGATTGTTTTTAACTTCATAACATAATGCAGTTTGTGGTTTTGATATTTCTTTTGCAAAATTACACCACTATTACATAGCAAATAGGTTAAAAACAATTAAAAAAGGGTATAAAAACTATGAATTAATAGATTTTACACCCTATTGTGATAGATTTTATACCTTGCTCGTCTTGCCGCATCACTCATATATGTAGTCCTCGTCCTCAATACTCCGCAAGGACGACCGTCCTTACGGGCAAAGGACAACTGTACTTGTGGGCAAAGGACGCGAGTACTTTTGGGCATAAGACACGAGTACTTACCGAAGTATCCCTGCATGGACACAGTCGTAACGCAACATTATAAGTCCCACAGATGACACAGATGGCACAGATTTTGTTCCTTTGGAACAGCCATCCGGATGATGTCTCACAGAGCGAGACTTATCTGTGCCAATCTGTGTCATCTGTGGGAAAACAAAACCTTAGATAACAAAAGTGACAGGTTGAGCTGTCACTTTTTTTCAACCTGTCACTCAACCTGTCACTCATCATCTTTATGATTATCTGTCTATTATCTAAAAAAAGTGACAGGATGACAGCTTTTTCACGAAATTCTCTCATGTAAGTAAAATGGTGTAGAATTTATATCAATATGAAGAGTGAAGAGTCAAAGGCTGTTTTAGTGTCGTATGGCAGTCATTTATTGAGGAATTTGAGTTTTTTTTAGGCTCAAAGTGAAAAAAAATGTATTAAATTGCTGTTGTATTGATTTTTTTCGTAACTTTGAAATCGCAAAAGAAATCTCTTGCAAGACAAAGCAAGTTAATAACCTAAATTATGCCTTACACAACTCCTGCATACGCACTTCGCACAGAAGCCTGCCTCTCCCTCAGCCTCTCTCCAATGGGCAAGGGCAGTATTTGGTCTTCTGAACGCTCGTTTTGCGCTATAGGGGGGGTAATGCAAGTGATTTAATTTCAAGCAATTACAGCAAATCATACAGCCTGCTGCGAGCACTCTATGCGAGTGTTTGCAGCAGGCTTTTTGTGTATATACATTACTAACAATAATTAAAAAAATCAAAATCACAATGAAAAAGAAAACCTACGAACAACCTCAAATCGAAATCATTGAGGTGAAGCAGACGGACATCATCTGCACAAGTACGGAGGGGCTCACCCAAGACGATTTCGATTGGGGTGGCGGCTCATCTGGCTCACCTACTGAACCTTTAACAGAAGACAATTACATTTGGTAAAACTAATTGAAAAACTTTAAAAAGAACAATAAGACAATGAAAAAGACAATGAAAATGATGCTTGCCCTTATGGCAGGTGCAATGGTGTTCACAGCATGCAGCAGTGACGACATGCTCGATAATAACGAAGTGGTACAGGCTCCTTCTCAGCTCAAGCCAATGACCTTCACAGCCGTTCAGGAAGGTGGCACACGTACTGCCATCGACGGCCTTAACATCAACTGGACAGCTGGCGACAAGATCAGCATCTTCGACGGTGCAACAGAGAACGGTGGCGTTCAGATGTTTACTCTTGCAACTGGCCAAGGCACTACTTCCGCTACATTCACTGGCTCAGCTGCTGATGCTGCCACATACTATGCTCTCTATCCTTATGCAGTGGGTGAAACATCACGCCAAGCTACTAAGGCTGATGCAGAGGCTGTGGCTGGTAGTGCAGCTTGGAGTCTGGATAGTTGGAAAAGTGACTATGAAAGAAGGGGAGCAATGTTAGGAGATAGATTCTTTGAAATGTACAGTGTCACATATGAGCTGAATGAGGCAGGTGTCTCTGATGAGAACAAGGCTATCGTCTATGCCTACATCAAGGGTGATAATATCACCGTTCCAGGCGTAACGCTTGACGGCAGCAGCATCAAGAATGTAGTCATCCCAGCTGAGCAGGCAGTTGCTGCAGGTCAGACTGTTGACCCTAACGCAATGGTTATGGTTGCTAAGGGCGATGACAAGGATGCTCTTGAATTCAAGAACGTATGTGCATACGTGAAGGTTACTCCTCAGTTCGACTGCGTTGCTATCTGTCTCAAGAGCAATGGCGACCAGAAGATTGCAGGTAAGGTAACAGTTAACTACAACGAAGGCAATCCTACCACTACCGTTACTTCTGATGGTTCAAACGAAGTATTACTCGCTGGTACCATCACTGCAGGCAACGCATACTACATCGCTGTTCGTCCTGAGGCACTCGCATCAGGCTTCACCATCGAGTTCCTTACTGCCGACAAGGCAACTTACTATGCTCGTAGCACAAGCAATACCCTCAATCTTACTCGCAGCAACGTGAAGAACCTTGGTGAGTTCACCACAAGCGGTACATGGACAAAAACTATTCCAACCACTGGCGATGACGGTAATGGCCATTCATGGAAGTTGATTACTCCAACATTCAAAATGGCAACAAGCACTGCTGTCACTGGCAATGTTGAATTTGCTGATATTCCTACAACATGGGGTTCAGACTGGGTATTGCCTGCTGCAGATGAATTCTTGGCTTTTAACATAAATGGAAACGTCAAAAAAGATGGAAATAATTTAAAGTTATGTGGTGAGGGAATATTGAAATACACAGAAGATATTGATATTTCTGTAGGCTACTATAGCATTTTCTGGACTTCAACTCCTGGTGCCAGCGCTGATGAGCAGAAAGCAATTTGGACAGCGTTGGGTGAAGTTCAAGATGTTAGTAAAACCAACCCAAAAGCTGTAATCTTCAAGTACACCAAGTAAAAAGGATCAAGGGTCACGGGAACAGGTACCTCTGACCCACAAACATAGCATGAGAGGAAATCGCGCCAGATATCGGCGTGGTTCCCTCTCATTCGTTTATACCTCTTTCCGACTTTCACAAATAGAAGTTCGGGATTTGTTTTATCACTTATCTAACCTTAAATTTTGTCCCACAGATCACACAGATTGGCTACGCCGAGCTAAAGGTTTCACAGATAGGTCTCGCTCTGCGAGGAACCATCCGGATGGCTGTTCCAAAGGAACAAAAATCTGTGTAATCTGTGAAATCTGTGGGCATAAAAAGAAAAAGAGATCACATGGAAACGGCTCCATATCTGCCAGCTACTCAGCTTGCACCTAATTGTTATGTGCAAATGTTCTCTGCTTGCAGCCCTTGGGGTATTATGATTTCGGTATGTGCATTAGAAATTACACTTCTGTCAGTAGAAAAGCCATGTAGATTGGTAGCGTAAGCAGATTGTCCTTTCTGCCGATGTTGTAATCGCCCAGTTTTATGGCATAATCGACATGATACTTTTCATGATTATACAGGACGGTACGCACGGATTTGGCATTGCCTGTTGTGGCCTTGCATTCCACTGGTACGCATTTTTTCAGAGAAACAAGCATTTTGTTGCGTGAAAAGCGTTGTTTCTCGTTATTTTTTGATTCTCAATTGCAATATGAGTCGTTTTTGCATAAAAAATTGCAGTAAATATAAGGCAACAAAACGCCACTTATCGTCAACATTGTACTATATAGATCTCAAATTTACAGGGGACTTGATATCAGTCCTGTCTTTCTTTGTCGGTTCCCATGGTGTTTTTTCCGCCATAAATGCTGAAACGGTAGATGGCGCTGAACATGGCATACTGGTAGATGGTGTTGTTGCGAGAGTCGCGGCGTGAGAAGGCATCGACAGCACGGCTGATGTTTGTCTGCTGATGAAGGATATCGAAGATCTCAGCCTTGAGGGTGAGTGCCTTGCCCTGCAGCATGGAGTGGGAAATTGATGCATTCCAGAGAAGCTCGTTGGTGTTCATGCTTGCCTGGGAATAGCCTCGGCGACTGCTCATGCGCATGTCTGTGGATATCTGCGTGCCCCAAGGTGCATTGTACTGGAAATGACCGCCGTATGAGAAGTTGTATGTGTCTTGATTACCGTTGCTGTTGACATTGTTGCGAACGTGACCGTAGTTGATGTCGCCATTCAACTCGATGTTCACGAAGTCGTTGCGGAATGATGTGCTGAGACCTCCGTTCACCCATGTGTTGCCTGTGATGGATTTGATGTCTTTATCATCGACGGATTCAGATGACACATTATTATAATAACCTACATTGTGACTGTATCCGGCACCTGCGCTGAAACCTGCATTGAAGAGTTTCTTTTCGCCAATGCCTGTGTTAATTCCACCGCCACCACCTGTGCTCCAGTTGCCATTGATGTTCATAGGCATTGTGGTACGCACACCAGTTTCTGGATCGTATGTTGTCTTGTTGCTGATGCTGTTGTTTGTTGCATTGAAGTTGCCCCACACCCATGCACCAAGCTGGCTTTCTGGGTTGTAGGTGTTGAAGTTCAAATTAACCTGATGCGAGAATGATGGCTTCAGCTTTGTGTTTCCTTTTGTGATGTAGAGTGGGTTGGAGTCGTCGGTGATGTCAAGGAGATTTGTCATTGATGGCTGTGATGTGCGTCCCTGATAGCGAAGACGGAGGTTTGTATGCTTGTCGAAGTTCCAGCGAAGGAAGCTGCGTGGAGCAATGTTGAACACAGATCGGGTGACCTCTGGATATTCCTTGCCCATGTAGCGGTAGTTCAGAGCTGTGTGCTGAGGGTATGCGTCAATACCAATGCTGAAATTATAGCTTTCCCTTACACGGCGGAATTGTGCGCTGATTGTCTGGTTGTAATTGCGGTATTCTGAGAACTGGCTGAGTCGAACTGTGTCGCGCATCATGTATCCGGCTTCTTCCATGAAATGCAGAATGGCTTCAATGTCGTAGCGGTTGTTGGTGATGCTCTGGCTGAGGTCTCGATAGGCGTCGGAATCGTAAACGAATGCTCGGCGGTCGTTCTTGCTGTAGCCATACTGGTATCGATAGCTGAACTGAAGATAGGTTCGGTCGGCGATAGGTTCGTTGTATGTGATTTGACCACCGACATTGCCGTTGGCAGAAGGTGTGTTGTAATAACGGTTGTTGCGGTTTACTGTTCCAAGAGTGTTGTAAGTGATGTTGGCTGCTGAAATCTGCTGGCTTTTGCCTTCATTGTAGTTGCCGTTCACTCGAATGGTGAGGTTCCTGCCTTTGTTGTTCAGTTTGCGATTGTACTGAAATTCAACGCCTCCGCCTGTATTGCTGGAATATGACTGGTTGTTGTTTGTGTTGGTATTAACAACAATATCAAGCAAGTCCTTGAGAATGTTGTCTGTTGTTTCTGGAGCGTTAGGCATACTATGTTCTGCCACAGCATCGTTGTAGTCAAGGACATTTTCTGTGATGTTGTTAGGATCGGTGTCGTATGAACCAGAACGACTGTTGCCTGCACCGCGATTGCGTGAGAATGAGAAGTTTGGACGGATGAGGATGTTTGTCATTGTGTCTGGCTTCCATTCAAATTTAGCATTGGCATTCACACTATGATTGCTTGAATAACTCTGGCTTTTGCTTTCTCCGAAGGCGCCGCGTTCAGCCGCAAAGTTCTCGCTTGACGATTCGTTCATCACGTCGCTGCCATTGTAGCGGTACATCACGCTGCCTTCAGTCTCAAGCTTCTCGCGATTGTCAGTAAGGTTCAAGCCGATGCGCTTGTCTGAGCGCAATCCATTGTTCCATCCCCAGCGGTTTGGAGTGTTGCGGAGGTTGCCAATGAGAGAGACTTTCGTTGTTTCGTTGAAACGATTTATCATGGAACGAGAGTCGTAGCGATCCTCCGTGCCGCCACCTGCAGAGATGTTTCCAAACCATCCGCTGTTCATGTCTTTCTTCACGGAAAGGTCGAGTACGGTTTCTTCCTCACCGTCGTCGATTCCTGTGATGCGCGCAAGGTCACTCTTTCTTTCGTACGATTTGATTTTCTCCACCATATCAACAGGAATGTTCTTCATGGCAGTTTCCATGTCGTTGAGGAAGAACTCTTTGCCGTTAAGGAGAATCTTTGTCACTTCCTTGCCGTTTATGGTAATCTTTCCGTTTTCGTCAACCTTGGCACCAGGAAGAAGTTTGATGAGCGCTTCGAGCGTGGAGCCCTCAGGGACACGATAAGCAGATGCGTTGTACACGAGAGAGTCACCGCTCACTTGCATCTTTGCGGCAGTGCCTTTGACAACGGTCTCACCCAAAAGATTGGCATTGTCGCTAAGTCCGATGACGCCAAGATCGACTGCACGATCTTTCTTCTCTGCAAAGTTGACATCTACAAATTGTGAGGTGTAGCCAATGTAGGATATTTTCAGCGTATATTTTGCCTTCTTCAGATCGGAAAAACTAAAAGAACCTGTCTGACTTGCAACAGCACCCTTGACAAAGGTGCTATCAGGAAGAGAAAGCAGCTGTACGGTTGCTCCCTCAACTACGTCCTTTGTCTCTTTATCTATAATAACTCCCTTGACAGAATGGCGTCCCTGCGCATTGGCGCAGAGACTTATGAATAGCATTACGAGTAATGTTATGGAATATTTGTACATATATTTGATAATATAGCTAATGAACAATAAAAATATCAGTTAAGTCATTAGACTTATCATCATGTGCAAAGGTTTAATGCAAGGGGTGTTTTTTTTATAACTTGCTTGCGATAGTCTTGAACGACAATTCTGTGAAATCCTTGATGACGTAGCTGCATTTGTCGCGGATAGCCTCTGGAGGGTTGTTGGTGGCAACGCCAACGGTGAACATGTTGGCAGCCATGCCAGCGGCAAGTCCGTTGAAAGCATCCTCGAAGACTACACATTCGTCAATCGCCACGCCAAAATGTTTTGCACCGATGAGATAGCAGTCGGGTGCAGGCTTGGAGGCTGTGAAATCCTCGGATGTGAATACATGGTCAAAAAGACAGTCGAACTCAGGCACTTGCAGGCGCACAGAGTTCATCTTTTTCTGGTTTGAACTTGTGACAATGGCACATTTCACACCGTTGGATTTCAGTTCCTTTATGAAATCAAGAGCTCCAGGGATAAACTCGTACTTCATTCCCTTCTCGTATTCGTCCAATTGTACAACAATCTCATCTTGAACCGATTTCTCAGGGAAGTAGAGAGAAAAAATGCGGTCGAGAGTTGAGCCCTTAATCTTATATTCAAGTTCTGGAACGTCAGGCCGGAAGGTGCGAGCCATCCTGCCCCAGAATATGGTGTACTGAGGTTCTGTGTCCATCAATGTTCCGTCTAAATCGAATAGTGCTGCTTTTATTGCCATTGGGGTTTAGAGTTTAGGGGTTAGGGTTTATGGGTTAGAGGTTAGAGTTTAGGGTTGCTATACAAATGCTTTCTTTGCCCATTTCATGCTTTTCCATCTCCAGATGAAGATGATGCCTCGTATGTTTTCGTCAAGGATGAAAGCGAGCCACATGCCCACAAGTCCCCAGTTGAACACAAGGCTGAACAGCCATCCGCATAGCACGCCAGCTGTCCATTGTACAATGACGCCTACATAGAATGGGAAATTCACATCTCCTGTTGCACGAAGCACGTTGGTGGCATAGATGTTTATGGTGCGTCCGAATTCCCTGCCTATGTTGACAAATAGGATGGTGCATCCGAGCGAGATTATTTCTGTGTTGTCAGACAGCAAACCAAAGATAGGTTTGCCAGCTAATGCGCTTGCCAATGAAAGACCAAAAGTGACATAAAGCGAGACTTTCATCACAAACTTTCCTAAGATGTATGCAGCCTTCGGCTTATGCTCTCCCACAATATGACCAATGCTGATTGCTCCTGCCTGCGCCATACAGATGCAGAAGATATAGACGAACATCACTATATTATTAATATATGTGTATGTGGTCAGTTCGTTGTTTCCAATCTGATTGATGAAATATGCCAATACCACTTGCTGGGCATTGTACGACATGTTTTCTCCTGCAGAGGGCAAACCTATTTTCAGCAGATTCTTCACCTCCAACAGTAGATTCACGCCATCGCCTCCACGCTTCTTAGGAATGAATGAGCGGATAAACGTCTTGAAATGAATATGCCTTGTGAATAGGATAATGAACATCATCAGCATTATCGTTCCTCTTGAAAATGCTGTGGCAATAGCTGCACCCTGCACCCCTAATGCAGGCAATCCAAAATTACCGAAAATCAATCCGTAGTTGCCAATGATGTTCACCACATTGGCAATAAGGACTACGATCATAGGATAGAATGCTTTGTTGTCTGCTCTGAGCGATGCAGAAATGGTCATGTGCAGAGCTTGGAAAAATACGAAAGCACCAACAATTTCCATGTATGGCAAGCCATATTGCATCAACTCAGGGCGCAATCCCATAATACTCAGAAGCCAAGGAGCGGCAAGGTACAAGAATGCGCTCATTGCTGTGCCAAGCACGAGATTCAGCACCATCGCCACGCCAGTCACCTGCACCATTCTGCCTCTCTGTCCTGCACCAATATATTGCGAACAGAGTACAGATGTTCCTACGTTTATTATCTGGAATACAAGAAAGGCAAACACCACCAGCTGATTCACCAATCCTACTGCCCCCACAGCGTTGTCACTGTACTGGCTTAGCATAAACGTGTCAACGCCGCCCATCAATGTGACGAGCAGCGTTTCAACAAATATAGGTAATGCTAACTGAGCCAGATTGCGCTTCAGACTCACTTTTTCATTTATCATCCTAAAAAAAGCGTAGTTCTTTCCTGTTATATTTTAATGGTGCAAAGTTATTGCTTATTCCCCTTTTTCTCAAATAAAATCAGGATATTTTTTGTTTTTTCATTAAGAAATTCCACTTTTGGCATTTGCGTGGCATCAGAAACTTACAGCAATTCCAACTGCAAATTCATGATTCTTGCGATGGAATCTGTCCGAACCTGCGAATGGTGACATGCTGCTGCCATCAGGAGCTTGGGCAGACAGCAACTCATTGACTCTCTCATCACCGAGCACTACACGTGCCACGTTGCTCACATTATTATAGTCGTTAGTTGCGCGATTGTAATGTCTGTAACCTGTGTAAAAATATCCGAAATCAACAGCCATTTTCTCTGAAAGATGTATGCGTGCGCCACAGCCAAGGCTTGTACTGCTTGTAGTGAAACTGATATCTTTCATGTATTGATCTGTGAGTCCGTAATCTGTGAGTTGAACACCTGCACTAAGAGTCAGATATTTGTTTATATCGCCTTCTACGCCGAGCATATATTCTGACGTTCCATAATCAAGCAATTCATCAGCATTGTTGTATTTTGTCGCCTGCTTGTCAAAATAATAGTTCCATCCGCCATTGATTCTCAACCATTCTGTTGGACTATACTGAACACCGAGAGTAAGAATCGCAGGAATGTCCTCAGGCACTTTGCGTCCGTCGCGGAACTGCTCAAGCGCTTCAAGATTATCACATGAATGACTGCTTGAAGATTTGTTTTCCAGATACATCTTTGTCTTAAACTCATACTTTGCAGCCACATTCCAATGATTATTGATTTTCCAGTCAACACCAATGATAGGAGTAAATCCAAAACCGTTCTGATCACAATTGAGAGTCACATCTTCAGTGGCACCAGCAAGGGAGGTCATTCGATGCGCGGTTGCGGTATATTCATTAGCATAAGCCTGGTATATTGCTGCTTGATCAGCCATTCCCATTGCCGCATACTGATCAGCACCTGCCTGATACTGAGCTGCTGCTGCGATTGCTTGATCATGCATTCCTGCAAAACAGTCAGTTGCAAACGCTTGAGTGCCATCAGCCAGTCCAATCTTAATATTGCGTATATAACCGTAGTAGTTGCATGTGGCATAAGTGAAGCGACCTCCTACAGAGACAGATAAGTTGTCTGTGACTTTATATGCACCGCCTACCTGGAATCCATAGTAGTACTGACGACCTCGCATATAACTTTCCATATCGTACGACTGTATGCCGAGAGCACTACCAAGCATTGGTATAAGAGATGCTGCAGCTTCGAAAGATCCTAAACCGCTTTCGAATTCGCATTTGCCGCCACCGCCTATCAATGCGAAAGCACCCATCACGCTCCATTTATCTGTGTTGTATGCCAACTGGAAACTTGGAAGCACAGGAACGTATGATTTACCGACAAACTCCTTTGTTGAGTTGCCATCATTTCTCATGCCGTCAGCAAAATTGCCGAAAGTGCTTGTCACCATGCGCTGTTGGCTCACATTCTGAATACTGAACCCAAGATGGAAGCCATCGCTGAGAAAAGCCACACCTGCTGGATTGTAATACACACCTTCAACGCCTATTCTTGCATTATGAGAAGGCATACGCACAAAAGATGCGCTTTGATTTGTGTTAGTGAGAAAACCACCTGCAAAAGCTGTTGCAGGTATAACCATTGCAAGCATCAATGCCATGAATGATGCTGTCATTTTACATCCGAAAACTAATCTTTTTGTAGTCATAATTGTTCAATACTGCATGAAAAACGCCGCAAAGATACGAACTTCCTTTGAATTATTCACAACAATTGAACAATTTTGTGTAAAAAAAGAAGAATATTATCAAAATAATACACTTCTAACTACTAACTTTCACTCACTAGCTCCATATATTCATCGTATGAGATGTGTCGTCCTCCCATTGATTCAAGATGAGGAGTATGAAACTGGCAGTCAATCATTATGCAGTCTCTCGCCTCCATGAGCTGGGCAAGATAGATCAATGCTAACTTCGATGCACTCGGTACGAGAGAGAACATGCTTTCGCCAAAGAAGCAGCGACCTATAGCCACACCATAAAGACCACCAACAAGTTTATCGCCGTCCCATACCTCAACGCTTTTTGCAAAACCTTGGCGATGAAGTTCGGTGTAGGCTTTTATCATATCTTCGCCAAGCCATGCACCTTGCATATCTATACGAAGCTTGCTGCAATTGCAGATAACATCTTCAAATGCCTTGTCGAATGTTGTGGTGTATGCGCCTTTCTTTATCAATTGCCGCATGGAATGGCTAATGTGTATCTCTTTAGGGAAGATGACAAATCGTTCCATAGGACACCACCATTCTATCATTGGCGCATCCCGAAAACTGTACCAAGGAAAGATGCCATAGCTGTATGCTGTCAGCAATCTATCCACAGACAGGTCACCGCCAACAGCAAGCAGTCCGTCTTCCTCTCCAAGATGTGGATCAGGGAAACATATTTCTTCAGGATCTAATTCGAAGACCATTATTGCTTTGTTTATCTGTTATTATCTCCGCCATTCCCCCACTACGGAGCATGCCAAATAGTATCTCGTGCATAAGCAATGGGTTGAGCATGTTCTGAATAACGCGATCCATCTCACGAGCACCATATCTGGCGCTATAACCCTTGTCAAGAAGCAACTGGAAAGCATCGTCTGCAAGTTGGAGGGTGACATTCTTAGCATTGAGACGTTCTTGAAGCTGATTGAGTTTCTTGCGAAGAATGAGTGCTGCCATCTCACGATTCATGTCGTTGAAAATGACTGTGCCGCTCAAACGATTGAGGAATTCAGGTTTGAAAGTCTTACGGACCGTCTGCATCATAGCCTCACCCTTTGATACCGAGCCAGAAAATCCAACTGATGCCTGATGTGCAAACTGAGCACCGGCATTGCTGGTCATCACGAGTATGACATTGCGGAAATCAGCCTTGTTGCCCTTATTGTCGGTTAGTCGTGCATAGTCCATAACCTGCAAAAGTATATTGTATATGTCAGGATGTGCTTTCTCTAATTCGTCAAGAAGCAGTACGCAGTTTGGCGTCTTTCGGATAGCATCCGTGAGCATGCCTCCATCCTCATATCCAACATAGCCCGCCGGTGAGCCAATGAGTTTTGCAACTGCATGCTTCTCTGTATATTCGCTCATGTCAAAGCGGACAAGCTCAATGCCGAGTTCTTTTGCCAGCACCTTGCACACCTCAGTCTTTCCCACGCCTGTAGGACCGACAAAGAGAAGGCTTGCAAGCGGTTTGTCTGCCTCAAGAAGACCAGCCTTAGACATCTGAACAGCCTCGACAACTCGCTTCACGGCTTCGTCCTGACCAAATATCTTGCTGCTGATTCGATCCGAGAGATTCTCAAGCTGACAGTTGTCCTCGTCACTGAGCGCCTTAGCGTCAATCTTGCAGACTTTGGCGAGAATATCGCGAACAAGCTTCTCGTCCACAATCTGCTCTGAGCATGGAGTTTCGTCTTCTTGTACCATAGGATGCAGCTGCCTATAAGCGCCAGCCTCGTCAATTATGTCGATAGCTTTATCTGGAAGGAAACGATCAGCAATGAGTTTTGAACTCTTTTCCACAACATATCTTATCAAGCCATCTGCGTATGACACCCCATGGAAACGCTGATAGCCTTCAATCAAACCTTCTATAATCTTTATAGTTTCTTCTTCTGTTGGCTCTTGAATATCAATCTGCTGAAAACGGCGGACAATGCCTTTGCTCTTGCTGAAATAGCGATTGTATTCCTGATAAGTTGTTGAACCTATGAAGCGAATAGAACCGCCTTCCAGATAGGGCTTGAGCATATTTGATGCATCAAGCGAGCCTTCACTTGTCTGACCAGCACCAACCATGTTATGAATTTCATCAATATAGATAATGGCATTGCCTTCAAGCCTAGCGCCCTCCATTATCTGTTTTATGCGCTTCTCAAAATCACCGCGAAACTGAGTGCCTGCAAGAATCGTGCCCATATCCATAGAATATATGTGACAACCCTGAAGCTTTTCTGGGACATCCCCTGCCACAATCTTTGCTGCTAGACCGTATGCAAGTGCCGTCTTTCCCACACCTGGCTCACCAATGTGCAAAGGATTATTCTTGTCCTTCCGGCAAAGAATCTGGATTGTTCGCTCCAGTTCCTCTTCTCTGCCGATGAGAGGGTTGTGATTGGCAAATTCATCGTTTAAGCAAGTGACAAAACTCTTCCATGTCAATTCCTTTTCTTGTGAAAACAAATCGTCGAATTCGTATTCATTCTCAGCATTTTCAGCTTTTGTCTGTTCTGCATAATAATATCCGCTGGTGAGATATTCTATAATGCCAGCTCTATCGGTATTGAAATGTTTCAGCAACATATTGCTGGCGTAGGAGTCTTCCAATGACAGCATGGCATCGATCAAATGCAGCACATTAACAGTGTCACGGTCTGCACTCGCAGCTTTCTCGCCTGCTTGTGAGAGAAGTTCGGACAACTGATAGGAGAAAGAAATCTCATACTCCACGCCTTCATCAAACGTCTCCAGCGTTTCAAAGTATCTATCAAGTTCCATTTCCAACTGCATCACATATCCTGATGCACAGAACATAGCATTCTCAAACCCCTCTTGGGCACATATAAAATATAATAGATGCTCTGGCGTGACAAACTCCACACGCTGTAATTTCGCATCGTTGACAGCAGCATCAATAGCCTCTTTTGCTAAATCTGTAAATTTCAACTCCATATTCTTACGCTTCTTCTACAGTTATGTTTAATGGAAATCCTTGCTCACGAGCCATCTGCTTTGCCTTGAGAGTTTTGCTCATGGCAATGTCGTAACTGTATGTTCCAACAATAGCCTTGCCCTCCTTGTGAACATTCATCATAAGTGTCTGAGCTGAAGCCTCTGTGTGTCTGAACACAGACATCAGCACCATAACAACAAACTCCATCGATGTGAAATCGTCGTTGTGGAAAACCACATTGTATTTTTTTGGTTCCTGAATACGAACAAATGTCCTTTCCTTCAGGCATGATTGACCGTCTGCCATATTGTCTTTTTTAGGTTTCAAATGCAAATATAATGATTTTTTACATCATGATGTTACATTCTGGTAAAATAATGATACAAAATTCCCTCGATGTGCTACTCATGATAAAATATAGGATTGTATATATAATATATATGTATAAGTTTTTCCGTAAATTTGCATTGTGAAAACATTATTATACATTGTGAAAAAAATTATTCTTATCCTAACATTTGTTCTGGGCATTAGCGCATACGTTTCTGCAGCAGAACCATTCGTCTCCTTCGACAGGAATGGAGATGCTCTGTGCCTTACTGGCAAGCAAGGCGAAATTGTGTATGACAAAAATGACTGGAAAGGTGTTGAGATCGCCGTTGGCAACCTGAAAAAAGACCTTGAGAAAGTTACAGGCAGCTCAAGCTATCCAATCGTAGTTGGAACTCTAGGCAAAAGCGCGCCTATCGACGCACTTGCTGAAAAGAAGCTTATCGATGCATCCTTGTTGAAGGATAAGAACGAGAAATTCATCATCACCGTCGTTGATGACAAGCTCGTCATCGCGGGTTCTGACAAGCGAGGCACAATCTATGGCATCTATGAGCTGAGCCGACAGATTGGCGTTAGTCCTTGGTACGACTGGGCAGACGTTCCTGTAGCAAAGCATCCTTCAATATATGTAAAGAAAGGCATCTATACAGATGGCGAACCTGCCGTGAAGTATCGTGGAATCTTCCTTAATGACGAAGCTCCATGTCTCACAGGCTGGGTGCATGAGAACTATGGTAAATACTTCAATCATGAATTCTATGCTCGCGTCTTCGAGCTCATACTTCGCTTGAAGGGTAACTACATGTGGCCAGCCATGTGGGGCGAGGCATTCTATGCAGATGACGAAATCAACATGCAGACAGCTGATGATATGGGTGTTATGATGGGAACAAGCCATCATGAGCCAATGGCGCGCGCTCATCAGGAATGGTTGCGCGACAAGTCTCACGGCGCATGGAACTTCGACACTAACCGCAAGCAGCTCAGCGAGTTCTGGAAGAGCGGTGTAGAGCGCATGAAGAACACAGAAGATGTCGTCACTATAGGTATGCGTGGCAATGGCGATGAGCCAATGGGCGAGCATGCAGATGTCGCTCTTCTAGAAAAGATTGTCAATGCCCAGCGCAAACTTATTGAGGAGGCAACAGGCAAGCCTGCAAAGGAAACACCTCAAGTTTGGGCTCTCTATAAGGAAGTTCAGGAATACTATGAGAAAGGCATGAATGTTCCTGACGATGTAATCCTTCTTCTTTGCGATGACAACTGGGGCAATGTACGTATTCTTCCAGAATTGCAGAAAGATGGCAAGTGTGCAGACCCTGCTGCTGAGGGTGCTTTCTCAAAGATTCATCCTGGCGGTTACGGAATGTATTATCATGTTGATTATGTAGGTGGTCCACGTAACACCAAGTTCCAGAATGTCACACAGATTCAGCGCTTCTGGGAACAGCTATACCTCACCTACAACTATGGTGTTGACAAGCTCTGGATTCTCAACGTAGGCGACCTTAAGCCAATGGAGTTCCCTATTGACTTCTGGTTCAAGATGGCATGGAATCCTAACCAGTTCCGTGCTGACAATCTCATGGCATACACAGAAGACTTCTGTCGTGAACTATTTGGCAATGAGCTCAGTAAAGAAGCAGCCCGTTTGCTCAATCTCCAATGCAAGTTTGCTCATCGCCGCACCCCAGAATTGCTTGATGCACGCACCTTCAATCTAATGAACGGAGAATGGGCAGAAAAAGTAGCCGAGTACAACCAGTTGGAATATGATGCCAATGTGCTCTTCGAACACATGCCTGCAGAGTATCGTGACACATACAAGCAGCTCATCTACTTCCCTATCCGTGTGATGGCTAATCTATATAATATGTATTATGCCGTTGCCATGAATCAGGCGCTTGCAAAGAACAATGACCCTCAGGCAAACGAATGGGCAGACAAGGTAGAGCATTGCTTCCAGCGCGATCAAGAGCTCTGTTACGATTACAACCATAACATTGCAAAAGGCAAGTGGAACCACATGATGGACGAGATTCACATTGGTTATCGTTCATGGAACAATCCTCCAAAGAACATCATGCCAGCAGTCACTCGCATTGACGCATCGTCCGTTCCTAATGCAAGTTTCCCAGTTTCAACAGGAATGCCAACAGCAATTGAGGCAGATGAATTTATTGCAAAGACAAATGCTCCAAAGGCACAGTGGACAGTGATTCCAGACATGGGCGTTTATCGTTGCGGCATTGCTTTGATGCCTTATACAGAAGGTACAGAAGGAAGCAGCATCTCATACGCCATTCCTCTTGCATCCGATGCAACGAAGGCAGATCTCGACATTCTTTTTGCTCCAACATTCCCATTCAATAGCGGTCGCGGACAGAAAGTAGAAATCAGCATAGACGGCAAAGAGCCACAGGTTATCAACATCAACGAAGCATCAAAGTACATCCGCGATGGCTTCCACGACCAAAACTACCAGTGGGAGACCACACGAGTAAATCGCCAGCGCATCTCACTTCCTGTAGGCAATGCCATTGACGGAAAGCATACTCTAACCATTCGTCCTCTCGATCCAGGGGTTGTTATTGAAAGAATCGAAGTCAAAGGATAACTTGCATGTGCCTATTTGTCATAGTACAAAAATGTCGATGAAACGCTTGAATTGTCATTTTGATTCCTTACCTTTGCATACAATTTAATATTTTATATACAAATGCAACACGGAATCAACAAGGCTAACATGGATTTGACTGTGAATCCAGGAACAGACTTTCATCAGTATGCAACAGGTCATTGGCTTGACAATAATCCTCGCAATGAAGAGTATCCTTCGTGGAATAATTTCAGCGTTGTGCAGGACAAGGTGCGTGACCAGCTTGAACAGCTTATCAGAGGCTTGATGGCTGAGGAATGTACGTCTGGAAGTGCGAGTCAGAAGGCACGAGATTTATATACTCTCTATTGCGATGCTGACAGGCTGAATCGTGAGGGATTCTCGCCTATCTTGCCTCTCTATGAGAAGATTGACAGCATAAAGACTAATCAGGAATTTGTTGATTTCCTTGCACAGAGACATTCGGGGATGATGTTCTTCTTAGGTTTCGGTCCTAATGTCATGGATAGCAGTCACACGATTCTGTATGTAGTTCAAGGCATACATAATCCTGACGACTATCTCAGTGATAATCCGAAAGTTCTGGAAACTCGTGAGATACGCAAGCAGTATAGAGTCAATCTGCTCAAGATGATTGGAAAGACTGAGGACGAGGCGAAACAGGATGTGGAGCTGTATTGGAGTCTGCTTACAGAATTGGCAAGGGAAAGTCTCACCCTCGTAGAACAGCGAGATCCAGAGAAAAGCACTCACATCATGTCGATTGACGAGCTGCAGGCTTTGACACCAGAATTTGACTGGAAGCGCCACCTCGAAATGTATAGTCTTGGCGAGGCAAAAGAGGTGGATGTGCAGAGCATCAAGGCAACTCAGAAGGCGTGCAAGATGTATATGGAATTGCCTTTGGATACCCTGAAGATGTGGCTGAAAATCAGAATAATCACAGGTTCCAGCCGTCTGCTGAGCGACGATTTCTTCAATGAAGACTACGACTGCTGCAAGAAGCTGTATGGCGACTACAAGCAGAAGCCAAGAGAGAAGAGAGCCATTGATGCTGTTATCGGCACACTCAATGAGGTCATCTCTCAGGTGTATGTAGAGAAATATTTCCCAAAAGAGAATAAGGAAAAAGTGCTGAGCATTGTTGAGAATCTGAGAGATTCTTTTGCTGAACGCATCAAGGAACAGGCTTGGATGAGCGAGGAGACAAAGCAGAAAGCGTTGCATAAACTCAGCTGCATGAAGGTGAAGATTGGCTATCCGGACAAGTGGGATGATATGTCAGGACTTGTAGTGGATCCTTCGCTTTCTCTCTTTGAGAATAGTGAGCGCATTGGCGAGTTCTTCTGGCAGATGAGCAAAGAGAAGTATTTCAACAAGCCTGTTGACAAGACGGAGTGGCACATGGCGCCAATTCAGGTGAATGCTTGCTTCTCGCCTATCGACAATGACATCACATTTCCTGCTGCAATCCTTCAGGCTCCTTTCTTCGACATGGAGGCAGACGACGCTGTCAATCTTGGTGCTATCGGTGTGGTTATCAGTCATGAAATGACTCATGGCTTTGATGACAGCGGTAGAAAATATGATGAGAATGGCAACTTGAATGAATGGTGGACAGAGGAGGATGCTAAAGCGTTTGGCAAAGTGTGCGACCGCATGTCAGCCTTTCACGATAAGATAGAAGCTCTTCCTGGATTGAACTGCAATGGCAAGCTGACTCTTGGCGAGGATATTGCCGATCATGGAGGCATAACGATTGCTTTCAATGCTCTTCAGCACGTCATGGAAGAGCAGTCGTTGGAAACTATTGACGGCATGACTCCTCAGCAGCGTTTCTTCATTTCATACGCACAGAACTGGGCAGGCTATTCTCCAGAAGAAAGCCTCCGTCAGCGCACTCTCAACGACCCTCATTCCATTCCGTCTGTCCGCACCAATGCTGGTGTGCAGCATATCAATGAATGGTATGATGCGTTCAATGTGAAAGAAGACGAAAAACTTTACATATCGCCAGAAGAACGAGTAAGTATCTGGTAGAAATTTTGTCCTTATTGCACATTTCTCGTAAAATATTTTGTATTATTGAATAGTTTCATTACCTTTGCTATTTGAAAAAGAATAACAACATTTAAAGTATATGACATTAGAAGAGTGTTACAATAAGCTCCATGGTGATTATCAGGAGGCTCAGGGAAGATTGATGAGCGATAAACTCATCAATCGCTTTATCCTTAGATTCCCTTCTGACCCATCAATGGATGCATTGAGAGAAATGGTTGCTGCAAAGGAAAATGCATCTGCTTTTCGGGCTGTCCATACGCTGAAAGGTGTTGCAGCAAATCTTGCTTTCACAGAACTGTTCAAAAATGCAAGCAATCTGACAGAACAGATGAGAAATCTAATAAGTGAAGCAGATCCTGTTCTTTATGCAAAAGTTGAAGAAAGCTATAAATTGGTTATTGATACGTTGAAGGAGTATGCTGAAAGCCAAGAATGATCAGCTTGTCTTATGGACGAAAACAATACAAGATTATGAATGCTCGAATTGGTGAAAATAGCGATAGAGATCTTATTGCTGCATTGGCAGATGATTATTTGAATGTCTATAACCTTCTGCCAGAAGATGACATTGCTGATGTCGTCAAACTCAATGGGTACGTTATTGACGGATTGTCTCCTGACTCAACAGGTATATGCTATAGTGAAAAACTTAATACATACGCAAAAGAGCGCGTTTTCCATGAAGATGTAGATGCATTTCTTGAGGTTTGTTCCGTAGAGAATGTAATAAAGGTTCTTACATATCAAAAGTTTCTTCAAGGTAAATATAGGGTTTGGGAAAACGAAGAAATACATTATTATAATTTCAAGTATGTAAAGGTTTCTGCTCCAGATGAAAAACTTAAGGTTGTAGCAGCTTTCAGAAATGTTGATGATCTTGATGCGAAAGGTCATAAGAAGATGGCAGAACTTGAGCGTCTCAGAAGTATTCTTGCATCAACGGAGATGGGCACTTGGTACCTCACTGTTCCAGATGATGGACATCCTCGCTTGACTGGTGATGCGAAGATGAAGGAGCTTATGGGTGTTCCTGTTGATTCGCCGATGACAGATGAGGACATGTTTGACATGCTTATCAATAATATAAATGTCAACGATCGTTTCATATTTGATAATTATGACGCTCAGCTTAGAATGGGAAAAAATGCGGAGTGTACATACAGATGGAATCATCCTATACATGGTGAGGTGTATTTCCGATGTGGTGGCGTAAGGGTGCCATACGCTAATGGTATGCGTTTCAATGGCTACCATTATGATGTCACAGAAAAGATGATAAAGGAAAACCGATCAAATCAGATTGTCAAGACTTTTGCTCGCTCATATCAGTTTATCAACTACATCAATTTAAGTGACTTTACATACTTCACATATAGCGAGAATGATATTGAAGATGAGCATGTTATTGATTTGCTTCTTGCAGGAGATGCCAGAAAATCCATAGAAATTGGATGTAATCAACGTGTGTCTGAAGAGTATAGAGATGCGGTCGTGGCTTTCTCTGACTTGTCAACTATGAATGAGCGCATGAAGCATAACAAGGTCATCGTTTGCGAGTTCTTAGATGTTAATGATGAATGGTACGAATCCTCCTTCACCGCTGCTGAGCACAATGATGACGGGTCTTTGAAAAGTGTACTTTGGGCTGTTCGCAAAATTAATGATGAGAAGCAGGCAGAGATTCGCAAGCAGAAAATGCTCGAAGAGAACATCGCTGCTAACAAAGCGAAGACAAAGTTCCTCCAGAACATGAGTCACGAGATTCGCACTCCGCTCAACGCAATGTTCGGTTTCGCTCAGCTGCTCGGACTTCCAGACGGCATGTGGACATACGAAGAGAAGAATCAGTATAATCAATACATATTTAATAGTTACAACATGCTCGACATGCTTATTGGCGATATCATTGATATTGCTGACTCTGAACATGGTAACTATCGCATAGAGATATCCGATGTTGATGTTAATTCTGTGTGTCGAAATGCTCTCATGTCTGTGGAATACCGCAAAGTGGAAGAGGTCAATATGTACTTTACCACAGACTTAGAAGATAATTATACTGTACGTTCCGATGCTCGCCGCATACAGCAAGTGCTTATCAATTATCTTACTAATGCCTGCAAGAACACTCAGAAGGGCGAGATTCATCTGCATTGTTCAAAGACAGAACATCCTGGCAAACTCACATTCTCTGTTACTGACACCGGTTCAGGTGTTCCGCCATCTAAGGCAGATCTTATCTTCAATCGTTTCACTAAACTCAATCAGCATATCCAAGGTTCCGGTCTCGGATTGAACATTTGTCTTCTTATTGCCGATAAGCTTGGTGGAGACGTATATCTGGATAAGACATACACAAACGGTGCCCGCTTCGTCTTTGTTATTGATGATAAGAATTAGGAATTAGAAATGTGGAATTAGCAGTTAAATGCAACCATCTTGATGATTCATTCCTAATTCCACATTTCTAATTCCTAATTCATTTACAACACTCCTAAATCAACAAGTTTTTCAAGATTCTTCTTGCCGTGCTTAGATTCAATTCCGCAATCTATGTTGCGGCATTTCTTGAATTGTCCGCGTATTGGATCGCTCACGAGTTCGCAACATTCCACGTTGGATGCCTCGTCATTGACAACTCGCTTTCCAATGCCCAGCATGTCAGTGCGTTGCAAACGGTCGATATCTTGAACTCGCATCACTCCGCCATTCTTTGTGTTGACAATGAGTAAGAGAGAATCGTTCTTGGATGCTGTGCATGCAAATGCAACACGTTGAGGGGATACACCATGATATTCGATGTTGAGTTCTTTGTCAGCAATGTTGCCAATTGGTACGCAAGCGGCAGTTCCGTCAGTATAAACAATGATGACGTATTCGTCTGTAACATAGATAGGAAGCGACAGCGGAATGTTGCCCATTGGAGTGTCTGTGCATTGGTATCTGCCATTGCCCATGAGGTTGAGATATACCAATGGGGTGAGATCCAATTTGTCTTCCTTGTTGATGACGCTTGTGGCAATTTGTTCGATGAACGTACTTGCTTGCACCTTGTCCCATTCGCCGACACGTGTGTCGATACTGGCAACGTGGGTCTCGTCCTTGATGCTGACAGCTTGAAGGCCCTCGTCGAGCATTGTTTGCTTGACTTCCTGATCGCTGGCGTAGATGGAGTCGCGAATCTTGCGGTATTCTTCGTAGCCTTCCTTGTCATAACGATATACGGAGTCGCCTCGACGCACGCAGTATTCACCTTTGAATGGCATACCCATTGGTGACTGGTCAATCTTGATTATACAGATATCGTGGGTTTCGTTCTCTTTATCGAAATCAATGTGTACTAGGACGTTAGCAGCGTGAGGGGAAATTTTGTTGCTAATATTTTTATATATGAATCGGATGTATTCTTCTTTATCTCCGCGGAAAAGAATGTTGTCAAGATCGTTCTTAAGACCGACGCCCTGCCCATAGCGATTGACACCAAGATAGATGATACCGCCTCGTGTGTTGAGCATCTCATCCACAACTTTAAGGATGTTATCCATCTGCGTTTCTGGATCAAACTTGTTGGTTGTTCCTGCAACGTAAACAATACTTGTCTTGAACTCGCAAGTGACATCTTCCATGACTCCGTAGCTCTTAAGGTTGCTTTCGTGACCTTTGAGATTGAGAAGGTTCTTTATCTGGTTATGAACATCGGATGCCTGTGCGTTGAGTCCTGCTTGAATAAGAATGTTGTATGAGAGAGCAAGACCTGCAATGTCGCTGATGATTTCATCTTCGCCAGCATTCTCCCATGTCTCGCGTAGTTCCACATTGTGCTCTGGCTTGCCGAGCCAACTGACAAGCTGCACTTGGTTGAAGCGCTTGTGAAGAAAAATGTTGGATCTGAACATGTCGCCATTGGCATTCTCCAATTCTGCCAGCTTCTTTTCGTCAACAGTGTTGTTGATTGCGAAGTAGTTGAGCAGTTCAATCATATCCATTCTTCCATTGTAGTAGTTGCGTCGATCGTCAATGCCAAGCATGCGGGCAAGGATGCGAGCCAGGGCAAGGTAGTTATAGGATGTGAGATAGTCCTGTTGCAGGATAGCGATACGGTCTATAATCAGCATGAGTTCTATGACATGTGATCGTGACATAATTGGAATTTTCACCTCCTGCTTCTGTGCTTCAATGCGATTCCTCTCGTATTCCTTTGCTGTGCAATATGAAGAGTAACTTGCCATTAAGCGCTGGAACGCTTCGCTTGGAGTAAAGAATTTCTGTGCTGGCTCAAGATTTATGAAAGACACCTGCATGGCATGATAATCTTTGTCAAAGCCAATGTAGGATCCTGTGAGGCGTGTGTTGCGCTCAAGCTTTTCATCAACGGCAACGGTGAGAGGGAATCCTTCGTAGCTTACACCACGCTGGATGCCAAAGTCCGGCAGATAGCTGTCGCCTACAGAACAACTGAATTCCAAACCGTCGTAGATGCTTTCCTTGATGTATGTGTCAATACCATCTTTCAAGCTCATGTGATAGTTGCCGTCTTCATCTATGCTATCTACCTTTGCCATGAATTTGAGTTTATGTCCGTAGGTGTCACAGAAATTGCGTGGAAGGGCATGTCCTATGTAGTTGACTATGTCGGCAAGATCAATGTATGCTTCGCCGAGTATATTCTTGTCAAGGATTGAGCAAATGAAGAAATTATTTTCAGAATCGACTGATTTATCAATGGTTATCATTGTCTCATCGCCCTCATCAAGATGCCTGCGTATGTATTTTGTCGTCTCGTCAGAAACATGTTTTGTGAAGAGAAGGCCTTCTATTTCCTCCCACATTATTTTATATGGAAGTATGTCTGTATTATTTGGGGTAATCTCAACTTTGTCGTTCACCTTGACTTCAATATTTTGCCAATCAAATAATCCAGAAGGAAGCACGCTGCGTGTTTCGGAATTAGTTTCAGAAGGCAAGATGGTTATCTTCCCGTCCTCAATGAGGAGACAAGTGTCGTTGTTCTCGTATTTCCAGCGTGCATTGACTATTTCTGGCTCTCGGTTCTTCATCTCGTTGTTGAGGAAGCTGGCAATCAGGTCAACGGACTTACTCTTATAAAGACTGTACCACTGAACACCGAACTTGGTCTGCCCAAGAAGAAATTCATATGCACGGCTGAACATATCACGAGACTTACCCACAGCCTTGTATGTGGCATAGCGATAAAGTCTAGCAGTATTAAGATTGCGGTCGAAAATCTTTTCATCGCTTTCTCCGCCCAGAGTAAGTTGCACAACAAGAGCGCGGATGGCATTGTCGATGGCACTGGTGTTGCCGGCAAGAGAGTTTAGTTTGTCGTCTGTACTCTGGATATATCGGTCGAGAGCACGAATCATGACTGTACGGAATGGATCTTGCTTCCAGATTTCTATCTGACGAGTGAAGATGATTGAGAAAAGTTCCTCAATGCTGAACTCCATGAGTTCCTGATTGAGCATGAAGAGGCACATCATGGTATTGATGTGCTTGCGAGGATGATACACGAATCCCGATTTCTTCAACTTTGCAAAAAGATTGTTGATGTATTTTGTGGCACCATTCTCGTTGCCTTCTTGTTCGTTAAGAGTTAAAGTTTTTGCATCTTCGTAGTAACTGAGATATTCTGCTATGAGTGAGATCCTTTCTTGGTAAGAGTTGCGAAGCTGTATGTCATCATCATAAAAATTGAGAAAATCGGATTCTTCCAGCAAGCTGACGCATACAGCCTTTATCTGACCGAATTCAGTAGAAACGCTTGCAAATCGCGATATCCATTCCTGACATTCTAAATCGAAAGATTCTTCATTTGTGCTGTGCAACAAAGTTTGGAATCCTATTGTATCCCATGTTTCGTTCTCTAAAAAATGCTTTAAAAATTCATCTCCTGTCCGCATTGAAATCTGTTAAATTTGTTTGGTTGAACAATGTAAAAAGAATGAGCATACAAAAGTAGGTGTTTTGAAGAAAATGACAAACAAAAGATGGCGTTTTTTTTGTTTCAGATTGCTCTAAAGAACAAATTTGGGTGTTTTTGGCAACATTTCCGTACATCAATAACCATATATATATATAATTGTCAACTTTATTTCTTGCATTAGTAATTTATAATGTGTAATTTTGTACTCGAAATAACTAATTAAAATGCAAAATACCTTTATGAAGAAAATTTTCATGTTTCTTGCCCTTGGCGGCATGATGCTTTGCAGTTGCGGAAAACAGCTGATAAATGGCATCTATGAGGAAACTGACGGTGGTGTCATCGTCCATGTACAACAGGCAGACAGTATTGCCACAGCACCAAAGCTTGTTCGTCTTCAAGTGATGGGTGATAAGATTGTGCGAGTATCAGCAACAGCGGAAACTGAGTTTGCGGATCCAAAGAGTCTTATTATTATCCCACAGAGTGAGCAGGCACCATACGAGGTGTCTCAGCAGGGTGATACAGTTACTGTAAGCACAAGCAGCATCAAGGCAAATGTTCTTGCAAACACAGGCGAGGTTTGGTTCACCGACATGGCTGGTAACATTATTGTTCATGAGCAGAATGGTGGCGGCAAGGAGTTCAAGCCTTACGAGTGCAAGCAGATTCATGTGGATGGTGCAGAAGAGATTTACAAGGGATGGAGCATTCGTCAGGTGTTTGAAAACCTTGATGACGAAGAAGCATTCTACGGTCTTGGTCAGCATCAGGCAGATGAGTGGAACTACAAGGGAAAGAACGAGGAACTTTTCCAATATAATACTAAGGTGAGTATTCCTTTCATCGTGTCAAGCAACAACTATGGTATCCTTCTTGACAGCTATTCACTTTGCCGCTTCGGTAATCCAAACGATTACAGCCAGTTGCAGAAAGTGTTCAAGCTTGTTGACAAAGATGGCAAGGAAGGTGCTTTGACTGGTACTTATTCTTCACCAGACGAAGAACAGGACCTTGTTCGACGCGAGGATAGCATCTATTTCGAAAACCTTAAGTCAGCAAAGAACCTTCCTAAGTTCAACCTCAACAATGCAAAGGTTGTGTATGAAGGTACTATCGAGCCAATGGTTTCAGGTGAATACAAGTTCTCTCACTACTATTCTGGTTATCAGAAAGTATATATTGACGGCAAGGATGTATATACAGAAGATGTAGCAGGAACAGGCAGCAATGAGCAGACTATCTGGCGCACAGCATGGAACCCTAACGCTCGTAAGTTCTCTGCCAACCTTGAAGCTGGCAAGAAATACGATTTCCGTCTTGAGTGGATTCCTGATGGTGGTGAGGCATACTGCGGTCTTCGTGCATACGCCCCAGTTGATGAGGAAGAGCAGAAGAAGCTTTCTTTCTGGAGTGAGATGACTAAGCAGCTTGATTACTACTTTATTGATGGCGACAATGCTGATGAGGTTATCTCTGGCTACCGTACTCTCACAGGTAAGGCACAGATCATGCCAGATTGGTTGCTCGGTTACTGGCAGAGCCGTGAGCGCTACAAGACTCAGGATGAGATTGTTGATGCTCTTGCAGGTTTCCGTGAACGCAGTCTTCCTATTGACAATATCGTTATGGACTGGAATTACTGGACTCCAGACTCTTGGGGTGCCTTCACATTCGACCCAGAGCGTTTCTCCGATCCTAAGGTTATGATTGACAGCATCCATGCAAAGAATGCTAAGATCATGATTTCATGCTGGCCTAAGTATTATCTCACTGTTGATAACTTCAAGGAACTCAATGATAAGGGTTATATCTATCAACAGTCAGTAAAGGATAGTCTCTACGACTGGCTTGGCTACAAGTATGCTTTCTATGATGCATACGACGAGGATGCACGTCTCATCTTCTGGCGTCAGCTCTACGAGAAGCTTGCTACAATCGGCATGGATGCTTGGTGGATGGATGCTTCTGAGCCAAACGTTCGTGACTGTACAGACCTTGAGTATCGCAAGCTCCTTTGCGGTCCAACAAAGTATGGCTCTTCAGACGAGTTCTTCAACGCATATTCTATTGTGAATGCCGAGGCTATCTATGATGGTCAGCGTGGTTATGAGACTGCAATTGAGAAGAATGGTGTTGATCCTAAGGACAGCAAGACTCTTCAGTCAGTAGCTCAGTGGAACCAGATGGGCTATGGCAATACATTCTCTCCAAACAATAAGCGTGTGTTTCTTCTCACTCGTAACGGTTTTGCTTCCGAGCAGCGTTATTCAACAGCAACATGGTCAGGCGATATCGGCACTCGCTGGGAGGACTTGAAGGCTCAGGTTACTGCAGGTCTTAACTTCTCAATCTCTGGTGTTCCATTCTGGAGTCAGGATATTGGCGGTTTCTCTGTGGAAAAGCGCTACGCTGCAGCACAGTCAATATACGACGAGAAGGGTATTGAGAACAATGACCTCAAGGATTGGCGTGAGCTCAACGCTCGTTGGCATCAGGTTGGTATGTTCGCTCCAATGTACCGTTCACATGGTCAGTTCCCATTCCGTGAGCCTTGGAACATCGCTCCAGAAGGTCATCCTGCATACGAATCAATCAAGGCATGTCTGGAACTTCGTTACCGTTTGATGCCTTACATATACTCTCTTGCAGCTGACGTTCACTTCAACGATTACACAATCATGCGTCCGCTCGTTATGGACTTCGGCAAAGATAAGAATGTTCTCAACATTGGTTACCAGTTCATGTTCGGTCCTGCTATCATGGTTAACCCTGTATATCAGTATGGTGCGCGCACTAAGGATGTTTATTTCCCAAAGAACAATATCTGGTATGACTTCTATACAGGTCAGGTTCTCAGCCAGGGTGGCGAAACTAAGAAGCTTCCTGCTCCATACGATCGCATCCCTCTTTGTATTCGTGCCGGCAGCATCATTCCTTTCGGCCCTGCAATCGAATACACTCAGCAGAAGAAGGCTGACAACATCCGACTCTACGTTTACGAAGGTGCTGATGGCGAATTTACTCTCTATGAGGATGAAGGTGTGAACTACGGATATGAGGCTGGACGATATGCTACGATCAAGTTCACTTACAACGAAGCAAAGAAGCAGCTCACTATTGCTGACCGTCAGGGAGAGTTCCCTGGCATGCTCAAAGATCGCATGTTCACAGTTGTTGTTGTAAGCAAAGACAAGGCACAGGGTTACGATCCTGAGGCTGAAGGTCAGGTTGTTAAGTATAACGGCAAGAAAGCAACAGTACAGCTTTAAGATGAAAAAAATATTCTCTATAATAGCACTGGCAGCGATGACACTCGTTGCCAGTGGTCAAGATACAGGACGCCAGTTGTTTACGAATGACTGGCGTTTTGTGCTTGCTGATAAAACGGCTGATTATAGCGCAGAAAAGCTTGATGACACAAAATGGCGATACCTCACTCTGCCTCACGATTGGGCAATTGAGGGCGATTTTGATGTTCATAATCCAAGTGGTACAGGTGGTGGCGCTCTTCCTGGTGGAGTGGGATGGTACAGAAAGACTTTTACTATCAACAAGAAAGATAAGGGAAAGCAGTTCCGCATCACTTTTGATGGCGCATACATGAATGCTACAGTATGGGTGAATGGTCATAAACTTGGCACTCGTCCTTACGGTTATGAGTCGTTCACATACGACATTACACAATATATATATATTGGGCAGGAAAATACAATTGCCGTGAAGGTTGATAATAGCGATCAGCCAAACTCACGCTGGTATTCTGGTTGCGGTATTTATAGAAATGTGTGGCTAACGAAAACCTCTCCTATACATGTAGCCCAAGATGGCACGTTCATAACAAGCAAGTGCATTAACGATGTTCGCGCTTCCATCTATATAGATGCTGAAATTCAGAATGATGGCAAGGATGGCAAGTTCAAGATTGCGTACGAACTGATGGATCCGCAGGGACAGGTTATCGGTTCGACAGATAAGCGCGAGGTGAAGATCAAGGCTGGTCAGAAGATTGTTGACAAGCAAGGAATGACTGTGCTGAGTCCTCAGTATTGGAGTCTTGACAATCCAGCACTTTATACAGTCACTACAAAAATCTACAATGTAAGCGATGGTCTTGTTTGCGATGCTTATAAGACACGTATAGGTCTTCGTTCTATTGATTTCTCTCAGAATGGTTTCAAGCTGAATGGAAAACATATTCAGATTCAAGGTGTTTGCAATCATCATGACCTTGGATGCCTTGGTGCAGCATTGAACAAGAGCGCACTTCGTCGCCAGCTTACAAAACTCAAAGAGATAGGCATAAATGGCATTCGCTGTTCTCACAACCCACCTGCTCCAGAGCTCTTGGATCTATGTGATGAGATGGGATTCATCGTTATGGACGAGAGTTTTGATATGTGGAGAAAGAAGAAGACAGCCAATGACTATGCAAAGTATTTCAATGAATGGCATGAGCGTGACCTTCACGACTTTATACTTCGTGACCGCAATCATCCGAGCATTGTTATGTGGAGTATTGGCAATGAGGTGCTTGAACAGTGGAGTCAGGCAGATGCCGACACGCTTTCTCTTGAGGAAGCAAATCTCATTCTCAATTTCGGGCACTCTTCAGATCAACTTGCCAATGAGGATGGAGAAATGTCTGTCAATTCCCTTCTTTGCAAGAAGCTCTCGGACTTTGTAAAGAATCTTGATCATACTCGTCCAATCACAGCTGGATGTAACGAACCTGCTGTAAACAATCACCTCTTCAAGTCTGGTGGCATTGATATTATTGGATACAACTATCACAATCAGAACATTCCTGATGTTCAGAAGAACTTCCCAGGCAAGCCATTCATCATTACAGAGAGCAACTCATCCCTGATGACTCGCGGCTATTACCGCATGCCTTCTGACCATGTGTATAAGTGGCCAGAGCGCTGGGATAAGCCATTCCATGATCCATCTTTCTCTTGTTCAAGTTATGAGAACTGTCATGCTCCTTGGGGAAACACTCATGAAGAGACACTTATTCTTATGAAAAAATACCCTTGGGTTTCAGGACAGTATGTATGGACAGGATTTGATTATATCGGCGAACCAACGCCATACGGATGGCCAGCACGAAGCAGCTATTTCGGAATCTTTGACCTTGCTGGTTTCCCTAAGGACGTTGCCTATCTGTATAAGGCAGAGCTTACTAACGAAACAACTCTCCATATTTTCCCACATTGGAACTGGGGCGCTGAAACATACGCTGGTGAGGGTATTGAGCCAAGTAAGTTAGGCGAAAACGGCATGGTGGATCTTTGGGCATACTATAATAATGCCGATGAAGTCGAACTCTTTGTCAATGGTGTTTCTCAAGGAAAGAAAAGCAAGACCGCTGATAAGCTTCATGCATGGTGGAGAGTGAAATATGTTCCGGGAGAGATAAAGGCAGTTAGCTATAAAGACGGCAAGGTCGTAGCTGAGCAGGTTACAAAGACAGCAGGCAAGCCGGCAAAGATTCGTCTTGTACCAGAATCAGAGGCTATCAGCGCTGATGGCAAAGACCTTATGTTTGTCAATGTTGAGATACTCGACAAGGATGGAAATCTTTGTCCGAATGCCAGCAATCTTGTCAGCTTCGATGTTGTTGGTGCAGGCACTATTGTGGGAGTTGACAATGGTTCTCCTATTAGCCTTGAGCGTTTCAAGGACAATAAGCGCAAAGCTTTCTATGGCAAGTGTCTTGTTGTAGTTCAGAACAATGGCAACTCAGGAAATGCACGTCTCACAGCAACTGCTGACGGTCTTGAAAGCGCTCAGTTGGATATTGTAAGCAAGTAAGTTTCTCAAAACATCGAATCCTTGAAATATCAAGAACTTGAAAATGTAAAAAGACTCAAGAATTTTTTTAAAACATATTATGAAAAAGATAATACTATCTGCTATCATAGTCTTCAACGCTATAATGGCAAATGCACAGTCAGTTCCTGTTTATCAGGATGATACAAAACCTGTAGAGGCACGAGTGCAAGACGCTCTTTCTCGCATGACGCTTGAAGAGAAGTGCCGCCTCTGCTATGCCCAGAGTAAGTTCACAAGTCCGGGTGTGCCACGCCTTGGCATTCCAGAACTCTATATGAGCGACGGTCCTCATGGAGTGCGTATGGAAATAAATTGGAACGACTGGGGACATTCAAATTGGACAAACGATTATTGTACAGCATTCCCAGCCCTCACTTGTCTCGCAGCAACATGGGACACAGAACTCGCAATGCTCTATGGCAAGAGTGTTGGCGAGGAAGCCAGATACAGAAAGAAGAGCATCCTTCTTGGCCCAGGCGTGAACATCTATCGTACTCCGCTCAATGGACGTAACTTCGAATACATGGGCGAGGATCCGTATCTTGCAGGCCAGATGGCAGTTCCTTACATCAAGGGGCTTCAGTCAAATGGCGTGGCTTGCTGTTTGAAACATTACATTCTCAATGACCAGGAAGAGTTCCGCGGTCATGTAGATGTGAAGATTTCCGACCGTGCTCTTTATGAAATTTACCTTGCCCCTTTCAAGGCTGCTGTTCAGCAAGGCGATGCATGGAGCATAATGGGAAGCTACAACTGTTACCGTGGCATACATAACACTCACAACCCATACCTTATCAACGATATTTTGAAGAAGGAGCTTGGTTTCAAGGGTGCTGTGATTACCGACTGGGGAGCAGCTCACGACACAAAGCAGTCTGTTTTCTATGGACTTGATATTGAGATGGGTTCATATACAAATGGTCTTACTACAGAAGCAACAGGCTTCGGCTACGACGATTATTATCTTGGCAAAAACTACCTTAAGATGGCCCAGAATGGCGAGGTCAGCATGGACATAGTCAACGATAAGGCTGCTCGCATCCTCCGACTCATATTCCTCACAGAAATGAACAGCAAGCGTCCTTACGGAAGCATCAATTCACCAGAGCATGTTGCAGCTTGCAAGAAGATTGCAGAAGAGGGTATTGTGCTTCTTAAAAACGACAAGGCTAAGAATGGCAGCAAGCTTCTTCCTATCGTTCCTGCAAAATACAAGACAGTCCTCGTTGTTGGTGACAATGCAACAAAACCACTTTGCCCAGGCGGTGGCTCCTCAGAGTTGAAACCAAAGGATGAAGTAAGCCCACTTCGTGGCATCAAAGAACGTTTTGGCAATGACTGGACTATCCTTACAGCCCAGGGTTATGAGAGTGGTCGTTCACGCTATGATGGAGCAGACGAGATCCCTCAGTCACTTCAGGATTCTCTTCACGATGATGCAGTTGAGAAAGCAAAGAAGGCAGACTTGATTATCTATATTGGTGGTCTCAACAAAAATCATTTTGAGGATTGTGAAGGAGGTGACCGCCGTTTTTACAACATGTCATACAATCAAGATAAACTTATCAGCGATCTTGCAGCAATTCAGTCAAATATGATCACCGTCATCACTTCTGGAAACAGCGTTGCAATGCCTTGGCTGAAGCAGATTCCTGCTCTCATACAGAACTGGTACGGCGGTAGCGAGGCTGGTCATGCACTGGCAGCTGTGCTTAGTGGTGATGTCAATCCATCAGGCAAGACAGTATTCTCATACGCAGCAAAGCTTGAGGATTATCCATCACACAAATATGGTCTCGTAGGCTATCCTGGCGTTGAGCCAAAGGATGTTCCTGAGGCATTGAAATGTGCAGATGGCGAGAATCCAAAGTCAGCAGACCTTCTTGCTAAATTTGCTGCTAATCAGAAAGCTATTCCAGAACCTCTTTCAAATGCTCATCTAAACACAAGTTTTGATGCACGAACTCATGGCGGAAAGGGCAATGAGCAGCAGGTTTATGCAGAAGACATCTTTGTTGGCTACCGCTATTTCGACACAAAGAAGCAGCCGGTTGTATTCCCATTCGGATATGGTCTCAGCTATACAACTTTCGCTTACAGCAATGCAAAGATTTCAGGAAAGCAGATTGCCGAGGGTTCCACTCTTACTGTTTCTATAGATGTTAAGAATACAGGTTCTGTTGCAGGTAAGGAAGTCGTTCAACTCTACATTGGCGACGACAAAGCAAGTGTTGTTCGTCCTGCAAAGGAATTGAAGCATTTCCAGAAAGTTGCCCTCAATCCAGGAGAAACCAAGACTGTCACATTCACTATTACCACAGACGACCTTAAATTCTTTGATGAGGACAAGCACGAATGGGTAGCTGAGTCTGGTACATTCAAGGCATACGTAGGTGCAAGCGTTGCTGACATCAAAGCAGTACTGCCTTTCACATTATAATTGAACCTGCTGCGTGCTGGCTGTAATGTCTAGAAGCTTTGTAGCAAAATACAAAAAAGGGCAAGCGATTCGTCGCTTGCCCTTTTTTTGTTATGTATGCAAAATAGACAATAAGAGTGGTACTATTTTATCCGTTTGTTGTATTATTTATGTTGTCGGGAATGATTTAACAATTAAAGTTTCTTTATATATTTAAAAATGTGTTAACTTTGTAACGCTAACTATATTATTACTACTAATATATAACAAACTAAATAACATTCAATTCTATGAATCTAAATTCTAAGAAAGCAGCATTGCTCGTCAGTTTTGCCTTTGGTATGCTGGCAGCGGGTGCACCTTCTGCAGCTTATGCCTCAGGCATAGAAGCACCTTCTGGCGCTCAGCAGCAGACAAAGAAGATTCAGGGTATTGTCGTTGACCAGATGGGTGAGCCTATCATCGGTGCTTCTGTTCTCGTGAAGTCAACAGGCACAGGTGCGGCTACTGACATGAACGGTAAGTTCACCGTTGATGCTAATCCGGGCGCAGTACTCCAGATCAGTTACATTGGTTACATCACCCAGACGGTGAAGGCAACCGCAGGACAGATGAAGATTGTCCTCACTGAAGATAGCCAGTCATTGAACGACGTTGTGGTTGTCGGTTATGGTGTGATGAAGCGTTCAGACCTCACAGGTGCTGTGGCTTCCATTGACGAAAAGGCTATCAAGCAAGGTGTTAACACTAGCATTGAGCAGGCAATGCAGGGACGTATTGCCGGTGTGCAGGTTACTCAGAACTCTGGTGCTCCTGGTGGTGGTATCTCTGTACAGATTCGTGGTATCAATACTTTGAATGGTAATGAACCACTTTATGTTATTGATGGTGTGGCAATGTCTGGAAACACAGGCAGCAACACATCTGTTCTCAGCACTCTTAACCCTTCAGATATCACATCTCTTGAAGTGTTGAAGGATGCGTCAGCAACAGCTATCTACGGTTCTCGTGCCAGCAATGGTGTGGTTCTCATCACAACAAAGCGTGGTACAGAGGGCAAGCCAAAGGTTACATACGAAGGAATGGCAGGTTGGCAGTCACTTCCAAAGCATCTTAAAATGATGAACCTCAAGCAGTATGCTAAGTACTACAATTACCGTGCAGAGCTCTGGGGATGGGGATCACAGGATGCTTATATGGATCCAAACCTTCTCACAAACGGTACAGACTGGCAGGACGAACTCTTCCAGACAGCATTCATGCAGCAGCATCAGCTTGGCGTGAGCGGTGGTACTAAGGATATGAACTATAATCTTGCCGGTGGTTACCTTGATCAGGAAGGTATCGGTATTGGTTCTGGTTTCGATCGTGCTAGCTTCCGTGCAAATTTCGAAACTGCTGTAAACAAGTACATCAAGATTGGTGCTAACGGCTACTTTGCTCGTACAAAGCAGACAATCACTTTCGATGATGCTGGTGCAATCTCAACAGCTCTCACACAGACTCCTGATGTGGCAGTTCGCAATCCTGACGGTTCTTATGCTTCAGGTGCTGAGAATGAGTTTAATTACTCTGCAAACCCTATCTTTGAGGTGAACATGAAAGACAATCACACAAAGAAGTCTCAGCTCGACTATAATCTCTATGCAAACATTACTCCAGTTAAGGGACTTAACCTTCGTCTTGAGTATGGTGGTAGCTTCTCTTGGGGCGATTCTTACTATTTCTGCCCAGAGTACTCTTATGGTACAGATAATCAGCAGAAGATTGAATCTCAGGACACTCGCGTTTCTTCTACAAGCAAGTACAAGTCATTCAAGCAGTATGCAACTTACGATATTGATCCTGTAAAGAATCAACACCTCCAGTTGATGGTTGGTCATGAGGCACAGTGGGGTGACTGGGCAAACCTTTCTGCTGGTCGTAAGGGCTACATCAGTGATGCTGTTCATTCGCTTCATGTCGGTGATTCTTCAACTGCAACAAACGATGAGCAGGGTAGCGCATGGGCTATTGAGTCAGTATTCGGCCGTCTCAATTACAACTTCTATGATCGTTACCTTCTCACAGCAACACTTCGTACTGATGGTTCTTCATCTTTCGGTAAGAACAATCGCTGGGGTTGGTTCCCATCTGCAGCCGCTGCTTGGCGTATCAACAATGAGGCATTCATGCAGAACACAAAGGATTGGCTCTCAAATGCTAAGCTTCGTGTAGGATGGGGTCTCGTAGGTAACCAGAGCATTGGCGACTACCGTTACGGTGTGACTACAGGCACTACTGCAACTGCATGGGGTACAGGTTACTACTCAAGCAACTACGCTAACCAGGATCTTAAGTGGGAAAGCACAAAGGCATGGAACCTTGGTCTTGATCTTGCATTCCTCAACAACCGCATTGAGTTCATTGTTGACTGGTACTACAAGAAGACAGACAACCTTCTCATGGCTGCATCTCTTCCTTCATACGTTATTGATGCTGAAGGTTATCGCGGTATCACAGCTCCATACGTGAATGCAGGTTCTATCCGCAACAAGGGTATTGAGTTCACTCTCAATACAGTAAACATTGACCGCGGCGACTGGAAGTGGCGTACAGGTGCAACTCTCTCTTTTAACCGCAACCGTGTGCTCAGCCTCAATGCTAAGGATGCAACAATCCAGGGTGATATAGGCGGTAACACATACACAATGACAACTGTAGGCAACCGTGTTGGTATGTTCTATGGTTATAACGTTATCGGCATGTTCACTTGCGAAGATGACTTCTACCAGAAGAATAAGCTCGGTGAGTTCCTCCTCGATGCAAATGGCAACCGTATTCCAACGGCTCGTCCATGTGATGGCAAAGGCAATCTCTATGACATCAAGGAGCGTGGTATTTGGGTAGGTGACTACATCTATGAAGATCTTAATGACGATGGCAAGATCACAGAGGCTGACCGTAAGTTCATTGGCAACCCACACCCAGATTTCACATTCGGTCTTAATAATACAATTTCTTATAAGAATGTTGAAGTTTCATTCTTCCTCAGCGGTAGCGTAGGCAACGATGTTTACAATGTGCTTCGTCAGACAAAGACAGACCCAGCAGGTTGGGGTAACAAGCTTGCTACAGTAGCAAATGCTGCACAGATTGGTTATATCGATCCAGATGGTTCTCATGCTGATATCAAAAATGTTTACATCATGAATGCTGCAAGTGCTGAGTGCTGGCGTATTGAGCCTTCTGGCAACGGCCAGAATAAAAACGGTCGTATTTCCAGCAAGTTTGTAGAGGATGGTTCTTACCTCCGCCTCAAGTCTCTCTCAGTTGCATGGAACTTGCCAAAGCGCTGGACAGAGAAGGCTGGCATCGAATGGTGTCAGGTCTATGCAAATGCACAGAATCTCTTCACAATCAGCAATTACAGCGGTTACGATCCTGAAATCGGTGCTCATGGTCAGTCAATGACTCTCTTTGGTCTTGATAACGGACGTTACCCTTCACAGAGAATTTTCAACGTTGGTGTTAAACTTAACTTCTAAAGATGATAATGAAAAAGCTAAATATATTGCTGCTCTCAGCAGCATCCCTCATGGGCATAGGCTCTGTGGTGACCAGCTGTAGTGATGATTTTCTCAATAGGACACCAAGCAATAACTATACTGCAGAGACTTATTACTCAAGTGACCAGGCAGTCATGAAGGCTATCGAGCCACTCTATAACTATGCATGGTTCAACTACAACCGTCGTGCAATGCCAGCGATGGGTTCTATCCGTGCTAACGATGGATGGAATCCATACATGCTATCAGAATTTGCTACATTCCAAGTGACAGGTCTTGATGAGAACCTTTGTCAGGCTTGGTCTTCACTCTACATGGTTGTTTCAATGTCAAACCAGCTTATTGATGACATTAATAAATATTGTACTGACAATGTAAGCGAAGATGTTAAGAATCTTGCTCTTGGCGAAGCTTATCTTATGCGTGCTACAGCATATTTCTATCTCGTTCGCTCATGGGGTGATGTTGTTGTATATGAGAACAATGAAAGTGTGACAAAGGTGCCTGCAATTCCTCTCACAAAGGAAGAGGACGTGCTCAAGTTCGTCATTCGTGACTACAAGCGTGCAATGCAGTATCTTCCAGAGTCAAGCAAGAATATGCATGCCACAAAATACACAGCAGAGGCAATGTGTGCAAAGGCTCTTCTTGCTCTCAGTGGTTGGAACAAGGGCGGCACTCGCGATGCTGATATGCTTCAGGAAGTCATTGAGCTTTGTGATGATGTGATTGAATCACATAAGTATGTTCTCATGCCAAATTATGCAGACCTCTTCAAGTATGATTACAACAGTTTCTCAACTAATAACTCAGAGAACATTCTTTGTATGCGTTGGGCAGACCCTCTTTCTGGTGAGTGGGGTGCAATGAATGCTCTCTATTCAGACCTTGCGTGGTCAGGTTCTTCTGACGTTAATGTATGGGGTGGCAACTATGCATCAGTAGATATGATTGACCTCTACAACGAGAATGTCAAGGACTCCATCCGCTTTCAGGCAACATTCTGTTCTCCAGGCATCTACTACAGCTATTGGGATACAGCTAACGACCTTGTGTCTGCCGACAAGAAGACTGTTGAAAATGGTTATCCAAAAGGTGCTCAAAGTGGCTTTGTTTACAACAAGAAGCATGTTCAGCTGAAGAAAGGTGTTGCAGGAACAAAGGCAGACTGTGGTGGTCACCTTGCTCAGATGGCTTCTCCGCTCAACACATACATTATGCGTTACGCAGACGTATATCTTATCAAGGCAGAGGCATGTCTTGGCAACGATGAAAGCACAAAAAATATAGAAGGTCGTAAAGCACTCTATGAAGTTCGTCATCGTGCAGGCATAGCAGACTCAATACCTGGATCTTATACTTTTGAAGATCTCATCAAGGAACGCCGCAAGGAGTTCTGTATGGAATATCAGAACTGGTTTGATATGGTTACATGGTATCGTTGGAAGCCACAGTATATGCTTAACTATTTCAATAACAAGCAGCACCGTGCATTCATGATCAACGAGGGAAGCGTTCTTTACAATGAGGATCGTACAATCTCTTACCGCACATTCTCCAATCGTCAGTCTTCTCCTTGGTATCTCAATGATTATGAGATTACAAAATGGGCAGAAAAGATTCCTGATGCAAAGGTTGTAGATGACAAACTTGTTGTTGGCGATAAGGAATATAAATTCGTATGTTTGTGGAATGACTGCCTCCGTGGCGAGGAAGGTGAAGACATTCTCCTCACTAAGGAACAGGGCTACGAGTATGATATTGATAAGCTCTGCCGTGCTCTCGACGGTTACGACCCAGTGGTTCTTAATGAAGTAAACATCTTCATGCCTTATCCAGAGTCTGATATCCTTCGCAACGAATACTTCAAGAAGGCACCTCAGCCATACGACTTCGGCGAAGAAGATTGGCACAACCCAAAGGTTAAAGACACAAAAAAATAACCCCATAATACTATAATATAATAATGAAAAAGATTAATGATATGAAATGGGGCTTTATGCTCGTGGCATTGCTTGCTATCCTCTCTTTCGGAGCAGCATCATGTAGCGACAATGACAGTGCAGGTCAGCCAGAGATTACTGGTGTTCGCGTCTGCGATCCAGAGAAAGCTGACAGCCTCTTCGATAAGTCCTCACAGGGACAAGTTATTGCCATCATCGGTAAAAACCTTGGCAATGCTAAGAAACTTACTATCAATGGACAGAACGTTTATTTCTCTCCTACAATGAATACAGATCATAGCATTATCTGTACTATTCCTTCTGAGGATGAGGGCTTTGACATTAGAACTGTTACAGACAAGACTATCGTGGTTGAGACACCAGGCGGTATCGCAACATACAACTTCACTATCCTTGGTCAATATCCAAGCATTACTCGTATTCAAGGTGACTATCCACGTATGGCAGGTGATACCCTTAAAGTTTATGGTCTTAACCTTTATGCTATTGAGGATATCTATTTCACAGATGTCGTTAAGTCTGAGCTTGATACGCTTGTATATGAGGATGTTCCAGGCAACCGTGTTCAGGTTAAGGACTACACTGTTGAGGGTAAGCGTTTCCTTGACAACTCAACATACAAGGTCAACAGCACCATTTCAATTGTAACTCCAAGCCTTCCATTCGATGCTGGAACACTCGTAATTGAATGTACTGCAGGAAGAGTCCTCTTCCCATACACTAAGCTTGCTGGCATTCCTGTCATCAAGACTATTTCTTCAGATATGCCAGTTATCGGTGAAGACCTTGTTATTACTGGTAACGAGTTTGTTCAGGTTGAATCAATTACATTTGGTGACGTGACTTATGGCGCAAAAGAGTTTGTCGTTGCAGAATCTGAAGATACAATCACTGTTACTATCACAAAAATTCCATCAGCAGGCAGCGGTTCAACTCTTGTACTCAAGACTGTGGGTGGCGAAGCTAAGGTAGAGCACTTCTATGACTACAGCACTCTCCTCGTAAACTTCGACGATTATGCCGCTACAAACAATGGTTGGAGCCCAGATGCACTCTATGAGACAGCTAATTCAGAGGCTGCACCATACATGTCTTCTGGCACATACGCTCATATTGCAGTTGATGAGGTTGGTCCAATGTGGTGGGGTACAATGATCTTCTACCGCTACAACTGGGAAGATAACATATTCCCATTCCCAGGCAATGATGTTATCCCAGACAATGCAAAGGCTAAGGACATCTATCTTGCAATGGAAGTATTTGATAACAACTCTGAATATAACGGTGGCGTATTCACAGGCTATCTCCGCTACTGCATGTTCCCAATTGGTGCCGACACTGGTGCTTCAGATTTGTCAATGTGGACATTTGACAACATGACAGACTGGGAAGACTATGACGCAGGTATCCCATCTTGGGCTCATACAATCCTTGGTGACATTGATGGCAACAACCCTAAGGGTAAGTGGTATCGTCACGTGCTCAGCCTTGAGAATTTCGGATGCTATGCAGGTCTTACTTACGCAGACATCAAGTCAGTAGGTCTCAGTCAGTTCCGTATCCAGTCTATCAATCAGGGCAGCAAGCCAGGTCGTGTTGATGTATGCGTGGACAACATCCGTCTCATCTATCTTCCAAAGAAGTAAACATAGAAACTTAAGAACTCAAACTTATGAAGAAAACAATTAATATAATGTCTCTCATCATCGCACTCTTTGCAACTCTGGCTTTCCAGGGTTGCAAGAGCGACGATGTCGTGGCATCAGCAACTTATCTTGAGATCTATCGTGCTGATATTGATGCAAAAGTGACAGAGCTCGACTTCAACCTTGGCTCTGCATTTATGCTGCTTGGTGTGCATTGCGATGCTGACTGGGACGCAGAATGTGATGCCGACTGGTGTACAATCTCCAACCACGCAGGTTATGGATATGTTGATCCTAATGATTCTACAAAGCGCCAGTCATATCTAAAGCTCAATGTGAGCAAGAATATGGGTGATCCTCGTACAGCAAGAATCACTTTCACTTCTGGCAACTCTACAGCAGTACTCGTTGTAAATCAGAAGGGTGCTGCAGCTGATCCAGGTGATACATTTGAAACTGCATACGAGTTCGTTGAGAACATCCACATGGGTTACAACCTCGGAAACACACTCGACTCTGACCCACAGATTGGTTCATATTTCCGTCCAAAGTCACACCTCGATTACGAGACAGCTTGGGGACAGCCAGTCACAACTCAGGAAATCATTGACTCTATCGCAGCAAAGGGCTTCAACGTGATTCGTATTCCTGTAACTTGGTTTCCTCACATGGGTAAGACTTGGGAGTGCAACGAAGTTTGGATGAATCGCGTACAGGAAGTGGTTGATTATGTGCTCAATGCAGGTTGCTATTGTATTCTCAATGTTCAGCATGATACTGGTGCTCGAGGCACTCGTACCGATGGTGCTGGTTGGCTCCGTGCTGATATGGAGGAGTATGAGAACGGTTCTGCAGAGAAGTTCAAGTCACTCTGGACTCAGATTGCAACTCGCTTCAAGGACTATGACGAAAAGCTTATCTTCGAAGCTTTCAACGAGATTCTTGACAAGGAAGACACTTGGGGCGATCCAAAGGATAAGGATGCATACAGGGCTATCACTCTCCTTGAGCAGGACTTCGTTGATGCAGTTCGTGCTACAGGCGGCAATAACGAGTTCCGCAACCTTCTTGTGAACACCTACGGTTCAGGAAGCACACAAGAGAAGCTCGACAACTTCCAGGTTCCTCAGGATAAGCACAGCAACCATATTCTTGCATCTGTCCACTCTTACGACCCATACAATTTCTGCTGCGATAACGGTGAATATAACGTATTCGTTTGGAGTTCAGACTGCGAGCAGGAAATCAATGCCATTGCTGAACGTGTCAACAAGCGTTTTAACGACCTTGGCGTTCCATACATCTATGGTGAGTTTGGTGCCATTGACGAGGGTAAGGACATGGGCGAGCGCATCAAGTATGCTAAGTATGCAATGAGCAAGTTCAAGTCATACGAGACAACAGGTCTCTGGTGGATGGGACTTCTCGATCGCAAGACTCTCAAGTGGTACGAGGATGAGATTGTTGATGCTCTCTCTAATAACTGTAAATAGACATCTTTTAACTCCCTTAGGGGAGGATTGTCCTTTCAGACAGTCCTCTCCTAAAGGAGAAAGAAGAAATACAAAAATAACTTATTCATTAATTTTTAACTAATAATTTTTAAGACATGAAGAAAATTTTACTTTCTCTTGTAGCAATTTTTGCAGCACTCTCAATGAGCGCTCAGCAGGTTGACTATTCTTCAATGACAAGTGCTGACGCACCAAACACAGTAACATTTGGTGGCAGTTGGAGTTGGGTTGGTAACACAGGTTTCAAGGGCGAGGCAGAATATTTCGATGCTTCTGCTTACGACTACCTCATCCTTGAGTGCGAGTCCGCATCTTGCGAATTCTCTTTCCTCATCCAGCACGATCCAACTGGTGAAGAAGGTCAGTGGGGACCAATCTACTATGAGTCAAATGCAACAGTTGCCAAGTCATCTAAGCCATTCGCTTTCGGTCTTGAGCTCAACAAGGATCACAAGGACAAGGTTGGTCAGATTGCAATGCAGAACCACAACGATGCAGGTAACTGCGTAATCAAGGCAATGTATTTCGGCACAAAGGCAGAACTTGACGCTGCAGTCGAGAAGTACACTATCAAGTACGACGAGGGTAAGGCTGTCACTATGGACGGCGGCAACATCATCGACACAGAATTTGACGGTTACTCAATGGATGCAAAGGTTGAGTTCGTTTACACAGTAGATGGCGACGCATCTAAGTATCAGAACTGGGGCGCAGGCTCAGTCTCTTCACTCGACAGCAGCACTAAGCTCTTCGACTGCCCAGTACAGGGTTTGGGTGAGAACAAGGTAACTGTATTCCTTTCAGAAATGATTGATGCACTCAGCGTTCCAGCAGACTGGACAGATGTAAATGCTTACGGTCTCTATTGGAACATGTGGGGCTTCGAAGGCTGCACATGCACAATCAAGAGCGTTACAATCTACGAGCAGGTAGGTTCTACATCTGAGAAGTATGTTGCTAAGGGTCTTGTATCAAAGAAGGCAGATCCTCTCTACGTTATCGGTAATGTAAACGGTGGTGACTGGACTCCAAATCAGGCTTGCGCTGAGCTCGCATACGCTGATGGTGTTTACTCAGGTACAATCGTAGTTAATGACAACTGGGAAGGCGATGGTTGGTTCGCTATCGGTGCAACTCTCTCAGAGACAGCAGAGGACTGGGACGCATTCAACGCTGATCGTTATTCTGTAGTTGCTGACTGGGGTACAATTGGCGAAGCAGGTACACTTGTTAAGGGTGCAGATGCAAGCTTCAAACTTGCTGCTGGCACATACACAGTAACAGTTGACCTCGCAGCAATGACAGTTACTATCACAGAAGGCGGTTCTTCAATCTCGGCTCTTCAGACTTCAGCTGCTAAGACAGGTAAGTTCATGGAGAACGGTAAGGTTGTTATCTACAAGAGCGGTCAGAAGTTCAACGTAGCAGGTCAGCTTGTTAAGTAATCTAACCTTATATACATAGAACATATAAGCTTCTTTTGAGGGCGGCACTTCACAGTGCTGCCCTCTTTTTTTTGTGTATTTGCCTTATGTGTGCTATATTTCATTGTTTGAAACGTACATTTCAAACAATGAAATATACATTCCAAAGAACGAAACGTACATTTCAAACAATGAAATGTAGATGATTACGAGCATAAGGATAAAGAAAATACGAGGCAAACGACTACGCATTTGCCTCGTATTGACATAGATAGATGTGGGATGATGAGCCTGCTATGTACTTGTATGATAGGTATATGGAAACTTCTTTCTGCTATTTTGTTCCAAGCAATCGTTTCAGAACCTTTACTGGAATGGCGACTTTAAGCACCATCTGCGGATTGCGTCTTTCTTCATCGTAGAAGATAGAAGTAGTGCCCTTTACCATGCCAACAAGATTGCCCTTGTCATCCATGAAAGGTCCTCCGCTTGAACCCTCGGCAAAATCTGCCGTAACTTCCATAAGATCAAGGATTGGACGCTCTGGATAATTATACATAGTGTTGCGAGAAACGTATCCTTGTGTGTATGTGTAAAGCATCTGCTTAGGATGTGAAATAAGATTGACGTGTGAGCCTGTGACAGCATCTTGTCCGAGAGGAATTGCCTCAAGCTTCTTGCCGCGAGTGTCCACACGGATCACAGCAGCATCTTCGTCGCGAGAATAAGCCATTACCTCCACGATAGGGAATATCTGTCCGTCGCGGTCAGCAAGGAAATATACGCTATCACCTTTCAGCACTCCTTCACGAGAAACGATAGGGTGAACCATGTGATAATTTGCCAAACAAACACCATCCTCTGTGATGGCAGATGCTGTGGCAATCAGCGTGAGGTGCATCTTCGGACACTCACCGCAGTTATACATCTTTCCGAAAATCAATGCTCCGTTCAGTCGCTTTGTGTATAGTTGTTCTGGCGTGAGCGGAGTTGTGGAAGGGGTAGGGAGGTTCAGCTTGAAGTCAGAAGGCATGGTGCGATGTACGTTGTGAACGAGTTTTTTCATGCCCCAATCTTCATTTCCTGGAAGTTCGGCAAGAGCATTTGACTCTATGGAGCTCATTATTTTATACACAGGAATTGTCTGTGCAAAAGAACAAAGATTTGCCGCAAATATCAAGGATGCAGCAATCGCAAAGATTTTTTTCATGTTTAGATTATATTTATGATTTGATGTGCAAAATTAATAATTAAAATATCATGTTACCATAAAATAAATGTGAAAAAAATAGTTTATTGTGAAAAAGAACCATAAATACAAAATAAATTTATTATATTTGCAAGATGAAAATGTAACCTATAAATGATAAAAGATAAATTATGTGCTTCTCACATCATATTATTGTTGATGTGTTTTTCATTTGTTACCTTGAATGCTGATGCTCAAGAACACCATGAGGGGCGGAAGTCAGACCAGGTAATGCAATACATAAAAGGTAAGGTGCTTGACGAAAACGGAGAAGGTTTGCCAAGCGCAAAAGTAACTGTCTTAATGAAAGATGGTGAATCAACTATGTCTATAACAGATAACGATGGTGATTTTTCCATTGCAGCCACAGGCAGGGAGGACAAAATCGTTGTGTCGTTTGTGGGTTATGCTGAAAGTAAGCAGACAGTTGCAAAAGGTAAGTCGAACTATACATTCCGCATGGTGCCTGATGATAAATTGCTTGGCGAGGTGGTTGTTACCGGTTATAATACCATTGACAAGCGCAAGCTCACAAGCAGTATTTCTTCAATAACAAAAGACGACCTTGACTTCAAGGGCGCACTCAGCGTTGACCAAATGCTTGAGGGTAAAGTTGCTGGTTTGCTTACACTTACTACAAGCGCCACTCCAGGTGCAGCACCACGCATGCGTCTGCGTGGTACCACCACATTCACAGGCACAAGAGAGCCGCTGTGGGTTATTGATGGTGTGATTTATGAAAATCCAGTTCCTGTAAGTGCCGATGAAATCAATTCTCTCGACAATATCAATATCATAGGCAATGCAATATCTGGTCTCAACCCTCAGGATATTGAACGTATTGATGTTCTGAAAGATGCCTCTGCAACAGCCATTTACGGTACTCGTGCCGCCAATGGTGTGATTGTGGTTACGACGAAATCTGGTGAGATAGGAAAAACAAAAGTGAACTACTCTTTCAACGCACAAGCTCAGCGCCGTCCTCACTACAGCGATTTCAATCTCATGACATCAAAACAGCGTATTGACGTGAGCCGTGAGATCATGGATAAGGGTCTCTTCTTCGAGACAATGCCAGAACGCTATGGTTACGAAGGTGCAATGATGAACTACTGGGATAAAAACATCACATTCAACGAGTTCCAGCAGCAGGTGTCACAGATGGAGGCAAACAATACCGACTGGTTTGGCGCACTCTATCGCAATTCATTCTCGCAGACACATAGCGTTAGCTTGAGCGGAGGTGCATCAGGAACACGCTATTATGCCTCTGTTGGATATGACGATGACAGAGGTGCAGAGCGCGGCACTGATTTGCAGCGATTCACAGCACGAATGAATCTCACTACCCACCTTGCTGACAATGTGACTATTGACCTTCGTCTGAGCGGATCACAGCAGGATGGACACTACAATTCCCCATCATACAGTGCATTCGACGAGGCATATTACACCAACCGTATTTTCCCATGCTACAACAGCGACGGATCTTATTCCTATATTAAGAAGCTGATAAAGCAAGATCAGACAACAGGTCAGAATGTTTACGGAAACTATAACATCTTGCATGAGTTTGCTAACAGCGGACAGACAATTAAGAATAAGTCGCTCAACCTCACAGGATCCCTCAACTGGGAAATGATGAAAGGCTTGCGCTATACAACAACTGTAGGATACACTTCTACCAGCAACAATACAGAAAACTGGATTGGTGAAAACACGTTCTATTGTGCTCAGCTTCGCGGATATGCTGATGAGATGCCTCGTGCAGACGCTTTCATGCAAGCTGTGTTGCAGGATGGTGGCTTGTGGTCTGGTTCTGCTATTGACCAGAAGTCATACCTTTGGCGTAATCAGCTGAATTACAATTTTGAAATAAATAATACGCATCAGTTCAATTTCGATCTAGGACACGAAGTCACTTCTACTCAGTATCGCGGACACAATACTGGTCAGATTCCTGGTTATTCTCCAGAACAGGGCGAATCGTTCATTCCTGTGTGGGCAGGCTCAGCTGTTGATGCCCAGCAGTACTATTGGTATCTGCGCCAATGGTTCATGGGTGCGGAAACAAATCCTTCTGCTTTCCCTACTATCACAGCAAAGAAAAATAATAAGCTGTCATTCTATCTCACAGCAACTTACACATACAAAAACTACTTCTCTTTCAACTTCAATGCCCGAAATGACGGCAGCAATCAGTTCGGTCAATACGAGAAGGCAAAGTTCAATCCTGTTTGGTCAACATCTGGTCGTGTTAACCTTCACGAACTTGATTTTCTGAAAGATGTGGAATGGCTTAACTCTCTCTCCGTTCGCGGTTCGTATGGTTATAGAGGAAGCGTGCCAAGTGCCACTCCATACCTCATAATCACCACTCCAAGAAAGAACAGCGTGAGCGGCGAGCTTTCAGCTTCCATCCACGACTATCCAAACGCTAATCTTGAGTGGGAGAAGACATCAACATGGAACTTCGGTATTGATGGTTCAATGTTGAGAGATCGCATCAATCTCGGCATTGATTTCTATCACAGCATCTCTACCGATTTGATTAGCAACCGTTCCGTGTCTCTCGTCAATGGTACAACTTCACTTTTCTTCAATGATGGCGAAGCAACAAACACAGGTATAGAGTTCACAATCAATACCCTCAACGTCAAAACAAAGGATTTCCGCTGGCGCACATCCTTCATGTATTCATACAACAAGAACAACATCAAGCGAGGCATTATTTCTACGAACACATACGCTGATTATGTGAATGGTTCTGTGGTGCTTGATGGAAACAGCGTGGACGGTTTCTATTCTTATAAGTTCAACGGTCTTGATGCGAACGGTTTGCCAACATTCAAGAATCTCACAGGCAATAAGGCAGAGCTCACACGCGACCAGTTCTTGCAGTCAATCCTTTCATACAGTGGAACACGCACTCCTCGCAGCTATGGAAGCTTCTCCACAGAGTTTGCTTGGAAGGGCTTCACGCTTCGTGCTCAGTTCACCTACAAGCTCGGCTACAAGCAGCGTCTTCTTGCTCTGTATGAGAACGGTACGGCTGCTCTCCCTCAGCCAGAGGATAATATGAATGCTGACTTTGTTGATCGCTGGAGAAAGCCTGGTGATGAAGCTCATACCACAATTCCTGTGCTGACTAATGCATCACTTAACTATCGTTCACCATCAACTCTGAACAGCTACAACGATTCATATCTTGATGTTGATCAGGCTTATGCAACATATTGCGGTCCTTCTTCATACACAGGATGGTACATGTATAACAACTCTGATGAGCGTGTGGTAAATGCAAGCCACATACGTTTCCGTTCGCTCACTCTGGGTTATGATCTGCCAAAGGAATGGCTGAAGACAGCAAAGATTTCCAACTGCCGTATAGATTTCCAGGCTCAGAACCTTGGTGTATGGGCTTTCGACAAAAAGCTTAAAGGACAGGATCCTGATCAGGTAGCATCAATCGGTATGCCTGTGCTTCCAACATTCAACTTCGGAATACAGATTGGTTTCTAAAATATAGAAGAATAATGAATAGCATCAATATATATAAATATCTGAAATCCACATTGGTATTGCTGCTTTTGTGTGCATCTCTAACATCATGCAGCGATTTCCTCAATGAAGAAGATAAGGATCTTGTGATTCCAGAATCGGTAACACAGTATGAGGCAATGTTGCATAAAGAGACATTCCTTGATGTGTCATGGTTCTATATGTCTGATCTGATGACAGATGACATAACTGAGAACCCTTCTGCAACTACGTCGGCGAAGAATACTTACAAGAGTCTTTACACTTGGAAACGTGATGTTGAGCGCGATGGAGAAGGAGAGGTTATCACAGCTACAAACAGCATGTGGCAAAAGTTGTATAGTGACATTCTTGTGGCAAACTATGTCATTGAGAATGGCCCGAAGGCTACAGGTACAGACGATGAGCGCAACTATCTTGTGGCTGAAGCATATTTCGTTAGAGCTAGGGCATATCTTGAGCTTGTCAATATCTATGCTCCTGTTTATGATGCTGCTACGGCTTCCAGTACTGCAGGTGTGCCTTTGCGATTGGACACAGGAGTCTCAAACAATTATTCTCGTGCGTCAGTAGCAAGTGTTTATGCTCAGATAGAAAAGGACTTGAAAGAGGCAATAAACTTGTTTGGGAAAACTGCTGCAAAGAAGTCTTTATGGCATCCAAACGCAGATGCTGCACAATTGCTTCTCTCGCGTACATATTTATATAAAGGAGAATGGCAAAATGTGCTTGATGCTACAGAGCAGCTTGCAAGCCGACAGCTTTATGACTTGACTCGTCGTCCTAATTCTCCTATGATAGTTGAGACGAATACGGAAGTCCTGCACAGTTATGGTTCGCCAGCGTTGCTCTATCCTGGCACAGATGAGAGTCTTGGCATCATGGAGATTCCATCAATCTATCAAACAGAGCTTACAACTTGCACATACGGCGCATCAGAGGATTTGCTTTCTAAGTTTGCTCTTGCATCGAACGATTGCCGCAAATACACATGGGTTATCAATCCTCAGGGCGGTACGAGCATGACTGTTCCTGCAAAATGGCATGGTCAGTTCACACAGATCGGTGCTTACTCTTATCGTTTGGCAGAAGCATATCTCAATCGTGCAGAGGCTCTTGCAGCCCTTGATAAATTGGGAGATGCACAGACTTTGATGATTAAGTATCTTTCTTCAAGAATTGCGAACTTCTCATCTCAGCGTGCCACCTACATGCCTTCCGCTTCAGCAAGTGAGCTTGAATGGCGTAAGTTTGTTGTTGATCAGCGTCGCTTGGAGTTCTGCTTTGAGAATATGAGATGGTTTGATTTGCGACGCATCAACTCATGGTATCCACATACTTTGACTCATACATTCACTCTCGCATCTTCTGCATCTGGTTCTACTAATGTCACGGTGCAGGGAACAGAGAGATACACGCTTCTGCCTTCGTCTCCGAATTATGTGTTTGAATTGCCCGAGGCTGAAACACAGATAAATACAACTATTGTTCCTTATGGTAAAAGAGAGGAAACGATAAATGAGTAATCTCTTCCAAATAGTATATTCTATGCAGTTGAAAAATATAAATAAGATAATAATGGCATTGGTGTTGCTTGCCGCAGCTGGAGTCTTTACATCATGCAGTGAAAGCGAAGACACCTCCCCAAGCTATGCCGACAAGGATCGTTTGGAAACACTGCTCGATCGCAGCATTCCTGATATTGCTGAGTTTTGTGATAAGTACGGCACATACGTGTTGTATGACTTTGACCAAAGACTTGACTTTGCCTATCAGTTTGAGCAGGCTACTGCATGGGAGAATGCCAAACTCACAAAGCTTGACCATGACGGTGCTGAGTCAGCTATGGCATGGCTTAAGAGCAATGTGTTCTCTCATTATAACAATTCTTTCAAGGCTAAATATCTGCCAAGAAAGTTCCTCATAGTTCAGAAAATTGAAAGCATCTCAGAGCTTGGACGTTCTGTACCTAAGGATGGACTTCACTCTGCAGTTGCTAATATAAATAGCATTACTGTTGGCAATTACACTAATTCTCAGGACATTGACCGTGTCATTCTTTCTGATTATCTTGTGAATGCTCGTGGCGAGGCTCCTGTTGACAATGAGTTCTATGAGGTTTCAAACACTTATTACTCTACGCTGATGGACGAGAATCGCAGGCAGGCGCATGCTCTTATAGAAGAGGATCCTGAGTTCTTCCATGATTATGGTTTCCTGAATCCTGTGGATGATGATGCTACATATTTCCCAAGTGCGCGTCTCGACCTTGTTCAGTACATTGATTCTCTTGTAGGCATGACACAGGAACTCCATGACAGAATAATGAATAATGAGAATACAGATATGCTTGTCAAGATGGCATACGTGGCTCATGGTCTTAAAAGCATTGGCGTGGAGGTTGCAGAGCTGAATCCTTATGCGGCAGATTTTCTTGATGTGAACATTTCGGGCATCAATCCTGGTGTGCGTTTCACAAGCATTCCTGCTGCTTTCTCTCCAGAGGAAACGGTTGAATTTACAGTGCTTCGTGGTGAGAACAATTTGCAGAAGGCTGAGGTTTACATGCATGGAGAGCTAATGCAGTCTTTTGATTTGTCTGCACAGAGCGATGCTCCTGCAATAAGTTTGAGCGCAACCCTCAAAGGGCTTAAGCCAAAGTCAAATATCTTTACAGTTTGGGTATATGAGGAGGGCAAGACTCGTCCAACAGCAAAGGTAAGTTCTACAATAACTTACTATGCAAACAATAATGTTCTGTTGCTGAATATTCAGGATGATAATTCCAACTCATACGCTCGTGAGAACTATAATCTTGAGGTGGCGTACAACGATCGTGTCATCGAGGGAATAACTCCAATGAAGGATATCATTACTGTTACATTCTATCATAAGGCAAAGTTCGATGGTGCTACCTTCATGGAGTACGGTCATGAGAAACGCTACTGGCGCATGCATTTCAGCAATGGCAAGGTAGATTGGATTGAGGAATACGAGAATGTGATCGACTATGACACCTTTACGGCAAGCGACGTCTATCGTCACACATATCTCTATATATATGACGAAGAGGGCAATCTTGAGAAAGTGGAAAAAGATGCTGGTGGTGATAAACAGACTATTGTGAGTGACGTGGAAACTGTAAATGAAGAGATTGTAAGCTATAATGTACTGATTGACGGAAGGATGGTGGCATATAAGCCTAAGTATTCTGAACTTGACAACAAGACGCGCATAGACCTTCAAGATGCTAATCTCTCTGGGGCAACATTTGTTTATACAGGAAATGAGGAGGAGAATCCTTACTACATTGCAGGTCTTCCTGCCGTATTGCCTGGCAATGTTGCCGATATCTCATTGCACTTCCTCTACAACCCTTGTCTCTTCAATGCGATTAATGATGCTGATGGCAATTGCATCTGGAATGGCGGATGGAAAATTGATCGTTCTGATGCAAAGAACCCATATCTCGGAGCAACAGTCAAGAGAGACAAAAAGACTTGGTATTACAGATTTATATTGAAATAAAACTAAAACGAAAACTAAAACTAAAAGTCAAAATGTTCAAATACCTTTTATCATCAATCTTCCTGCTTGCCTCCACTTTTATGTGGGCAGCAAAGCCTCCAACAGACGAACAGCTTAAGGCGTTCTGCCGTGACGCTGGCGCTGCTATGATGGGGTGTGAGACATTAGAAGCGCAGCAAGAGGCGTTCAATAAGGTTGCTACTCAGTTTGCTGCCACTGCTGACATTACAAAGATTACTTCTCAACAGGTGAATCTTCTCTTTGAGAATGGCGGCATGACGCTTGACCGCTTGCTTCGTGTGTGGCTTGAACCGACATTCCAGCTGCGTGCAAAGACAGAGACTATTTTTGCTTTCTATCTTTGGAAATATATGCCAGAGAATGATGGCTTCATGCATGGAGAGAAGGAGACGGCTGCTTTTGTTGACTTCCTTGCTGCCAAGGATTTGCAGAAGGTGATAAATGAACATAGCGAGGTTACAATAGACGTTTTCGATGCAATGCCAACAATGAAAGATGCTAACTGGCATACTGAAGGTTTTGCAGAAGGCATGCTTCATCTTATGAATTGCAACATCTCCGATAAGGCTGTCATGGAGTGTGTCAAGGTGTTCAATTCCATTGCTCGAGTTGACACTATTGATGCAGGTCTTCGTGATCAGTTCCGCACAATCTGTCGTGACAAGTATTCTGCGCTTGCTGGCACTCTTGAATCTCAGAGAAAAATTAAGGCATGCAAGGAACAGGTGAAATATCTTGAAGGTCCATTCGCTTGCGGCACTCTTGTGGGCAGCAAAGCTCCAGAGCTTCATCTCATTCGTGTGTTCAAGCAGAACAATGGTGAGGTTGAGATTCTTCCTGCTGCTTCGCTCGATGCATTCAAGGGCAAGGTAGTGATGCTCGATTTCTGGGGGACCAAGTGCGTTCCATGTCTTCAGGCATTCCCTGAACTTGCTGAGATACAGACATATTTCGACGGAAAAGATGTCGTTATTCTTGGCGTAACATCGCTTCAGGGCTACTTTGTTGATGCAAACAAGCGCACCATACAGTGTCTTAATGATAAGGAAAAAGAAATGTCTTTCTTCCCAGAATACATGAAGGCGAAAGGCATAACATGGACAATCGGCATCAGCGAAGAGGACGTGATGAACTCTGACTATGGCGCTCTTGCCATTCCACATGTGGTTGTCATTGACAAAGATGGCATTGTTCGTCACAATGCCGTTAATGGAGATAAGGAAACAAAGATAAAACTCATAGAAAATTACTTAAACAATTAACATCCATGAGAAAACTATTTATTACAATGATGAGCGTTTTTGCCATTGCTGCAAATGCTCAGAAACCAGTAAACATCACCTTTACAGCTCACGACACAAGTGTCAATGAGGTGGAAATTCAGTTCGCACAAACTGATACTATTATCAATATGGAAGCTGTTGGAGATACTGCTGTTGCCACAAAGACAACAAAGGGCAATGTTTCTATCAATGTGAAAGAGCCAACATACGGCGTGATCACATACCGTTGGAAGAAGTCAACCGTCTATCTCGAACCTGGAAAGGATTTTGAAATGGAATGGGATCTCACTCCTGCTGCTCTCACTGTGAATGTCACATCAAAGAAATCACAGATTAACCCTTACCTCTCTTGCGGCGAGCTTAAAGGCCCTGTAATGGGTGACTTCGGCAAGAACCCAGAAGAGATTCTTGACATTCTTGATGAATATCAGACAAACTGCTACAAAATTGTTGATTCCAAGAAACTTGATAAGACTTTCGTTGGTAAGGAAAAGCTTCGCATCCGTTATTGGATCTATGGTTTCCTTGCACAGTATGCTCAGCAGAAAGCATGCGGCGACGAGATTTATGATGTTCTCAAAGATCTTTCTTCTTGTGAGGATGCATGGCTTGTGCAGATGCCTGAATACACAAACTTCCAGTATAGCGCAATCACTGCTCTCGCTTTGCGTGGTGTAGATGTAGAGAACACACCAGAGTTCCAGGCAAAGGCTGTTACTATGGTTTGTGAGTATGCTGCAAACAATATCAGCAACAAAGACCTCAAGGAGTACATCATTGGTACTAACGCTGTTGCTCTTGTTGCAAACAACGGTTATGAAGGTGCTGACCGTGTGAAGGAAATCTTTGAGGCAAACATCACAGATGCAGAGATCAAGCATGCTTTTGAGGTTGCTTGGGCAAATGGAGATGTGCTCAGAGCAGGTCGTCCTTCACCAGACTTCTCTTTCCCTGATATCAACGGAAATACAGTCTCTCTCGCCGACCTCCGTGGCAAGTATGTTTATATTGACTGCTGGGCAACATGGTGTGTGCCTTGCAAGGGCGAGATTCCACATCTCAAGAAACTTGAAGAGACATTCCATGGCATGAACATTGCTTTCGTCAGCATCTCTTGCGACCGCGACAAGGCAAAATGGGAGTCAATGGTAAAGGAACAGCAACTCACTGGCATTCAGCTTTGGGGCGATGAAGACAATGCGTTCCTTCGCAAATATCGTGTTTCAAGCATTCCACGTTTCATCTTCATCGGTCCTGACGGTCGTATCATCAATCCAGACATGACACGTCCATCTGATCCTAAGACAATAGAAGCAATCGGCATGGTTGCAATGCCAATGGAGGAATAAACGATAACGAAAACTAAAACGAAAACTATAACTAAAATTTCTAACAATTCACAAATCATTAAAAATCAAAATCAAATGAAAAAACTTTACAAAGCAAGTTTGACTCTTGCATTGGCACTTATCTCAATGGTTGCCAATGCTCAGGGTACCACAGTTTACTCGTGGGAAGGTAATGGTGTAACTAATGGCGACGAGTTTGCAGCCGTTGGTGGTACAGCAACAGCAATGGGTGGCGACGCTAATGTTGTTGCAGGTGCAAAGCAGAAGAACAACTGGTGCTTCAAGCTCGGCAAGACTTATGAGGTGAAGGATGCTGATGGCAATTCAATTAAAACCCACTATGTTGAGATTACACTTGACAATGCACTCAAGGGTGGTGAGGAAATCGCTTTCAACACATTCATCACATCAGAAGGCAAGTCTGCTATTTTCGGCATTGACTTCGACGGCGAAAATGCGTTGCAGTACGATGTTGTTGACCTTTTGACTGCAAATGGTATTCCAACAACAGAAGGTAAGCTCACAGTTCCTGCTGAGGCAGCTGGTTGCAGCAAGATTCGTCTTTTCAGAAAGTCTGGCGGCACATCAGTATTCGTATCTAAGCTCATCATCACTTCTGCTGGCGAAGCACCTGCTGCAAAGGCTTCTCTCACAGACATGAGTCTTTCTGTTGCTGAGGGCGAGCAGATTGATGAGGATGGCGACTTCAAGGTAACATTCAACTACAAAGGCACAGTTCTCGATGAGAGCGTAATGGCAGCAGGTTCATTAAAGATCACTGTTCTCGATGCAACAGGTGCAGCAATTGTTGAGGGTGAGCCTTGGACATTCTCTTTCTCTGCAGGAAGCAAGAATATCTATGTTTCTGACCTCGAAGGCGGTAAGGAATACACACTCAAGATTGACGAGATTACTATCAAGGACAACTCAAAGATTGACTATGAGACAGTATTCGAAGGTGAGGAAATCCTCAAGATTACAGAAGGTCTCCCAACTGTTAAGTTCACTCCTGTAGCTCCAGAAGTTCAGCCAGTTGAAATCAAGAACATGTCTGTAACTTGCGACAAGAACTCCCTCATTGACGAGGAAGGCGACTACACTGTTACATTCAAATACACAGGCAAGATCAACGACGAGAACATCAATGCAGAAGACCTCTTCGCTCAGATCAAGTATCAGGTTTATGATGAGAACTTCAACTTCATCACAAGCGGCGACCGTGACTTCAACCTCGAAGAGTCTTCACGCAACGTATATGTTTCTGATCTTAAAGCTGGTCAGACATACATCTTCATGGTAACAGGTCTTGTAGTGATGGGCAATGCCGGTGAAGTCCTCAATCTCACAGACGGTCTTCCAAAGCTCACATTCAAGGTTAAGGATCCAGATGCTCCACAGGCAATCTCTATGAGCGAGATGAGCTTCACTGTTGTTGAGGGCGAGGAAATCGATGATGAAGGCGACTTCAAGATAACATTCAACTACACAGCAACAGTAAACGATGCTTCTGCTGTCAACTACCCATTCGCAACAGTTGATTTAACAGTATATGATGCCAATGGCGAGAAGGTTGCAGGAAATGTTGCAGACTTCAATTGCGATGCTGCTTCAAAGAACTTCTACATCTCTAATCTTGAAGCAGGCAAGACATACACAATTGTAGCTAATAAGATCGAGATTCAGGACTTCATGACAATGGAAATGCTTTGCGAACTCTCTAAGGACCTTCCAACTCTCACATTCACAACAGGTGGTGCAACAGGCATCAGCAATGTTAATGTGAACTCTGCAAAGGCAGGTAAGTTCATGGAGAACGGCAAGGTTGTTATCTACAAGAATGGTCAGAAGTTCAACATGGCAGGTCAGCTCGTTAAGTAATCTGACTTGATACATACATTAATATATTATGGGCGCACCATTAGGTGTGCCCTTTTTTATGCAATATGGTAAACGAATGCGTTCATATGCTAAGCTAATCCGATTAGAAAGTTGAACAGTGATTTTTATAACTCACATTGTGAACAAAACAGGCTATTTGAGTTTTTTTGTATTATGAATTTCAAGTTTTTTGCAACTTTTTTTCGTATTTATGTCAAAAAAGTATAATTTTGCAAAAACTATACTAATGTAATTGATGAAACGGCTACATCTATACTTCTTATCTTTTTTGATGGCTTTTGCCTTCAATCTCAATACTTATGCACAGGGACAATACATGTTCAACCACATGAACACCAATGAGGGACTGTCTTGCAGTTCCGTTGTAGCTGTGTTCGTGGATAGCCGAGGCTATCTGTGGGTGGGAACAGAAAACGGTTTGAACCGCTTTGATGGATATTCTTTCAAAACATACTATTCATATGGTCCAAATTCTCAGGATTTGGCAAATAATGTATTGTCTATACAGGAAGACGCTGAAGGTAAGATATGGATTGAAGGCATGCAGCCATACGTTATTTACAAAGGTGGCAAAGAAGGCTTTTCAACTAATGTTGCCGAGTATATAAAGTCACTCGGTATCAATGTTGACGGCATGAACTATAAAGTCCATGTTGATATTTCAAAGAATCTTTACATAATCTCTCCTGGTCATATCTTCTACCATAATTTCAAGGACGGCAAGACAGAGGATTATCCTGTCAGATTATCCATGCAGAACCGTGATGGCTGGACTATTGACGACATTCAGAACGGTATTGTTATTGCCCATGAGAATGAGATTTGGAGATTCGATATTCGCAGCGGTAATCTGCATCCTCTCACTCTTCCTGAAAGCATGAACGGTTCAGAGGCTCGCTACCGCTGTTATGTTGACAGAGATAATGCCATCTGGGTATATTCTACTATGTCTGAGGCTATCTGTCGTATGAACATTGATGGCTCTGTTCATATTCCACTGACACTTGATTCTGAGTTTGATTCTCAGAGCAATTCTATTCGTTCCGTTCTTGATGATGACCTTGGACACATTTGGATTGCTACTGACCATGAGGGCGTATATGTGTTCAATAAGCGTAATGGAGAAATACAGAACATAACTACATCTGTTGCTAGTTTGATTGACAAAAATGGAGCTCTTGCTTCAAATAATGTGACTTGTCTTTTTAAGGATCGCATGGGAACAATCTGGTTAGGTCACCTGAAGAATGGTATTTCCTATACTAATGACTATTATCAGATTTTCCAGAGCCACGCTCAGCAATGCGGCGACATTAGTACTCTTTTCACAGACAGCAAAGGCAACCTGTGGATGGGAACTGACGGCAATGGTCTCTACGCGCAATTGCCTGATGGGAACATATGGAAAGCACCAGTGCCAAATATCACAATTTCGTCAATTACCGAATGTGATGGCGATATATATGTTGGTACATATAGTGAAGGTATCTATCGCCTCGGTCAGGGTGGGGCAATAAGCCACATGAGCACTGTTGATGGCTCATTGCCAACAAACTCAGCGTGGAGAGTGACTCGTGACAAGAAAGGAAAAATTTGGATGTGTTCAGCATTTGGAACTCTCACTAGCATTGACACAAGGACTGGCGTCATTAAGCCATACAAAAGAGATGACGGATCAGACATTGTCGGTCTTGCCATGCATTTTGATGGTAAGAAAACTCTCTATGTCGGCACATTCTATGGCGTATATGCCCTGAATACAGAAACAGGCAAGGGACAGTTGTATTTAGGAAATAAATCGGGTAAGCAGGATTTCCTGAACACCACTATCACATCTATTTATAAAGACAATAAGGATCAGACATTGTGGATTGGACACTTGTCTGGCATGACGGTTTGGGATATAAAGTCAGATTCTATTCACTACATTGATCGTGTATCTGGTCTTGCTGATAACTATGTGAAGAGCATCCTCAAGGATGATAAGGGAAAGATATGGGTAAGCACCGGAGCAGGCATTTCTTGCATACAGCCAACCTATGATGGTGGTTTCCGTGCCATAGTCCGTAACTATTCCCACAAGGACGGTCTCACAGACTGTTACTTCAATGGCGGTGCAGCTTGTGTCTTGAAATCGGGAGATCTTGCCATGGGAGGTCCACAGGGCTACACCCTCATCCGTACAAATGATGCTCAGGCACTTGCTCTTACTTCTTCAAAGCCGATAATCTCACAAGTCAGCGTTGGTGATTCCGTCATTGTTGCCGATCCAGCTTTCCTTTCCGAAGAGTATGGAGAGACGGTCTCAAGTATTGATCTTGAATATGTTGACCGCCAGATTACCATTAATTTCTTCACGGGCAATCTTCTCAATGCTACAAGAGTGCGCTATGCTTATCGTCTTGTAGGAATGAGCGATGAATGGTCTTACACAAATGATGGCTCTATCTCGTTCTTCTCCATTCCTTCAGGCTCCTACATCCTTGAAATAAAAGCATGCGGCGAAGACGGAACATGGAGCGAGGTGACTTCACTCGACATCAATGTTGCTCCTCCATTCTATGCATCAATCTGGGCAAAAATCATATACATATTGCTCATCCTTGTACTTGGTTTTCTCACATATCGCTTTTTGCGTGAGCGACAATTCAGTAAACTTGCGGCACAGAAATCAAGTATAGAGAACGAACAGTTTGACCGTATGTCAAAGATGAAACAGCAGTTCTTCATCAATATGAGTAATGAACTCCGCACACCTCTCACGCTTATCATCTCGCCACTCCAGATACTTGTCAATCAGCCTATTCCTGAAGATATAAAACAACGCTTGCAAGAAGTCTTGAAGAATGCTCAGCTCTTGCTCCATCAGGTGAACATGCTTCTTGATCTTCGTCACACGGAGAATGCCTCAGCAGGCAAGTTGTTCTCTGCAACAGAACCTGTGCAGCAGGAAACTCCGACAGAACAAGTTATGTATGTTCCTCTTGGATTAACCCAGCAGCGAAATCAAGAAGAAGTGCCAACCCCAGAGTCAGAACAGCCTGCTGAGGCAGCAGGAACGCTCGACCCACGCGAAGAAGCATTTAAGAATGCACTTGAACTTGCTGAATTCACACGCTCTGTTGCAGATGATCCTACAATTGACGACAGCAATGCCGCTGAGGCCGCCGCTCAGGCTTCAGGAGATAATCCTATTGATGATGAAGAAGCACAGGAGAAGAACCACCGATTCACCATGCTCATGGTGGACGACAGCCCTGATATGTGCCGATTTGTCCGCGACTACTTCCGTGGAGAATATAATGTTATCACAGCAGGCGATGGAGAAAGGGCAGTAGAATGTCTGAAAGAGAATGACGGCATCGACCTCGTTGTCAGTGATGTCACAATGCCAAAGATGGACGGTATGGAACTGTGCAAATTCATCAAGAGCGACCTGCGCTGGTCACACATTCCAGTTATCCTTCTCACAGGACGCACCGATGAAGAGTTTGAAGTGCAGGGACTCAAGCTTGGTGCAGACGACTACATCACCAAGCCATTTAACGCTGAGATGCTTCGTCTCCGAGTTCGCAAGTTCATAGAAAAGAAAGAAATACGTCAGCGCCAGTTCAAAGAGCAGATAGATGTTGCTCCAAGCGAAATCACCATTACATCAGTTGATGAGAAGTTCATCAGGAAAGCCATCCAAATATGCGAAGATAACATCCACGATCCAGACTTCTCAGTAGAATCACTCGGTCAGGAACTTGCCATGAGTCGTACATATCTGTATAAGAAACTCATGAATATCACAGGTAAAGGACCTGGCGAATTTATCCGCATCATACGTCTTAAGCGAGGCAAACAGTATCTTGAGCAGAGCCAGATGCAGATCACCGAAATTGCATACGCCATCGGCTACAGCTCACCTAAACGATTCACCGAAAACTTCCGCACAGAGTTTGGCATCACGCCATCCGAATACGCGAAAAAGTTTAGAACAAAAGAGAGTTAAAAAATGACCGTTTTTCGTTCCGCTATATTTGCTGGCATCTGTATAGGCATTGCTGGCTTTGGGTTCCTTGCCGACAAGACGCTCGGCATGTTCCTGTTTATCTTTGGTCTTGCAACCGTAGTGAACTACAAACTCAAACTATTCACCGGCACAGCAGGTTTCGTGCAGTCATGGCGCGACATGGCAGACCTTGGCATCATCCTCGTAGGCAATTGGGTGGGATGCTTCCTCATGGCGCTGCTTGCACGCTGTTCATCTATGCCTATTCAGGACACAGCACAGTACCTTCTTGAGGGACGTTTGGCATTGGGACCATGGTCGGCAGGAGCGCTATCCATTGGTTGTGGAATTCTTATGACGACAGCTGTCACCTTTGCACGTAAAAGCCGTGATTTCGGTCATTGGGTCCCTCTTCTATTTGCTGTGCCACTCTTCATCCTTTGTGGTTTTCCCCATTGCATAGCAGACGCATTTTATTATCTTGCTTGCCCATTCCCATTCCTTGCTGACAATGCATTTGCCATCATCGGACTTTACTTATGTCTTGTTGTTGGGAACTTCATAGGCTGCAATTTGTATAGGGCATTCATAGAGAAGCCATGACAAATTCATTATGCATTATGTAGTTGCGGGAGGTATATGATAAAGAAAAAGGCATCCCGAAGGATGCCATAATTATCACTATCAATAATATATAGGAATATCTTAGGAATTAAATGCTGACTGATATCTTCTTTCCTGAGTATTCCACAGTCTTTGCTGTTCCGTCAGGCAGAACGACATTGAACTTGCGAGATGTGAGCATTCCTGGGTAACTGCCCTTGCGGTCAGCGATAGTCAGCGTGCGGCTTGCATCGCTCCAGTGGAATGAGATAGTGGCATACACACCCTTCTCATAGTTGTAGTTGTCGCCCTCGTCCTCATAGAGAGTGAAGTCGGCATCCTTGCCAGGATATACACGAAGTTCGAGATTGCTCCAGTCCTTTTCGCCTACATACTGCATCTCTTCGCCCAATGGGATGATGCTACCTGCCTTCACGAACATTGGCACACGGTCAAACTGTGTCTCGAACGTAATCTTCTGACCACCACGCACCTTTTTGTTTGTCCAGAAGTCGTACCAATCAGCACCCTTAGGCAGGTACTTTGTTGCCTTGCCTGGAGCACTGAAGATGCTTTCGTTTGCGTTATCGTTTTCGTTATCGCTCTTTATCTCCTTCTTGTTCCATCCTGTCATGGCATCATCCTTGATGATCTGCTCCTTGGTGTATTGTGCCTCTGTGATAGGCGCTGCAAGAATGCTCTGACCAAACATGAACTCATCGGCAATATCCCATGTCTGCTTGTCGCTGGCAAAGTCGCTGAACAGCGGACGCATGTAGCTGCCGTTGTTGCTTGTCACCTGCCAAGCCATGCTGTAGAGGTAAGGAATGAGTCGGTAGCGAAGACGTATCTGCTTCTCTATGGCATCATACACCACTTCACCCTTCTTGCCAAACTGCCAAATCTCACGAGGAGCATCAGCACCATGACTACGGAACACAGGGCAGAAGAGTCCGTACTGCATCCAGCGCACATAGAGTTCCTGGAACTGTATGTTCTTTGGTGCAGAACCTGAGCCCTTGGTATTGTACGAACCGCAGAAGAAACCGCCTATGTCGGTATTGAAGTTAGGGTTGCCTGTCAATGTGTAGCTCAATCCTGCAGGAATCTGCTTGCGAAGCATGTCCCATGACGAATTCACGTCACCGCTCCACATGTTAGAGCCGTAGTGCTGCTGACCAGCAAAAGCAGAGCGAGTCATGATGAACACACGCTTCTTCTCCGACTCCTTGCGCTGAGCCTCATACACACCTCTCACCGTTGCCAATGGGAACGCATTGCGCATCTCACGCCAAGTCTTATCGCCACCAGCCTTCTGATCGTAGTCTGCATCTGTAGGGTTGAAGAAGTCAGGGTCGGTAGAGTCCATCCACCATGCATCAGTACCCTTGTCAAAGAGGTTCTTCAGGTTCTGCCAATAGATGTCGCGAGCCACAGGCGAGAAAGCGTTATACACACGCACTCCCGAAGGATAGTCCATGCGAGGAGGCCAGAACGTGAGACCGCTCTGTGGCCATGTCTGGAAGTCATACATCAGTCCCTTTTCGTCCAACTGACGGTACGCCTTTGTCTTAGGGCCGAAGCTTGCCCAGATGCTTATCATGAAGTGAGCATTCTTCTTGTGCACATCGCTAATCATCTTCTCGCCATCGGCATACTCCTCAGTGAGGAAATCCATGGCGTTCCACAGATAGTTACTGCCCCAGTACTGCCAGTCCTGGATAATGCCATCGAGAGGCACATTGAGTTTGCGGTAAGTATCTACCACGCCGAGCACCTCCTTGGCACTCTTGTATCGCTCCTTGCACTGCCAGAAACCGTAAGTCCACAGTGGGAACATAGGCACGTCGCCCGACAAGTGACGCATCTGTGCAATCACGCCGTCTGCCGAACCGCCCCACATGAAGTAGTAGTCCTCGCAGTCACCCACCTCAGATGAAAACGACATGCCCTTCACCGCATCGTCGTCAAACTGAGTGCGCGAATAGTTATCCCAAAATATGCCCCATCCCTTCACGCTCTGCAGCACATTCTGGAAATCCTCCAAATTCGACTGCTCCATCAGCTTGTGCTCGCCGCGGCGGTTCATCTTGCCATTCTGTATTGTGCCAAGACCATAGATAGCCTCGTCCCTATCCAGCGTGAACGACTGAGTGACACGGTATGCGCCAGCATCAGGACCATCCTTGCGCTCCTCGAACGAGCAGCTCTTCTCTCTCAGCAGCACCTTGCCAGCCTTTGTGGCAAAAGTGATGGAACCTGTCTTTGGGTCAATGGACAGTGTAAGTTCTGAAGAAGAAACACTGTTTCCCTTCTTCACAACATCCACTTCTGAAGGTGCTGCTGTAACCACAAGTCCATTCTTCGTGTACTCATGTCCAATAGGAACCTTTACCACCCTCACGATAGAAGGTGTATAAAATTCCACGCTAACTCTTGTCTTTCCTGTTTGAAAATCTGTTGGCGTACCCTTTGCCGTCAGGCAGAAGATACACATTAATAATAATAGAAAGTTTTTAGTTTTCATATAGGTTTTGTTTTTATGGTTTTCGTTTTAGTTTTCGTTGCAATTTTTCACTGCAAAAGTACAAATAAAGTTTCATTATACCTCATGATTTACAGAATAATGTACATTTTGTCAAAAATAAATACAAATTGACATTGCCATAGTGGAAGAATTTGCACATCGGCTCAGGTGACACCAAAAGTTATGCCTGAGGTGCCAATAAATGGCAACAGCTATGTGTTGGTGAATAAAGTACAGACAGCTTCTCAGTACATGTCGCGCACAAGCTGGGATGGTGCTTGTGAAATAATGACGACAGGACACATAAAATAATTAAGGGTGCACCATTAGGTGTGCCCTTAATTATTTACTGATAGAAAGACTGCTATGAAAGCAGATGATTATCTTGGATTCTTTTTAAGGAACTCATCCACTTCCTCAAGTTCCTCACGCACAGCATCTTTCCAAAATTCTTCCGCCTCTGGATCGTTAAGAATTTCTTCGGCAGCATTTCTGTATTCTGGTGATTTCAGGTAATTGTATTCCTCTTTCCTGTAATCAAGCATCGTTTGTATGGTGTTGTCATAATCGGCAATCACCCATTCTTCATCCTTCAATACCAGTTTGAAATTGTGAATCTTATTGTTCTCTTCAGGATGATCTGTATGTATGATGTTGAATTTCACATAAGCGGTGTCACCTTTGATGTCTGTAGATAGCATCTTGCCGGTGTGTGAAGAACATGGATCAACATTGCATACGAGATAATAAAGAAACTCATCGTTTCCAATCTCACCCAATCCTCCGCTTGGTATTTCTAATGCATCATTCCATGCTTTGCAATACTCATTTGTGAGCCATTTCTCATAATCCTCTGTACTACGGTCAATGGCTGCTATCAATTCTTGAAATCTATTATCCGTAAGTTCAACCATCGGCTTTGCATCTTCTACAGCCACATTTGTAGAATCAACGTCCGACGCTTGTTTTGCACCGTTGCTATTGCAAGCCATAAGCAGTAAAGCGCTAATAGCAGATATTCCTAATGCTTTTCTCATATTATATTTTTTCTTTTAATTGAATTATTTGCAAAGTAAAACATTTTCATTGATATTACCAAAACATTTGTAGAACATTCCAAAAAACTTGACAAATTCAATGATTTTTTGTATCTTTGCATAGCATTTCATAGAAATAGGAATAAAACCATACAAACCAGTCAAAGCTTTTGTCCCATGAATCAAAAGCTTTGTCCAACGAGACAAAAGCCTTGTCGCATGAGCCAAAGCTTTTGTC
>JAGHUI010000078.1 GCA_018064885.1 Candidatus Minthosoma equi | reverse complement strand
TATTGATATTTAAAAAGTTAATATGATTTATTTTACGACGTTTTGAAGATGCAAAAGACTGTTGTTTTTTGTCAACTTTTAGACTTTACAGACTACTAGTGAGAATGTTTTGTTGCAAGAATACAAAACAAGCCTGGGGGGATCGTTGGGGCATTCCATATCATTGGAATGAAAAAATGCCAAATGGTGATATCTGGGTACATGATTACAAAATTTACAGAATGACAGACAATAAAAATGTTGGTTATGTAAGAGGCAAAATTAATAATGTTAGAAAAATCAATAATCGAGGAATGACCCGCGCGTCTGGCAATTCATCGGATTATCAACTTAATATAAGTGTGTTTGGTCCAACCGGAATTCTTGATGATTTCGATACTATGGGATTTTCTGTTAGGTTGCAGAATACTGAATCTAAGCAGGAAATGTCTATTCCAATCTCTTCAGACAAAGTTGATCAGTATTCTTTCATTGACTGGGGCGATGTGACTGTTTGCGAGCTTGTGTTAAAAGGAGTTGATCTGCAAGATAATTGCAGGTATGCTTGTGGACTATACGCAATAGATGATAATAATGAAATGCATTCTATTAGTAACGTTTTTGCATTTACGACACAGCAGGCAGGCTGTCCAGATGACAAACATCCTCACGCTATAGACTTGGGACTACCTTCTGGAACAAAGTGGGCTTGCTGCAATGTTGGAGCAAGTAAGCCAGAGTACTTTGGAGGATATTATGCATGGGGAGAAACGGAAGAGAAAGACTCTTACACATGGGGAAACTATAAACATTCAAATTTCTCAAGTGGAATATATGATATTTGTGATAAAGGTATTGAGGGTACTTCTTACGATGTTGCACATGTGAAACTGGGCGGTTCGTGGAAAATGCCTAATAAAAACCAAGTTGATGAACTATGGATGTCAGGCTTGACATGGACATTGACACAAGAAAATGAAATATATGGATACCGTATAACAGGTAATAATGGAAATTCTATTTTTCTTCCTGCTGCGGGGGCTAAATCTTATTCATCGTATATTGATATCGGCACCCATGGTCGTTATTGGAGTAGTTCACGAGATTATAATTATTCATATAGTTGCAGTTACCTGTGGTTTAACTGGAGACAATTCGGCAATGACAGTGCAAGTATGTTTGATGGTCTAACAGTTAGAGCTGTCTGTCCATAGTATCACCGCTACAAATCTACAAATACGAAAAGTCAAGTAATATATAGAGATTTTTACCGATTTAAATAGATATCAAATTCCTCACTACCATTTTACTCCTGTCTTTTCACATTCAATAATTTCCGCGTACCTTTGCAATACACAAATGCAAAAGTATGCGGAAATCTTCTTTTAATAAGTCTAAGTCGTTCGTAAGCATCCAGTAAAATACACATTGTAGCAGTTGTAGAACTGTTGTACCTTTGCCCCCGCAATAGTGCAACAGAACTATAAATGCTATTTTTATGACCAAGGAAGAATTTTTAGCGCTACAACTGCATCACCAGCAGAGTGGCAAGAGTTTGAAGAAGTTTCTACAGGAAGTAGGCGTATGCTACTCCAAGTACAACTATTGGAACAAGAGGTTCAAGGAAGAAGACCAACCACATGAACTTGCCCCCATCATGTTCACCGAACCAAAAGGTTACAACTCCATGACCCAGAGGCGAGAATTCACCTGTGATGTCCCATCCGGAGCAACACTTCTGTTTCCCAACGGACTGCGCGCCCACTTCGGAAGCGGAACAGAGTCGATGCTCATGAGTCTGTTGGAAAGAAGCCTCTCTGACCATGTTCTGCCTTAACGACACCATGCGCTATTATCTGTGTCCTTCAAAAACGGACATGCGCAAAGGGATAAACTCGCTGATAGGAGTGGTGCACCAGCAGATGGGATGTGATGTGAAGAACGGAGATGTGTTCATCTTCATAGGCGGCAGCCGCAAGCTCATGAAGCTGCTGCATGCCGAGGACGGGGGAATGGTAATGTACGTCAAACGACTGGAGGCAGGACGATTCCGACTGCCAGAGTATGACACGCAATCACGCAGTTACAGTATGGAATGGAGAGACCTTGTTATGATGGTAGAGGGAATAAAGGAGGATCCCGAACAACGCCTCAGACGCTTGAAAGCCGAGCGAAATGTGTACACTGTTTAACCTGAAAAAAAGTGCTTTGGCGGCAGTAAATAATTGTCATTTCTCTTTGAAATTCAAATATTTTTTCGTACATTTGCAGTATAATAAGAGACGAGAAAAATGGAAGAGAAAGATATACTTTTGAGCACTATTCAGGCACTGAATGTGACCATATCCTCTCTGTCCAAGACTAACGAGTCCCTTACCAAAAGTAACGAATCTCAGTCAAAGACCATTGCCACCCTCGAACTCCGTATCAAAGAGCTGTCGGCACAGATTGCATATCTGAACCGTCAGCTCTTTGGCCGTAAGAGTGAAAAGCTCCAGCCTATCAATCCTCTGCAGCTGGACCTCTTTGCAGACCTTCTTCCAGAGGATGCCGCAGAGATAGAACAGGCACACGATGAAGCAGTAGGGAAAATCACCAAGGAAGTAGTGGCTGACAAGAAGCAGGCACGCAGGAACCGCACCATGACAGAGAGCCTGCCGGTCCTCAAGCGTGACATCATCGATGTTGAGGGAATAGACCTTACACGCTACCGCAAGATAGGCGAAGAGGTCACAAAGGTAGTGGAGCATGAGCCAGGCAAACTCTACGTCCGTGAGATAGTAAGGATAAAGTACGGACTCATTGATCCAACAGAACCAGTTGAGACAGGCGAAGGTGTCATCATGGCCCCAATGGTACAGCTGCCTATATACAAAGGTGTGGCAGGTGCAAGCCTGCTGGCAGAGATCCTGCTCCAGAAGTACGAGTACCACATGCCCTTCTACCGCCAGATAAAGCAGTTTGAGCATCTCGGCATCAAGGGACTGACAGAAAGCACAGTGGACGGATGGTACAAGCAGGTGATGATCTTACTCAAACCTTTGTATGATGCCATCATCAAGGAAGTCTTCAAGTCAGACTATTGCCAGGCGGACGAGACCACCACTCCTGTAGTGGACAAGGCAAAGCACAAGGCCTCGAAGGAATACCTGTGGATGGTAAGGGCAGTGATGGAGAAACTGGTGTTCTTCCATTACGCGCACGGCTCAAGGGCAGGAGCTGTAATAGAGGCTCTGACTGACAGACATCATTTTAGAGGATACATGCAGTGTGACGGTTTTGTGGGTTATGAGAGCGCCTACAAGACCAGCAAGAGCGTGACCCTTGTAAACTGCATGGCCTATATGCGCAGAAAGTTTGAGTATGCGCTCAACTCCAACAAGGAACTCTCTGAACATGCGCTTAAAGAGATACAGCATCTCTACCAGATAGAGCGTGCATGCGACGAAGCAGGCCTCACTCCTGACGAGCGCAAGGCAAAGCGTCAGGAACTGGCAAAGCCTATCATGGATGCCATGGAGGTATGGCTGGAACAGATAGCTGTAAAGTATGGTGACAAGACTCCTATAGGCAATGCCGCCTCCTATGCCTATGTGAGATGGGCAAACATGAGGAACTATCTTGAGGATGGCAGAATCAAACTGGACAACAATCTTGCAGAGAACGAGATCCGTCCCATTACGCTCGGCAGGAAGAACTACCTCTTCTGCGGCAAACATGAGGCAGCAGAGAATATGTGTATCATCACATCGCTTCTCTCCACTTGCAGGAACCATGGCGTGAATCCCAGGGAGTATCTCAATGACATAATAGCCAGGATGCCTTATATGTCTGAGGCGACACATGACGAACTGGTCGAGCTGCTGCCACACAAATGGAAACCACTATCCGTAACACCAGATGAGACGGATAAGACAGAGGAGCCTGAGGTCAAGAGTGACAAGGTGACAACCACTACAACATATTGGTGCAAGAAATAGCAACAACGGCAATTACTCCAACTGAAGTGATTGCCGTTGCTGCTGTTATAAATCGGTACTAGTACCTGTACTACAC
>JAGHUI010000034.1 GCA_018064885.1 Candidatus Minthosoma equi | reverse complement strand
TTGTAATGAAACTGAATAGATTACTAATACTATCGTTATCCTTGTCTGCGCTATCTGTACAAGCGCAGGAATGGATGAATGTGCATCAGACCTATAACGGTGCAGAAATGGTGTTTCCTTTAGAAATGTCGAAATACCGTGATTATGATTTTTCATCAGACAAAAAGACTTTGCGTGCTTTCAGCGTTAAGGATGATGGAAAGGAAATGATTGTGCCTTTTGCCGTGGAAAACATTGACAGCATCGATTTCTCCTACGATCTTGCTGATGAACAGAAAGGACACAACAAATACCGCCCATTCACAATGAGTATTACTACGGAAGACTATGTGAACATTGTGGAAAAAGAAGTGTGGCAGAATTGCCACATTACGATTGATGGCAAGGGAGAGTACTCGAATTACAGCGGCACAGGAAGAATCCGCGGAAGAGGCAATTCCAGCTGGGAATGGTACGACAAGAAGCCGTACAAGTTCAAACTGGACGAAAAGAGCAAACTGTTAGGACTCAGCAAGGCAAAGAACTGGAACCTGCTTGCCAACTATCGCGATGTGACAGACATGATGAATGTGTTTGCTTTTGAAGCCGCACGCTACATGGGAATGCCAAACACGAATCACACTCGTTTTGTTGAGGTTTTCCTGAATGGAGAGTATATTGGAGTTTATCAGCTTACAGAGAAAATTGAAGTGGCAAAGAACCGTGTCGAAATTGACGAAGAGAGTGGTGTGATGCTTTCCTTCGATCTTGATGACGGCCCAAGTCTTTCGCCCGAAGCAACTGACAATTTCTGGTCATCGGTGTATTCTTTGCCAATGTGCGTGAAGTATCCTGAAGACCCTGATGCGGAGACGCTTGAAAGTGTCAAGCAGGATTTCGCAAAACTAGAGAAAGCTGTGCAGAGCCGCGATTATGCGTTGGTAGAAAAACTTATGGACATACCTTCATACATCGGAATGTTGCAGATGCATGAGTATCTTTTCAATGTTGAGATAGGTGCGCCACGCAGTATGTATATGTATAAGGATAAAGATGGCAAATACACTTTCGGACCCGTTTGGGATTGGGATGCAGCTTTTGACTTTGATTGGAGCGACATGTACACAGGACATACTTTCTTCACAGATTATCGCGAGCTTGTTCTCGGCACAGACCCAGTGAATGCAACAGGAGCATACCAGAAAGTTAATCGTTTCTGGCGCGACATGTTTGGCAATGCCGAATTTGTGAAACAGTATAAAGACACATGGGCGGCAATCAGCGATTCTGTCTATCTCGCTCCTTGGAAAGAAACGCAGAAGTATGCCGATGCCATGACAAAGGAAGGTGCCTACACTCGTGACACGGACAAATGGCCTCTTGTGAAATCTGACAGCGGATGGAACTGGGGAGGCTGGGGAGGAAACGGCAATTCCTCAAAATTTGAACCTGCTGCAGAGATGGAAAAAATGAAAATATGGCTCCGGAACAGAAAGACATACATGGATGATGTCATTGCAGCTTATCCTTCCGGAAACAATGAAAAGGTTAATGTTGAAGAACCAGAAGTGACAGTCGTTGATGGCGAGGTGTATGTATCTGCGCCAATTATATTTGCCAACGGCTATTCGCAATCCTCACGCATCACTATAGACGAGAATGTCATTGCAGAACTTCTTGGCAGCACTCCCGCAAGTCTTTCTCCAATGAATGCTGACGGTTCAACAGGCACAAATACAGCAGCAGGAATTTACGGAGCATGGTTCAACGATAGAGGCACATGCAGCTGGAACTCTGGACATGTGTATATAGAAAGCAACGAGCTCTACTCATGGGCATACGGCTGCCATCCAAACAATTGTCATGCAGGTGACAAGCACACCGTCACCATGCAGTACAAATATGGGAAAAAGAAAGTGAATGTCGTTGTGACATTCACTGTTCAGTAATATTTGTTATCCAAAGATGGCGCGGAAACATTTGTCGGCTGCTCCAGCATTGCTGTTGATGTATGTTCCTGCAGCATTGCCTGCTTTCTCAAGAGAAGATGGATCGCTGATGAATCCGTTGATGATTGCTGCGAATGACTCTTTGTCGGTATATTCGAAAGACCCTCCGCATGCTTTTAGTTCCTGAGCTTCCTTGAACTTCTGGTTGTTTGGTCCAAAGAGCACTGGTATTCCATAGACAGCAGCTTCTGGAACATTGTGTATGCCGACTCCGAAACCTCCTCCGACAAGTGCTATCTTGCCATAGCGATAGATGCTTGAGAGCTTGCCGAAGCAGTTTACGATAAGAACATTTTCATTGTTGGAAGTAGCTTTGCCGTTTTCAATGTCTGTGTATCTTACGAATGTGAGATTGTTATCGGCAAGCAGTTTCTCTATCTCGCGAAGGTGTGTCTCGCTTATGACATGAGGGGCAATTATGAGTTTCCAGTCCTTATGCTCTGCAAAGTATGGAATGTATATTTCTTCGTCAGGTCCCCATGATGAACCTGCTATGAAACATGGTGAATTGCCAACAAATTTCTCTACTAATGGCAGAGGAGCAGCTGCATTCTTGATGTCGATGACACGATCAAGGCGTGTGTCACCCACAACAGTGACGTTGGTGATTTCGTGCTTGGCAAGTATCTGCTTGGAAAAATCATTCTGAACAAACAGATGGTCAAACTGTCGTATTGGCTTCAGCGAACCGTACCATTTGAAGAAATGCTGGTCTTCACGGAAGATGCTGCTGACACTATAGACTTTGATGCCTCGCTTGTGCATCAAGGTGAGATAATTTGTCCAAAACTCATACTTGATGAATACCGCAATCTCTGGATGTGCAAGCCTTAGGAATGACATGGCATTACCTGGGGTGTCGAACGGAAGATAGCATACAAGGTCTGCTCCTTCATAGTCTTTCCGGACTTCATATCCAGAAGGGGAGAAAAACGTGAGCAGTATCTTGTATTCAGGATGCTCCACTCTGAGACGTTCCATCAATGGGCGTCCTTGCTCAAATTCACCTAAAGATGCTGCATGGAACCATGCTACGCGATCCGTCGGCTTGATGTGACGGTGCAATAGTATGTATGTTTGTCCTATGCCGTACACCATCTTGCGAATCTTCTTGCTGAAGAGTGATGCACAAACTGCGCAGAAGGAATAAAGATATAATCCTAATGAGTACATTTTATCCGAGTGTTTGGATGGCAAATTCCATGCGCTTTATGACTTCTTCCTTTCCGAGGAATGCAGCAAGTTCGTACATGTCTGGACCTTGGCCTGCACCTACGAGGGCTACACGCCATGCGTTCCAAGGCTTAATGCCTGTGCTTTCCGTCCAAGGATCAATGGCAGCTTTCTGACTTTCAACGCTGAAGTCCTCAATAGTCTTGATCACAGCGAGCATCTGTTTCATCTCGTCTGCTGTTGTTTCTTTCCAGTTTTTCTTGATGAACTTGTCTTCACAGTCAAACTCTGTTGGCGCTACGAAGAAGAACTTTGTTAGTGGCCAGAGGTCTGAAGCGAAAGATATGTTGCGTTTTTTCTTGTTGCCAAGACCATCAACGTACTCAATGACCTTAAGCTTCATCATACGTACAACCTCAGCCTCCTGTTCTGCAGTAGCCTCAATGCCTGCTTCCTTGAGTACGGCGTCGAATGCAGGAATCCATGCGCTGTCTGGCTGCTGAATGAGATATTGATGATTGAACCATGCAGCCTTGACGTAGTCGAACTTAGCGCCATTCTTTGAACATTTAGAAAGGTCGAAAAACTGAACCATCTCGTCGAGAGTCATCATCTCTTGATCGTTGCCAGGATTCCATCCAAGAAGTGCAAGGAAGTTAATGACTGCCTGTGGGAGGTAGCCTTTCTCGCGGTAGCCAGAAGAGATAGCGCCTGTCTTTGGATCGTGCCATTCAAGTGGGAATACTGGGAATCCCAGTTTGTCGCCATCGCGCTTTGAGAGTTTTCCGTTGCCGATTGGCTTGAGAAGAAGTGGAAGGTGTGCAAAGCGTGGCATTGTGTCTGCCCATCCGAATGCTTCGTAGAGAAGTACATGGAGTGGGGCGCTTGGCAGCCATTCTTCACCGCGGATTACATGAGTTACTTCCATGAGGTGGTCATCTACGATATTTGCGAGATGGTATGTTGGAAGGTCGTCAGCAGATTTGTAAAGCACCTTGTCGTCAAGAATGCTTGAGTTGATAGTCACTTCACCACGGATAAGGTCGTCAACGACAACATCACGTCCTGGCTCAATCTTAAAGCGCACAACGTAAGGTGTGTCAGCTGTGATAAGGCTATCAACATCATCCTTGCTCATGGTAAGAGAATTGCGCATCATGCCTCGTGTCTTTGCATCGTACTGGAAATTCTCAATTTCGGTACGCTTTGCATCAAGTTCCTCTGGAGTGTCGAAAGCAATGTATGCCTTGTCGTTATCGAGAAGAATCTTGACATACTCGCGGTAGATGTCACGACGCTCGCTCTGGCGATATGGACCGTGGTTCCCTCCGAAGCTCACGCCCTCGTCAAACTTGATGCCGAGCCAGTTGAAAGATTCTATTATATATTCCTCTGCTCCTGGAACAAAACGAGTGGAATCTGTGTCTTCGATACGGAAAATGAAGTCGCCTCCATGCTGCTTTGCAAAGAGGTAATTGTAGAGGGCTGTACGTACACCGCCGATATGAAGTGGTCCTGTTGGACTTGGTGCGAAGCGCACACGAACTTTTCTTTCTGTCATAATTAGTTAGTTGAATTTTGTGCAAAGGTAGGAAAAATGACACACATTAGCAAAATAATAAGCATAAACCCAAAGAATAAAAGGATAAATTTCGTACATTTGCATCCGTTTAGAATAATCAAAATACATTATTTATATATGAAAATTGACATTAAGAGGCTTTTTCCAGACGTATGCTGCATTGCTTTGTTTGCGGTTATAGCCTTCACTTACTTTGCTTCGCCAGTGAGCAAGGGGTATCGTTTGGAACAGCACGATAGCGGTGCAAACGATGGTATCAATGTGGAAATAAACCAGTATCGGGACAGCCATGATGGAGAGACACCACGATGGGTGACGAGTCTTTTTGGAGGTATGCCAACCTACCAGATAGCACCTTCTTACAACTCTACAAAGACAATGACAGTTGTAGAAAAAGCCTACCATCTCTGGTTCCCTGATTATGTGTGGTACATTTTTGCTTCAATGCTTGGATTCTATATTCTGCTCAGAGCATTCGATTTCCGTCAGTGGATGTCTGCTCTTGGAGCAATAGTGTGGGCTTTCAGCAGTTATTTCTTTATTATCATTGCTGCAGGACACATTTGGAAGGTTATGGCATTGGCATATATTCCTCCAACAATAGCAGGTATGGTCGTGGCGCTTAATCCTGTTGTGAAAGAAGGGAAAAAGCCTTACAGCCTTGGTCGTGTGCTGCTTGGCGGAATCATGGTGGCAATCTTCGGCGCATTGCAGATTCAGGCAAACCATGTTCAGATGACATACTATTTCCTTGTGCCTGAACTTCTTATGGTGGTGGCGTTCCTTGTTATGGCTGTCCAGAAGAAGGTGATTGCTGGTTTCGGAAAAGGTTTTGCTGCACTTGTCGTCGGTGTTGTGATAGCTGTATGTCTCAATGCGTCAAACCTTTACCATACATATGAGTATGCTAAGGATACAATGCGTGGCAAGAGTGAGCTTGTAAAGCCAGGTGCTAAGGCTGAAGACCAGACAGATAGCGGACTTGAACGCAGCTATATTACTGCTTGGAGCTATGGTATTGACGAGACAATGACATTCCTTATTCCTAACCTCAAAGGTGGAGCAAGCATGCCTCTGTCTTTGAGCAGCACAGCAATGAAAAAGGCTGACGGTCAGTTTGAACAAATGGGTATTTACAATGCCTTTACGCAGTATTGGGGTGAACAGCCAGGCACAAGCGGTCCTGTTTATCTAGGTGCATTTGTCTGCATGCTTTTCATCCTCGGACTTATTGTCATTCCTAACAAGAATCCGATGAAGTGGGCGCTTATTGCTGCTGGATTGCTGACGCTCATGTTAGGATGGGGCAAGAACTTTATGCCATTGACAGATTTCTTCATCGACAATGTTCCAATGTATGCTAAGTTCCGTACCGTTGCAAGTATTCTTGTGGTTGTGGAATTTGTCGTGCCTGCTATTGCCCTTTGGGGATTAAAGCTTTGGGTGAAAAAGCCTGACCAGAAGCAGCTTCTGTGTGCTGTTATATTTACTGTAGTCATTTGTCTTGTATATGTGGTGATGCCAGGTCTTGGCGGTGATTGCGTAAGCACAAATGACCGCAATGCTATCGCTCAGTATGTAGGTCAGGGATATTTTGACGATACTTTTGGACAGAACATTCTTCGCAGCATCTCTGATATGCGTGCTGCAATGGTAAGTGCAGATGCATGGAGAAGCATTCTCTTCATCCTTCTTGGAACTGCAGCTATGTATTGGTATATGCATGCATCAAAGAAAAATGAAGGCCAGTTGAAACCTGTTCAGGTTACAGTGCTGAGCGTAGCTCTTCTTGCTGTATGCCTTATAGATATGTGGCAGGTGAATAAGCGCTACCTTAATGATGATATGTTCAGAGAGCCTCAGGGTGTTGCTCGCATTCAGAAGACTGATGCTGACAATTATATTCTTGAGACAAGCAAGGCAGAAGGTTTGCAGGATAGAACATATCGTGTTCTGAATTTTACTGTTTCTACATTTAATGATAACAACACAAGTGCATTCTACAGCTCAATTGGCGGTTATCATGCTGCAAAGCTTCGCCGCTATCAGGAACTTATTGAAACTCATATTTCTTCAGAAATGCCAAAGGTGTATGAAGCATTGAGAAGCGCTTCTGTTGATACTATGGCAATGACAGAGCAGGTGAGCCAGTTCCCAATCTATAAGCTTGATGCTGAAATGACGGATTCTCTCTTCCCTGTAATCAATATGCTCAACACACGCTGGTTCATTCTTGGTGCTGGTGAGAATGGTGAAGTTAAGCTTCCTGTGGAAAATAAAACTTCATTCGGAAATGCTTGGTTTGCAACAAATGTGGAATGGGCAAGCAATGCTAATGAAGAAATTGATGCTCTTGGCAAGGTAAATCTACGCAATACTGCCGTTGTTGCTAAAAATGATTTCGGCTTCCTCAAGGCTGGAGGCGAAGGAACGGTTAAACTTACCTCTTATGGTGCTAATGAAGCGAGATATGAGGTTAATTCTGCAAAGGGAGGTCTTGTAGTGTTTTCTGAGGTTTACTATCCTGGATGGGTTGCTACTATTGACGGACAAGAAACAGAAGTTGGCCGTGCTAACTATGTACTTCGTGCAATCAATGTTCCTGCAGGGAAGCATGAGGTTGTGTTTACGTTTGATCCACAAACGGTCCGCACAACAGAAAGCATAGCATACACAGCCCTCGGTTTGCTCGTACTGCTCATTGCTGGTTTGATAGCTGTTCCTGTGATTTGCAAGAAAAAGGAATAAAATGAAAATATCACTTCTGCAACAAGATATCATTTGGGCAAATCCCTCTGCTAATCAGCAAGTGGCAGAGGGTGTGCTCAGAGACTTAGAGAAGAGCGATGTGTATGTTCTTCCCGAAATGTTTTCCACAGGATTTGCTGTTCATCCAGAAGATGTTGCGGAGAAGGATGGTTTGTCTCTTCGCTGGATGCAGATGATAGCAGCTAAGTTGGATGCTGCTATTTGCGGCAGCGTGGCAATCGAGGAAGACGGTAAGTTTGCAAATCGTTTCTATTTCGTTAAGCCTGATGGTGAGTGTATCTATTATGACAAACGTCATCTTTTCACTTATGGAGGCGAGCATAAAAGATATACGAAAGGAGAAGAAAGAGTTGTTGTGGATTTTAGAGGAGTGCGCTTCCTTCTTCAAGTATGCTATGATCTCCGTTTCCCGGTTTTTGCTCGCAACAATGATGAAACGCCTTATGATGTTGCCATTTATGTGGCTTCATGGCCAACAAGCAGAATTGAGGTTTGGAACACTCTTCTTCATGCTCGCGCCATAGAGAATCAATGCTATGTAGCAGCTGTTAATCGTGTGGGGGAAGATCTGGCTTGCAAGTATTGCGGCGGCACCATGCTCATCGATGCGTATGGCAGAACTATTGCAGAATGTGAACTCAACAAGCAATGTGCTATTACGGCTGATCTTGATATGGAAGCACTTGCCGCTTTCCGGAAAAAGTTCCCCGTATTAGATGATGCGGACTAATTTATATAAATGTATTCGTAAGGGAGTTATTGTATGTTCTATTTTGCAATAACTCCCTTATTTTTTGTGAATAAAAGTAAATCTTTTGTGTTTTACTGAAAAAAACAGTTAGTTTGTTTGTAAAGAATAAATAAAAAGGATAAATTTGCGAGTTGAAAGACTATAAATCAAATATCATAAATAAAAAAAACAATCAATTATGGCATTTTTAACAGATGAAAAACTCTTGATTGTTGGAGCCGGCGGTATGATTGGTTCTAACATGGTACAGTCAGTGCTTATGCTTGGTCTTACTCCAAACATTTGTCTTTACGATATCTATGAGCCAGGTGTTCATGGTGTATATGACGAAATGTGCCACTGTGCGTTCCCAGGTGCAAACCTCTCTTACACAGTTGATCCTGCAGAAGCATTCTCAGGTGCAAAGTACATCATTTCTTCAGGTGGTGCTCCACGTAAGGAAGGTATGACTCGTGAGGACCTCCTCAAGGGTAACTGCCAGATCGCAGCAGACTTCGGTGAGAACATCAAGAAGTATTGTCCAGATGTAAAGCATGTTGTTGTTATCTTCAACCCAGCTGACGTTACAGCTCTTACTGCTCTCATCCACTCAGGCTTGAAGCCAAACCAGCTCACTTCACTTGCAGCTCTCGACTCAACTCGTCTTCAGCAGCAGCTTGCTCTTGAGTTCGGTGTACAGCAGGATAAGGTTACTAATGCATACACTTATGGTGGTCACGGTGAGCAGATGGCTGTATTTGCTTCTAAGGCTCTCATCGATGGCAAGCCTCTTGCAGACATGATGCCTTCTGCTGAGCGTTGGGCTGAGATCAAGCACATGACAACTCAGGGTGGTTCTAACATCATTAAGCTTCGTGGTCGCTCTTCTTTCCAAAGCCCTGCATATCAGGCTGTAAAGATGATTGAAGGCGCTATGGGCGGTGAGAAGTTCAATTGGCCAGCAGGTTGCTATGTAAACAACGCTAAGTATCAGAATGTAATGATGGCTATGCCTACAACAATCGATGCTACTGGTGTTCATTTCACAGAGCCAGAAGGCACTGCTGAGGAAATGGCAGCTCTCGATGCTTCTTATGCTCATCTTCAGAAGATGCGTGATGAGATTATCTCTCTCGGCATCATTCCTGCAGTTGCTGAATGGAAGTCAGAGAATCCTAATCTCTAAATGAAAAAATACGGTAAACATACCATACTCGGATGGGGTTGGCGCATATTTTTGTGGGTTGCGCTAACCCCTTTTGCGTTGTTTCTTCTTGCAGCAATAATAATTTACTTGCCTCCTGTGCAGAAATGGGCAGTTGATAAGGCGTGTGATGTACTGAGTGAAGAGATGAACATGAAAGTTACGGTCGATAATGTACGACTGAAGTTCCCTCTTGATCTCTCAATGGGAGGAATGCTTGCTATTCAGGAAGGAGATACCGTTATTGATGCTCGTGAACTTGATGTTAGTGTAAGAGCATTACCATTATTTGAGTTGAAGGCCGAGGTTGATGCTGTTCATCTATATGATGCAAAGATTTATACAAAAGAATTTGTTGACGCTTGTGTTATTAAAGGAAGAATATCAGAACTAAGTCTTGATTCCCACAGTACAGATTTGAAGGAAGAGCTTGCTGTGGTAAACAAGGCATTGCTGCGAGATGCTGATTTGTTTGTGATGCTTGCTGATAGTGTTCCGGAGGATACAACAGAAAGCGAACCGCAGACATGGAAGATTAGATTAGATGATGTTGAATTGCAAAATGTTAAAACAACAGTATTGCTTACACCGCAAGCTGATAGCACCTATGCTTATGCTGATATAAATAGCGCTCACGCTTCTGCTTTTATTGATCTTGGAGAGGAGATATACAAAGTTGACAAACTTCAAATAAAGGAATCATCGGCAAGATACGAACTGCGTAAACAGCCAAGATTAAGTCTCACAAATCCGAATGTACTTGATCCTAATCATTTGTTTTTTAAGGATGTTAATCTTTCTATAGATTCCTTGTGCTATCTCGGCACGGGTGAATTAGCATTGGATATTAGCACGTTTCATGCAAAAGAACAGAGTGGTCTTCATATAAAAGAAGCACGAGGCAGGGTGGAGATGGATTCTCTCTCACTTACTGTTCCTAAAATGAAAGTGATGACTGATGATAGTTCTGTCAGTCTTTCATACCGTATGGATATGAATGCCTTTGATGATGTTGCTCCTGGCGCATTTTCTGTTTTGGCAGAAGGACAGATCGGCAAGGGCGACATTATCTATTTCACAAGAATGGGTGGTGAAAGTACAAAGGATGTATGTCAGATGATGAACCAGCAGTTGCCTGCACAACCTGTTCAAATGCAGATGAAAGCAAAAGGTAATCTTCAGACTTTAGATGTGGAGAAGATGTACTTTAAGGTTCCAGGAATGTTGACAGCTGATGGAAAAGCTATGCTATGGGATGTTGCGGGAGATGACTTATCCTTGCAAGCAACTTTGAATGGAGATTTTGGCAATAGTTCTACAGTAAATATAGATGGCAGCTATGTGATGGCAAGTGAAGCTTATAAGGTCGATGCAATCTTCAAGAATGTGCTGCTGAATAAGTTTGTTGACATTTCCGATCGCACCGTGCTTTCTGGTAATATTCAGGCAGATGGCAAAGGTTTTGATTTCTATGCTCCTTCTACAGTAATGAACGCTACTGCCCATCTTGATGAAAGCAGAATGGGAAAGATTGACTTGAGCAATATCGATGCTGATGCTCAGTTTAAGGGAGGAAAACTTGTTCTTGATTTGCTTTGTAACAATAAACAGATAACGACAGATTTGACACTTGATGCCCAAATAAATAAAAATTTGATTGCCGGCATATTAGATATTGATTTATCTAATGTAGATGTCCAATCAATGGGCTTTAGTGATGATGTCTTAACGGCAAGAACCAGTGGAGTGTTTGATTTCTCATACAATTTCGATAAACTTTTCCACATAGATTCCAATATTGATGCTTTGTCGTTAGTGCTTGGAAAAGATTCCATTGTGACTGATGAGTTCCATCTTCTTGCCGAAGCGCAAAAAGACAGCACTATTGCTGTTGTGCGAACAGGTGATCTTAGTTTTGATTTCTGCGCTCCAGAAAATATGTTCAAACTGCAGCCTCAGCTTGATAAATTTCTCAGAGTGGCAACTCGTCAGTTTAAGGAACGTAAAGTTAATCTTGATTATCTGAAAACATACCTTCCAGATGCAACTTTTCATGTTACTGCAGGAGAACATAACCCTGTCTCTGATGTACTTAGAACATTTGGCTATAGTTTCCGAGAGTTCTTTGCAAATGTTGATGTCTCTCCAGAAACTGGTATTGATGGAAAGGGCCATGTGTATTCTTTCATGACAGATAGCATTAAGGTGGATTCAGCTTTCTTCATTGTGTCTCAAGACAGTTCAAAGCTTGATTTCAAAGCAGGAGTGAAATGCAAAGAACAGCCTCAGTTGCCAGCCTTTACTGCTACTCTTGATGGCTATCTCATGGCAGATAAGGCTGATGCGCATCTTAAGTATTATGATAAAGAAGGTAAGAAAGGTATTGATCTTGGACTTTTTGCTCATGCCAATGATTCGTGCGTAAACATGAATCTCTATCCTGAGCGTCCGATTATTGCCTATAGAGAATTTGCAATAAATGAAGAAAACTTCATACGTTTGCGTCCTAATAAACCAATTGAAGCAGATATCAGGCTTAAGAGTACAGCAGATAGTTGTGCTATTGAGCTGTATGCCAATGATACAGATAGCCGGCAAACGGCAGAAGTCGCTTTCACATCTTTAAATATAGAGAAATTATTAGCAGTTATTCCTGTTCCAGGACTTCCAAGCATGTCTGGTATGCTTGAAGGATATGCAGAGTATGCGGAGACAGATGATAATTTCCTTGTTGAAGGTCAGCTTTGTACGGAAAAGTTTAAGTATGAAGGCATGGATGTCGGCATGGTTAGTGCTGCTTATTCATACGTTCCACAAGGTCAGACAAAGCATAGTGTTAATGCCGTTATCGGTTATAATAGAGACAAGATAGCAACTGTATCAGGAACGTACGATTCTGAAGGAGAGGGAAATGTTGATGCAAGGCTTCTGCTCGCTCACATCCCAATGTCTCTCGTATCTCCATTTGTCCCAGATCAGTTAGTTCAGTTCTCTGGAAATCTTGATGGTGATTTGGCTGTAACAGGTCCTCTTGATGATTTCCGCATAAATGGTGCGCTTCAGCCTTCTGATGTTCATGTGATGTCGAATCAGTATAGCATTGACCTTGCGCTTGCCAATGATTTTATTGCCTTTAATAATAGCCGCATAGATTTTAATCAGTTCAGTTTCTATGCAGCAGAGGATAAAGAACAAACTAATCCTCTTTCTCTTAATGGCTATGTTGATTTTGCCAATCTTGATGAGATATTCATGTCGCTTTCTTTGCGCGGAAAGAACTTCAAGCTTGTTGACTCTAAGCGTACAGCAAAGAAAGTTCTTTTCGGAGAAATGTATGGCGATTTCTTCACTCGTGTTATTGGATCGACAAAAGACCTCACTGTTCGTGGATTGGTGCGTGTTCTGCCAACAACAAATGCCACTTATATCATGTCTGAAACGCCACTCTACCAGGGTGATCGTCTGGAAGATATTGTGACGTTTGTTGATTTCAGTGCTCCTCCTCCACCATTGGATGAGATAGAAGTTAAATCGTTCATGGGTATTGACATGAACCTATCCCTTGTTGTCGAAGATGGTGCTTTGCTTCGTGCAGAACTTTCTGCCGATGGCGAAAGCTACGTCAATGTTCAGGGAGGTGGAACTCTCACAATGTCTTACACTCCAGAAGGCGTGTTCAACTTGCAAGGACGCTACACAATCAATGAAGGTGACATGAAATACACCATGCCTGTCATTCCATTGCGTGTGTTCACTATTCATAGCGGTTCATACATTGAATTTACTGGTGCTCCTGCTAATCCTATTCTTAATATCACAGCAACAGAAAGAGTCAAGACTACTGTTGGTGCAAGCGATGGAACAAGCCGAAGTGTAGCATTCGATACAGGCTTGAAGATTTCCAACACTCTTGAAAACATGCAGATACAGTTTGTTATTGATGCGCCTGAGGATGTTAATGTTCAGAATGAACTTGCAGGTTTCTCTCCAGAAGAAAAGAATAAGCTTGCCGTTGCTCTTATTGCTACCGGACTCTATGTGTCCGACACAAATTCTCGTGGCGTGACGGCGGGTAATGCTCTCAATAATTTCTTGCAAAATGAGATAAATAACATTGCTGGTCAAGCACTTAGCACTATGGTGGATGTGAATGTGGGTATGTCTCAAACCACACGTGACGATGGAACTAAGCGCACCGACTACTCATTCCAGTTCTCTCGTCGTTTCTTCTCCGATCGCCTTAATGTCGTTGTTGGCGGAAAAGTCAGCGCAGATGGAAATAAGACTAACAACGAGTCTGGTGCTTATATTGATGACGTCTCTCTTGAATGGCGACTTGATAATGGCGGCACGCAGTACATCCGTCTTTTCCATGAGAAAGATTACACAAATCTCGTGGAAGGTGAAGTGGATAAGAATGGTGTGGGTTTGCTGCTAAAGAAGAAAGTGGACAAACTCTCTGATCTTATGATTTGGAAAAAGAAGAAAGAAGAACCTGTAACAGAATCAAACAACAGGAACTCCGATGCTACAGAACCGCGACGAGAATCAGAAAGTACACAGCGTGAATCATTTGATAACAAGAAAAATGAAAGATGATGCAGAAACATAAACTACACATATTACTATTATTGTTGTTTGTCAGTTCCACGTTGTTCACGTTCTTCTCTTGTTCCACAACAAGCGCATTGGAAGAGGACGAAGTGCTTTACATTGGCATTGACAAGGTGAAAGTGCATGATAAAAAAGGCACCGATGCAGAGGAATTAGCTATTGCCGAAGTTGAAGCTGCACTCGATTATGCTCCTAATGGCGCTCTTTTAGGAAGCTCATACGCAAGGAATCCTATTCAGATAGGTCTTTGGACTTACAATGCGTTAGTTAATAAGCCTCGTGTTGGATTCAATAAATGGATGTTCAATTCCTTTGCTTCCACGCCAACAACTATTAACCATGTGTCTCCAGATGTTCGTGCAAAGGTGGCAACAAACTTGCTCCAGAACTATGGATATTTCCAAGGAAAGGTTGACTATTCTCTTGTTGATCAGAAGAATCCAAAGAAACAGAAAATTCGTTATGATGTTCATTTGGGCGATCCATATATTTACGATTCAATAAGATTCAAATTCAAGGGCATTCAGGATTCCATTATAAACGCGACAATAAAAGATTCCTATTTGCACAAGAATGGACAGTTCTCCACTCTTGACCTTACGAGCGAAAAAGAGCGTATTACCAATGAATTTCATAATCAAGGATTCTATTACTTCCGCCCTGATTATGTCACATATCTTGCTGATACAACAAACACTCCATACAGAATACACTTAGTTGCTGTGCCTGATCTGAAGATGCCAGAAAAGGCAAATCGTCAGTATTATTTCGGAAATATCAATGCCTACATCCGTCAGAGCTCCACAAGTGTAAAAGGCACAGAGCGCAGGCGTTCTGGACGATACCTTGTTTATGATGATTCCATATCCTTTGCTCCATACGGATTGAAGATAGCATATCAAGGAAATAGAATGCCTATCAAGCCTCGTGTGCTGTTCAAGAATTTCAAGTTCTGGAAAGGACGTCTTTACGATCAGTCAAGAGTAGATAAGACCATAAGCAATCTTTACAGTATGGATATGTTCTCATCTGCAAAGCTTACATTCACGCCTCGCGACACAATGCCAAACGGTTTGTCAGACGATACTCTTGATGTGCGACTTGATCTTACTATGGACAAACTTATCAATGCAGAACTGGATTTCAATATCACACAGAAATCAAATTCTCAAATAGGCCCCCACCTTGGAGTGACGCTTTCAAAGCGTAATGCCTTCCATCATGGAGAAACCTTCTCCGTTGGACTTAAAGGAAGCTACGAATGGCAGACGCAAAAGCAATTTGGAGAGAACCATCGCATTGACTCGTATGAGATAGAGCTTGACAACTCTCTGTCCTATCCTTGGATTGCTTTTCCTTGGTTGAATAAGAAGATTTATAAGTATCCGACGTCAACGCAGTTCGGGCTGTCAATCAATCAATTGAATAGAGCGAACTACTATCGCTTGATGTCATTCACAGTTGATGCTAAATATGGCTTCCAGACAAGCCGTTCATGGAGTCATGAATTGTCTCCTCTTACAATTACATATAATAAGATGCAAGAGCAGACAGCGCGATTTGATTCCATCGTATCTCACAATTCTGCACTCTTCGTGTCTCTTCGTGATCAGTTTATTCCTGCTGTTCAGTATTCTATCATTTATGATAATACATGGAATACTCGCATCACCAACACGATGCATTTTGAAGCATCTGTCAAGGAGTCAGGTAATATGTTGAATACAGTTAATTCCATTCTCGGTTTTGACTATTATCAGAAGGACAAGAAACTTCTCTACAACCCATACTCTCAGTTCCTGAAGTTCAATTTTGAGCTTAAGAACATTTTCCACATAGGAGAAGCATCACAGATTGCAACACGAGTAGGCGTGGGAGGCATTTGGACTTACGGAAACTCCAACTATGCTCCTTATAGCGAACTCTTCTATGTAGGTGGTGCAAACAGCGTACGAGCATTTGCTGTTAGAAGCATAGGCCCGGGTAGCTATCAGGATAGAATGGGTAAGGGAACATATCTCGATCAGTCAGGTGACTTGCGTTTGGAAATGAATGCGGAATACAGATTCCCAATCATCAAAGAGTTGCAAGGCGCACTCTTTGTTGATGCTGGAAATGTTTGGCTGATGCATGATGATGAAGAACACCCAGGAGGTCAACTTACAGGCGACACATTCCTCAAATCGCTTGCACTTGGCACGGGTTTCGGACTTCGCTATGATTTTGGCTACCTCATCCTTCGTCTTGATCTTGGCGTGGGAATCCATGCTCCTTACGACACAGGAAAGTCTGGCTATTACAATATCCCGAAATTCAAGGATAGCTTAGGATTTCACTTTGCTGTCGGCTATCCGTTCTGATGCCTTTGCTTTAGAAGCATTTACGAGATATACGCCCAAGAATACAAGTCCTGCCGCTACGGCGTGGCTCCATCCGAACACGCCAATTCCTATCATTACAGATACAATACACGCTACGATTGGCTGCATATAGTTATACATTGCAATGACTGTTGGACGCAATATCTGCTGAGCTGTTGTGCAGCAGAGGAAACTGAGAAATGTGCCTCCAAGCACCACAAAAGCAGTTTCTGCGTATGTTGTTGCGGACAGTTCCTGCCAAGGAACCTTGATGAGTGATGGCAATGCGAACGGAAGTACGGCAAGGGCAGCAAAGGTCATCATCCACTTCTGGCATGTGATAGCACTATGTCGTGAAATCACATCCTTGAAGGCTGTTAGATAGATGGCATAGCTCAGCTGACCGCCAATGCACATAAGGTCACCAAGCAGCACGCCACCTTCTTTTACGCCTCCTGCCGATGCAAGAATAAGAGTCGCAGCGCCTGAAGCACCGAGAATCACACCTCCAAGCTTTTTCCATGTGATAGGCTCGCGAATGATGATTGCAGCCAATACCATTGTGATGATTGGCATCGTCGTTGTCATGATGCTTGCATTCAGAGGAGATGTGATGCTGAGCCCAACGATATAGTTGCATTGGTTGAAAACGATGGCAAAAAGTGCAGCGCCAAACAGACGTAAATACTCCTTTTTGGTAATCTTGTCCTCGTTTTCAGCAGTGTTATTGTTGTTTTCCGTTTTCTTTCCTTTTACATATTTCACAAATAGGCTTGCCAGCCAAAAGCACAAAGCACCGCCTGTCACACGTATGCCCACCATGTCAAATCCGCTAATCCCATGCGCCATTGCATCCTTGCCGAGAGGTGCCATAAGTCCCCAGCAAGCAGCGGCAATAGCCATGCAAGGATGTCCTTGAATGTTACGATTCATGTCTTTTGTTTATTTTGTGGCTGCAAAGTTACGACAAATGCACCGTTTTTTGCTAACTTTGCACCGTAATTCCAACAATCCGTTATGATTTACTATTTCTCAGGCACAGGAAACAGCCGCTTTGTTGCAGAACGGTTAGGCTCTCTTCTCAATGACACTCTCGTTGAGATGACTGCCGATGCTGCTGTTTTGTGTTCTCATGACGACTCTCTTGGCATAGTTTTTCCTGTCTATGCATGGGGATTGCCGCAGATAGTAACACAGTTCATAAGTAAGCATAAAGATGCATTGTCAAATGCACATTATTTATATACTGTGATGACCTGCGGCGACGATATGGGATATGCCGATAACATACTCTCTAAAGCGCTTGGAAGAAAACTCGATGCAACATTCTCGTTGCAAATGCCTAACACTTATGTATGTCTGCCTGGTTTTGATGTGGACAGCAAGGAAGTGGCAGATGCCAAAGTGCAGTCAACTCTTGCTAAGCTTCCTGAGGTGGCAGAAAGCATTAGAACTGAAGAAAAGAAAACCGATGTAGTTCGTGGTGCTATGCCTTGGATGAAAACCTATGTGCTTCGTCCCCTGTTTAACTGCTTTCTCGTCACAGACAGCTATTTCCGTGCCACTCAGTCATGCAGCCTTTGCAAACGATGCATCCGTCAATGTCCATTGCATAATATAAGCATGCAGAACGACAGGATTGTATGGAATCATGAAAACTGCACCGGTTGTCTCCGTTGCTACCATCAATGCCCAAACCGTGCCATCGAGTTTGGCTCATTCACAAAGAATAAAGGACAAAAGAATGATCAGTATAAATAATCTTGGTGTCGAATTCTCAGCTACACCGCTATTCATAGACGCAAATTTCGTTGTCAATCCAAAAGACCGCATCGCTCTCGTAGGAAAGAATGGTGCAGGCAAATCCACCATGCTCAAAATCATTGCAGGCATGCAACAGCCAACATACGGTCAGGTGGCTCGCCAGAAGGATGTTACGATAGGTTATCTTCCTCAGGTCATGGTGCTTTCAGACACCCATACCGTGATGGAAGAAGCAGAGACAGCCTTCGCTCATATCAGCGAAATGCAGGAACGTCTTGACAAGATGAATGCAGAAATTGCATCGCGCACTGATTATGAATCAGAATCTTATATGGAACTGATAGAGAAGTTCACTCACGAGAACGATCGTTTCAATATGATGGGTGGACAGAACTATCATGCAGAATTGGAGCGTACTCTTCAAGGACTTGGCTTCCAACGCAGCGACTTCGACCGTCCTACAAGCGAGTTCTCTGGAGGATGGCGCATGCGTATTGAGTTGGCAAAGCTTCTGCTTCAGAAACCAGATCTTCTTCTTCTCGATGAGCCAACCAACCACCTTGACATCGGTTCTATCCAATGGCTTGAGCAGTTCCTTGCTCAGCGAGCTAATGCTGTCATTCTTGTGTCTCACGACCGCGCATTCATCAATAATGTCACTAATCGCACCATAGAGATCACTTGTCGCCGCATCAATGACTACAAGGTAAAGTACGATGAATATGTGAAGCTTCGTGATGAGCGCCGTGAACAGCAGTTGCGAGCATACGAGAATCAACAAAAAGAAATTGCTGAAATCAAGCAGTTTATTGAGATGTTTCGTTATAAGCCAACAAAATCCAATCAGGTACAGTCGCGCATAAAGATGCTGGAAAAGATTGTGCCTATTGAGGTTGACGAGGTTGACACATCTTCTCTCCATCTCAAGTTTCCTCCTTGTCTCCGTTCTGGCGACTATCCTGTCATTTGTGATAGTGTGGAGAAATCATACGGCAATCATACTGTGTTCTCATCCGTAGATCTCACTATCAAGCGTGGCGAGAAGGTTGCATTTGTGGGAAATAATGGTGAAGGAAAATCAACCCTTGTGAAGTGCATAATGGACTCTGCAGGCATAGAGCCAATACAGGGAGGCTTCAATGGAAACTTGAAGATTGGCCATAATGTTCAAATAGGATATTTTGCTCAGAATCAAGCACAATTGCTTGATGGTGACATTACTGTGTTTGATACTATTGATCGTGTTGCAAAGGGTGACATTCGTTTGAAGATACGTGATATCCTTGGTGCTTTCATGTTTGGAGGCGAAGCAAGCGATAAGTTCGTAAAGGTTCTCTCTGGTGGTGAGCGTTCTCGTCTTGCCATGATACGTTTGCTTCTCGAACCAGTCAATCTTCTCATTCTCGATGAGCCAACCAACCATCTTGATATGCAGTCAAAAGATGTTCTTAAACAGGCAATTCGTGAGTTTGACGGAACAGTCATAGTTGTTTCCCACGACCGTGATTTCCTTGATGGACTCGTAGATAAAGTCTATGAGTTTGGAGGAGGCAAAGTGCGTGAGCATATTGGTGGCATTTACGACTTCTTGCAGAAGAAGCAGATAGAAAGTCTAAATGAACTTGGGCGCACAATGAATAGCGCAGGAAGCCCATCTGCTTCAACATCCTCAACATCTTCAACTCCATCAACTTCCTCAACATCTTCAACTCATTCATCATCCCCTCTTTCATACGCAGAACTCAAGGAGCGCAACAAGCAGCAGAAGCGTCTGGAAAAAGCTGTTGAGGCAGCTGAGCAGAAAGTGATGAAGATAGAAGAACAAATTGCCGAAGTAGAAGCAAAACTTGCCACTCCATCAGGTGCTTCCGATCAATCTCTCTTCACAAAATATAGTGAATTGAAATCACAACTTGCTGCAGCAGAAGATGAATGGGCAGATGCCTGTGCTGCATTGGAAGGGTAGCACCAACAGTTTCTTGCGTCTGTATGCCATTTTCCATTGAATTTTGTCATTTACTCATCACTCGTCACAAAAGGCATTTAACTGCATAAAATACAATGCAATACATAGGTGAAGAGTGCTAAGTGACTCGTCACCACTCTTCACCATTGCATCGTTATAGCTCATGCTAAACAAAAGCGTAGGTTATGTACATGTAAACAAAAAGATTGATTATGACACTCAAAGGACTTTGTAAATACTATATCAGCTGTGTGGAGTTTGAGAACAATACAACGCTGAGAGCTTCCATGAAGGATGAAAAATCTTTCATGGAATTGCCATGGATTAGCAATAAGATATTGAAGAGTGCAGAGGTGGGCGCTTTTCTCCGTGGTAACTGCGAGAAGGAGAAAGAATTGCTGATAGGATACCCTATACTGAAGACAAAGCATTTCCTATCACCTGTTTTTATCATACATGTCACTTATAATGATGGCCAACATGGCAAACCAGAGGGATTCGTTGTAGATGATGAGTTGCTAATCAACAAGGATGTTATAGACAAATACTCCACAAACGATAAGACAGAGAATATTTACGAGCTACGCGAGTTGGAAGCTGAGCTTGGTTTCGCTGAAGGACATGCTTTGTTCTCAGACCTTCCAGACAAGGTAAAACTGCTACAAACCATTCGACCTAACTGGGAATGGGTTGACGCTCTTGATTATGGTAATATGCGCAAAGGTGCGGTCCGCCCTACAGATGCAGACGGCATTCTCAATAGAGCCATATTGTTTGCGAAGGATCCTACTCCTTATACCGTGGGCTTGGAAAATGAACTTGCCAGATTAGAGGAATGGGACGACCAGGATATTCGTCATTCCATTCTGTGGAAGTTCATTCATAAGCAATTTGACAAAGCAAAGTCATTCAACAAAGAAATACTTGAAGTTCTCCCTCTTAATGATGAGCAGAAGGAAGCCGTAAAGTCGGCTCTCTCTGCCGATGTAACATTGATAGCAGGACCTCCGGGAACAGGTAAGACGCAAGTCGTAGCCAACCTCATTATAAATGCGGCCATCAATGGGCAGAACGTATTGTTCACCAGCAAGAACAACAATGCTGTTGATGTGGTTGTTAAGCGAGTCAATTCGCTAAATAAGAAGCTACCATTGGTACTGCGTTATGAAAAAAGTGCCAAACAATGCATTTCCGAGTATATTCAACAATGGGAAAATGCACGTGCCAAGGAATCTTCTTCTGCGGATTATGATGCATATAAGAGAGTGTGTGAAAGCTACGAAGGAAAACGCACTCAGAAGCAGCAGATAGTAGAAGCACGTAATCGTCTTGACGAATTGGAGCAGAATGTTTGTGCTTTGCGTAATACATATGGTTCGCTGATAGGAGTGTTGATGGATGGTGAAGTTCATGACGCGGAATCTGCTTACTCTGAGTTTTGCTCTGGAAGAAAAGCATTAGCAGAAGGCCCTCAAAGTTTCATGGATAAGTTGTTTCATTCTAAATGGGAGAGACGTTCTACGGAAGGTGTTGAGCGAGCAAGTGAAGTCGTAAATTCGTTCATGGCGAAGCATCATCCGGAGCTGAAACTGTCACATAAAATGTCAGAGCGTGAATGGTTGCATTTCGACACCATTTTCAAGCAGTTGATTTACGACCTACGACTTATTGCCGATTACAATCATCAGCTGAATGTTTTGCGTGATTCGGCATCATTGGAGCAACTTGATGCGGCAATGATGGCCGAGCATGTTGAGCTTGAAGCTAAGGCAAAGAAAGCATGGAATTACTGGCTTGATCAACATACATTTGTGTTCGGCACAGAGAATCGTGGCGCAATGCATGATTACATCAGCATGGTTGAGCATGACAATGTGGATGCTTATACTCATCAGCTCAAAACAGTGCTACCCGTTAGTGCTATCACTTCGCTCAGCGCTCGCAGACGATTGCCATTCAAGGAAGCCGTCTATGATTTGCTGATTATCGATGAGGCAAGTCAATGTGACATTGCATCGATGATACCGCTGATGATGCGTGCAAAGCGTATTGCTGTAATTGGTGACAAACAACAGTTGAGTCATATTTGCATGCTCAGCAAACAAACCGATCTCTCGCTCATCAATACACATGGTATAGAGGCGCGTTGGTCATACAGAGGTAGTTCGATGTATGACCTTGCGGAAAGCATGGCAGAGGCTGAAAACATCATCCAGCTTCGTGATCACCATCGTAGTTTCTTAGATATTATCCAGTTCTCCAATCAGGAGTTCTATGACAATACATTGCGCATAGCTACAGATTATAGCCGTTTGCAATCACCAAATAACGGAAAGCCAATTCTTGGTATGCAGTGGATGAATGTGAAAGGACAAACCATTCGACCAGAGAGAGGTGGCGCATACAATATGAAAGAAGCAGAGGGTGTAATCCGCATTCTTCGTAGACTTGCAATTGAACTTGGTTTTGAAGGAACCATTGGTGTGACCACCCCATTCCATCTACAAGCAGAAATGATATCTAAGGCATTGGAGAGTGATTCAGAACTGCGGAACCATCTTGAACTTCATAATAAGTTGCTCATTGATACTGTCCACAAATTCCAGGGTGACGAACGTGACGTGATAGTGTTCTCGCCTGTAGTGTCTAATGGCACAATGTCGCAGAGCCTTATGTTCCTGAAATCAACAGGCAATCTGTTCAACGTAGCCATTACTCGTGCAAGATCCCTTCTCGTTACGGTTGGTGATAAGGAGTTCTGTAAAAACTGTGGTGTGAGTTACCTTGAGCATTTCGCGGAATACAGCGGAGGACAAGAAGCTCCAGTTGAAGCATCAGAGTGGGAGCACATTTTGCAGCAAGCACTTTCTGATGCAGGCATTCCTGTAACGGCTCAGTATCACGTTGACAAGTATTATCTTGACCTTGCATTATTCTACAACGGCAAGAAACTCGACATAGAAGTGGATGGAGCAATGTACCACCAAACATGGACAGGCGAACTCTGTTACAATGATCAACTTCGCAATCAAGCTCTTATGCGACAAGGGTGGGACGTAATGCGCTTTTGGGTGCAGCAAGTGCGTGACCAACTGCCTTGGTGCGTGAATCAGGTGAAGAGGTGGATGGAACAGAATAATTGATTCAAATCGCAACAATGTTCCTCTACCAAAAACTCATAGATCGTTCCACTCTGCGACAGTGATTCCAGATTCCAGTGGAGTATTTGTTCAAAAACAATAGAATATAAAGTATGACACGCGAAGAAGCCATAGTAGCAGGCATGGAGGTGCATGATATACAGCACTCAATGAAGAGGCGCACTCCATGGCACGACTACAGTCGCAAGGGTACATATATGCTGACTCTTGTGGTGAGGGAACGTGCGGCTTTGTTTGGTCAGTTGAAAGGAGATTTGAATGGTAATATTGCTCCTTATGTTGATTGTTCCATGCTCGGAACGGCTATTAAACAAGAAGAAATTCAGAAGATCCACCACTTCTATCCTCAGGTGGAGGTTTGGAAGCTTTGTGTCATGCCAGACCACCTTCACATGATAGTGAGAGTGAATGAAGATCTGGGAGAAGGGAAGCATCTGGGCATGGTGGTGAGAGGATTTAAGACCGGTTGCACCAGGGCATGGTGGAAGTTGCAGGACCTTGGGGAGATGCCCAAGGAACGGCGGCAGGGAGAAAAGGACAAAGAACAGGAGCAGGTAGCAAATACTGTACCTTCGGCATCTCCCGAAGGCTTGCGTCCTGTGATTTTTGAGGAAGGTTACTGCGACAAGATTCTTATGCACGAAGGACAGTTGGATAATTGGAAACATTATCTTGATGACAACCCTCGACGTCTGATGATGAAACGACTGCATCCAGAACTGTTTACTGTGCTGACGGGTATGGAAGTTGCAGGAGAACAATGCCAAGTGGTGGGCAATCGTTTTTTGATTGACATTCCCGACAAGATGGCTGTTATTGTGCATCGGAGATATACGGACGAAGAAAACGCACGATTGAGAGAAGAATGGTTGGCATGCGGTGAGCGAGGTGGTGTGTTGGTAAGTGCAGCCATTTCGCCCAAGGAAAAGGAGGTGTTGCGTGAAGCCATGAACCGAGGTTACAATATTATCCTGCTCAGGGAAAATGGTTTCCCAAAGCTCTATAAACCAGCTGGTGAAGCCTTTGATACATGTGCAGCGGGATTGCTGTTGCAGATAAGTCCTTGGGAGTTCCATATGGAAAAGAAAGTAATAACGAGGGCGCAATGCCTTCACCTAAACGCAATGGCAGAAAGGGTTGCTTGTAATGAGTAAAAACAACAGACAAAGGCAAGCGGCAAAACCGCTTTGGACAGTAGCTCTTGGGGTGCTGTCCACGTCAGTTTTGCTGACGGAATTGCGATAAATACACCTCTATGTTTTCATTAACCAAAAACTCATAGAACGTTCCACTCGTATTTGCTTCGTGCTTTTGCCCGATAAGCCTTCATGTAAATGCCCGCAAAAAAAACGAGACAAAAGCTTTGGCTCATGCGACAAAGCTTTTGTCTCGTTGGACAAAGCTTTTGATTCATTAGCCAAAAGCTTTGTCTTGTTTATTGTTTTTTTTATGTTTTGCTGTTATCTGTGCATTATTCTGTTTGCAAAGTTACAAAAAAATAATGAGATTGTCAAGTGTTTACTTGTAATATTCTATTGTTCGCTTTACTTTGTACTGCAAGTATTGGTTGCTGAATTCTTTTCCTTCTTCGCCGTCACCTTCTTGGTCGCAGAAGAGGTAGTTTTGGTAGGCTACTGTCCAGTTTCCTTTGTCGTCAAATTCTGATTGACTCCACTTGATGCGGCTGTTAGATTCTACTCCGTCGCCAACGGATTCGTCGAACTTAACGACAAGTGTGCCGTCTGCATTGTATGCGAGTGCCTCAGTTGATGCGCCTGTGAGCTCGCCTTCCCAGTAGGTGTCGATGGTGTAGAGGCGGTTGCCCTCCCATGTGTATTCGTAGGTTGTGTTGCCTTGGACAATCTTGATGATGCGGCCCTTTGAGTCGCGGTTGATTTCTGTCTCTTCAAGGCTAATGTCCAAACCATATATTGAGCCGGAGATGATCTTTCCGTTCTTGTCGAATTCAATTATTTCCTCTTCTTCTGAATCGTATCCTTCGAGCGGTTCTCCGTAGTCGTTGCATTGTGTCTTTTCGATTGTGACTTTCTTCACCTGGCCGCAGAGGTTGAGCATTGCGAGGTCTGGGGAGAGGAACTTCTTTTGTGGTTCTGCTGTAGATGGTGCTTCACTTGATTCTGCTGGTGCATTTTCTTCTGAATCAGTGGGATTGTTTGCGGCGTTGCTGTTGCATGCCATCATAGCTGCAGCAATAACTGGAAAGAAAATTTTTTTCATGATTTTGTTTGGGGAATAAGGTAAAGTGGATTACTTTAATAAATGTGATTGAGAAAAAAGAAGTACCGAAAGCGGGGCTCGAACCCGCACGAGCGCAATGCTCAAGGGATTTTAAGTCCCTCGTGTCTACCATTCCACCATTTCGGCGACCTTCAAAAAAAGAAGTTCTTTTGGGGGAACTTCTTTCGCTTTGTTGCGGGGGCTCGACTCGAACGAACGACCTCCAGGTTATGAGCCTGGCGAGCTACCAACTGCTCCACCCCGCGATATAAAAGTGTTGTGAGAAACGCTTATTTCTCATTTGCGAGTGCAAAGTTAGCGCATTTTGGCGAAATGACAAAACTTTTTGAAGGTTTTTTGTTGAAAAATTGCATTAATCGGGAAATTTCCGTTACTTTGTACTTCTTTCTTGTTCAAAAAATCATTTATCACCTAAATTCCCTTCTATGAGAAAAGATTTTTTTAAGCTCCTATATATAATAATATGTGTAGCCTCGCCGTGTGTGTGCTGTGTGGCTCAGGAGAATCTGCATTCATCGCTTGATCCGAAGTTGCCAATGCATTGGGGGGTGAGTGGATTGCATTCTTCTGTTGAGCCTGCAGGATGGGTTACTGGAATGAAAGAGGGAGATAAGGAGTCTGCTCATGCGAAAGAATTGAAGGAGCCGATTATACCTTATGCTAACCTTGAGGCTAAGAAGAGGGCTCAGGAGGAAGCGGATAATTATTTGCAGGGGGCGAGCGTTCCTTATGAGACGGGTATGGCGACTTACTATTCTGCAAAATCTCATGGGCACATGATGGCAAGTGGCAAGAGGTATGATAAGGATGCTCTGTTTTGCGCTCACAAGAAATTGCCTTTCGGCACAATGCTTAGGGTGGTGAACAAGAAAAATGGTAAGGAAGTTATTGTTGAGGTGCTTGATCGCGGTCCTTTTGCTAAAGGCAGGATTGTTGATTTGAGCAACCGTGCTGCCAGTGAGATAAGTATGATTGCTGACGGCGTTGTTCCTGTAGAAATTTTTGTGTTGAAGTAGTAAGATTGCGTTTTTTCGGTAGAATGAATGCAGTTTTGCTTATATGACGTAAATGCGCTGTGTGCGTACACAATTGTGCGTTTTTATTGTGTGTGCGTGCACAAAATTTGATATACATCAAATAAATGACTATTTTTTGAAAAAACATCTAAAAAACTATTGACAGAGAGTGCAAAAGGCTGTAACTTTGCATCGTGTTAAGAAAACAAGCACATAATACACATAACACGAACACAAAAAGTTAAAAAGGTAAATAGGTTAAGGTATTAGTATTAAGGTAAGATTCAATAGGAATTGTTTTTTATAAAGGGTAAAAAAGATTGTTAATAAAGGGTAACGTGTTGTGAAATACAACATAATAAAAGGTTTAGGTTTAGTAAATAGGTTTTAGATTTGGTAAATTAGGTTGATTTTAGCGAAAAGATGCTAAAATTTGAGAGGTGGAGTCCGGGAGGATTTCACTTTTTTGATTTAAAATGGTGTTGAAGTCATGAAAATAGATTAACTTTGCAAAAAAGAATACCAAATCATTATGAAGAAATTGCTTACTATTGCGCTTTGGGCTTGCTGTCTGGTTTGTGCAGGATGCACAGATAATGGCGAGAAAGAGACGGAAGTTGTGTTTGAGACAACTTATGGTGAGATCAGGGTGAAATTATATAATGACACTCCTGGTCATCGTGATAATTTTATTAAAAATGTGAAAGATGGAATGTACACAGGAGTGACTTTCCATAGGGTGGTGCGCTATTTCATGATTCAGACGGGTGATCCTAAGACTCGTCCGGAGGGTTATGAGGTGAAACAGGATGCTGATGGTGATACGCTTGCCGAAAGAATTCCTGCAGAGTTTGTCTATCCGAAGCATTTCAACAAGCGTGGCGTGCTTGCTGCAGCTCGCGATGGTGATGATGTAAACCCAAAGCGTGAGAGCGATAAGTTTCAGTTCTACATCGTTACAGGCAAGAACTGCTCTGACGAGGATTTGAGAAATTATGAGATTGCTCGTGAGCAGAGAGATGCGGAGATTCTTTTCCAGAAAAAACAGATGGAGAATAAGGAAAAGCTAGATGCGCTTCGTGCAGCAAGGGATAGGGATGGATTGAGCGATATGCTTGAGAAACTGCAATATGAAGCAAAGGATGAAGTGGCTGAGAAACTTCCTTTGGAGTTCAATCAGGAACAACACAAAGCTTACAGAACGCATGGCGGTGCTCCTTGGCTGGATGGCGAATATACTGTGTTTGGAGAAGTTGTGGAGGGAATGAAGGTTGTGGAGGATATTCAGAAGGTGAGGACAAATGCAGCTGAAGTGCCTCTGAAAGAAATTAGAATCACTAAAGCATATGTGGTGGAATAAGGTTGAATGGGAGGGATTGGTCTAATAGGGCTAATAAGTCTAATAAGTCTAATGAGACTAATGAGTCTAATGGGACTAATAAGTCTAATGGGACTAATAGGACCAATTAGTTAAAAATCCTTGGTTAAAGATTTCCAGAGATTGTCGTCGGGCAGAGGTGCTGTGACGGCAATTTCTTTTTTTGAAACAGGGTGGATAAACTCCATGCTGTGGCTGAGCAGGGAGATGCTTCCATCGGGATTGCTGCGCTTTGCTCCATATTTGAGGTCGCCTTTTATCGGGCATCCCATCTTGGCAAGCTGGCAGCGGATCTGGTGATGGCGTCCTGTCTTCAAGTCTATCTCAAGTAGGTAGTAATTGTCTGATTTGCTTATGACACGATAGCTGAGAATGGCTTTCTTTGAGTTGGGTACTTCCTTTTCGTAAGCGTATGATTTGTTCTGCTTTTCATTGCGTACAAGCCAATGAATGAGTGTGCCTTCCATCTGTGGAGGCTGATTCTTGACTATTGCCCAATACTTCTTGTGTACTTCTCCGTTTGCAAACATTGCGTTCAGACGAGGCAATGCCTTGGAAGTTCGTGCAAACAGCACAAGTCCGCTTACTGGACGGTCAAGACGATGAACAACACCAAGGAAGACGTTGCCTGGCTTGGCATACGCTTCCTTGATGTATTGCTTTACTGTTTCGCTCAGCGGAGTGTCGCCGGTTTTGTCGCCTTGAACAATCTCGCTGGAGTTCTTCGAAACAATAATTACGTGATTATCTTCGTAAACTACGGTCATAAATTACATGTTCATGCCGCCATCAATCTGGATAACCTGTCCAGAAACGTAGCTTGACATGTCAGATGCGAGGAAGAGGCATACGTTTGCGATATCCTCTACCTGACCGCCGCGACGGAGTGGAATCTTCTTCATCCAGTCCTTGCGGATTTCTTCTGGAAGCTGAGCTGTCATAGCTGTCTCGATGAAGCCTGGAGCAACAGCGTTAGCACGAACACCCTTAGGACCGAGCTCCTGAGCAATTGACTTTGCAAGACCAATCATACCAGCCTTAGAAGCAGAGTAGTTGCACTGTCCAGCATTACCGTGAACACCAACAACAGAAGACATGTTGATGATAGAACCGCCGCGCTGACGAAGCATGATTGGAGCACAAGCGTGGATGAAGTTGAATGCAGACTTGAGGTTTACGCTGAGAACAGCATCCCACTGCTGCTCTGTCATACGAAGCATAAGACCGTCCTTAGTGATACCAGCGTTGTTTACGAGAATGTCGATTGTGCCGAAATCCTCCTTGATCTTTGCAACAACAGCTTCTGTCTCTGCGAAGTCGGCAGCATTTCCTGCGTATGCATTACACTTTACGCCGAGTGCTTCGATTTCCTTGCGAGTTGCCTCAAGACCAGCAGCCATATCATCGTTGAGTACAAGGTCAGTGAAAGCAATGTTAGCACCTTCCTGAGCAAATTTCATGGCAACGGCTTTGCCGATACCACGTGCAGCGCCTGTTACGATCGCTGTCTTACCTGATAAGAGTCCCATAATTTTTACTTTATTTTTGTTGATTTAATATATGTTCTATTTATATTATATAAATATGTGTCGGTTTGATGTCAATATGGATTGTATATTGAATGGTTGCACAACTGCTTAAGCACCATTCTCCGAACGTATGGAAGGAGTTCGTCTGGGCTTTGTAGAGCGTAGCGTCCGTAGATATAAGGAACTTCGCATCCTTGCAAGCAGTAAATGCATATTTCTGCCATAAGACGGGTGTTGCGAATATCAAACACACCTTTGTCAACACCTTCGTTCATAACACGACGGAAAAGGTTGATCTCGTTCTTGTCGAAATTTTTTCTCACAGCCTTCACCTTCCAAACGTCGCGGAAGAATTCTGCACGCAAGTTTCCGTTTCTGTAAACGGCTTCCTTGCACACGTTGAGATGCTTGAAAATGAGTTGAATGATTTTCTCTTCAGGGGAAATGTCCTTTCTTGCCACTTCCTCCATGCCTTCGAAGAGTCTGTCAAGTTCTGTCTCGATAACGGCAAGATAGATTTCGTCTTTGCTGTTGAAATAAGTGTATAAAGTACGGCGTCCTTTACCTGCAGCAACGGCAATGTCGTTCATTGAGGTCTCTTCAAAACCATACAATGCGAACAATTGTCGTGCTTTGTCAACTAAAAGTTGCCTTGTTTTTGAAGCTGCCATATTGTGGTATGATGTTTGATTTCGACTGCAAAATTACACATTTTCTTTTATATGACAAAATTTATTTTGCACAATATTTTGTGATATGATGTTTATTCTGTGGAATATCAAAATGTTATATAATGCACAAATAATGTTAAAAGTAGCAGAAGAAAAATGCACACTATTGTCTTTCTACCCGAAAAGCTCTCTTAGTGCCTCTTCAACTTTTCTCACGCCAACAATTTTAATGTTGAATTTCGTCTTGTCAATACCATTCAGGTTAGCTTTTGGAATGACAATCTTGCCGAATCCCAGTTTGTCTGCTTCTGCTATTCGTTGAAGAATACGGCTCACAGGACGCACCTCTCCACTTAGTCCCACTTCTCCGGCAAAGCAGATGCTTCTGTCTATGGCTGTGTCGATGTTGCTTGATAGAACGGCTGCAATAACACTAAGGTCAATGGCAGGATCTGTCACTCTGATACCGCCAGCAATGTTAAGAAAGACGTCGCGCTGAGGCAGCTTGAATCCGACTCGCTTTTCCAGGACGGCAAGAAGCATATTGAGTCTTCTCAAGTCAAAACCTGTGGCAGAACGCTGCGGAGTGCCGTATGCTGCTGTGCTTACGAGAGCTTGAGTCTCGATGAGCAAAGGGCGCACGCCCTCGATGGAGCATGCTACAGCCACACCGCTCAGTTCCTCGCCGTTCTGTACATCGGAAAGGAGCAGTTCGGAAGGATTTTCCACAGGGCGCAGTCCGTTGTGAACCATTTCGTAGATTCCCAGTTCTGCTGTGCTTCCAAAACGATTTTTTATTGCTCGGACAATGCGGTACATGTAATGCTGGTCACCCTCGAATTGAAGCACCGTATCTACCATGTGTTCAAGGATTTTTGGCCCAGCAATGGAACCTTCCTTATTTATGTGGCCAATCATTATGACAGGAGTGTTTGTCTCTTTGGCAAATTTCAGAACCATAGCAGCACATTCCCTAATCTGGCTCACGCTGCCAGGGCTTGACTCAACGCTCTCTGTTGCCATGGTCTGTATGGAGTCAATAACCACAATATCAGGATCTACGGCCTTGACATGCTCGAACACCGTCTCTATGACAGCCTCGCAAACCACCTGCACATCAGCCAAAGCTTCGCTCGATGCTTCGCCATCATATTTCTCAACAAGTCTGTCAGCCCTCAGTTTCAACTGTCTTGCACTTTCCTCGCCGCTAACATAGAGGATTCTTTTGCCTTTCAGCCGCAGCACAGTCTGGAGAATCAGCGTGCTCTTTCCGATGCCAGGCTCACCGCCAAGCAGAGTCATGCTTCCAGGCACAAGTCCGCCTCCCAGCACACGGTTCAGTTCGCTGTCAAGCAGGTTTATTCGTGGTTCATCCTCCGTCTTGATTTTAGACATGGAAATAGGACTGCTTTTAGACTGTAAGCTGAAAGTTTCGTTTACAGTATTCTGCACCTTTGTCTTGCCAAGTTTCTGTTCAACAAAAGTGTTCCATTCCCCACAGGCAGGACATTTGCCAATCCATTTCGGAGTGTCATAACCGCAGGAAGTGCATACGTATGCTATCTTTTCTTTTGCCATAAAAAAGGTGTGAAAATTGATATTTTTTGCAAAGATACGATTTTTAGAATAATGCTACAACCAAATAGAACTCAATTTTTTAGAAAAATGTTCGTAACTTTGCACTCGCATAACTTTTGGAGATAGATGAAATCAGTTTTTATTAAGGTAATTATCATAGTTGTTTCATTCTTTTTCGCATTTTCGGCATCAGCGTACGAAGAAACAGATTCAGTCTGGTATGACTCAATCTCAGGTGTGAAAATGCACATACAGCAAGTGGATTCTTTTGCAAAGTTCACTTGTCCCATCCATCTTTTCGGAAAGAATTGTGACGGAACTTGCAAATCGCCAGCACTCCAATCCCTTGCTCTCGATCTTGGCATCAATGCAGGCATTCTTGCTTGGGATCGCTTTGTCCAAGACAGGGATTATGCCTACATCACCAACAAAGTTCTTAAACGTAATCTCACAGGTGGATGGGTGTGGGATAACGACAGCTTCTCAGGCAATCAGTTTGCCCATCCCTATCATGGAGGCATGTTCTACAATGCAGCTCGCGAGCATGGGCTATCATACGGCGTGTCCCTCATCTATCCTTTGGTGGGTTCTGGCACATGGGAGGTGTTCTGCGAAACCAATCGTCCTGCCATCAACGACTTCCTTTCCACAGGTATTGGCGGTGCAGCTATTGGCGAGGTAGGACACAGAATATCAGACATATTCTTCGATAACAGGGCAAGAGGCTCAAGGCGAGTGATAAGAGAATTTTTAGGTACATTCCTCAATCCTGTCAGAGGATTCCATCGTTTAGTGTCTGGAGAAATGTTCCATGTCACCCCAGGGTTTGCTGGCAAGAAAGAAGCACCCGAACCATACTCTTTTGAGATAGGATTGGGCAATCGCTACACCAACGATTTCGGCTCTGTTCATCCGCTCACAGGCAAACGCTACCATGAAAATGTGCCATATCTGGACATCACGTTCAACTACGGCAATCACTTCAACGACCTTGACGAAGGCATAGCGTCACGAGCATACGACTATTTCGAAATGTATGCCCTCATGAACCTCGCTCCAGACAATCCTACTATTGGAGAATTTGAAATTACAGGACGTATCGGTTCTATTCAGCGACAGTTCCCGCATCGCTGGAAGATGGACATCGGATTTTACCAGAACCTCAAATATGTAGATCACTATTCCAATGCTGATGGCGTAGCAGGCAACCTTGCCGTAATCTCCGAGGCTGCAAGTTTTGGCGCAGGGTTCCATGCAGCTCGTCAGGGCAAGGCTGTCAGCGTATTGCACGACTTCATGTTTTCTGCCGTACCACTTGGTGGAAGCACAGCCGACTACTACCCATTGCGACGCTATAATTTCGGTACAGGATTCTCCGTCAGACACAAATTTAAGTTTATCTATAACAAGCACATCTCCTTTGGCAATAAGTTCTACTTCATGCGCCTCTTCATTCTCAAAGGAGCCAAGCTTTCCGACCTTGAAAACTTCCAGAAAGACCCTGAGCATTACCGAGAAGAAATAGAGGATGGTATTAACGCATGGGGCGACAAGGGAGAGCAGAGCATCATTCAGAACACCCTGTTCTTCGATGTCAACATCACTCCAGATCTCCGCTTTTGCGCTTCCTCCGAACTCTATTTCCGTCAAGGACAATATCGCTACTATCCAAACCGCATAGCCAGATCTCACGAACTCAAATTAGGAATCGTTTATGCGTTGTGAGATTGGGTTGAGATTGAGTTGAGATTGAGTTGAGGTTGAGTTGAGATTGGGTTGAGATTGAGTTGAGGTTGGGTTGAGGTTGATTTGAGATTGATTTGAGATTGAAGTTTGAATTAAAAGTTGAAAGTTATGAAATACCTGCATCCACTTTGTGCCGCTCTTCTTTTTATGTTATTGTTCATGGCAAGCACGCCAATGAAAGCCCAGAAGAACAGAGATTCTGGCTATGTGAGCATTAGCAGCGGAGGCAAGATGTACTGGGAGTCACAAGGCGAAGGCACACCAGTAATCCTTGTTCACGGACATACGCTTGACCGCAGGATGTGGCGCACTCAGGTAGAATGTCTCTCCAAGCATTTCCGAGTCGTCACACCCGATATGCGAGGCTATGGACGCTCCTCAAAATTGAGCGACAGCATACATACAACTCATGTTGACGATTTGCTAACCCTCATGGACTCTCTGCATATAGACAAAGCGCACGTCGTCGGACTCTCTATGGGAGGATTCATAACAGCAGACATGGTGGCTATGCACCCAGAAAGAATGCTCTCCTGCATCATGGCAAGCGGAGCCCTTCGCAGCCGCAAGGGATTCAGCGAACCTGTCGATTCTGCCGAATATGCCGAAGAGGAAGCACGAGTGCAGAGCAATCTTGCCAAAGGTATAGATGCTTGCAGAGAGGAATGGATAGAACAGCTCGTGAAGGGTGGGGGAACGAAAGCAGAAAACATGCGCAGCGAACTAACGGCAATTATCGGAGATTGGGACGGATGGCTTCTCACCCACCACGAACCGCATCTTTATTATGCTCGTACAGCCCTGCCTGTACTGAAACAGCATCGTCCAGAAGTTCCTGCATTATATATATGTGGAGACAAAGAAAAGAAACGCCGTCCAGGAATGCTCGACCATCTGCCCAACTCACGCTTCATCGTCATTCCCGACTGCGGACACATGTCCAACATGGAGCAACCCCACATTTTCAACGAGATCATTCTCAATTTCCTGAAAAAATAGTTCGACCTGTACGGTTAAAACAAAAAATAAGTTTGTGCGCTTATCGCGAAGCGCTTTGCTCGCAAAGAACCGCTAATTAGAAAAACAAAAGAACCTTCAGCTCGGCGTAGCCAAAACATAGGAAAACAAAAGAAAACAGCATCAATTGCTTTCCTGCTAATTCCTTCATCGCGAACGACGAGTTCGGTTTTCTTTTGTTTTGACCTTGTTTTTCTAATTGGCCCAAAGGGCACTCTTTAACCGTACAGCTTGAAATAGTTCATTCCACAAATCGATATACCCTGATGCCAGTGTGCTTAGGCTGCTTCATTTCATACAGGTAGAAAGTCTCTGGGTTGAGAAGCACCTTCTTGTAAAGGCTTGAGGCATGGAGGAAATATAGCTTGCCGTTTTTCCAGAAGGCAATGCCTATGTGGCGTGTGTCGAGTCCGTCGCTGTCAGTGAGCATGGCTACTATGTCGCCATCATGAACAGCTTCGCCGAGTGATGTGGACTGTGACCATTGCATGTTTTTCTTTGGGATGTAGCGGAATTTCATGCCGTTTGTCTGCTGCTCGTATTTCTTGATTACAGGCACAAAGTCAGGGTTTGCCTTGAGATGCTTGTACGACTGTGGATGCTGAGTCATGTAGTTGATGTTCACAGTTTGAACGGCTGTGAAAGGTCCGTAAGGCTCTTGGTAGTTAGCCACTTCCTTGACGATGCCCAGTTCCTCGTTGTCTATGCCCCACCAAGTGAAGTAGTGGAGGCGTGAGGTGTAATCGCCCATTTTGCCGCCCCTCCAACGCACCTTTGTCAGGTTGCGGCAATAGTCCTTGAAGGTGCGGGCATTTTCCTTGTCGCAGAGTGATAGAGCCACGACCGTTTCCACGAATGTGGTGCAGTCCAGTTCATGAAGGTTGACGATGAGATGCTCCTTCGTGCCATTTTCCAAAGTATGACCAACGTATGGTATGCCGAGGAATTTCTTTCCGAAATAGAAGATTCGGTTTTCATTGCCGCGTTTAGTCTTAGCTTCATTGAGAAGCTTAACAACGAGAGTGCTGTCCTCCTTGGTATATTCCGCATCCTGAGCATTTGCTATGTTTGAGAGAGAGATCATCAAGATGGTGCTCAGGGCTATAATCCATTTGTGCATGAGTTATTGAGTTTTGAATTATGAGTTTTTTGCAAAGTTATGCTTTTCTGTATAAATGAGCATCATGTTATGGATAAAATTGACGTAAAGTTTTGCCATAAGAATAAAAACATGTAATTTTGTGATTTGTAAACTTAAAATAACGAAAACTATAACGAAAACTAAAAAACATAAATAATGGCAAAGAATCTTGAAACCATCTGCATTCATGGCGGATGGAAAGCAAAAAAAGGTGAGCCTCAGCAGCTGCCTATCTATCAGAGTACAACCTTCCGTTACGAGACAAGCGACCAGATGGCTCGTCTTTTCGACTTGAAGGATGAGGGATATTTCTACACACGCCTTGCTAATCCTACAAACGATGCTGTGGCAAAGAAGATTGCTGCGCTTGAAGGAGGTGTGGGTGCTGTGCTCACATCAAGCGGACAGGCTGCAAACTTCTATGCAGTGTTCAATATCTGTGAGGCTGGCGATCATTTCATCACCTCATGCAACATCTATGGCGGCACTTACAACCTCTTCGGTGTTACGATGAAGAAGCTTGGCATTGAGTGCACTTATGTTGATCCAGATTGGGACGATGAGAAGATTGAGGCTTGCTTTAAGGAGAATACAAAGTGTTTCTTTGGCGAGACAATCAGCAACCCTGGCGGCAACGTGTTCGACATTGAGCGTTTTGCAAAGATGGCTCATAAGCATGGCGTGCCATTGATTGTTGACAACACCTTTGCTACTCCAATCAATTGCCGTCCTTTCGAGTGGGGGTGCGACATCGTAACTCATTCTACAACAAAATACATGGATGGTCATGCAAGTCAGGTTGGCGGCTGTGTTGTTGATAGCGGCAACTTTGACTGGGATGCCCATGCAGACAAGTTCCCTGGACTCACCACTCCAGATGAGAGCTACCACGGACTGACATACACAAAGTCTTTCGGAAAGATGGCATATTGCACAAAGCTTGTTTCCCAGCTTATGCGTGACCTTGGCTCCATTCCTGCACCTCAGAACTCCTTCCTCCTCAACCTCGGTCTTGAGACACTCGCCCTTCGCATGAGACAGCATTGCTCCAATGCTCAGAAGGTGGCAGAATGGCTGGAGAAGAACGAGAAGGTAGGATGGGTGAACTATTGCGGACTTCCATCAGATAAGTACTACGAGCTTGGTCAGAAATACATGCCAAACGGCTCCTGCGGCGTTATCGCATTTGGATTGAACGGCACAAGAGATGAGGCTATCAAGTTTATGGACAACCTTGACTTCATCTCCATTGTAACACATGTTGCCGATGCACGCACCTGTGTGCTTCACCCAGCAAGCCATACCCATCGTCAGATGAGCGAGGAACAGCTCCGCGAAGCAGGTGTCGCTCCAGATCTTGTGCGCCTCTCGGTAGGTATAGAGAATGCAGAAGATATCATTGCCGACTTGGAACAGGCAATGAGCAAGATGTAGGACGATTATACTCGGAATCTTTCAACCTCGAAAATACGAAAGACAGATTATCTTGATGTAACATGTAACAGTAACAAAATGGCAAGGAACTCTCAATGCTCCTTGCCATTTTCTTTACTTGCAAATGAATGTTGTGATGGATCGTGGCATAAGTGCTGCTTTTCTCAGATTCACTTCACCAATGTTCTTCAGGGTTTCGCCATCAGTGTCTGAAGTTCGGTATGCTGTTGCTTTTTTAGCATTAAAAGCGAAATTGACACTATGTTCCTGCTTGGAATAGTTGATGGCAACGATTACTGTTGAACCATCTACATTCTTGTATGCTGACACCATGACTCCGTCTGTGTTCTGTGTACCTTCTACATCAAGGCGGACAGCGTTAGGACGCACGAAGCGGCTGTAATTGCCAAGTGCCCACATGAGGCGTGAATCACGAACCATGTTTGTCATTACTCTGTTCACATGTCGCTCTCCATTGCGAGCGCCCACTCTCTCTCCTTTGCTATACATGCGGATAAGTCCGTCCTTGTAATTGCCGCCAGCGGCACGCCACCATTGCCAGCTTCGAGCGTTGGCTACAGTGAGGTCAAAGTGCAGAGTGCGAGCCACATATAGGGCTACGTCCATGCCGAAGTCGTATGGTGAGCCTCCATGTATCTCTTCATCATTGCCCATGATGCATAGCTCTGTCATCCAAAATTCAGCATCAACCTTCTTGAAGGCATCGGCAATGCGCTTGCGGTAGCCGTAAAGTCCAATGGTGTCGTATTTCTTGTCTCCAGGCTTAAGGATTGGTGTGTTTGTCCAATAGGAATGTCCTGCCATTACCTTGGCAATGTTCTTCAAGTTGCCAACGTAGGTGTCGGTAGAGTCTGGGTTCCAGAAACATTGTATTTCGTTGCCTCTTTCCCATCCTGCCTGATATTCGCCAAGCATGCAGCGGTAGTCGCTTGATTCGTTCACAAGAATCTTTGTTGTGATTCCACGGTTTACGAACTCTTTATCGAACTCTCTTGCTATTCTTGCCACTTCACGGTTTGTTGCAGGTGTTCCTTCCTGCTTCGGCCCTTGCCAGTTCCAATGTCCATCAGGCTCGTTCACAGGACAGATATAGTCAAAATGTATGTTATCTTCCTTTTCTGCGGTCTGAATCATGTCGGCAGCATATCGGGCAAAGTCGTCATAGCAGTCGTCCTTCAGATTGAAAGTGCCGCCACGACCAGTGTTGGTGCCTAAACCGTTGATGGTCATCTCAACAGGAGGAGTGTTGAAGAAAGCAAGGAATACTGGCACCCCTCTCTCCTTTGCCAGTTTGAGGAAACGCCGCTGTCCTGTCTGGTTGCAGAAATATTCGGTGCGAGTGTCACGGTTTATCTGTGCCGAATCGCCCTGAGTGGCGCTGCCAGCACCCGCATTGAAACGCCAGATGCTCAGTCCGATGCCCTTTGGATTGCCTTGTGAATCGTTTTCGTTTGAGAAAAGCCAATCAGCCACTTTTGTCTGCAAGGAATCTTCCCATGTGCCTATCTGCCACATGCTCCAAGCATCACTCGCACCAAAACCGTCTATCGTTTGGCATACCCGGTCTGTCACCTTGAATTCTATTGGTTTTGTATTGCTCGTTTTTTGTGCAGAAATAGAACTAGCACAAAGCGCAGAAATTAATATGGCTAAAAATGTCTTATTCATAAATGTAAGTAAGTTTCAGCATTAATAATAATTTTTCCACATTAATAATATATAATGTATTGGCAAAGATAAATACTTTTCTTTTTTCATACAAAGAAAAAATGAAAAAAGTGAATGAAGATGCGCAGTTTCTGGAATATTTGCAGTACCTTTGTCTGCAAAGATGACTTGAAGATAATCATGCTCAACCGCAAAGCAAATAAAATACTTAAAATTGCCTGCCTCCTGTTGCTTGTTCCCCTGTTGCTTGCAGGATTGGCAATAGGTGCGCTGTTCCTGCCTTTTGTCCAAGAGAAAATAAAGCAGGAAGCACTTGCCATGCTTTGCGACAAACTTCAAACAAATGTGACGATAGATAGCACAAGTGTGGTGATTAGGGATAGGAGCGTGGCAATCTACGGTCTTGGTGTAGATGACCGTCAGGGTGAGCTAATGCTGCATGTTGACACGCTCTACGGCAAGGTCGATCTGACCGATGTTATGGAAGGGCATGTAAGGATTGTGGATATTGAAATTGCTGGTGCAAAAGCGAACTGCTACAGGCTTGAAAAGGGTGGGGAAGCGAATTTTCAATTCCTTGTAGATGCTTTTAAGAAGGATACAGCAAAAGTAGAACAGGTGTCAGGTAGCTATAAGAAAAAACTGAAACTTGATGTTGATAGCATTTGTGCTCATTCGACTCACCTGATTTGGGAAGACCGATGGTTGGCAGACTCCAAGATACAGGCACATGTTGACGATGCTGCATACCATTTCAAGGACAAGTGCGCACACGTTCATAATGTAGATATTGTCCGTCAAGGACACCACGTCTCTGCCCTTCATGTCGATTATGAAGACGATGGACATTCCTGCAAGGATGTCAGGGTGGATTCACTCTATTTCAAGACGGACAATGGCAAACCGAGAAAGAACGAAGGCAAGCCGAAGAGAGGTGCTTTCGATGCAGGTCACATGGATGTTGTGGCAGATGTTGATGTGACGATACACCAGATAGGTAAAGGACGCATGGAATATGTTGTAAATCATCTTTCTGCTGTTGACCTTGCATCTGGTTTGCAAATAGATACGCTGACAATGCACGTCTCTGCCGTCAAGCGAGATATTGCCATTACAGATGTGTATCTGAAAAACCAACATACGCTCATCACTATGGAGCGCTTCGACCTTACCCTGCCAGAAAAACCAGAACTTGTCGAAGATACCGTTGCAGGAAGGATGTATGTAGAAAAGCGCCAGTATAAGGACATGAAGAAAGAAGAGATGCTGAGTTTCCGAACCACAGGCTTCAAGGCAACTACCCAGCTTTGCGACATTGCCAAACCTTTCTCGCCTGCGCTGGCAAACTTTACCACTCCGCTTGATGTGACTGCCGACATTCAGGGCAGTCCCGTAGATTGCCATTTCCGAAACATCATCGTCTGCACTCCCGACAAGCGGCTTCAGCTTTCCGCAACAGGCGACATCACGAGAATGAACGAAAAACGTGAAATGGGCATCATTTTCCAAGTGAACAAGATGACAGCCAAGCGAGGCATAAAAGAGCAGATCGTAGGCCATTTCAAGGTCAAGCAATCCATGTTGGGATTGCTGAAAAAACTGGGCGATGTGTCATATAAGGGTTCACTCTCCATACCCTACCGCAAGCAGATTTTCAATGGAAAATTAGGAACGGCAATGGGAACGATGGGCGTTGCTTTCAGGCTGGACAACGCCACGCATTACATGACAGGAACGCTGCAGAGTCAGAAACTCAGTCTTCAACCAATAGTGAATAATAAGAATGTGGACGACGTATCTTTCAAGGTAGATTTCAATTTCGACGTAGCCAGTCGTGCAGCCTGCAAGCGTTTAGGTAGAAAATTTACCAAGCTGCCCCAGGGCTGGGCAAAAGGCGTGGCTTACGAGGCTGGATATAAAAAGATAAAGATTCACAACATCACCTTCGTCATGGATAGCGATGGCGAAGCTGTGAATGGCGAGATAGGCACAAAAGGCGGCATATTCAACAAACTCTGCACATTCAGCTTCACCGACACCGATTTCCCAAAGAGCCTGAAAGTGAAACCCTCCCCAACTTTTGCAGAAAATATAAATCCGAAAGCAAAGGCAAAGCCAATTGTTGACAACGTCGTTAATGGCGCTGCCAAAATGGCGAAAAAAATCAATCCGTTCAAGAAGAAGGATAACGAAAACAAAAACTAAAACGAAAATCTTTTTTCTTGCTTACCCCTTCGCATTGTCTCCCTCGCCCTTTGGGCTGTTGCGAGAGTCTTCTTCTCTATACCAATCGGCATACATGATGTAGTGCTTGGCAATGCCGATGTTCAGTTCCTTCGCCTGCTCTGGATCTACCTTCTTGATGAACTTAGCAGGCACACCGCCCCACAGCTCGCCATCGCCAATCTGTGTGTTCTTTAGCACCAGTGCACCTGCGGCGATGATGGCTCCTTCGCCAATGACGGCATTGTCCAGCACTGTGGCTCCCATGCCGATGAGTGCGCCGCTCTTCACTGTGCATCCATGAAGTGTCACGTTGTGGCCTATCGTAACGTCATCGCCAATCTCGATGGCTGCTTTCTGGTAGAGGGTGTGGAGGCACGAGCCGTCCTGAATGTTCACACGGTTGCCAATCTTGATGTAGTTGACATCGCCGCGAACAACGGCATTGAACCATACGGTGCACTGGTCGCCCATCTCGACATCGCCCACTATTGTTGCATTCTCGCTGAAATAGCAGTCCTTGCCCCATCGGGGTGTAAGACCGCATACTGTTTTTATAAGTGCCATATATTTTCGTTATCGTTTTCGTTATCGTTTTCGTTATCTTTTTGCAAAGTTATGCTGTTTTGCGTGTTTTTCAAAAAAATATGACAAAAGTTTACCGTTGTGTCGGATATTTTTCGCAAATTTGCGTTAAATAGTCAAATAGTAAATCCAAAAATAAAAATAAATATAATAGTAAATAGTAAATAGTCAAATAGTAAATGAAAAAGGGTTTTCTGTATTTTATTTGCAGCGTAAGTGCAATGGGCGGTCTTCTGTTCGGCTATGACTGGGTGGTCATTGGCGGAGCAAAGCCGTTCTACGAACAGTTTTTCAGTATTGCCAATGATCCTGTTATGCAGGGTGTGGCAATGAGTACAGCCCTTGTGGGGTGCTTGATAGGTGCAATGGTGGCAGGTGCCATGGCAGACAGGTACGGACGCAAGCCGCTGCTCATAGCGGCTGCCGTGATGTTCACCGTGAGTGCCATAGCCACAGGAGTGTTCAACGATTTCGTGCTGTTCAATCTTGCTCGCTTCATAGGCGGCATAGGCATAGGCGTGGCATCTGCCCTGTCGCCGATGTATATTGCTGAGGTGTCGCCTGCGAATATCAGAGGTCGCCTTGTCAGCCTTAATCAGATGACCATCGTGCTTGGCATCCTGTCGGCGCAGATCGTCAATATGCTCATTGGCTCTGGAGTGGAAACGGCATGGGGCGCAGAATGGGGATGGCGCTGGATGTTCTGGGCAGAGACTGTGCCTGCGGCTCTTTTCCTCGTCATGGCATTCTTCATTCCTGAAAGCCCTGTGTATCTGAACGAAAAATCAAAATTGACAAAAGGAAGCCGCAATGCTGCCAGCGCATCCGTTGCCGATGCTGTAACGCTCGGAGAAGTCTTTTCCAGCAAATACAGCAAACTGCTGCTCTTGGGACTTGTCATAGCTGTGTTCCAGCAATGGTGCGGCACAAATGTCATCTTCAACTATGCGGAAGAGATATTTGCAGGGGCAGGCTACAATGTTGATGGCATGTTCATCAATATCGTCATAACAGGTGTTGCAAATGTGATCTTCACATTCGTAGCACTATATACAGTTGAGAAATGGGGACGGCGCACACTCATGCTCATCGGCGCATCAGGTCTCGGACTCATCTATCTCATTCTTGGCACATGCTATGCCATGAATGTGACAGGCGTGTTCATGGTCATCCTTGTTGTCATGGCAATATCATGCTACGCCATGACGCTCGGACCTGTTACATGGGTGCTTTTGTCCGAAATCTTCCCTAACAGGATTCGCGGCAAGGCAATGGCGACTTGCACCTTTGCTCTGTGGATGGGGTGCTGCACTCTCACATTCTCCTTCCCGAGCATGAATGCCGCACTTGGCAGCAGCGGCTCATTCTGGATATATAGCGGAATATGCTTCGCTGCCTTTGCCTTCCTCTTCAAGGCGTGCCCAGAAACGAAGGGCAAGACTCTTGAGCAGCTTGAAAAGACCCTCTCCTCAAATTGCTAAATAATTCAACTTTCGCATGTGCTCAAGTTGTAGTAAAGGTTAAAGTTGAGCTTGCAAAGAAACTTGAGTAAATCGTAAAATAGTAAATCCAAAAATAAATATAATAGTAAATAGTAAATCGTAAAATAGTAAATGAATATGGTCAAAGCGTGGAAAGAAAAGGTTGTTATTCCAACCTACGAGCCTGGTAAGCCAGAGAAGAATCCAATCTTCCTTGAAAAGCGAGTGTATCAGGGATCAAGCGGCGTGGTTTATCCATACCCAGTTATAGAAAGTATCTCCGATGAGAAAACCGACCATGAGTACGAGGCGGTTTACATTGAGAATGAATACATAAAGGTGATGATACTCCCTGAGCTTGGAGGACGTGTGCAGATGGCATACGACAAAATCAAGGGTCGCCATTTCATCTATTACAATCAAGTCATCAAGCCTGCTCTCGTGGGACTCGCTGGCCCTTGGATTAGTGGCGGCATCGAGTTCAACTGGCCTCAGCACCATCGCCCCAGCACCTTCATGCCTGTTGACTGCAAGATAGAAGAGGGCAGCGATGGCAGCATCACTGTGTGGGTGAACGAGCGAGAGCGCATGTTCCATCAGCAGGGACAGGCTGGCTTCACTCTTCGTCCAGGGTGCGCCTATCTTGAAATTCAGGGAAAGCTATACAACCCAACCGAAGTGCCGCAGACATTCCTCTGGTGGGCAAACCCTGCCGTGGCGGTCAACGATGCCTATCAGAGCGTGTTCCCACCAGATGTCAATGCCGTTTTCGACCATGGCAAGCGTGCCGTATCATCCTTCCCAATAGCCACAGGAACATACTACAAGATGGACTACAGCGCAGGCGTTGACATCTCCAACTACAAGAACATATTTGTTCCGACAAGCTACATGGTGGCAAAATCGAAATACAACTTTGAAGGTGGCTACGAGAACGACACGCATGGCGGCATGCTTCATGTTGCTGACCATCATATTGCGCCAGGCAAGAAGCAATGGACATGGGGCAATGGCGACTTCGGTCGTGCGTGGGATCGCAACCTTACAGATGAGGACGGACCATACATCGAGCTCATGGCAGGTGTGTTCACCGAAAATCAGCCCGACTTCACTTGGCTCATGCCATACGAGGAAAAATCCTTTGTCCAGTACTTCATGCCATATCGTGAACTCGGCATCGTGAAGAATGCAAGCAAAGACTTCATACTCAATGTTCAGCAGACAGAACAAGGCATCAGCATCAAGGTGCTTGCCACAAGCAAACAGCAAGTGCGCCTTGTGCTGAGAGGCAAGGAGAGTGAATACTACAATAGCTTGCAGACACTCTCGCCAGAAAGCATATTCGATGCTACATTACCTGCAAGCGAACCTCTAAAGAACTTGCGTTTCGACATTCTCCATCCATCCAGCGGACGAGTGCTTCTGAGCTGGGAACCAGAGCCAGACGAAATTCAGCCTATACCAGATGCGGCAGAGGCAGCTCTCTTGCCAAACGAGATAAAGACCACCGAGCAGCTGTACCTCACAGGTCTTCACCTTGAGCAATACCGCCATGCCACATGGTCTGCCCTCGACTATTACGAGGAAGCTCTGCGCCGTGATCCTCTGGATGTGCGCTGCAACAACGCTGTCGGACTGTGGTATCTTCGTCGTGGACGCTTCCAGAAGGCAGAGCCATACTTCCGCACAGCTGTCAGGGTATTGCAGAAGCGAAATCTCAATCCGTACGATGGCGAGCCTCTCTACAATCTTGCTCTTTGTCTCAAGTATCAGGGCAGGTATGATGAAGCTTTCGATTGGGCTTACAAGTCAACATGGAATGCAGCGTGGCAGCAGGCAGGTTTCATGATGTGTGCTCAGATAGCCACAATGCGAAGAGAATACGATGAGGCTCTCATGCTCATAGACAAATCGCTTATTTACGGATGGCACAACCACAAGGCGCGTGCTCTCAAGGCAGCTCTCTTGAAAATAACTTCCTCAACTCCCTCAACTTCCTCAACTCCCTCAACTCAGTCAACTCAGTCAACATCCTCAACTCCCTCAACTTCCTCAACTGAATTCGCCGAAGAATCTCTCAAGATCAATCCATTCAACTTCGCCATCCTCTTTGAACAGGGCAAAACAGCAGAAATGAAAGAATTGATGCGCAAGGATGCTAACAACTACGACGAGCTTGCCCTTGATTATGTTGCTGCAGGACTCTGCGAATCTGCTTTGGCAATATGGAAGATAGCAATAGAAGAACATGCCGCCACAGCCCTTACATATTATTATATAGCATGGCTCACAGGCTCTGCCGCCGATGCCGAGAAAGCAGCACAGCAGAGCGTGGAATACTGTTTCCCAAACCGTCTTGAAGCTGTGCAGGCTTTGTCAATATTCTCTGATGATGCCAATGCCCTCTATCTGCTTGGCAACCTGTATTACGATAAGCGTCAGTATGATGTGGCAAAGGAATGCTGGGAACGCTCAGAAGCACTCAATCCTGCACTTCCAACTGTTCATCGCAATCTTGCTTTGCTCTATTACAACAAGCAGCAGGATGCCGATCGTGCTCTTCAGGAAATGGAAATGGCGTTCACCCTCGATCAGTCAGATGCGCGTATCTTCATGGAACTCGATCAGCTCTACAAGAAACTGGAAAAGCCATTCGCTGAGCGTCTTCAGAACTTCGAAGCACTCCCACTGCTGGTGGCTCAGCGTGACGACCTCATTCTTGAGCATGCCACACTTCTCAATCAGCTCGGTCGCTACGAGGAGGCAAAGAGCATCATCGACACCCATGTGTTCCATCCTTGGGAAGGTGGCGAAGGCAAGGTGAGCGGTCAGTATCAGCTATGCCGACTTGAGATGGCAAAGGCAATAATCAAAGAAGCATCCGCTAAAGAGCATGACGATGAGGCTCGTTCCTCAATGCCAGATGTCACTCGTGCCATCCAGTTGCTTGAAGAATGTCTTGTATTCCCACACTCACTTGGCGAAGGCAAGCTCTATGGTGCTCAGGACAATGATTTCTACTATTATCTTGGTCTTGCATTCGAGCTGAAGGGACGCATGCAGAAGCGCAATGGTCAGGATTACGAATCGGAGCGAACATTCAACAAGGCAAGCAAGATGTTCCGACTCGGAACCGCAGGACCTACTGAGCCAGCAGCTGCACTCTACTACAACGATGCCAAGCCTGAGAAGATCTATTTTGCAGCCCTATGCTATCGGGCATTAGGCGATGAGGACAAAGCAACAGGTCTTTTCCACAAGCTTGTCAACTACGGAAAGCAGCATTATTTCGATACTGTACGCATGGACTATTTTGCCGTATCGCTCCCAGACCTTCTCGTTTGGGACGAAGACCTCAATGTCCGCAACCGCAAGCATTGTGAAAGCATGATAGCACTTGGAGAAAATGGACTGAATAAAGAATAATGAAGAAAACACTTATAGCAATAGGCGCTCTGCTGATGTCGCTGTCGGCAGGGGCGCAAGACACGTTCTCCTTTGGCACGAACGTGAATCCCGATGGCGTGAAACTGGAAGTTGATAGTCATGGCTTCATCATTGGCGGCAAACACGTGCTGCCTGTGATGGGCGAGATGCATTATGCTCGTGTGCCAGAAAAGGAATGGAGACGCGAGATCCAGAAGATGAGGGCTGGCGGCATCACCATGCTTGCCACATACTGCTTCTGGATTCATCACGAGCCAGAGGAAGGCAAATGGGATTGGTCGGGCAACAAGAACTTGCGCCACTTCCTTGAGGTGTGCAAGCAGGAGCAGATGCCTGTTGTCCTTCGTCTCGGTCCCTTCTGCCATGGCGAGGTGTATCAGGGTGGTTTCCCTGTATGGCTTACAGACAAGGCTGCCGCCGATCCCAATCAGTATAAGCTTCGCTCAATGGCTCCAGGCTTCATGAAAGCAACGGAGAGTCTCTATGCCAACATCTTCTCACAGGCAAAAGGCATGCTCTGGAAAGACGGCGGTCCTGTTGTGGGAGTGCAGATAGAGAACGAATGCCGTGGTCCTTGGAACTACTACATGGCTCTGAAAGACATTGCTGTCAAGGTAGGTTTCGACACACCTTTCTACACTCGCACAGGATGGCCGAAGCTTAATGGCAAGGAAGAGTTCGGAAAGCTCCTTCCACTCTATGGCGACTATGCCGACGGATTCTGGGATCGCACCCTCGACGATATGCCTGGAGCATACAAAGATGCTTTCATCATGAAGGACGAGCGCATGTCTCGTGTCATCGCCACCGAAACCTTCACCAAAGATGAGCTTTCTGGAAATAGTAAATCCGAAAATAATAAATCCCCAATAGTAAATAGTAAATCCGAAAATAGTAAATTAGTCTATCCATACCTCACCTGCGAGCTTGGCGGCGGCATGATGCCAAGCTATCATCGTCGCATAAACATGAGCGGCTATGAGGCTTTCCCATTGGCTGTGTGCAAGGTTGGCTCGGGCAGCAATCTTCCAGGCTACTACATGTATCATGGCGGCACAAACCCTTACAACCCCGACCATACCATGGCTGAGACTCAGGCAACGAAGGTTACCAACTACAACGACATGCCTCTCATGACCTACGACTTCCAAGCACCGCTTGGCGAGATGGGACAGCCTAATGAGAATGCTTTTCACCAGACACGCTGGTTCCATCAGTTCCTTGCCGACTGGGGCGAAGAACTCAGCATGATGGACGTTGACACACTCAGCGAGCACTATGCTCGCCGCGGCTGTTTCGAGTTCAGCAATTCGTACGTCAGAATCCTCAACGAGGAAGGGCTCACCAGCGTTTGTCCTAACGGCATGCAATGGGAAGGACTCACCATCACCTCCAACCGTGTTCAGCCATTTGCCAAGGCAGACGGACAGCTGTATCTCATCACCGTTCGTCCTAATGCGATGACAAAGAAAATGAGAAAGTTCTTTGACAGTCCGCTCATCACCATCGACGGCACAACCTATAAACTGAAACTCGACAAGCCATTCCGCATCAAGGGAAAGACCATCACCGTCCTTTCTCCCGAGAAGGCAAAGAGGGCATACGTTATCGACGGCAAGATGCACTATGCCGAGAATGGCGGCATACTCTACAAGGATGGAGAGGGAATAGCAGAAGAGTACTGGAAGACCTTGGGCAAGGCAGCCGTAGTTCTCAGCAAGCAAACCGCAGGACTTCGCACCGTAGCCATGGGCAGTCAGAAAGTGGCAGCCATGCCTGTAGAGGCAGATTTCGATAAGGCAGCCGTTTGGCGACTCACCAACCTTGGCGACTTCAACGAAAACCTCGACCTCTACCTGCAGATCAGCTACCGAGGCGATGTGGCGCGAGTATATGCCGACGGCAAACTTGTGGAAGACAACTTCTGGAACGGCAAACCGATGCTCGTGCGTCTCAGCGACCTTGTCGGCAAAGCCGTAGAAATCAAGATTCTCCCCCTTGGCAAGGACTATCCTATCTATTTGCAGACACCGCAGAAAGAGCAGCTCCAATCTGCCACAGGCGATTACCTCCTGTCTCTTGACGATGTGAAAGTGATGGAAAGAAAAGTGGAATAGGGGAAAGTTACCAAGTTACCTTTTTACTTTTTTACCTTTTTACTTTTTTACTCTCTGCGACCACAAAAACAAAACTCCACGCCATCCGATAAAGAATGATGTTTTCGTTTTCGTTTTCGTTTTATTTACGTCCGCATGGCGTCCCTCCCCTATGGGGGGGGCTAGGAGGGGGGGCTAGCCTTGTTCCTCATCTTCGCTGAGCCTTGAACCTCTTGCCCTTCGAGGCTCGAACCTCTGCGACGGTCACTCTCAATTGGTGTGCTTTTCAAAAGCGTTGCAAAGTTAGGCGTTTTTTGGTGCATTTGTGCAAGATTAAGCACTGCTTAAAAATCTCGAAAAATTAATAAAATTTATGGATTTTACACGCTATTTTGCAATCTCCAGTTAGCAAACAAGCGTAAAATGCTTGTCGTTATGCTCAGTCATCGATTCATCCTCCACAGGAAACGTAGCAATGTCATGGTAAAAAGTAAAAAAGTAAAAAAGTAAAAA
>JAGHUI010000008.1 GCA_018064885.1 Candidatus Minthosoma equi | reverse complement strand
CAACAGTTACGTTCTCGAGGAGAGCGTTGCGCTTGATAGCACCGTAGATGTCTGGCTCGTGCTCCTTAGAAAGGCCGATAACCTTAGCGTAGCAACCACCTTCGAGGTTGAATACGCCCTCGTCGTCCCAACCGTGCTCGTCATCACCGATAAGGCGACGCTTAGGGTCAGTAGAAAGAGTAGTCTTACCTGTACCAGAGAGACCGAAGAAGATAGCAGTGTTCTTGCCTTCCATGTCGCAGTTTGCAGAGCAGTGCATTGAAGCGATGCCCTGGAGTGGGAGGTAGTAGTTCTGCATAGAGAACATACCCTTCTTCATTTCACCACCGTACCAAGTGTTGATGATAACCTGCTCACGGCTTGTTACGTTGAATGCAACACAAGTCTCAGAGTTGAGGCCGAGCTCAGCGTAGTTAGAAACCTTAGCCTTAGAAGCGTTGTAGATAACGAAGTTTGGCTCGAACTCAGCAAGTTCCTCAGCTGTTGGCTGGATGAACATGTTAGTTACGAAGTGTGCCTGCCATGCAACCTCAACGATGAAACGTACAGCAAGACGTGTAGCCTTGTTTGCGCCACAGAATGCATCAACTACATAGAGGTTCTTGTTGCAGAGCTCCTTAACAGCGATGTCCTTAACTGTTGCCCATACGTCCTCAGACATTGGATGGTTGTCGTTCTTATACTCGTCAGTTGTCCACCATACAGTGTCCTTAGAGTTCTCGTCCATAACGATGTACTTATCCTTAGGAGAACGACCAGTGTAGATACCTGTCATTACGTTAACTGCGTTGAGCTCTGTGTTCTGACCAACCTCATAACCTTCGAGGCCTGCCTTTGTCTCCTCCTCGAAGAGTACTTCGTAAGAAGGATTGTGTGCGATCACTGTAGAACCAGTGATGCCATACTGTGTCAAATCTAATGCCATAGTGTTTATTGTTGTTTAAAAAAGTGAATAATTATCCTAAACAGTAAGGTAACATTATTACCCGTTAGCTACCTATTCAACGACAAAGTTACACATATTTATTGTTTGAACAAAAATAAATGTGTCTTATTTCTAATAATTTTCGTTTATTTTACAAAAATCGTTAGAAATAAGACACTAAATTTTACAGTGTTGCAACATTTGGTTTGCAAAAGGTCTATAGAAGTGTCACTCTTTCAACTGTGACTTCCTCTTGTAAAAAGAGGTTTGCACACTCGCGGAACTTGGTGCGAGACTCTGTTGTGTAGTATGTGCAAGTGCCGCCTTTTGTTAGTCTGGATTCCATTTCCGTGTGACGATGCAGATAGTCTTCAAGGCTTTCTGCAATGTATTTTCCCTGTGGGATGACTGATACGCCAGATGGAAGAAATTGCTTAATCTTATTCATCAGGAGAGGGTAGTGTGTACACCCAAGGATGATTGTGTCAATCTCAGGGTCTTGCGCCATCAGTTTGTTGATGGAATCCTTGACAAAATAATCAGCACCGGGTTTGTCGAATTCATTGTTCTCAACCAATGGGACCCACATAGGACAAGCTTGACCAACAACGGTGCAATCAGGGTGGAGCTTGCCTATTTCAATGGTGTATGACTCTGACTTTATTGTTCCCTCTGTTGCCAGAACGCCTATGTGTCTTGTTTTGGACATACTGCCTACAATCTCTGCTGTAGGACGAATGACGCCAAGAACTCGTCTGTCTGGTGCATTTTCAGGAAGATACAGCTGCTGTATTGATCGCAATGCTTTTGCCGAAGCGGTATTGCAGCCGAGGATGACAAGTGGGCAACCGAGCTCAAAGAGTTTCTTGACAGCTTGAAGCGTAAACTCGTAAACAACATCGAATGATCGCGTGCCGTATGGAGCGCGTGCATTGTCACCAAGGTAGATGTAATCGTACTGGGGCATGCGACTGCGTATGCCATCGAGTATGGTCAATCCGCCATAACCTGAGTCAAAAACACCTATGGACACTTTGGAAAGATAAAAGTTAAGAGTTAAAAGTTTTGATTGGAGAGTTGTGAGTTATGAGTTCAGAGTCCTGAGTAGGGAAGTTCTGAGTTGGAGTGATGAAAGGCTATTTGATGCCTAATTTAACCAAAACAGCATCTGTGCAGTTCTCTGCTTCGCCATCTCCGCTTATGTATGGATAAGCATTAGCGTCGGTATTTAGCACATAAGCGTAATTGTTACTTTTGCCAACAGCTATGATAGCTTCGTTGAGACGTTCCTTGATAGGATCCATTAGTTCTTTCTCCGCTTTGGCAAGAAGTTCTTGTGCCTCTTTCTTAAACTGGATGCTCTGATCCATTAAGAGCTGAAGTTCTTTCTGACGCTTCAACATGATGTTCTCAGGGAAACTGTTCTGGCCGTCAATGTATTCAGCAAACTTCTTTGAGAAGTCCTGTTCTGCACGATTCATCTCATTGTCGTAAGTACTCTTGAGCTCTTCAAGACTCTTGACAGCCTGAGCGTATTCTGGCATTGCTTTCATCACTTCGTTGTAAGAAAGGTAACCAAAATGCTGTGGCTGAATGACTACCTGCTGTGCTGGAGTGGCTGCAGAAACAGAAAGCGCTGTGTCCTGTGCCGACATTATGCCAGCACATGACAACAGCGTTATAATTGTTAATATGTATCGTTTCATTTACTTTACACCGAGCTTAGTCTTCACCTGGTCAGTGACGTCTGTTGCAGAAGTGCCGATGAATGGGATGCTTGCTGCATCAAGAACGTATGCGAAGCCACCAGCTGTACCAACTTCCTGAACAGCCTTCATTACTTTTTCCTGAATCTCGCCCATCTTAGTCTGATATACCTTCTGAAGTTCCTGCTCGCTTGTGCTTCCGAACTCCTGAAGTTCAGTATAAGCCTTCTGAAGTTCCTGCTCACGATACTGCTTGAGAGTCTCAGAGAGTGTTGCCTTCTCCTTCTCATAAGCATCAGCCTTTGTCTGGAGTTCAGTCTGCTTGCGCTGTAGCTCATCCTGGAACTGCTTCTGAAGGTTCTGGATTTCAGTCTGGAGAGCATTGTATTCGCTCATGCCCTGAACGAGAGTCGCAGAATTAACGTGTCCAATCTTCTGTGCGAACATTGTCATTGGCAAAGCCAAGAGAATCGCAAAAATAATCTTTTTCATTTCTTTCAAATTTCTTTTTATTGTTATTAATTGTTGTTCTAATTAGTTTGCGTAGCCAAGCTTCTGAAGCACTTCCTCGCTGATGTCAATCTTTGGTGAAGCGTAGATTATGCTGCCGCCGCTGGCACGATCGAGCACAAGCTGATAGCCTTTCTGGTCGCAAATATCCTTAACGGCATTGTAAATCTCGTCCTGAATAGGAGCAAGGAGACTTTGACGCTTCTTGAAGAGTTCGCCTTCACTGCTGAAATACTTCTTTTTGAGGTCGCTTGCTTCTTTCTCCTTTGCCATGATGTTTTCCTCTGCCTTTGTTTTCTGAGCATCGGAAAGGAACACAGATTCTGACTGATACTTCTTGTATAGAGTTTCTGCTTCTTTCAAGAGAACGTCAACCTCGCCTTCCCATTTCTTAGAAACCTGATTGAGCTGCTCGTTTGCTCGCTCATAGGCTGGGACGTTCTTGAGAATATACTCCATATCAACAAGTGCGAACTTCTGTGCATTAGCAGCAAGAGAAGTTACAAGAACCATAATTGTAAGAATAATCTTTTTCATAATGCGCTATTTTTAATTGTTCGCCGCAAAGGTAATGAGTCATTACAAATGCGTAGAGCACCATTTTTCTATTTGTTAGAGGGAAATCCCTAAAAAAGTCCCTCTCTGTTTCATGTACTTACCCGTCCTCATGTGTTTTTTTAGAACTCCTGACCGAGGATGAAGTGGAACTGGCTTCCGCTGTAACTCTTTGATCCGTTGATGTTATCGAAGCCGTAAGCCCAGTCAATACCCATCATACCGACCATTGGGAGGAAGATGCGGACACCGACACCAGCAGAACGCTTCATGTCGAATGGATTGAACTTCTTCATTTCTGTCCAAGCATTACCAGCTTCGGCAAATGCGAGTGCATAGATGTTTGTAGAACCCTGAAGCATGAGTGGGTAGCGAAGCTCCATCGTCATACGGTCGTAAGCATAACCGTAGTTGTAACCCTGAGTGAGGGCGCCATTGTCGTAACCGCGAAGACCGATTGTCTCTGAATAGTATGTGCTTGAGTATCCTGACATACCGTCACCACCCATATAGAATGTCTCGAATGGAGATTTCTTATACTTGTTATAATGGCCGAGGAGACCGAAGTCGAAGCGAGTCATGAGAACAAAACACTTGCTGTGTCCGCCGAGTGGAGTGAAGAACTTAGAGTTGAACTTCCACTTGTGGTATTCAATCCAGCGATACTTCTTCTTCATGTCATTCTGGTAATCGGCATCATAATAGCTTGTTGCCATGTTCTTGTAATCCACGCCATCCCAGATAGAGTAAGGAGGTGTGAATGATACAGATGCGTTGATTGTTGAACCGCTGCGAGGGAACATTCCGTTATCTGTAGAGTTTCGTGAGAGGGAGAGAGTAAGGTTGATGTTGTTACAGTTACCATTCTGAACAAGGAAGTACTCCCAATCCTTCATCATGTAACGAGTATAGCCAAGAGATGCTTGGAACACAAAACGGTTATCAGGCCATGTTAAGCGCTTACCGAAACCTACGCTGAGGCCAAACAGCTGGATGTACTTGTCTGGATCATAGTAGCTTGAATAGTTGTTGTAGTATGAACTATTGTAGTTTCCGTATCCGTATGCAGCAGAATAGATGTTGTTATAGTATGCGCTGTTGTAATAAGAGCTGCTGATGTCGGTCTGGCGAGAGAAGAACGCACTTACAGAGAGTGAGTTAGGACGCTTGCGGCCGAACCAAGGATCGAAGAACGAGATGCTGTATGACTGGTAGTAAGAACCGTTGGTAGAACCGCTGATTTCAAACTCCTGACCGTCACCCTGAGGGATGATGCCTCGGTGATTGCGGTTCTTTCCAATAAGGTTTCGGATAGAGAAGTTTGTGAACTTCAAACCAACCTTACCGATAATACCCGTCTGACCCCAACCGAGAGAGAACTCAATCTGGTCGCTTGCCTTAGGAACAAGTCCGAGCTCAAGGTTGACAGTACCATTTATAGGGTCTGGCTTAGGGTCGAACTTAATCTGCTCAGGGTCAAAATGTCCCATCTGTGCAAGTTCTTGATAACTCATCTTGTAAGCATCCATGCTGAACAAGTCACCTGGCTTGAGTAAGAGCTGACGGCGGATAACTTCTTCATACACACGAGTGTTACCGAATATCTTAATGTTGCTGATAGCAGCCTGAACACCCTCATAGATACGGATTTCAAGGTCAACAGAGTCGCCAGATTCACCCACCTCGTGGTTTGTTACCTGATTGAACACATAACCCTGATTGTAGTACAAGTTACCAACGGCATCATCATCTGTGTTGAGACGCTTCTTGAGGTGGCTCATGTTATACACATCACCCTTCTTCATTCGAAGAACTCTCTCGTCGAGGAAATCTGTGTTAAACACAGTATTACCGACCCAATGGATGTTGCGAATGTAATATTTATCACCTTCATCAATATGCAGATATACATTAACAAGGTTGTTGCCTATGTCAACAATGCTATCTGCATAGATATTAGCATCACGATAACCAAGCTCATTGTATTTTTCGATAACGCGATCCTTATCCTCCTTGTACTTGTCGTCAACAAACTTCTTTGACTTAAAGAAGCTCTTGAAGCCCTTTTCGTTTGTCTTCTTCAAGAGACCGCCAGAGAAGAAATTACCATGGAACTTCTTGGTTGCCAAGTGCTCATTACCATCAATGAAGATCTTGTTAACCCTCACCTTTTCCTTCTTGTCAATGTTAACATCAACAATGAGCCTGCCCTCTTGAGAAGGATCGTCGCGCTGCAAGATTTCAACTTCAGCATTCTTGAATCCCTTATCATCAAAATACTTCTTGATAATAAGCTTAGCCCTGTCCACCATGTTAGGAGTGATCTGATTACCATTGATCAAACCCATCTTCTCGTCCAAGTCATCGCGCTCAGATTTCTTCACACCATTGATGTTGATATGAGACACGCGAGGGCGCATGGAAAGACGGATCTTGAGATAAATCTTCTCGTCAACTATGCTATCAGCTTCGATGCTTACGGCAGAGAACAATCCGTGCTTCCAGTAGCGCTTCACAGCATCTGTGATTTCGTCACCAGGCATGGAAATAGATTCGCCTACGGTAAGTCCGGAAATGCCGATGAGGATATAGTCTTCGAAGTTCTTGTCTTCTTTTTCAACGGCAATGCCGCCAATCTCATATCTCTGCTCCTTTCCATATACAACAGTTGGCTTCTCCTGCACCTGCGCTTCTGAGTAAACGAAGGTGATGGCGAAGGCTATTGTCATCAAAAGTCTTAATATCTTCATATATATAAATAATGTGTAGAACTGATGTCTCTTGCCTGCCCCCCCCTTATGTCAAAGCGGTTTTTTCGGCAGGACAGATTCAGTCTTGCTTCGTTACTTGCTCTCCAGTTTTGCCAAAACGGCGCTGACGTCCCTGATAATCTACGATTGCCTTGCAGAAGTCTTCTTCGCGGAAATCAGGCCAATATGTGTCTGTGAAATAGAATTCTGAATACGCACATTGCCACAAGAGATAGTTGCTCAAGCGCTCCTCGCCTCCAGTGCGGATAAGAAGCTCAGGATCAGGCATGAAGTTTGTCTTGAGATTCTCGTCAATTGTCTTGTCTGTGATATCCTCCAATGCGAGCGCACCTTTCTTCACTTTTTCGGCAATGTTGCGAACGGCATTAGTGATTTCCCACTTAGAAGAATAGCTGAGTGCCAGCACAAGACAAGTGGATGTGTTGTTGGCAGTCATGTTTTCCAATCTTTCAATGGCTGCCAGCAGCTTCTTAGGAAGGCGGTCTCTTTCGCCAATCACACGGAAGCGTGCATTCTTCTTCATGAAGATGTCCTCCAGCAGATTGTCCAGCACGATATCCATGATGGTGGAGATTTCCAATTCTGGTCGGCTCCAGTTTTCTGTTGAGAATGAATATACGGTGAGGTAGTCGATGCCAAGGTCGCCTGCAGTGTTCATGATTTCCTGCAATCTGGCAGCGCCTTCCATGTGACCATAGGTGCGCTCCTTACCCTGAGCCTTTGCCCAGCGTCCGTTGCCATCCATGATGATTGCTACATGGCGTGGCACGCGAGTCATGTCTATCTGTTCGAGGTACATATTCTTTATCTTGTTATGTTCTGGCATTCCCTATGAATAGGCGAATCCAGATGGTTTAGTCATTGTTGCACTTTCTGTATTTTGGGAACAAATCGTACGAGATGTACACCATTGTCCATGAGTAGCTGTCTTTGTTCTTCATAAAACCGCTCTTGACCCTGTATGGATCCTCTATGCCGTCCAGTTTGTCGCCCATAGCGAAGCGCATTGTCCAGTCAATACCGGCATTAAGTCTCGGCTTTATCTTATATTTCACTCCGAATCCCATAGGAATGTTCATCGTGAGTTCTTTGTTGCATACGGTGAAACCAAGTCCCAGTTGTATGTATGGCGTCAGCCGCTTGTTTCCCTTGTATCCTGCTCCTGTGCCGAAACCCCAGAAATTGAGTTCGTACTGGCAGCCGGCATCCCAGAGAGAGTTGTTGAATTTCATCTCCATATCAGGAGTGAAAGGCACCTTGTTTGCCTGCTTCGTCATATCTCCCTTCACGGAACCGTAGGCAAGATCGAACTTCAGAGCCATGCGAGGATTCAGATTGTATCGTCCCATGAGTCCTCCGCCCATTGTGACATTTTTGTAGAACCCATTGAGATTGGCATCTCCCATGTAGAAACCGGGACCGCCCATCACGCCGAGCTCCATCTTGTACTCCAGTTCCTGTGCCTGAACACCAAGGGCGAGTAGGATGGCTGCTATTATACAATAGAACCTCGCCATATCATTCCACCTTCATTGATGATCCAGAACTCATCGCCAACAGTCACGATGCTTGATGCGCCGCTTCCCTTTGTCTTGATGTCGGCAGGCGTTGGGTACATTTCTGAAATGTTGTGCCAAGTTATGCCGTTGTCAGATGAGCGATAGAGAATGGAGTAGTATTCGTTGCCCTTTGTGCCAATAGCGTAAAGTTCGCCTTTGTAGAGAGTTACGCTAAACTTTTCAAAGTCAGGCAAGCCGTAAGGGTTGTCTTCTGTGACCTTGATGTAGCCCCACTTCTGGTTGGAATTCTTGTTTTCGGAAGATATCTTGAACCAGCAAACATTCTTTGGTGCGCTGCTGCCGGAAATTCCTGTCAATGAAACAGCCAAAAGATTTTCGTTTGTTCTTGTAGAAAGGTATGATGATGATACGCAAGTTTCAGGAAGCATGTCAGTATCTGCGTTGCCCTCTTTTATCCAGTTCACGAGATCTGTAGAGCTGATAATGTTTTCACCATCAAAAGCATAAATGTAGTACGCGTCTGCCGCAATGATTTTTTCTACCTTCTGCTCAGAAGCCTTTGTCCAAGCCTGTGCCTTGTCGTTTGCTGAGGAAGAATAGATGCAGCCGTCATCACCAAGTCCGTAGAACTTGCCGTTGAAGACAACCACAGATTCCTTCTTTACAGGGATGACAGCAGGTGTGCTCCAATATTCTGGATTAGAGCGGTTTGCATAAGTCACGATGGTGCTGCCAATTGAATTTTCTGCAAAAGCGAAAATGTTGTTGTTCACGAAGAAAGGCTTGCTTTGACCGACAATCTGAATGTTAGAATTGACAGATGTCCATTCGAGAGTGTCAATGCTGTTCTCTGACTTGTAGATGTCAACCTTGTAAGTCTTGTAGGAGATTCCGTCGGAAGCACCGCAGATAAGTTCTACAGTTTTAGTGAAATCAATGGAATCCTTGCCAGATGTGAGAGGGTAGTACAGCTCAGAGTCTTTGACAACCTTGCCAAAGACTGTGCCGTTGCTGCTGAAAGAAGGAACAACTTTTGTCAGATCAACCCAGTTAGGAAGTGAGTCGATGGAATAGATATGGCCATTCAGCTGATCTATGTTGAAATGTATTTCAGAGCTGCTGATAACCTTATTGACAATGGTGTCGGTAGCATTGCCCTGACTGTCATATCTCTTAGCCTTGACTTTGCTGGTGATACTTCCTACGTTGAAGGATGTAATGGCACACTCAGGTGTCGTTACAACCTCATCCTCGTTCTTGATACATGAAGCGAGCATGCAAGTGACAGCAAAAACCATCACTAATGCTATGTTCCAAAGTTTGTTTTCTTTTATAGAATTCATTATTTCGCAATAAGCCAATATTCAAATATTCGGCAAATTTACGAACATTTTTTTCATCTACGAAGAGAAAATGCCGATTTTAACGGTTTTTATATTTATAATGTGCTTTTTAACAGGTATCTGCCCTTCTTCTCGGCTTTATTTCAGCAATTCACACAATTCTTTCATGCCTTCGCTGGCGCCTTTCATGATGTGCGTAATGCCAAGGCTTGGATCGTATTTCACTTCTTTTGGATCTATGAGGTAAATTTTGCAGAGCGAATTGGTGTAGGAGAGAAGGCCTGCAGCTGGATAGACGTTGAGCGAGGTTCCGATGACCACAAGAATGTCTGCTTCGTTTACTTTCATGATGGCAGGCTCGATCATAGGCACGCTTTCGCCAAACCACACGATGAACGGGCGCAGCTGACTGCCATCCTTTGCCTTGTCGCCCATCTTGATTATCGGATTGTCCTCAGGCAAGGTGACGATGCAGTTCGGATTGTTAGGGTCATTGCTGCTTGTCGCCTTCATCAGTTCGCCATGAAGGTGGATAATGTTCGTGCTGCCGGCACGCTCATGAAGATTGTCAACGTTCTGAGTTATAACAGTAACCTCATACTTGTCCTCCAGGCTTGCCACGAGCTTATGTCCTTCATTTGGAACAACCGTGCTAAGCTGCTTGCGCCTTTCGTTGTAGAAGTTCTGAACAAGCTCAGGATCACGCCAGTAACCCTCAATGCTTGCCACGTCCTCAACTCTGTACTGCTCCCAAAGTCCGTTGCTGTCACGGAACGTGCTTATGCCGCTTTCTGCCGACATGCCAGCACCTGTAAGGAATACTAATTTCTTCATGTTGTATTGCTCTTTTGACAAGCTGCTTCTCAGTAAGCAACTTTGCAGGTTAAACCAATTCTTCTAACTCTATCTCCGATGGCATCCAACTCTTCTGGAGTTGCCTTCTGCAATCCCTGTGCAGGTGTCTCACGATCAATGGTATAGATCATCACCTCACGAGGTTGTATGGCTTCGATTGTCATGAGCCAAGGTGCTACGAAGTCGTCATCGACATTGCTGGCTGATTTGCCTTCGAATTCGCCCTTCATAAACATAGTTTGAATGATGCAGCGAGAACCAAATTCCTTCAATCTGCTAATGATGGCAGAAAGATCGTACTTGCCATTCGGACGGTCAAAATCCTGTATGTAATCCATTGATACTGTGTCAAGCTTGCAGATATTGTTATCTACTTTGCAAAGGGCATCAAACACAGGCTGGCGGGTGATTTGCGTGGCGTTGGTGAGCACGCTTACCTTTGCCTCAGGAAAGTATTTGTCTCTCAGCGCAAGAGTGTCATCTATGATTTCTGGAAATTGAGGGTTCAGTGTTGGCTCGCCGTTTCCTGCAAAAGTGAACACATCGGGCTTGGGACCTTCCTTAGCCATCTTAATCAGCTGAGCCTCAAGCGCCTCTCTTACTTCCTCGCGATTAGGCATCTTTTTCTTTGGCACGAAATCATGGTTGAAACCGCATTCGCAATAAACGCAATCGAACGAACAGCACTTGCCATCAGCAGGCAAAAGGTTGATTCCTAATGACACACCCAATCTTCTTGAGTGTATAGGACCGAATATGGGTGATGGATAAATTATTGTCATGACTTTTCTTTTATTTTAAAGCAAAGTTAGTTAGTTTTTCGTTTCCCTCCAAATTTATTTCGTAAAATCTCATAATAGGAAAGCCTCTTGTTTCATAACGGCAAAATCCGTTGTTTCGTGGCTGCAAAGTTAATCGTTTTGTGGTTGCAAGATTAATTGTTACGTATTTGCGAGATCAGATGTTTCGCAATTGCCTCCTCCTTATGCACGTATTACGCTACATTTCATTGTTTGAAATGTACGTTTCGTTGTTTGAAATATACATTTCATTCTTTGAAATATACGTTTCATTGTTTGAAATGTAGATAAAAACGAGCAAAAAAAGCCCCTCCTTGCCGTATGATTGACTTGGATACGACGAGGAGGGGCGCCTCTTGAATGTGCTTTTGTTGTGATTTACAACCTATTACTTGATTGTTCCGTCGAATGTTCCTTCTGTGATAGTGTATTTGCCGCCAACCTTCACGTTCTTTCCTGTTACGGTTGTGCTGCCGCCTGTAATGGTCAGATCACCATCAATCTTGATGCCGTAGCACTTATGTGGGTCATCAGCATCGGCTGCAACAGTACACTTGCCACCAGTAGAATTTATTGTGATGGTTGTTGGTTTGTCGTCGGCATTGATGGTGAGGTTTGTATCTGTCTGGATGCCGCGAGAGCCGTTGCTGCTATTTTCAATGTTTATGGTACCGCCGCTGATAGTTATGTCGCCATCAGCCTTTATACCCTTAGCATCTTCAGCATTAGCAATTGCCATGTCGATTGTGCCGCCCTTGATGATTATCTGACCGTTGTTTTCGTCAGTTGCATCAGAAGTTAATTCTGCCTGAATGCCATCGTTTGTGGTGTTCTTGTCTATGCTGATTTTACCTCCATTCATCTGGAAATACTGACCGATGTGGAACGCATCGTTGGCAGCTTTCTTGATGTTGATAGCTCCAACAGTCTTCTTCAGTTGTGTGTATTCCTTTGATGCGATTGCGTGGCTTGCATTGCCTGTGACATTCAATGTTCCAGCACCCTCAAACTCAAAGTGTCCCTTAGTGTAAAGGCAGGCTTTCTGACTGCCAGAAGCCGCATCGACGAGATTGTTTTCTGTTCCTTCGGCAAGAACTACTGCAATGCGTTTACCGCACTGAATATCAATAGCTGCACCCTTGGAAGATGTGATGTTGGCACCATTGAGAACGACGGTCATCTTGTACTCGCCGCTGATAGTCAGCGATCCGTTTTCGCTTGTGCCGCTAACTTTGTATGTGATTTCATCTTTCACATTTGTGCAGCTGATGACAACATCGCTGCTTGTGCCTGAAGTGCAAGTGACTCCTGTTGCAGAAGATGGAATAGTAACCTTTGCTGTTGTGCCAGAATACACAATGTTTACAGCATCGTCCATCTGTGGCTCGGAGAATACGATAGAGTCGCATTTGTTGATGTATGACGTAATGTCAAAATCTGCGGTTAACTCGTACTTTGTGTAATTGCCATCCTTGCAAATGTAAACGCTTTGTGCAGAAACGGAAACAGCTGCAAGAAGTGCTATGATTGATGTTAGTAGAAATTTCTTCATGCTTATTATTTGAAAAATGTTATTTTACCTGAATCTTTTCTCCGTCAACAATATAGATGCCTTTAGGGAGCTTGTCTGACTTGATATCAATGTTGAGCTTGCGGCCAGTAAGGTCGTAAACTCCCTTCTTAACCTTTGCTGTCTCTTCCTTCACTTCTGCGATGCTTGTGCCTGAATCTGAAGAGAAGAAAAGCTTGCTGATGTCGGCAATAGCTGTAGTTTTCTTTGTGCCGTCCTTGAGGGTAGCGACAACATTTCCATTTTCGAATGTGATTTTCTGAAGCTGAGCTACTGGAGCAATCTCATTCTTCTGTGCGGTTGCTGTTGTATAGTAGAGGCTGAAATCCTCTGCTGATGCTGCTATGCTGAGTATGATGGCTGCAGCGAAAGTCATTATCCTATTCATAAATATAATCTATTTGAGTTTTATTTTATATCCGAATCCGAGAAGGTTTCCGTCTGGCTCATCGTCGTCATTCTCTGTTTGATAGCGGTAGAAGATATCGATGGCGCTTTGCTTGTTGATTTTGATGTCAGTACCGGCTGTGAACTTCCATTTGCTTGTGCTGTAGTTGAGGCCGCAGCCATAATCAACGGAAGCGTATGGCTCTAAGATAGAGTGCTTTATGTTGTACTGTGCTGTAAGTTTAGAACGGAGAATGCTTCGGTCCTTTGCCCTAACATTCTTGTTATTTGTATCTTGGTAGATGATGGCTGATGTTGGATCTTCGTCATCTTCAAGACGGTAGCGATCGGTGCTTGTACTTGCCTTGCAGTAGTGGTTATACTGGTATGTTTCCTTGAGAGAGAAACTCCAGCGTTTAGAAGGCTTGTATGAGGCTGCCAATCCGATGCTTCCGCGGTGACGGCGTCGCCAATAATGCTCTGTGCAGTTATAGCCAGAAAGGTATGTCACTTCTGTAGGAGTGCCGCCAATGAATTGAGTTTCTGTGTCATACTTGTCCTTGCATTCTGCCAGACGGTTCTGCCATATCATTTCCCAACCGATGGTGGTTTTGATGTCGAACTTCTTGGTGTTGTAGAGTTTGATGCCGAATGCACCTCCGACAGCCCATCGCTCAATCTTGCTGGTGTTGTCTTGGGTACGTGCTTCTGCATCAAGCGAGAAGTTCACTCCATTGCAGATTTTCTTCTCAGCTCCAAGATTGAAATCCATGCCGAAGTCACTCTTGTTCTGAGAATTAGCACTCAGAGTCGAGAGACAAATAGCTGATAATATGGAAAGACGTCCGAACTTATTCATATTCCTTTGGCATTTTCTTCACAGATTCGTCCTCTTCCTCTGTGTTGTAGTATATCTTGATGAGTGCCATGTCCTTAAGGAAGTCGATTGAACCGATTGCCACGTTTGTGATGTCAAGACCTGTACGCTCTTTGAGGTCGGCAATGAGTTCTTCGCGGCGGTCTGGTTTGATGAGGTCTATCTTGTCGTACTTCACATACTTGGAAGAAAGGCTCTTGACAAGCCTGTTTGCTTCGGCAATCCAAACGCCTGCTACAAACACAAGGTCGGTTAGGATGAGCTCGCCCATGCTGGTCATGAGAGGACCTGCAAATTCAGGGTGCTTAGGACTGATATCTGCTGACCAAGCAAGACCATTGATGGCAGCAAGTGAAATGACGAGGAAGAGGTAGGTCATCTCACGAATTGGCACAGACTCAGTGCGATAGCGCATGATGCAGAATATGGCAAAGAGTCCCATTGCGATACCTGTCTTGATCTTTGCATCGCCCATAAGGTGAATGAGCATGAAAATGCAGAAGCCTACAAGGATGTAAGTGAAGAAGAAATCCTTGCGACGCGCCTTTGGGAAATAGAAGCAGCGTGCAATGATAATGATGAATGTTGTGTTGATGGTCAAGCGAAGAAACAGGTCGAGTATTCGACATGTGTCGCTTGAGAGTACTGCGAGAAAATCGTTAATTGCGTCCATTATTTAGTTAGGTTTTAGTTGCGTGGATTTATAAATTGGTTGTTATTTGTGAAAAGTTATGAATGCTGTCATCGCCTAAAGTTCATGATCGATGAAATGCCGTCCGTTTATTTTCTCTAACTTTCTCAGCTTTGGCTTAAAGTTGTTTTGCTTCAGGGACGTGTCTGTGAGTGCCATCCCAATGCAGCATTTCGAGAAGCCTGTAGGATGCACATGTATGTCGCGAAGCAGGTTGCACACAGGAGAGAATACGTTTCCATCTCGCTTCAACTCGATGATTACCAGCTGATCTGTGCCGTGGTCATTGCTTGTCTCGAAATTGTGAAATGAAATGTTGAAGTCGATGGTCAGTCGCTCGGTCTTGCCTTTGTTTACCAGTGTCACTCGGTCGAACTTGTTGCGTACCACAGCATTCAGATTGTCAAGATGAAGACCTGTTTTGCGCATCACCAGCTCTGTGGCTCCTTCCGTTTTGCGGAAATCATCCTGGGAAGGCACGGAGATACGCTTTTTCTTTGTGCGTCCATGATTGTTCTTGTTCTTAACCTCAAGGAACGTGTCGTTGCTCTGAACATATGTGCGCACCCTCACCTTCATGCGTCGTGCCCTCTTGTTATGGTGCATGGTGTACATGAGGTGGTTGGCTGTGTCGTAATAAGTGGTCAGATATGGTATGATACGATTGCTGAGAGTTTCCTGGACATAATATTTGTCCTGAACCAGACCAAGTAGCTGCAAAAGCTGTGCCTTCGATGCCACATATTTGGTATCGAGGCGATTCATCAGGCGTATGTCTGACATCTGCTCAAGAGTGATGGGTGTCATCGAATTGAGCAGTTTCTGAATCTCATTGTCGGTATCTTGCATTGTTTAGGTTTATAAAATCGGGTACAAAATTAGTGATATTATTTTAATTGTTTTCTAAAAATGTGATAAAAAACGTGTAAAATGTTGTCTTTGTTGATGTGATTATACACATTATATATAAAATAAAGCAAATTAGTGGTGAGAAATTTGGTTTATATGCGAAAAAATGACTACATTTGCACCAGAAAAAGAATGAGGGGACTGCAAAGTTCCCTCTTTTTAATGTTTGTAAACTGACGTATCACATAAATAACAATAGAAAATTCATTTATGATTGACAAAAGCAAAGTGAAAGATTTGGTTGGCGAATGGTTGAACGGCAAGGAGTATTTCCTAGTTGATGTCAATGTGGACAACCAGAATAAGATCACTGTGGAAATTGACCACAAGGATGGCGTTTGGATTGAGGACTGCTGCGAGCTTAGCAAGTTCATCGAGGAGCATTTTGACCGCGATGTAGAGGACTTTGAGCTTGAAGTGGGTTCTGCCGGCATCGGTCAGCCGTTCAAGGTGCTTCAGCAGTACATAAATTCTGTTGGTTACGATGTCGAACTGCTGACTCAGGATGGAAAGAAGATGGAAGGATTCCTCAAGAGCGCAGATGAGAATGGTTTTGTGGTTGTTGTTGAAGAGAAGCAAAAGATTGAAGGCAAGAAGCGTCCGCAGATTGTGGAGGTGGAGAAGTCTTTCGGCTATGATGATGTTAAGTGGGTTAAGAATATCATTGACTTCAAATGATGCCGCTTGCTGACCTCTTCGTGTGAGGCGTGATTCTAATGAAAATAAACTAAAACTAAATAAAATGGCAAAGAAAAACATTGAACAGGTTAACTTGATTGACACCTTTAAGGATTTCAAGGAAACAAAAAACATTGACAGAACTACTCTGGTGAGTGTTCTTGAGGACAGCTTCCGCAGCGTGCTTCAGAAGACATACGGAAGCGATGAGAACTTCGACGTAATCGTTAACCCTGACAAGGGTGACTTCGAAATCTACCGCAATCGTGTGGTTGTTGAGGATGGAGCTGTTGAGAATGACAACGCAGAAATTTGTCTTTCTGAGGCTCAGAAGATTGATAACGATTATGAGGTTGGCGAGGAAGTGTCAGAAAAGATAGATTTTGCAAAGTTCGGCCGCCGCGCTATCCTTACTCTCCGCCAGACTATGGCAAGCAAGATCCTTGACCTTGAGCATGACACTCTTTACAACAAGTATAAGGATAAGGTGGGAACTATCATCAGCGGTGAGGTTTATCAAATCTGGAAGCGCGAGATGCTTCTCTTGGACGATGAGGGTAATGAGCTTCTTCTTCCAAAGAATGAGCAGATTCCTGGCGATTTCTTCCGCAAAGGCGAGACTGCACGTGCCGTTGTGCTTCGTGTTGACAACCTGAACAACAATCCTAAGATCATCCTTAGCCGTACTGCACCTGAGTTCCTTCAGAGACTTTTGGAACAGGAAGTTCCTGAAATCAACGATGGACTTATCACAGTTCATAAGATTGCTCGTATCCCTGGTGAGCGTGCTAAGATTGCAGTAGAGAGCTACAACGAGCGCATCGATCCCGTCGGTGCTTGTGTCGGCGTTAAGGGTAGCCGTATTCATGGCATCGTTCGTGAGCTTCACAACGAAAACATTGATGTCATCAACTTTACAAACAATGTTAAGCTCTTCATCCAGCGTGCATTGAGCCCAGCAGTCATCTCTTCTATCACTCTTAATGATGAAACAAAGAAGGCTGAGGTTTATTTGCAGCCAGATCAGGTGAGTCTTGCAATCGGTAAGAATGGTCACAACATTAAGCTTGCAAGTATGCTTACTGGTTACACAATCGACGTATTCCGTGAACTTAACGGCGAGGAACCAGACGAGGAGGATATCTATCTCGATGAGTTCAAGGACGAAATTGAAGAATGGATCATTGAAGCTATCAAGGGCATTGGTCTTGAGACAGCTAAGAGCGTTCTCGATGCTCCACGTCAGATGCTTGTTGACAAGGCAGACCTTGAGGAAGATACAGTAGATGAGGTTCTTGAAATTCTTCGCGCTGAATTTGAACAATAGTAAAATTAAAGATTAATTGGGTGCGGCATAATGGCTGCAAGTTCGGGAATTTTTAATTTAACCTTTTAATTTTTAATTTTAACGAAATATGGCAGTAAGACTAAATAAAGCATTAAAAGAACTCAATGTGGGAATCAACACCGTAGCAGATTTCCTCACAAAGAAGGGTGCAGCATTGCAGGATGCAAGTCCTAACGCAAAGATCAGCGATGAGCAGTACAGCCTGCTTGTCAAGGAGTTCGGCGAGGACAAGAAACTGAATGTTGAAACAAAGCAGAATATCCAGAAACAGAAGGAAAAGGAACAGCAGGAAAAGAAGGAGCGTCAGGAAGCTCTCAAGCAGGAAAAGGAACGTCTTGAGAAAGAGCGTCAGGAAGCAAAAAAACAGCAGTTTAAGATTGTTGGCAATATCAACGATATGAAGGCTGCTCCAGCAAAGCCTGAACCAAAGCAGCAGCCTGTTGCTGAAACTCCAAAGCAGGAAAAGGCTGAGGTTGAGACTCCTGCAAATCCTGAACCTGCAAAAGTAAATGCTCCTGTTGAACAGCCAAAGGCTGCACAAGCACCAGCAAAGGAGAACGTTAAGGCAGAGGCTCCAGCACAGAAAGAGAATGCTTCAGCAAAGGAAAAGCCAGCAAAGCAGACTCCTGCTGATCGTCTGGAACAGGATGAGAATGGCGTTTATCGTCTTGCAGCTCCTGCCGAGGCTGGCGTTCAGTTCAAGCAGGTAGGTTTCATCGATCTTTCTTCTCTCAACAGCAAGACTCGTCCTGACCGCAAGTCAAAGGCTGAGCGCAAGAAGGAACAGAAACAAAAGCAGCAGGCACAGAACCAGCAGAAGTCTGGTGCTAATGGTCAGAATGCTCAAGGCGCTAACGGACAGCAGGGCGGTCAAGGTGCTAATGGTCAAGGCAATAAGAAAAAGCGCAACCGTATCAATAATAATAAGGTTGACATTGATGCTGCTGCTAAGCAGAATAATGGTCAGCAGGGCAAGAAGCAGAATAATGGCAATGGTGGTAATAATGGCAAGCCAAATCAGCCAGGACAGAACCAGCAGAAGGGCAAGCAGAACCAGCAGAACCAGAATCAGCAAGGCCAGGGCAAGAAGAATAAGAAGAATAAGCAGCCAGTTAAGCCTCAGGAGCTTACTGAAGAGGAAGTTGCAAAGCAGGTAAAGGAAACACTTGCTCGTCTCACAGCAAAGCAGGAGAAGAAGGGTGTTAAGTACCGCAAGGAAAAGCGTAATGCCATCCACGACCGTATGGCCGAGGAGGAGATGATGGAAGATGCAGAGAGCAAGGTTCTCAAGCTGACTGAATTCGTAACAGTAAGTGAACTTGCCACAATGATGGATGTATCTGTAACTCAGGTTATCAGTACATGTATGTCTATCGGTATGATGGTAAGTATCAACCAGCGTTTGGATGCAGAGACAATCAACATCGTTGCTGAAGAATTTGGCTTCACAACAAGCTATGTTTCTGAGGAAGTAAGCAATGCGATTGAAGAGGTTGCCGATTCTGAGGAAGATCTTGAGTCACGCGCTCCAATCATTACCGTGATGGGTCACGTTGACCACGGTAAGACTTCTCTTCTTGACTACATCCGCAATACAAACGTCATCGCTGGTGAGGCTGGTGGTATCACTCAGCACATTGGTGCATACAATGTTAAGATGAAAGATGGCAGAAGAATCACATTCCTCGATACTCCAGGTCACGAGGCATTTACTGCCATGCGTGCCCGTGGTGCTCAGGTTACCGATATTGCTATCATCATTGTAGCTGCCGACGATGCTATCATGCCACAGACAAAGGAGGCTATCGCTCATGCACAGGCTGCAGGCGTTCCAATGGTGTTTGCTATCAATAAGATAGACAAACCAGGAGCTAATCCTGAGAAGATCAAAGAACAGCTCTCTACAATGAACCTTCTTGTGGAAGACTGGGGCGGTAAGTACCAGTGCCAGGAAATCTCAGCAAAGAAGGGTATTGGTATTGACGAACTTATGGATAAGGTTCTCCTTGAGGCAGAAATGCTTGAACTTAAGGCTAATCCAAATAGAAAGGCTACAGGTTCTATCATCGAATCTACTCTTGATAAGGGACGTGGTTATGTTGCTACTGTGCTTTGTCAGAATGGTACATTGAAGCAGGGCGATGTTGTTCTTGCTGGTACTCACTACGGAAGAATCAAGGCTATGTTCAATGAGCGTGGCACTCGTATTGAGCGCGCACTTCCTGCAGAGCCAGCTGTTATCCTTGGTCTTAATGGTGCTCCAACAGCCGGTGACTCTTTCCATGTTATGGATACAGAGCAGGAAGCTCGTGAGATCTGTAATAAGCGTGAACAGTTGAAGCGTGAGCAGAGCTTGCGTACTCAGACACGTCTTACTCTTGATGAAATTGGTCGCCGTATCGCACTTGGTGACTTCCAGGAACTTAACCTCATCGTTAAGGGTGACGTGGACGGTTCAATCGAGGCGCTTTCAGACTCTCTCATCAAGCTCTCTACAGAGAAGATTCAGGTTAACGTAATCCACAAGGCTGTAGGTCAGATTTCTGAGAACGATATTGAACTTGCACATGCTTCTGATAATGTAATCATCATTGGTTTCCAGGTTCGTCCTTCAGCAGCAGCAAGAAGACTTGCTGAGCAGTATGGAGTAGATATCCGTCTTTACTCAATCATCTATGATGCCATCGAAGAGGTTAAGGATGCCATGGAAGGCATGCTTGCACCAACTCTCAAGGAGGAGGTTACAGCTCAGGTCGATGTTCGTCAGGTTTACCGCATCACAAAGGTCGGTACTGTTGCAGGATGCTGGGTTACAGAAGGAAAGGTTCACCGTTCAGACAAGATCCGTGTCGTTCGCGATGGTATCGTAGTTCACACAGGCGAAATCCTTGCACTCAAGCGCTTCAAGGACGATGTCAAGGAAGTTGGACGCGACTTTGAGTGCGGTATCTCTATCGTAAACTTCAATGACATCCGCGAAGGCGATGTTCTTGAGACATACACAGAGGTAGAGGTTAAGGCTAAACTGTAAGCACATATTATATAATTAATGGAAATACTAATTTGTATCGTCCTCCTGGTTGGAGCCATAATCGGCTTCAAGCAGGGGGCATTCAAACAGATTGCTAACTTTTTAGGTGTTGGCTTAGGACTTCTCATCGCTGCAACAGTGTATGAGCGCTTTGGCGATTTCCTTGCATCTAAGACAGGGGCAAGTGAGGACTTTGGCAATATCACAGCTTTCATCCTCATTGTCATTGTTGTGCCTATTGCTTTAGGTTGGCTTGCTGCGTTCATTACAGATTTCTTCAAGAAACTGAAATTGAACTGGGTGAACCGTGCAATTGGTGCAGCCATTGGCGTGGTCAGCTACTCAATCATTATGAGTTTTGCTTTCAATTTTTTTGATTTCATTGGAAGTAACTGTGGTTTCAAGCCTCAGAAGTTGAGTGAGCGTCCTGCAGTATATTATAAGTTCAAGCATACGACACAGGTTATTGTGCCAAATGTTCTTATTGTTACTGATTCAACTGAAATAGCAAATGGTGAAGAACCAATGTATGGATTGAAGCCAGTAGTTGATAAGACAATAAAAAAGACTGTCAATTCAGTAAATCCAATTAAGGAAGACAATGAGTGAATCAAATGAGTTTGTGAGGAATGTGGCGGAGAAGAAATATGAATTTGGATTCACCACAGACGTTCATACTGAAATAATTGACAAAGGACTCAACGAAGATGTCATTCGTATCATCTCGCAGAAGAAGGGGGAGCCAGATTGGCTTCTCCAATTCCGTCTTGATGCCTATCGCTATTGGCTCACGCAGCAGCAGCCTACTTGGGGACATGTCACTCTTCCTGAGATTGACTATCAGGCAATATCATACTATGCGGATCCGACGGCAAAGTCTAAGGATAGCGAGAAAAAGGAGATTGATCCTGAGCTGATGAAGACTTTTGATAAGCTGGGCATTCCTCTTGAGGAGCGTCTTGCACTTTCAGGAACAGCTGTTGATGCTGTCATGGACTCTGTTTCCGTAAAGACAACCTTCAAGGAGAAGCTTTCAGAGAAAGGCATCATTTTCTGTTCTATCAGCGAAGCCGTCAAGGAGCATCCTGATCTCGTGAAAAAGTATCTAGGAAGTGTTGTTCCTCCGAAGGATAACTATTTCGCAGCCCTAAATAGTGCAGTTTTCAGCGATGGTTCTTTTGTGTATATTCCAAAGAATACCCGTTGCCCTATGGAGCTGTCAACATACTTCCGTATCAATGCACGCAACACAGGTCAGTTCGAAAGAACGCTCATCGTTTGTGATGAAGGATCGTATGTCTCTTATCTTGAAGGATGTACAGCCCCAATGCGCGATGAGAATCAGCTTCATGCAGCCATTGTCGAGATTGTCATTATGGATAATAGCGAGGTGAAGTATTCCACAGTTCAGAACTGGTATCCGGGTGATGCCGAAGGAAAGGGTGGTGTGCTCAATCTTGTGACAAAGCGCGGTGACCTGCGAGGCGTGAATTCAAAGCTTTCATGGACACAGGTCGAGACAGGTTCTGCAATCACTTGGAAATACCCGTCATGCGTCCTTCGTGGCGACAACAGTCAGGCAGAGTTCTATTCCGTTGCTGTCACAAACAATCATCAAGAGGCAGACACAGGCACAAAGATGATTCACATGGGAAAGAACACTCGATCCACAATCATCTCAAAAGGTATTTCGGCAGGCAAGTCTCAGAACTCATACCGAGGCTTGGTTCGTGTGACAAAGAATGCAGATGGCGCTCGCAACTATTCATCATGTGACTCACTCTTGTTGGGAAGCGAATGTGGTGCTCATACATTCCCATACATGGACATCCATAACAATACAGCAACAATAGAGCACGAAGCGACAACATCCAAAATCAATGAAGATCAGCTCATGTACTGCAATCAGCGAGGCATCTCGACAGAAGAAGCCGTAGGACTGATCGTTAACGGATATGCCAAGGATGTAATCAATAAGCTTCCTATGGAGTTTGCTGTTGAGGCACAGAAATTATTGTCAGTTTCACTTGAAGGAACAGTAGGATAATATGTTAGAAATAAAGAATTTGCATGCCACAGTTGGTGGTAAAGAGATATTGAAGGGCGTTGACCTCACTATCAAGGATGGAGAGATTCATGCCCTTATGGGAACTAACGGTGCAGGAAAGTCCACTCTTTCCAATGTCATTGTTGGCAATCCTGCATACGAGGTAACAGAAGGTTCTATAACTTTCAACGGACAGGATCTTCTTGCCATGAAGACCGAGGAGCGTGCTCATGCTGGTATCTTCATGTCTTTCCAAGCTCCAATTGAGATTCCTGGAGTCAGCATGACAAATTTCATGCGTGCGGCTGTCAACGCTCGTCGTCAGGCGCTGGGCAAGGAACCTTTGAAATCAACAGACTTCTTGAAAATCATGCGCGAGAAGCGTAAGCTCGTTGAGATTGATCAGAAACTCATGAATCGTTCCGTCAATGAAGGCTTCTCTGGTGGTGAGAGAAAGCGCAATGAGATTTTCCAGATGGCGATGCTCGAACCAACATTCTGCATACTCGACGAGACAGACTCAGGTCTTGATGTCGATGCTCTCCGCATTGTTGCAGAAGGCTTCAACAAGCTGCGCACAGAAGAGACAAGCGCAATGGTTATCACTCACTATCAGCGACTTCTCGACTATATCAAGCCAGATGTTGTGCATGTTCTCATTGATGGAAAGATTGTGAAGACAGGAGGTCCGGAACTTGCATTGAAGATTGAGAATGAGGGTTTCGATTGGATAAAAGCTGAGTTGGCATGAAATCAGAACAGCAATACATAGAACTGTATAATGAGGCTGGCGCTTTAATCAAGCAGAAGAGCTGCCCTGTCATGAACGCTGTTCGTGACGAGGCATTTCGTGTGTTTGAGGCAAAGGGCTTTCCTTCTAAGAAAGTTGAGCGCTACAAATATACCGATGTTGATGCGGCATTTGCACCAAACTACGGCATCTCTCTCAATCCCATAGAGATAAAAGCGCCTCAGCCTTGTAAGGAAGGAGATGCACGCAAGCAGTATGTCTTTTCCCTCAAGAATGCTCCTATTGATCTTGCCCCTTATTATAATAATGTGGCGGACAAAGCCGATGCTTTGACCGCTCTCAACACCGCTCTCGTTCATGACGGCTTGCTCATCTATGTGCCAAAGAACGAGTGCCCTGCCGATCCTATCCAGATAGACAACTGGCTTCAGGGAACAGCAGCAACGATGATGAACAGACGTGTCCTCGTCATTCTCGAACAAGGAGCGCAGGCAACTATCATCATCAATGACCATGCTGCCGACAAGCAGAGATTCCTGACTACTCAGGTTGTTGAGGTCGTTTGCAAAGACAACTCTCATCTCGATATGTATGAGATAGAGGAAACAACACCTCTGTGCAGCCGTTTTTCTAATGTGTATATTCGTGAGGGACGCGACTGCTCTGTGAAACACAACAGCATAACCCTCTTCAATGGTCAGACGCGCAACCTCTGCGATGTTTACCTTACAGGCGAAAACTCAGAAGTCACCCTCAACGGATGCGTCATCACCGACAAGAATCAGCGAGTTGATAACAATACGCTCATTGATCATCAGGTGTCAAACTGCAATTCCAACGAGCTGTATAAGTATGTTGTTGATGGACAGTCAGTGGGCGCATTTGCTGGTAAGATACTTGTTGAAAAAGATGCACAGAAGACAACATCACAGGAGACAAATTCCAACCTTTGTGCTTCGTCAGATGCAAGGATGTTCACCCAGCCAATGCTTGAGATCTATGCCGACGACGTTAAGTGCGCCCATGGCTCAACCGTAGGCGTGATGGACGAGACAGCCCTTTTCTACATGCGTCAGCGTGGCATCCCAGAAGATGAGGCACGTACGCTTCTGAAGAACGCCTTTATGGGACAAGTCATTGATCAGATTCAGCTTCGCCCTCTCCGCGACAAACTATATGTAAAAGTTGAGAAGCGCTTCCGTGGCGAACTCGATAAGTGTGAAGACTGTCGACTTTGCAAATAAAGATATGTACGATATAAATAAAATACGTGAGGATTTTCCTATCCTCTCTCGACAAATATACAACCGTCCTCTTGTCTATCTCGACAATGGCGCTACCACTCAGAAACCACGATGCGTGGTTGAGGCTATGGTGGATGAATACTACAATGTGAACGCAAACGTCCATCGTGGTGTCCATTTCCTGTCTCAGCAGGCTACCGACCTGCATGAGGCAAGCCGTGAGACTGTACGCAGGTTCATCAATGCCAACAGCATCAACGAGATACTTTTCACTCGTGGAACGACAGAAAGCATTAACCTCTTGGCTTTCTCTTTTGGCGAGGCTTTCATCCATGCTGGCGATGAGATTGTTGTCTCCACAATGGAGCATCATAGCAACATCGTTCCTTGGCAGATGCTTTGCCAGCGCAAGGGTGCTGTGCTGAAGGTCATCCCAATGACTGACGAGGGTGTTCTCTTGATGGACGAGTATGAGAAGCTTCTCTCTGAAAAGACCAAGCTCGTTTGCTGTGCTCATGTCAGCAACGTGATGGGAACGGTGAATCCTGTAAAGGACATCATTGCCAAGGCTCATGCTCACGACATTCCTGTGCTCATAGATGGCGCACAATCTACTCCGCATTTTGCTGTCGATATGCAAGACCTTGATTGCGACTTCTTCGCTTTCTCTGGTCATAAGATCTATGGTCCTACAGGCGTTGGCGTTCTGTATGGCAAGGAGAAATGGCTTGAGCAATTGCCTCCTTATCAGGGCGGTGGAGAGATGATAAAGAATGTGTCGTTCGAGAAAACAACCTACAACGAGCTGCCTTACAAGTTCGAAGCAGGCACTCCTGATTATGTTGCCACTCATGCCCTTGCCAAAGCGCTTGACTATGTTTCTGCCCTTGGCATGGACAGCATCTATCAGCACGAACAGGAACTCACTCGCTATGCGCGTCAGCAGATGGCAGAGATAGAGGGCATGCATTTCTTCGGTCCTTCCGACGATGCTGTAATCTCGTTCCAGGTGGGCGACATCCATCATTTGGACATGGGTACTCTTCTCGACCGCCTCGGCATTGCAGTTCGCACAGGTCACCATTGCGCCGAACCGCTCATGCATCGACTCGGCATAGAAGGCACGGTAAGAGCTTCATTTGCACTCTATAACACAAAGGAAGAGGTCGATGCTCTCGTAGCAGGAATAAAGAGGGTGGCGCAGATGTTCTAGCTTCCTAGATTTTCTAGATGGATTAGACATTCTAGGTTTTCTAGACATTCTAGATCCACTATATCATTTCAACTAAATAAACTAAAATATGGCACAGAAACCAAGCATTCCAAAAGGTACTCGCGACTTCTCTCCAGTAGAGATGGCGAAGCGCAATTACATATTCAACACAATCAAGGACGTGTATGCCCTTTATGGTTTTCAGCAGATCGAAACACCTGCAATGGAGAACCTCTCTACTCTCATGGGCAAGTATGGAGAAGAAGGTGATAAGCTTCTTTTCAAGATTCTCAATTCCGGAGACTTCATGCATGGAATGACAGGCGAGGAAGTGGCAAACACAAGCACATTGAAGCTCGCTTCTAAGTTCTGCGAGAAAGGTCTTCGCTACGACCTCACAGTTCCTTTCGCGCGCTTCGTCGTTCAGCATCGTGAAGAGCTCGCCCTTCCTTTCAAACGCTATCAGATTCAGCCAGTTTGGCGTGCTGACCGTCCTCAGAAAGGCCGTTACCGCGAGTTCTACCAGTGTGATGCTGACGTTGTTGGCAGCGAATCACTCTTGAACGAGGTTGAGCTCATGCAGATTGTCGATACCGTCTTCACTCGTTTCGGAGTTCGTGTATGCATCAAGATAAACAACCGCAAGATCCTCACAGGTATTGCTGAGATGATTGGTCAGGCAGACAAGATTGTTGACATCACAGTTGCTATCGACAAGCTTGACAAGATTGGTCTTGATGCTGTGAATGAGGAACTTGCCAATGATGGTATTCCTGCCGACGCAATCGAGAAGCTTCAGCCAATCATCAAGCTTTCTGGCTCGAATGCAGAGAAGCTTCAGACAATGAAGGAGGTTCTTGCAGAAAGCGAAATCGGATTGAAGGGCGTGGCAGAGTGTGAGTACATCCTCTCAAAGCTTACTGATCTTAATAATGAAATAGAGCTCGACCTCACTCTTGCTCGTGGTCTCAACTACTACACAGGCGCAATCTTCGAAGTTAAGGCACTTGACGTGCAGATAGGCTCAATCACAGGTGGCGGTCGCTATGACAACCTCACAGGCATATTCGGTATGCCAGGTCTTTCTGGTGTGGGAATCTCATTCGGCGCCGATCGTATCTTCGACGTTCTCAATCAGCTAGACCTCTATCCAAAGGAGGCGGTCAATGCCACTCAGCTTCTTTTCGTGAACTTTGGCGAAGCAGAGGCTGATTACTGCCTCCCAGTTCTTGCTAAGGCTCGCAAGGCAGGCATCCGCGCTGAGATCTATCCTGATTCTGTAAAGATGAAGAAGCAGATGAGCTATGCCAATGCCAAGCAGATTCCATTTGTGGCAATCGTTGGCGAGAGCGAGATGGCTGAGGGCAAGATCAACCTGAAGAATATGACAACAGGTGAGCAGAGCATGGTTACTCCAGACGAATTGGTAAACGCTATCTCTCTCTCATGAAGAAGGTTATAAACATTCTGATAGCATTCTTCCTCGCTATCACTTCTGCCGTTGCACAGAGCGATAGGGCTCAGGTCACGTTCTACACCGACAAAGGAAATATCGTTGTTGAACTGCTGAACGAAACCCCATTGCATCGTGATAACTTCTTGAAGCAGGTGAAGGCAAAAACCTACGACGGCGTGCTTTGGCACAGAGTCATCGATGGATTCATCATCCAGACAGGTGACCGCACAAGCAAGAATGCCAAGCCTGGACAGATGCTCGGTGAAGGCGATGAGAAACCAGAGGATGCCGTGTCAGCAGAGATCCGCGTTCCGCAGTTCTTCCATCAGCGAGGAATGTTGAATGCCGCTCGTGAAGGTGACGAGACGAATCCCGAACGAAAAAGCTCCAGCACCCAGTTCACCATCGTCACAGGTCGCACCTTCGATGATGCCACTCTCGACCGCACCCAGCTGCGTATAGATGAGTGGACAAACGGCAAGGTCAAGCTCACTCCCGAGATGCGCGAAGCCTATAAAACCGTAGGTGGCGCACCCCATCTGGACGGCAGCTATACAGTCTTTGGCAGAGTGGTCAGCGGCATGGAAGTCGTTGACAAGATAGAGAAAGTCAAGACCGACCGTTACGACCGTCCATTGGAGGATGTGAGAATTATCAAAGCAAAAATCACAAAGAAATACAAGGCAAAGAAGAAGTAGGGCAACAAACGGTTCCGCTATCCACTTGGGGTAACGGAACCGTTTGCCTGTTTTATATTATATATATGTGTGCTTTTTAGTTGTGAACGAGTGTGCCGATTTCCTCACCTTCCATAACTTTCTTGAGGTTGCCGAGAATGTCCATGTTGAACACATAGATTGGGAGGTTGTTCTGCATGCACATGGCTGTTGCTGTGATGTCCATAACCTTTAGACCTTGAGCGATGACGTCTGAGTATGTAATGTCATGATATTTTGTTGCTGTAGGATCTTTCTCTGGGTCTGCTGTGTAAACACCATCTACGCGTGTGCCTTTAAGCATTACGTCTGCCTCGATTTCTATGCCGCGGAGTGAAGAGCCTGTGTCGGTTGTGAAGTATGGGGAGCCTGTACCAGCACTCATGATGACAACCTTGCCTGCTTTCATTGCTTCGATTGCCTTCCATTTGCTGTAGAACTCGCCGATAGGTTCCATGCGGATTGCTGTGAGGACGCAGTTTGGCTGACCTACAGCATCGAGTGCTGAGGAGAGGGCAAGCGAGTTGATTACTGTGGCGCACATACCCATCTGGTCGCCCTTGACACGGTCGAAGCCTTTGCCTGCTCCGCTCAAGCCGCGGAAGATGTTGCCGCCACCGATGACGATGCCGATCTGCACGCCCATCTGTGCTATTTCCTTAATCTGTTGTGCATACTGGTTGAGGCGCTCAACATTGATGCCTTGTTTCTGCTCACCTGCAAGACTCTCGCCTGAGAGCTTGAGAAGAATACGATTGAATTTTGCCATGTATTATAAGTTTTTAAGTTTTCGTTTTCGTTTTCGTTTGAATTTGATGCAAATGTAGGAAAAAAATGTAAATAATGAATGAGGAATGTCAAATAATTATGCCTTATGATTTGTGAATAGTGAAGAATTTTCTATCTTTGCACAAATTAACTTAAACAAAAATATCATTATGAAGACTTTGGAAAAGATTTTCGCAGCAAAGCTGTTGAACATAAAGGCTATCAAACTTCAGCCTGAAAACCCTTTCACATGGGCAAGTGGATGGAAGTCACCTTTCTATTGTGACAACCGCAAGACTCTCAGCTATCCAGAACTCCGCAATTTTGTTAAGCTTGAGATTTGCCGTGTCGTTCTTGAAAACTTCCAGGATGTTGATGCTATCGCTGGTGTTGCAACTGGTGCTATCCCTCAGGGTGCTCTCGTTGCTGATGCCCTTAACTTGCCATTCGTGTATGTTCGCAGCAAACCAAAGGATCACGGACTTGAGAACCTCATTGAGGGTGAGTTGAAGCCAGGCATGAAGGTTGTTGTGATTGAAGACCTTATCTCTACAGGTGGTTCTTCTCTCAAGGCTGTTGATGCTATCCGCAACAATGGCTGTGAGGTTATCGGTATGGTGGCAAGCTACACATACGGTTTTGAGGTTGCTAAGAAGGCATTTGCTGACGCTAAGGTTAAGCTCATCACTCTTACTAACTATGAGGCTGTGCTTGATGTTGCTCTGAAGACTGGCTACATCACAGAGGATCAGATTCCTGTATTGAACGAGTGGCGTGCTAATCCATCTGAGTGGATAAAGTAAAAAGCCCCTCTCTAACTCTCCCCCATATGGAGAGGACACCATCCGGACGGCATAACTCTAAACTCTAAACTTTAATATGAAATTTGAAAGTAAGATAAAGCCTGTTCCATATAGTCAGAGCGCTATATATGCTAAGATTTCCGACTTGACTAATTTGGAGATTATCAAGGAGCGTATGGATGACCCTCGCTTGCAGGAGCAGATTCCTGAGGACAAGCGTCAGGCGGCACGCGATGCCATCAATCAGATGGAATTCACTACCGATACTGTCAGTGGTCCTGTTGGTCCTATTGGCAAGGTGGCTGTGAAGATTGTAGAGCGTGAACCTGAAAAGTGCGTCAAGTTTGCATCAACAAGTGCGCCTATTAGTTTCAAACTGTGGATTCAGGTGCTTCCTACAAGCGATACTACCAGTAAGATTAAGGTTACAATCGATGCAGACATCAATATCTTCATGAAGGCAATGCTTGAAAAACCTCTCACTCAGGGAGTGGACAAGTTTGCTGATATGTTGGCAATGATTCCGTATAACTAAAACATTTATGGCAGATAAACTCTGGACGAAAAATGTCCAAATGACAGAAGAGATAGAGAAGTTCACCGTGGGCAGAGACCGCGAGATGGACCTCTATCTTGCTAAATACGATGTGCTTGGTTCAATGGCACATATCACAATGCTTCAGTCCATCGACCTTCTCACAGCCGATGAACTGAACATTCTTTTAAAAGAACTGAAGGCTATCTATGCTCAGGCAGAGAAGGGTGAGTTCGTTATCGAAGAGGGAGTGGAGGATGTTCACTCTCAGGTAGAGATGATGCTCACTCGCAAGCTTGGCGATGTAGGCAAGAAGATTCATTCTGGCCGTTCACGCAACGATCAGGTTCTTGTTGACCTTAAGCTCTTTATTCGTGACCAGATCAAGGACTTGGCTGGATTGGTGAAGAATCTTTTTGATGAGCTTATCCAAAAATCTAACGAGTACAAGGATATTCTTATGCCTGGCTACACTCATCTTCAGGTGGCAATGCCAAGCAGTTTCGGTCTTTGGTTCGGAGCATACGCTGAAGGTCTTGTTGACGATATGCAGTACCTCCAGGCTGCGTGGAAGATTACCAACCGCAATCCTCTCGGTTCTGCTGCTGGCTATGGAAGCAGTTTCCCTCTCAATCGTCAGATGACAACTGACCTTTTGGGATTTGACTCAATGGATTACAATGTTGTCTATGCACAGATGGGACGTGGAAAGACAGAGCGCAATGTGGCATTCTCTATGGCTTCTATTGCTGGAACATTGGCAAAACTTGCATTCGATGCTTGTATGTTCAATTCTCAGAACTTTGCTTTCGTGAAGCTTCCTGCCGACTGTACCACAGGTTCAAGCATCATGCCTCACAAGAAGAATCCTGATGTGTTCGAGCTCACTCGTGCTAAGTGCAATAAGTTGCAGTCTCTTCCTGTCACTATCACAATGATAATGAATAATCTGCCTGTTGGCTATTTCCGCGACTTGCAGATTATCAAGGAAGTGTTCCTTCCTGCATTTGACGATCTTAAGGACTGTCTGCAGATGGCAGCATACATTATAAATAAGATGAAGGTGAACGAGAATATCCTTGACAATCCTATCTACGATCCGATGTTCTCCGTTGAAGAGGTGAACCGTCTGGCTCGCGAGGGTATGCCATTCCGCGATGCTTATAAGAAGGTAGGACTTGACATTGAGGCAGGCAACTTCACTCCAGATAAGGATATCCATCACACTCACGAAGGCTCTATCGGCAATCTTTGCAACGACCGCATTCAGGCTCTTATGGACGAGGCTGTTGCCGGATTCAAATTCGAAAAGATGGAAAAGGCAGTTGCAGAGCTTCTGAAATAACTCAACTTCCCTCAACTTCCTTCAACTTCCTTCAACTTCCTTCAACTCTCCTCAACTCACAACTTATACCCCCATGATATACAAATACTGTGGCAATTCCGGCATTCAGCTTCCGGTGCTTTCTCTTGGCCTATGGCACAACTTTGGCAGCGTTGACAACTTTGATGTGGCAACACAGATGATTCTCAAGGCATTCGATGCTGGCATCTGCCATTTTGACCTTGCAAATAATTATGGTCCTAAACCAGGAAGTGCTGAGAGCAATTTTGGTAAGATCCTTAAGGATAATCTTGCCAGCCATCGTGACGAAATGTTTATATCTTCAAAGGCTGGTCATAACATGTGGCCAGGAGTGTATGGTGATGGCTCTTCTCGCAAGAACCTTGTTGCCAGCTGTAACCAGAGCTTGAAGCGTACTGGGTTGGAGTATTTCGACATCTTCTATAGTCACAGATACGATGGCGTGACTCCTGTTGAAGAAACAATGCAGGCACTTATTGATATTGTGCGCCAAGGAAAGGCTCTGTATGTGGGTATATCTAAGTATCCTCCTCATCTTCAGCAGAAGTGCTATGACATTCTGAAAGAGGCAAAGGTTCCATGTTTGCTTAGCCAGTACAGATGCAGTATGCTGGATCCTAAGGCTCAAAAGGAGAATTTTCAGGTTGCTGCTGCTAATGGTAGTGGTGTGATCTGTTTTTCTCCGCTTGCTCAAGGACTTCTTACAGGAAAGTACGACAATGGCATTCCAGAAGGCAGCCGTGCTGCTCGCAGCACAGGATTCTTGCAGACTTCTCAAGTCACTCCAGAGCGTGTTGAGGCTGTGAAGAAGCTTGCTGTCATTGCCAAGCGCCGCAGTCAGAGCATTGCGCAGATGGCACTTGCTTGGATTCTTGCTGATAAGAGAGTGACAAGCTGTATTATTGGCACCTCATCTGTTGCTCAGCTTGAGAATAATCTTGGCACTTTGGATAATCTTTCATTCTCTGATGAGGAGATGAAGGAAATAAATGCAATAATCTCTGATCCTCAGCTTTGGTTTGATTGAAAAAATGAAGAAGGTACTTCTTTTTCTTTTATTAGTTGTGGCATCAGTCTCTTGCAGTGATGATGTTTCATCAACATACTCCAAGGCTCATCCTGTGAGATGCAATTTCACCGTTGTTCAATATACTGAGTTGTTTCAAGTGATTGACAATTTCGGGCAATTTGCATCTATCAGGAAATCATCAGCCAAACTGATTATGAAGCATGGTTCGAGCGAGACGACTTACAACATGCTCGAAACACAGAAGTATTTTGATTTTGGACTTGGCGGACTTATTGTAGGCACTACATTCGAGGGAAACTATCGTGCCTACGATTTGTCATGTCCAAACTGCGATCGTGCCACTTACCGATTGAATATTACTGATGATGGTTTTGCCAAGTGTCCAAATAACACTTGTCATATTGTCTATAATCTTAATTATGATGGCATTATCTCAGAAGTGCCAAAGGAATGCAATCATCAGAATCCACGTGCGCTTTATCGCTATAAAGTAGCATACGATGGCATGACGCTGAACATTTATAATTAACGCTCTATAGTCTCATAGGTCCAATAGGTCCAATAGGTCTAATAAGTCTAATAAGTCCAATAAGTCCAATAAGACTAATAAGTCTAATAAAATCAATCCCCCATGCAGCAGGAAAACGACAGTCAGCTAAAACAGAAAACGGCAAAAGGTTTGCTTTGGGCTTTCATGAACAATGGAGCAACCCAATTGCTCAATGCCGTTTTTGGTGTTGTTCTGCTAAACATTCTCGATCGTGCAGATTATGGTATGGTGGGCATTCTTACTGTGTTCACTCTTGTTGCTAATGCCATTCAGGATAGCGGTTTCGTGACAGCGCTCATAAATAAGCGCAATGCCACTCACTTGGATTACAATTCGGTTTTCTGGTTCAATATCTGCGTCAGCTTCACGCTTTATGTGATCCTCTTTTTTTGTGCACCTCTCATTGCGGATTTCTACGATGAGCCTCAGTTGGAGCCGTTGGCACGCTATTATTTCTTCGGGTTCTTCATTGCATCGTTCAGCATTGTTCCTCGTGCCATATTGACGAAACAGATAAAGCAGAAGGAACTGGCTTTCATGGGATTCTTTGCGCTTGTGCTATCTGGAACAGTCGGCATTGTCATGGCTCTCAATAAGATGACTTATTGGGGTATTGCTACTCAGACAATGGTGTTCAATCTTATGATAAGCGTTCTCAGTTGGTATTTCTCCAAATGGAAACCATCGCGCAAGATATCGCTTCTTCCTATTCGCGAGATGTTCGGTTTCTCAAGCAAGATGCTTATCACCAACATCTTCAATCAGGTGAATAATAATGTGTTCTCCATCATCCTTGGTAAGATTTACACTAAGGTTGAGGTTGGAACCTATACTCAGGCAAACAAATGGAACAATATGGGCAATTCCACTATCACAGGCATGGTGCAAGGCGTTGCTCAGCCAACCTTTGTGCAGGTTGGAGACGATCCAGAGCGACTTCGCCGTGCCTTCAGCAAGATGCTGCGATTCACTAGTTTCGTGGCTTTTCCAGTTATGTTTGCCTTGGCGCTTGTTGCCCATGAGTTCATTATGATGCTTGCCCGTACAGAGTGGGAATCCTCAGCTCAGCTGATGCACTACCTTTGTGTTGGCGGAGCGTTCCTTCCGATTGCTACTCTATATTATAATCTCATCATTTCACGCGGCAAGTCCGATATTTACATGTGGAATGTCATAGCGCAGGGAAGTGCCATTCTCGGTGCCATCTTGATGGTTCATGCAGCAGGCGGCGGTGTAGATGCCATGATTATCAGTTATGTGTGTGTCGTTGTCATTTGGATAGGCATTTGGCATATTTTCCTTTATCAAGAGATACGCTACCCATTCCTATCTGCCTTGAAAGATATGTTGCCATTCCTTCTCACAGCAGCAGCGACAATGACAATAGTTTATTTCATCACGGCTCCATTCTGTGATTTCCAACCATCTCGCATGAGCTATGCAATTCTTCTTCTTGTGCGTGTGCTTCTTGCTGCAGCAATCTATCTTGGCATCCTCTGGCTCTTTGGCGCAAAAATCCTCAAGGAATGTTTTGGCTATCTTTTGAAAAAGAAAAAGTAGTGTTTTTGTTATTTTTCTTGGTTACATATTGTTATATTTAAAAGGAAAATATGTATCTTTGCCCCAAATTATTACTAAACTAAAACCGAATAAAAGTTTTGTTGCTATGAAAAGTAGTTTTTTTCATACTGTTCTGGCTGTTGCTCCTATTGCAATGGCTTCTGTTTCGGCTCATGCACAGACAACTGGTGCTGACTATATGAAGGCGATGAAGGTTGCTGATACGAATATTGTGTTTGACGTGAATGCAGAGGGTACTCCTTTCCGTGTGAAGTGGGGTATGGATACTGCATGGGATTGGGATTTCAATGTTGACAGAGGCGTTGCTCATATCGGTAAGGGCAACTTTGAGACTGGACGTATTTCTTTCCAACCAAATGATCTTGTGACAGATAATGGTGATGGCACTTACACTCTTTCTGCCAGACAACAGAAGGAACTGAAGTGGCGCTGTGATCTTATAAAGAGAACTGGCACAAAGGAGGTTAACATCAACTGTGACCACGAGGCTCTGTTCAAGAGTGATGGCAAGGATGATTTCACTGGACGCAAGAACTATCAGGGCAAGCCACAGGAATGGTATAAGCTGATAAAAGCAAGCGTGCAGTATGCCGAGAAGCAGGGGCTGAAAGTTGTCAGCGTGTCTCCATTCAATGAACCAGATTACGTATGGCAGCAAGCAACGGACGAAACTCAGGCAATGAGGGATTTTCTTGCCATTGCCAAGTTGCTAAAGGCTGATGACTACTTCAAAGATATCCGTATTTGCGGTGGCAACACTCTGAACTGTGATCGTGCTTTGCCTTGGTATAACTACCTGAAGGACTATATCGATGAAGGAAACACTCATCAGCTTGCAGGTTCGTTCGACACTTATGCTAATTTCTTTGCTCAGGTGAAGGCTGATGGCAAGGTTGCTACGGCAGATGAGCTCCATAATGTTGGTGAAGCCATTGTTGGTGTTCAGTATGGTATGGAGACAGGTATCTGGTGGGGATTCGACTCAAAGGCTCGCGGTCAGTTCTGCATAGACAGCAACGAGGGTGTCCGTCTCGGATATGGTGAGAACCGTGGTGCATGGACGAATGGTGCAGTGTATCGCAATGATGTGACAGGTGAGGTTCATGGATACCTTGGTTCAAGTGAGCGTCAGGCAAATTCATCGTCTTTTGCTTTCATATCCAAAGGAAAGGATGTGTTCTTCAATGGATATGGACCAACTCGAATGTTTGTGTATGATGTGCCAGGAGGCACTGGCTATCAAAAAGGACAGATAAATGCAGAGCGAGTGTTTGATATTACTTGGGGCGAGGATGTTGCTCCTGGTGAAGTGAATGGCACTTATCAGATAATGAATGCAATGAGCAAGAAAAATCTCACATGGAAGGGAACAGATAATGTGACAAGTTCTACTCGCAAGAGCACAGGCACCACTCAGCATTGGAAGGTTACTCCAAACTATACAGATGGAGATATCTCTTATTGGTTTATTGATAATGTGAACACAACCTCTACTAAAACAAACCTGAATGTGCTTAACAATAATGTGGCTTCAGGTGCAGGTGTTATCTGCTTTGATGCTGGCCATGGATTGAATGAGCAATGGTATTTGAAGTACTACAAGGATGGCTATTACTATATTATCAGCCGTTTGACTAATAAGTATCTTTATTGTTCCGGATCAACAACAGACACTAAGCTTACTCTTCAGGAAGGACCAACAGAGTCCACAACTGATAATATGAGAAATAGATATTTATGGCGTTTCATGCCTACGGATGCCAAGGCAGAGACAACAGCACCTGCTGCACCAACAGAGCTTGCAGCAAAGCAGCGTCCTGCGTCTGTTGAGCTTTCATGGGTTGCACCTGCAGATGAGGATTTGGCAAGCTATACTGTCATTAGGGGGGAGTTGAGTGAGTTGAGTGAGTTGAGTGAGTTGAGTGAGTTGAGTGGGTTGAGTGAGTTGAGTGGGTTGAGTGGTGTTGAATGGAATACTATTGGAAGAAATATTACTCAGACATCATTCGTGGATAATACAGTTGTTGCTGGTACACATTATATATATAAAGTAATAGCTGTTGATTATTCTGGCAACCGTTCTGAGGCAAGTGCAGAAGTTGAGGCAAAGCCTATAGAGACAAAGGGTTTGCTTTGCCAGCTTCAGTTTGACAACACACTTGAGGATAATACTGCGAATAAGATCAATGCCTCTGTTTATGGCACAGAGAAGTATTCCACTCAAATTAGTCAGTCAGGCGAAGCCTCTCTCAATTTTGAAGGCTCTTCATACGCAATGCTCCCTTATTCTGTAGCAGATCAGGATGAGATGACCATCAGCATGTGGGTTCGCTGGACTACTTCAAACGCAAAGGCATGGCAGCGTGTGTTTGATTTTGGCAACGGCACAGGCCAGTACATGTTCTTTACTCCAAGCAATGGCAGCGAAATGCGATTCGTGATGAAGAATGGAGACGATGAGCAGATTCTTACTAACGGAAAGAAACTTTCATCATTGTCTGCATGGAAGCATGTGGCAATTACTATAAAGCCAATTGCTGACGATAAGGTTCAGACGATTCTCTATGTGGATGGTGAAGCTGTTGCTCAGTCGGATGAGTTCACAATCAAGCCATCAGATATTGCGCCAAGCCTTTGCTTCATCGGACGTTCAATGTTTGCTGGCGATCCTTTGTTCAATGGACGTTTGGACGATTTCCGCATTTACAACTATGCTCTTTCTGCTGATGAAGTGGCTGCTGTGATGACTGATACAGAAGCTGTTTCAAAGGATGTGAAAGATGTATATGAAGAGGCAACAGGAATTGAGAGGTTAGAGGTTAGAGGTGAAAGGTTAGAGGTTGGTGGCTCTGCATACGACCTCAGCGGTCGCCGCACGGTTCCTAATGCTAAGGGCGTTGTTGTTGCAAACGGCAAGAAAACATATAACAGATAATGCTAAAAGACAAACATTTTTCTTGAACACATAACGTATTAATATAAAAAGGCGTAACTTTGCATCATAATTGCAAGTTACGCTTTTTTTATGTATTCAATATTCAAAAAATTAAGTGACGTGCTATCAGGCAAGGCTAGTGTTTTCATAATCCTTACCGCAATAGTCACATTTTTAGCTCAAACATACGTACCTATAGGTGGCGAATCTCCAATCGCAGGCAATGACGGAGTGCCGATGGAGAGCATGCCAGACACACTCCAGCTGTTTGGATGGGTGAAAGGAGATATGCAAACCATTATTCTCGGAATAATAATGCTGACAATGGGATTGACGCTCACGCCTGCCGATTTCCAGTTGCTTGCAAAGCGTCCTCTTGACATTCTTATTGGTGCTGCCGCTCAGTTTACGATTATGCCTCTTGTGGCATTCACGCTTACTTGGCTGTTTGGGCTTGTTCCTGCTTTTCAGGAGTATGCAACGGCAATGGCAATCGGCATAATACTCGTGGGCTGTTGTCCTGGAGGAGTGTCAAGCAATATCATGTCGTTCCTGTGCAAGGGTGATGTTGCCTATTCTGTTGGCATGACGTGCGCCAGCACGCTCTTGGCTCCTGTGCTCACTCCGTTGCTGGTGCTTTGGCTTGCAGGGGCGCAGGTTGATGTGGATGCCCTTGGAATGTTCAAGCAGATTCTTATTGTAACAATCATACCTATTGCCATTGGCTTCGGGCTCAATGTTTGGCTTGGACATAAGGAGATATTCAAGAAGATACAAAGCTGCATGCCAGGACTTTCCGTGACATGTCTTGCATGTATCGTGGGTGGTGTTGTGACAACTGTTCATGATCCGCTTGTGGAAAACGGATTGACTCTTTTCTTGCTGACATTTGGTATGGTCTTTTGCCATAACACCATCGGATATGTTCTCGGATACTCTGTCGGTCGCCTCTTCAAATTCTCCACGGCGAAGAAGCGCACCCTTTCCATCGAGGTAGGTATGCAGAATGCTGGTCTTGGAACTAACCTTGCAATGACATTCTTCGTTGCCTCCAATCCAATGGCTGTCGTTCCATGCGCCATAAGTTGCGCTTGGCACTCAATAAGCGGTACAATACTTGCAAATATCTTTAGTAAACGAAGACATGGTACTTAATTATATTTGGATTGCATTTTTCCTTTTGGCTGCTGTTTGCGCCATCATTCAATGCTTTTGCGGAAATACAGGAGTTTTTGCAGATATTATCAATTCCACATTTGATAATGCAAAGACTGCGTTTGAAATATCTCTTGGTCTCACAGGTGTGCTCTCGCTTTGGATGGGTGTGATGAAAGTGGGAGAGAAGGGTGGTGCGGTAACCTTCCTTTCTCGAATACTATCCCCTTTGTTCACTCGTCTTTTCCCAGAAATACCAAAGGGGCATCCTGCCACAGGACACATCTTCATGAACATTGCCGCCAACATGTTAGGATTGGACAATGCAGCCACTCCTCTTGGATTAAAAGCTATGGAATCTATGCAGGAACTGAACAAGAAACCTGATACTGCCAGCAATCCGATGATTATGTTCCTTGTGCTGAACACGTCTGGTCTCACTCTCATTCCTGTAAGCATCATGGTTTATCGCGCTCAGCTCGGAGCAGCACAGCCTACTGATATTTTTGTACCTATTCTTCTGGCAACATTCGTGGCAACGCTTGCCGGAATAATCGTAGTTTCTCTTTACCAGAAAATAAATCTTTTCCAACCAGTTCTCCTGGGCACACTTGGCGGCATGTGCGCTCTCGTTGCAGGAATCATTTGGGCTTTCTCTCAGATGGATAAGGAAACAATGGATACGGTTAGCACACTTTCTGCGAACCTTATTCTTTTTGCAATAATCATTTCTTTTATTCTGGCAGGTGTTGTGAAGAAAGTGAATGTTTATGATGCATTCATTGAAGGCGCAAAAGATGGTTTCTCAACTGCAGTTCGTGTCATTCCTTATCTTGTTGCAATTCTTGTTGCTATTGGTGTTTTCCGTGCCAGCGGAGGCATGGATATTCTGATAAATGGAATAAATTGGTGTGTGGATGCTTGTGGAGGCAACACGGATTTTGTTGCGGCACTTCCTACTGCTATCATGAAACCTCTTTCAGGCTCTGGCGCGCGTGGAATGATGGTTGACACAATGACAACATACGGCGCTGACTCTTTTGCTGGCCGTCTGTCATGCATTTTCCAAGGAAGCACAGACACTACATTCTATATTCTTGCGGTTTATTTTGGCAGCGTTGGCATAAAGAACACACGTCATGCTGTTACCTGTGGACTCTTGGCAGATGTTGCTGGCGTAATTGCTGCAATAGCAATTGCGTATATGTTCTTTGGGTAGCGAGGCAATTGCAGATGTGGTGTGAGTCACACCTATGGTGGTGGTGTGACTCATATCTCTGCGGTGGTGTGACTCATACCGTTTTTGCGATTATTCTGCAATGGATTGTTTTGGAACGAAGATTCGGAAACGAAGCCAATAGAGTACTCCTGCAGTCGTCAAACCGAATGGAAAACTCCACCAAACACCGACTGCTCCTCCATTGTATCTGAATGCAAAGATGTATGCCAATGGCACGGATACAATGACGTATGCTATGATGGCAAAAATCATAAGGAATTTAACATCCTCGACAGCTCGCAGCGAGTTGGCGTAAATGGTTTGCATGCAGTCGCCAACCTGATAGCATGCAAATGCGGGAAGCAGAGAAATGAAGAGTGCGGCAACGTCTTCGCTTGTTGTGAAAGCACATGCAAGCGAATTTTTGAAAATGAATAAAAGCGCCACAATAACAATGGCGGAAGAGAATGACATGAAGAGCGCTGTGCGAGCTGTGGCGCGAACCTCGTCCCATTCGTCCTGTCCGCGGAAATATGCTATGCGTATTGCAGCTGCCGCTCCAATGCCATAATACACCATGAAACCAAAAGTGCTGACAGTTCCCATCACCTGATGAGCTGCAAGTGCCGTTGCTCCGATCCATCCCATGAAAAGAGCCGTTACATTGAAGCTTCCTGCTTCAAGGCACATCTGCAAGCTTATAGGAACGCCTAATCGGACAAGTCTTCCTGCATCGGCAAACGACCAGTCGCCATGATGTCCTGACAGCTGTGATTTCTCTTTTTTATAAAGGAGCAAAGCCAGCATCATTGCTATTCGAGAAACAAGTGTTGCTGCGCCAGCACCTAAAAGACCTAAGTCCAGAAGGAAGATTAACAGATAATTGAGAATGATGTTCAGCACATTGCCTCCCAGCATTACCCACATTGGAGTCTTTGTGTCGCCTGTGGCATCGAAAGTCTGTTTCAATGCGTTGAAGACTGCAAGGAAAGGAAGTGAGCAAAGAAGAACTATGAAATAAGGTTTGATGAGAGGTATGAGTTCTTCGGGCTGACCAAGTTTCTCGATGTTGAAATAAAGCAAAAGCAACAGGCAGATAACAAATAGGCTTGCCAAGAAATTGACAAGCATACTGCTTCGCTTTGCCTGAATGACAGAATCGTATTCTCCTTTACTGAAATATGTGCCGACAACAGGTGTTGTGGCGTATGATATTCCAAGGAGAAAATAAATGATGAGATTGAAAGCGTTGTTTACAAAACCAGCGGCGGACAGTTCGGGGGTGCCGTACTGTCCGACCATTATGGTGTCTGCCCATCCTTGGAGGATAGAGCCGAGTTGTGCGATTACAATGGGAAGGGCAAGCGTGAACAATGCGCTGACTCTTTCCCAACCAGCAAATGCTTTCAATGTTTATGTGAAAATATTTTGTTATTGAGCTTTCTCGTCAAGATAGCTGTCTTTGAAGCCGAGGAAGTAAAGAACTCCATCAAGTCCGATGGTGTTGATGCTCTGTTGTGCATTGGCTACGACACGTGGCTTTGCATGGAAAGCGATACCAAGACCAGCTTCTGAAAGCATTGGCAAATCGTTTGCTCCATCACCGACTGCGATAGTCTGCTGAAGGTCAACCTTTTCAACCTGCGCAATGAGTTTCAAGAGCTCAGCCTTGCGGCGTCCGTCAACAATCTCGCCTACGAAGTTGCCTGTGAGGTGACCTGTCTCGTCAATCTCAAGCTCATTGGCGTAAACATAATCGATGCCGTATTTCTTCTGGATGTATTCTCCGAAGAATGTGAAACCACCGGAGAGAATGGCGATCTTATAGCCATACTTCTTAAGCACATACATCAAGCGGTCAACGCCTTCTGTGAAAGGAAGGTGCTCTGCAATGTCGCGCATTACGCTGACATCGAGTCCCTTAAGAAGCTTGCATCGCTGAGTGAAGGATTCCTTGAAGTCAATCTCGCCTCTCATTGCGGATGCTGTGATGGCTGCTACCTGATCGTAAACGCCATGTTTGCGAGCAAGTTCGTCAATGCATTCCTCCTGAATCAGAGTGGAATCCATATCGAAACAGATGAGGCGGCGCATGCGGCGGAACATATTATCTGTCTGGAAAGAACAGTCAATTTCCAAATCGTGAGAAAGCTTCATCAATGAACCATGAAGGGCTTCCTTGTCCTTTGGTGTTCCGCGTACAGAGAACTGTATGCAAGCACGAGTCTTTTCCAATGGATGCTGAATGCTGGCACGGCCGGAAAGACGAAGGATAGAGTCTATGTTTAGTCCCTGCTCTGCAATGAGTTTGCTGACAGCTTCAATCTGGCGCGCTTTGAGCTCACGGCCTAAGACTGTGAGGATGTAGCGGTTCTTGCCCTGGCGTGACACCCAGTTCTCGTACTCTTCCATTGTGACAGGATAGAACTTGATGTTCACGTTCAGTTCTGATGCCTTGAAAAGCAAATCCTTCATCACACGACCAGAATTCTCTTCCTGAACACGAATGAGAATGCCGAGTGAAAGCGTGGAATGAATGTCAGCCTGACCTATGTCCTGAATATCAACGTCGTATTTACTGAGAATCTCCATGATGCTGGCGGTAAGACCTGGACGGTCCTCGCCAGTAATGCGGAGAAGCATCAATTCGGTTTCCATATACAAAGTATTCAGATATTACTTAGCTATGATGAGGAAATACTTCTTCTTGCCCTGCTGAACGAGAAGGTATTTGCCATTGATGAGATCTGCTGTTGTGAGAACCTGATCTGGCTGAGCAAGCTTTTCCTTGTTCACGCTTACGCCACCACCTTTGACGAGTGTTTTCATTTCGCCCTTTGATGCGAAGCACTGTGCTTTTTCAACGCAGAGGTCTGCAGCCTTGATGCCTGCTTCGAAGTCAGCCTTCTCAACTTCAAACTGAGGAACGCCTGCAAATACGTCAAGAAGTGTCTGTTCGTCAAGCTTTAAGAGGCTTTCCTTGGTTGACTTTCCGAAAAGGATGTTGCTGGCTTCAATAGCCATATCGAGATCTTCCTTAGAGTGAACCATGATTGTAACCTCTTCTGCAAGGCGCTTCTGAAGGATGCGGCGGCCTGGATCTGTGTCGTGCTCTGCGATGATTGCCTCAATCTCTTCCTTCTCAAGAGATGTGAAGATCTTGATGTATTTCTTTGCGTCCTCATCTGGCACATTGAGCCAGAACTGATAGAATGTGTATGGAGATGTGCGCTCACGGTCGAGCCAGATATTGCCGCTTTCTGTCTTGCCGAACTTACGACCATCACTCTTTGTTACGAGTGGGCAAGTGAGAGCAAAGCACTCGCCGCCATTTGTACGGCGGATGAGCTCGGAACCTGTAGTGATGTTACCCCACTGGTCTGCACCACCAAGCTGAAGGCGGCAGCCCTTGTGCTCGTAGAGGTAAAGGAAGTCGTAGCCCTGAAGGAGCTGGTATGTGAATTCTGTGAATGAAAGACCATCGCGAGCCTCACCGTTGAGACGCTTCTGGACAGATTCCTTAGCCATCATGTAGTTTACTGTGATGTGCTTACCGATGTCGCGAGCGAAATCGAGGAATGTGAAGTTCTTCATCCAGTCGTAGTTGTTCACGAGTTCGGCATGGTTAGGCGCATCGCTATCGAAGTCGAGGAAACGGGAAAGCTGCTCCTTGATGCACTTCACGTTGTGTGCAAGAGTCTCTTCGTCAAGGAGATTGCGCTCCTGGCTCTTGCCTGAAGGGTCGCCAATCATACCTGTTGCACCGCCAACGAGAGCCAATGGCTTGTGTCCGCAGCGCTGGAAATGGCGAAGCATCATGACACCGCAGAGGTGGCCGATGTGAAGTGAGTCAGCAGTTGGGTCAATACCCAGGTATGCTGTTGTCTGCTCCTTGTTGAGGAGTTCGTCTGTGCCTGGCATCATCTGATGAATCATGCCACGCCAAGTAAGTTCTTTTACGAAATCTTTCATATTGTTGTGAATTTTATATACATATTTATATATAGCGAATGCAAAGGTACGACTTTTCTTCTTCTTGGGAAAGAAAATACATGAGAATGTTGTAATTGGCAATGGAAAACAGACAATGTGCTTTGCTTTTGCACGAATAATGGATTGTGATAGGTTTTGTGTCAAAAGTATAGTAAAAATGTATTTATTGTGATAAAATGTAAGTAAATGTCAAAATTATGCTAACATTTCTTTTAATTTTCTTTGTTTGTAACTATAAAAGCGTTACCTTTGCAGCGTTTTTTGAAACAATACAACACTACAAAGGAAATAATAATCACAAACAACAAAATCATTATGTGTGGAATTGTAGGAATATTCGGAATTAATCAGCAGACATCCGAACTGCGAAAGAAAGCTTTGAAAATGTCCCAGAAGATTCGCCACCGCGGACCAGACTGGAGTGGTATCTATGTGGGAAAGACCGCTATATTAGCCCATGAAAGACTTTCAATTGTTGACCCAGAATCTGGAGGTCAACCATTGTTCTCACCAGATAGACAGCAGATATTGGCTGTGAATGGTGAGATTTACAATCATCGAGAAATTCGTCGTCAATACTCTACATCATACGAATTCCAGACAGGAAGCGACTGCGAGGTCATTCTCGCTCTTTATCGTGATCTTGTTATGCCAGCATCTGATGCTGACAAGCCAAAGCAGATTGTGAAGCTTTTTGAGCAGCTTAACGGTATCTTCGGCTTTGCTCTCTACGATGAGGCTAACGATGCATATCTTATTGGTCGTGACCCAATTGGCGTAATTCCTCTCTATATTGGAAAGGACAAAGACGGACGTGTGTATGTTGGAAGTGAGTTGAAGGCTCTCGAAGGGTTCTGCGATGAATATGAGCCTTTCTTGCCTGGTCATTACTATTATTCTAAGACAGGCTTGACAAAGTGGTACGATCGTGAATGGATGCACAAGATGCCAGCAGATTGTTCTGGTGAAACAGGAAAGATTGCCAAACTTTCATACGAGGAAAGCGTCAAGGAAATTCACGATGCACTTGAGGAAAGCGTGAAACGTCAGCTCATGAGTGACGTACCTTATGGAGTGCTGCTTTCTGGTGGTCTTGATTCCTCAGTTACCAGCGCTGTGGCAAAGAAATTTGCAAGTCATCGTATTGAGACAGACAGCACAGAAAAGGCATGGTGGCCTCGTCTCCACTCATTTGCTGTAGGTTTGAAGGGCGCTCCAGACTTGGCTAAAGCTCGTGTTGTCGCAGATCATATTGGTACAGTTCATCATGAGATTAACTATACTGTTCAGGAAGGTATTGATGCTATTCGTGATGTTATTTATTTTATTGAGACATACGATGTTACAACTGTTCGTGCCAGCACACCAATGTACCTCCTTGCTCGTGTCATCAAGAGTATGGGTATCAAGATGGTTCTCTCTGGCGAAGGTGCAGACGAGGTGTTCGGAGGCTACCTTTATTTCCATAAGGCTCCAGACGCAAAGGAATTCCATGAAGAGACTGTTCGTAAGCTCGGAAAACTCTATCAGTACGACTGCTTGCGCGCTAACAAATCATTGAGCGCATGGGGTGTGGAAGGTCGTGTGCCATTCCTTGACAAAGAGTTCCTTGACATTGCAATGAGCCTCAATCCAGAGCATAAGATGTGTCCTGGAAAAGAAATAGAGAAGAAGGTTGTTCGTGAAGGCTTTGCCGATATGCTTCCAGAGTCTGTGGCATGGCGCCAGAAGGAACAGTTCTCTGATGGTGTTGGTTACAGTTGGATTGACACATTGAAGCAGATCACATCCGAAGCAGTTACTGACGAGCAGATGGCTCATGCAGCAGAGCGCTTCCCAATCAACACTCCAATGTGCAAAGAGGAATACTATTACCGCTCAATATTCGAAGAGCATTTCCCAAGCGAATCAGCAGCAAAGTCTGTTCCTCATGAGGCATCAGTAGCATGTTCAACAGCCAAGGCTCTTGAGTGGGATGAGGCTTGGAAAAATATGAACGAACCAAGCGGACGTGCCGTTGCTGGTGTTCACGAACAGGCTTATTGAAATAAGGTTAGAGGTTAGAGTTTAGAGGTTTGTGGTTAGGGATTTATGGTAGTGAACCATCCGGATGGAACACTCTAACCACTAACCTCATCCCCTCTAACCTCAAGAATCTTAGCAATATGTGCTTTGAGCATCTTATATGCGCCGCAACTCTTGAACTGAGTGTTGCGGCGTATCATTTGTTCAGGAGGACATTGGCTGTGAGAATAACATGCCAGTTCGTTGTCCATCTGTTTCTTGTTGTCGCCAGCAAGGGCCTTTATGTTCTTCTCTCTTTCGCGCCTGAGGATGGTGCATACAGGATCCAGAGCAGAAAAGACAACATTCTCCATCAGGTGATGTCCCTGAATGAAAAGGTATGTGTTGTCTCGATTGAGGCCTAACGTTTCCAGTTCTTGGCGCAACGCACCTAACTTTCCCTTTGACTCTTTCACATTGTGCTGCAGCCATGCAATCTTCCTGTTCACATTCTTGCGAACCTGTTCCAGAGCATCCACCGGCTTAAAGACATTCAACTGTTCAACGCTGCAGATGTTGTTGAATGTCGAAAGTGGAAATTCGCTGAAACGACCGTGGCGATGAAGCCATACAAGCCAGACGAACAGGTCGTAAACGATGTTGGAATACTGGACAAGATACTCCTCGAAGTTGAAGATGTTGCGGTCGTTTAGCGTTGACATCACGCAGACGTTATGAAGGCTTGGCGCATAGCATTGGTAACTCTCTATGGCGTATGCGTAGGTATGTATAACATACGGATTGTCAAGCATCTTTCTGGAGTTCTCCGTATTGCGCTGCAAAAGATAATCAAGGTCAGCATCCACGCAAGCAACCATACATTGTCCCAGGTTCTCCCCCAGCTTGTTCATCATTGCTGTCTTCTTGCCTCGGTTGAGGTTTGTCTTTGAGGGCAGCATGACTTCAAACTCTGTGTTTTCGTCTTCGAAGTCACTCAGCACACTCCTCCAGAAGAAAATGTCGTCATACGATTCCACGTATGCCACGATTCTTCTTTTTTTGGTCTTGGGGCGAAGCCTGTTCGCAGCCTCAAGATAGGCAGATGATATGTTGGAAAGCAGATGCTTGCTCATTCAATATCAGTTATATCGTTTACTTCTGTTACGTTGCTCAACCATCCGTCCATGATCAAAGCTGGAGAATGGGTGGATAGGATAATCTGCGCATTCGGATTCAGTCGTCGGATCAATCCGATGAGCCTTTGCTGCCAGTCGATGTGAAGCGATATTTCAGGCTCGTCCATGATGAGAGCATAATGTTCGCCATTCTCAACCAAGACGGTGAGCAGAATGACCAGCACCTGTTTTTCGCCGCTTGACAGCTGGTATGGAGTGAGCGTTTCGTCGTTGTCGCTCTTGAACTGAATCTCGTTGCTCTTTCTGTCAATAGTCTTGTTTGTGTCGGCAAGAAGCTCATCCATCATGTCTTGGAACATCTTTTTCGGAGCATTGACCAATGCAGCATTCAACTGATCCTCTGGGTTGCCAGATGTGAGAAGCTCAATGATTTTATTGCCCACGTTCACCTGATAGTCAAGATAGCGCTTCTGCAGTTTGTATATCTGCCAATCCAGCTCCGTCTTGACGCGGCTGTCAGCAAGCTTCTCCAGCAAATCAGAGTGAAGCAGCGGACGGTCGAAGGAACGGATCACGTCAAACTTTATGCTTGTGGCATCTTCAGGAAATAGCTTTATGCTTATGCCTTCATACACTTCTCCAGGGGACAGCTCGCCCGTGTCGATCATGTTCAGTCCATGCACAGAATGATTGATTATGGTGCTTTTGCCCACACCATTGATGCCGCTCAGGATATTCACATCAGGTTCGAGTTTCCACACGATGTGTCTTCCTCCCTTCCAGAGTGCTTTTATTTCTATACTTTTAATGTATTCTGCACTTTTTTTCATACTATTTCAATTAGTTTTTGCAAATGTAACATAAATTCTTCACTCTTCACGCTTCATTCTTCACTTTTTTACTACCTTTGCATAAAATTTCAAACACATCATTCTTTTTATGGGAGGTTTTTTCGGAACAGTATCACTTGAAAAGTGTGCTGCTGACCTTTTCTATGGCACAGACTATCAGTCGCACCTCGGCACTCGCCGCGGCGGTATGGCTACATTCAGTAAGGAAAAGGGTTTCTATCGCGCAATTCACAATCTTGAGAACACGTATTTCCGCACTCGCTTCGAACCAGAGCTTGAAAAGTTCAATGGCGAATCTGGTATTGGCATCATCAGCGACACCGATGCGCAGCCAATGCTTTTCAATTGCCATCTTGGTCGTTTTGCGATTGTCACAGTTGCTAAAATCAATAATATCGAAGATATTGCAGAGCAGTTGCTTCAGGAGAACATGCATCTGTCTGAGTTTTCTTCCGGAAAGATCAATCCTACAGAATTGATTGGCTTGCTCATCGTCAAAGGTCACACATTCGTTGAAGGCATTGAAAATGTTTTCAAGAGCGTTAAGGGTTCTTGCTCAATGCTTCTCCTTACCGAAGACGGAATCATCGCAGCTCGCGATGCTTGGGGACGCACTCCAATCGTCATTGGAAAGAAGGATGGTGCTATGGCTGCTACAAGCGAGAGTACAGCATTCCCAAATCTTGGTTATGAGACATCTTACTTTGTTGGTCCTGGCGAGATTGTTCGTCTTCGCCCAGACGGCATGCTCCAGCTTCGCAAGCCAAACAAGAAGATGCAGATTTGTTCATTCCTCTGGATTTACTACGGTTTCCCAACATCATCATACGAAGGAAAGAATGTCGAGGACGTTCGTTTCGAGACAGGTCGTGTGATGGGCGAGGAAGACCCTACAGAGGTTGACTCTGTTGGTGGCATTCCAGATTCAGGTATCGGCATGGCAGTCGGCTATAGTGCAGGACATAAGGTTCCTTATCAGCGTGGAATCTCTAAATACACTCCTACTTGGCCACGCTCGTTCATGCCTGCAAATCAGGAAATGCGTAACCTTGTAGCTCGCATGAAGCTTATTCCGAATCAGGATATGCTCAAAGGAAAGCGTTGCCTGTTCTGTGACGACTCAATTGTTCGTGGCACACAGTTGCGCGAGAACACAAAGGTGCTCAAGGACTTAGGTGCCAAGGAAGTACACATGCGCATCGCATGTCCTCCGCTCATCTACGCATGTCCTTTCGTAAACTTCTCGGCAAGCAAGAGTGAGCTTGAGCTTATAGCACGCCGTGTCATCAAGGACTTTGAAACACATTCTGATCATGCAACTATGCTTGCCGATGTTCCAAAGGAAGATAATGTTGATGTTCCAGCAGAACGCTTGAAGGCTTATGCAACTACAGATTCTCCAGAGTACAAGGCAATGGTTGCCGAGATAGCAAAGCGCCTGAATCTCGACACATTGAAGTTCACAAAGCTCGAGACAATCATCGACGCTATCGGTTTGGACAAGTGCCAGGTTTGTACTCATTGCTTTGATGGCAGCTCTTTCCATTCTTTGGAAGAAGAGAACACAAATGCATAACTTCACAAGACACATATTATTTATTATAAGTCTCCTTCTATCTGTTTCAGCCATGGGACAGATAGAAGGAGATTCTGTTTATGTGAGCAGTATGGAGCGAATAGCTCATCTGCGCGATTCACTCAATGCACTTCCTACTCAGGATAAATCTGTTGCCCGCAAGTTGCGCCATCTTGAAAAAGACTCTGTTCGTGCAGAACAGCGTCGTCATAAAGCCGTCATGAAGCGTTTGCGCAAAGATTCGCGCGAAATGAGGTTCTATCGTGTGATGCTCAAGGGTGAACTGCTGAAAATAAAAGGACAGAAGTGGGCGGAAGAACATAGAGTGGCAGAGCGTGCTGACAGTTTCTTTCAGGCTCGCAACAACAAGGTTTCTACTGATACATTTTATGTGGCTCGCCCTGAAGAACAATGGATTATGCGTGTCTATACACGCTTCTATGCCAACACGCTGCACACTCGTTCTGTGAGTGTAGATGGCGACAGGATGAACCTTTTCATGTCCTTGGATCCTAAGTGGACAGCAGGGTTCTCTGCGTATTATCGTGGTATTTCAGCTTCCGTTGGCTTCAACCCGAAGAAGATATTTGGATTGAATGCAGATTTCCTTTCCGACATCAATTACTACAACAACAAATATGGTATTGATGCCAGTTTTGAGAATGCCAATTCTTTCACGTTCCGCAATAATTTCTTGGCATTCAACAAGCGCCAGAAGATGCCGAATGTCAAGCTTAAGTGCTTGTCGCTCAATGGGTATTATGTTTTCAACAGCAAACGCTTCTCATATCCTGCTGTGTTCAACTCATCGTGGACTCAGAAGCGAAGCGCTGGAAGCCCGCTTGTTTCTGCTTCTATCTACATTGGCGAAATGACAGGAATGTACGATGAGGAACTGTTTGAAGGTCAGGATGAGTACGTGCGCTCCATGACGATGCAGCACATAAGTATTGGCGGTGGTTATGGCTACAACTGGGTGAACAAGCGTTTGCTTATTCATGTTTCTGCTCAGCCAAGCATCATGATGTGGAAAAACTATCGTTTGCTCGACAGTCATAACTGGCACGCAATGCCATCCAATAAGTTCAATTTCTATGTTGTTGGTCGTCTGGGCTTCACATACACCCTCAACAAGCGTCATTTCCTTGGTGCGAATGGCGTTGTCCAGACATTCAAGACAGGCAAAGACTCTGATTTCTCGCTTGTTAACACTATCTGGAAAGCCAGTGCTTTCTTCGGATGGCGTTTCTGATTCTCACATACTTAGCAATCATAATCTCTGATTTCCCCGTATTTTCCTGCAGCAATTACGGGTATTTTCCTCCACGTTTGCCTGCATATCATCTACATTTCATTGTTTGAAACGTACATTTCAAACAACGAAATGTATATTTCAAACAATGAAACGTACGTTTCAAACAATGAAATGTAGCAAAATACGGGCAAAAGGAAGAGATAAATACGAGCGAGAAGAAGAAGGAAATACGAGCATACAGAACTCGCAATTAGCGAGACACAGGTTTTGCAAAGCCGAAACAAGTACAGTTTGCAATGCACTATACGCTGCATCGCAAACTGTTTTTTTGTGATCTGACGAAAAAAAGAAATAAAAAAGTTTTGCTAATTATATATAAATGTGTACATTTGCACACGAACCAGTTAGTCCATAAGGACGGCTGGGACTCCCGTTGGTCGTGACTACGTGGGAGGAGCAGGGCGAAAGAGTCGCCTTGCAGACATGAGGCTTCGTGCCTCAAGACATCGATGACGCAATGAGTCGGATGCTCCGTAAGGAGTTGAAGATGAGTTGCAAAGGACGTTTTACGATCATTTATTTAATGAGTGGAGATATATTTCAATGACAACAAGCTTCAGAAACTTGCAGAGGACGAACGTAAATGCCGAAAAGCTATGGGAGACAGGAGAGCAGAACTGTTTCTACGTAGAATAGACAACCTAAGAAATGCGGAAACACTTGAAGACGTTCGCTTCCTTCCTGGACATTTTCATGAACTTGTTGAAGACAGAAAAGGTGAATGGGGATGCGATTTGGATCAACCTTATAGGCTAGTGTTCGAACCTCACGAAAAACCCATACCAACTGATGCTTCAGGACGGTTTATTTGGATAGAAATAAAATCAGTAGAGATAAACGAAATTGTAAACTATCATGGTAAATAACATACAAAACGAAACATTCCAGCCTTGTGTCGCGTTTCACCCAGGAGAGACGCTAAAAGAGAAGCTTGCAGAAATGAATATGACAGCGGAAAGTTTCTCTGCAGCAACAGGCATACCTTCATACATGATTGAAGATATTTTGTGTGCGCGTTCATCCGTTACAGCAGACATAGCTCTCGCTTTTGAAGAAGTAACAAATATTCCTGCTCATTTTTGGCTAAACACTCAGCATAACTATGATGATTATATGCTAAAAAACAAGCCATCGTCATTCAGGTTACGCTTAAGTAATCTTAGAAGGGTGGCAGCAGTATTCTAAAGCATTTTCATGCACTGATTCTTTTGCAGTTTGCAATGCGAACACAACGCATTGCAAACTGTTTTTTTTGTGATTTGATGAAAAAAAGAAATAAAAAAGTTTTGCTAATTATATACAAATGTGTACATTTGCACACGAACCAGTTAGTCCATAAGGGCGGCTGGGACTCTCGTTGGTCATGACCACATGGGAGGAGCAGGGCGAAAGAGTTGCCTTGCTAACGTGAGGCTTCGTGCCTCAAGACATCGATGGTGCAACGAATTGAAAGCTCCGTAAGGAGTTGAAGATGAGTTGCAAAGGACGTTTACGTAACGTTTGTCTTCAGGTTTCGGGAATCTGGTAAATTTACGAATACTGCTTGAAGCTACGCAATCGGAACGTCCACGTGGGTGAATTATACCCCTATCATTACTATTCCTTATTGTATATGCATGAATTGTGTATATACTTTAACGGTATAGTTGTATGGTTGCTGTATATTTCCCAAGACGTGGGCTAACTGGTTGCTTATCTCAGCAGTATAGGTTTTACCAGAGCCTCCGAACCGGGATAAGCAGGAGTACAGCAACCCACGTCCTTTTAATTAATTATAACTTTATATTCTGTTTGGGTTGTCAGATAGAACAAAGTATGACCTATAACAAACTTATTTCAAAAACTCCTTTTTTTCACGTAGCAATCCTTGTATGTATTACAATATATACAGGATTCATGTGTAGCTGCGATTCTCACAGAGCCAAGAGAGCAAACAATAATGTTGCTAAACAAGATACGGCAACTGCCTACATTGACGCAATAGATTTCAATCCTACTGTGAATGTTTATCTTGAGAATTCTGGTAGCATGGACGGTTACGTAAAGGGTCAGACGGAGTTTGAACAAATCGTTTACAATTATCTGGTTAACCTCAAACTTGCCAAGATTACCTCAGAACTTAATCTCTTCTACATAAATTCCAACGTCCTGCCTCAGCAGGATGATGTACAGGACTTCATTGAGAAACTTGAACCCACATCTTTCAAAGCAAAGGGTGGAAACCGAGGCACATCTGATATTTCCCAGATGATAGGTATGATTATGAATGAGATGAATGACTCAACAGTTTCCATCTTTATTTCTGACTGTATTTTCTCCCCAGGTAAAGGTAAAGATGCTGGCGATTATCTGAACAACCAGAAGATTGGTATCAAGAATGCAGTAGGTCAGTATTTCAATGCTCATCCAAAACTTGCCGTAATGGGTTATCGTTGTATGTCATCATTCAACGGCTATTGTTATGACAAGAATGATGCAGGCACATTATATCAAGGTCAACGTCCGTTCTATGTTTGGTTGTTCGGCACACAAGGCGCATTGAACCGTATTCAGAACGAGATGCTGAAGAATCGCTACCAATTGGATGGCGTTCAAAATGAGTTTATGGCATTTGCAGGTGGAACTACTATGCCAGATTCATGCTATGCAGTAAAGAGAGGTTCGGGAAAGTTTGATTTGAAAAGAAGCGATCCTAAGCACTCTATAGAGAACCTCAAGGCTGACAAGAACGGCAAGGTTCGTTTCTCTGTAGAAGTAAATTACGCACCATTGATTCTAAGCGATTCATATCTATGCGACACTTCAATGTATGTTCTCAACGACCCAAAGTATAAGGTTGTTGGAGTTGAACGCATCAAAGAATATCAGAAGTACTCACACATCATTCACATCGAAGCTGAAAGAGTACACCTTTCAAATCTTGAAATACAGCTCTGCACTGGTACACCTACATGGCCTGCCTATTACAACGATGAAGACGGAAACGCCATTGATGATTCAAATGCAGACAAGACCTTTGGCATCAAATACATGACTGGCGGTATTGCAGAAGCCATTATCCGAAAGAACTATTATACTCGAATGACGATTAACATAAACAAATAACATGGAAGAAATACTCGGCAACATTTACAGCCTTCTCGAATCATTCTACGGCAAACCCCTTTCAGAGTATCTTTGGGGTTACAATTGTAGCACTCAGGATTATGATCTGGATTTGATCTACAATCAGTTTGGCATGATTGCTATCATCTCGGCACTCATCATACCACCAATCTATTATTACTTGTGGAACCCTGTACGTCATCAACAACTGAAGTACTGGGGACTTATGATAGCAACAGGTCTTGTCAATTTCGCTATCGCATATTTTATGTTGACAAGCGATCTTGACAATGGGCTGATTGGTGATTGTCTGCTCTATGACAATCAGGGCAACCAAGTGATAGACACGATAAACATCATAATGTTTGGAGTAGTAGATTTTCTCTTTACAGCAATACTTTTCTTCGTCTTTTCTGTATTGGCTTTTAAATGGGGAAGTAAGGCTGTAAAACATTATCCTTTCTAAAACGAGACAGATATGAAAACATTTGTATTTGGTATAGGTGGTACTGGTGCTCGCGTTCTTCGCTCGCTGACATTGCTGTTGGCATCGGGTGTTGAATGTAAGTCAACCATCGTGCCTGTTATCATAGATCCCGACCTGAATAATGGCGACCTGACCAGAACTGTAAGCTTGATGCAACGCTACACAGCAGTAAGGGATGCGTTGAATTTCACGAATAACGGCAAGAACAAGTTCTTTGGTACAGAAATCTTTGAGGAATGTAACTTCCGTTTGCCTATCAACAACTCTCAGAATGTGACGTTCCAAGAGTTTATGGACATGGACAACATGACAACAGAGTCAAAGGCCATGCTCAAGATGCTCTATTCGGACAAAAACCTGGAATCGAATATGATTGTAGGCTTCAAGGGCAATCCTAACATCGGTAGTGTTGTATTAAATCAATTTGCCGACACCGAAGAGTTCAAGAATCTTGCCAATGACTTTACAGATGGAGACAGGATTTTCATCATCAGTTCCATCTTCGGTGGAACAGGAGCAAGCGGTTTCCCTCTTCTATTGAAGACACTTAGAACCAACGACAGTATTCCTAACCATGGATTGATCAACAAAGCAGAAATCGGAGCGTTAACCGTTCTGCCATACTTCAAAGTGAATCAGGACGAAGAAAGCAGCATTGAATCTGATACGTTCATCTCAAAGACCAAGGCAGCACTGGCCTATTATGACAAGAACATTGGTCGTGATATCAATGCATTGTACTACATTGGTGACAACACAGCAGTTCAAAAGGGTTACGATAACAATGAAGGAGGTGATGCTCAGAAGAATAAAGCCCACCTCATGGAAATGTTGTCAGCTCTTGCTGTTGTCGACTTTGCAAATGCACAAAGCAACGCCGGTGGTCCTGTCTATAAGGAGTTTGGTTTAGCATCAGACGAAGTAGAGAATGTTATCTTCTCCGACTTTGCGCCTGGAACAATTAGCCAGATCAGAAAGCCAATGACGCAGATGATGCTGTTTACACATTATCTGAAGAAGATGTCTGTTGACAATTTCCTGAGCCAGCAATGGAGTCAGGATTATGGTCTTGACAGGAACTTCTTTGCGTCAGATTTCGTAAACAATCTGCGTTATTTACAGAATGATTATGAAACATGGTTGAAAGAGATGGAAGACAATGATGTTGGCTTTGTTCCATTCACATGGAACAATGACAATCTCTTTGACATTGTTAATGGCTTGACTCCTACCAAGTCATTCTTCTCTCGTTTCAGAAAAGATAACTATGAACTGTTTGACATTACTCTAGACAAGAAACATGTGTCCAACAATAGTGAAACCAAGGAGCAGAAGTTCACGGAACTGTTCTATCAGTCAACCGAAACTCTCGTTCAAGACAAATTAAATATGTAAGGATATGGCAAAAGTCTTCAGATTATATAAAGGCAATAACAATCTCCAGGATTGGGGGCAGTCAGTACCATACGGAGATCATGCTATTGGTCAGATAGAGGACCCTAATGCAGCCGATGTAAAGAAGGAAATCACATCCATTCCTTCTCCATTTGCACGCATTGACCTCGTTAAGAATGCTTACAAGGAAGTAGTGAAGTCAGGCAATCTTCATGGCGATACTATCTTCCACAAGATGGTATCTGATTCGTTGGATATTGCACAGATATTCTTCAACCTCCCCAAGTTGCAGGATAGGGTCAGAGTATTGGTATGGGATGTTCAGCAAGAACTGAACAACCTGTGTAATAGCACATCTAAGGATCAAAAGCGTGTAGGCGAAACGCTTGACATGTTCCTTAGACAAGATGCACAGAGCTACAACTTTGACCGTATGAGAAGTGTTTATCTGCTTCACTACTTTGGTCAGCACAGAAAGACTCAGTTGGACATTATTGGTGCAACATCACCCGCAACTCTGTTCTTTAGTTCTGCAAACGATTTCAGCTATCTGTCAGAAGACATCCGTTTTGGTAAGGACAAGGTATTTGACAGCAACTTTGCTTCACTCGACCAGCGAGATGATAAATTCATAGTATTCTATTATGCTTATCGTCTTGCTTACACAAACTTTGCGCGCCTGTTCCCAGAAGTCAACACGTACATGGACATGGTGTATAAACATGGATTGACACCTGACCAGAAAGATAAGATTGACGCGCTTACAGCCAACTCTATCAACGAATATCCTGAGCTGTTGGTAAATCCAAACCGAGTGGAGATTAACGGAGTTTGCTATCGTCAATGTCCAGATAATGCTAACGTGAAGAGTGGATTCGAGATAAAATCGGATATTGCTACAGACGAGAAGATACCATTGGTATTGCCTATTGAGCCTGGAAGTATCTACTCTGATATTTTCTATGTGTCGGACAATTGGGAGAGTACGAGCAAAGCGCCATACTATGACGAAAAGCCACTCAATGAAAGACGTTTACCAAAGGCTAATGACACCTATCCTTATCTGACGGTTAGCGACTTCCTTGAAGATGTTCTTATACGCGTTCCTAATATTAATGCTAATGATGATGCTTTCTTCGGCAAGTTCATCAGCGGTTCTTCGTATAGTTATCTGTTGCCCCTTAAGTCCACCTTCTTCAAGTATTTCACACCTCAGCAGCTCCAAGGCAAAGTTGGCGGCAAGAGCATGATTGAAATAGAGGAGGTGTTGAATGACAACGTAAAGGTCACACTGCGTATTCCTATCCAGAACAACAGGGTAATAGAATACACACGTCAGTATATCGAGCATGGTGAGATTCGTCCCGCTCAGAACAAGGGCGCACTCATTGAGAGAAGTTTTGCTGTTGGCTTGTTCTCGAACATTCAATACGAGGATGAGAAACAAGCATACTATCGTGCTTACATCATGAGTGAGTTTGAAGACAAGGACGATTATCGTCTGACATTCGTAAAGGGTACAAACACTTTGGGCGTAAGTGATCCTGTTGTACGTAATGATTCTGACGACCGCTACTACAGCTATAAGGCTTACGTTCTTGAACAGCAGACATTTGATTACATCAGAATAGAATCGGATGGCTATTATGGTGTGCTGGTTCCAATCATGCAGAAGAAGGGTGGCTCAGACAAGTTCACCTTTGCCATTGACTTCGGAACCACGAACTCACACATCGAGTACAACATCAACGATGGAGCATCGGAACCATTCAATGTTACCAGCAAGGATAACATTTTGAAACTGTGGGGTAAAGTGGACAATCAGTCAAAGTACATCCTTGGCTATGATGTGATACCGGATGCTGTTGGCAATGACTCTTTGTATAAGTTCCCAATGCGTACAGCTCTCTGTATGTCATCTGACACCAACTGGAACAAAGCTGTCTATGCACTCGGGCACACCAACATACCTTTCCCATACGAGAAGAAGCGTGGTTATGCCTACAACCGCATCCTGACAGACTTGAAGTGGTCAAATGATCCTGACAACATCAAGAGAATCAAGAGCTACATCGAGTCACTTTTCATGATGCTCCGAACCAAAGTTCTATTGAACAACGGCAACCTTGCAAAGACAAAGATTGTATGGTTCTATCCTATCAGTATGGTTGAGAATCGCTACAACAGCTTCAGCGATGTTTGGACAAAGGCTTACGAGAAATACTTTGGTGGTGATAGACGTAATGTCATTCCTATGACGGAATCTGTCGCTCCATACGAGCATTACCGCAACTCAGAGGCAAGTGTTGGCAATATCGTTACCATAGATATTGGTGGCGGTACAACCGACATTGTACTTGCCAATGATGGTGAGGTAAGAAACATCACTTCATTCCACTTTGCTGCCGATTCTATATTTGGTGATCCATACGTTACCAATAGAAGCTCTGCGTCCGTTAACAAGCTGCTCGTGCAGTATGAGAACACCATCAAGAGTGTACTTGAAGATAATTCGTTGAGCGACTTGGAGGACATCTTTGACCAGCATACCAAGAGTAAGATATCTGGCAACATTGCTTCCTTCTTCTTTTCGTTGAAAGATAACACAGAGATTCAGGCAAAACGATTGGTGGAAAATGTTGACTTCAACACGATGCTTCTGCTTGACACCAAGTATAAGATTGTGTTCGTCATGTTCTATTCTGCCATTATCTACCACCTTGCAAAGATCATGAAGGCAAAGGGCGAAGAGATGCCTCGCCATATTGCATTCAGCGGTAATGGCTCGAAGGTAATCCGAATCCTTACTTCAAGCGATACGACTCTCGAAAAGTTCACCAAGAAGATCTTTGAGAAAGTTTATGACCAGAAATATCCTTCTGATGGTTTGACGATCCTTCAGAATGTTGACAATCCAAAGGAAGTAACATGTAAGGGCGGTTTGTCTAATCCTACTAAACAGGATTATGAGGACATTGCTTCAACGAAGATTGTCTATAAGTCGGTCAACGATGGTAAGGACGAATTTATCGGAAGCGAAACATACGGTGACATCAATGATGCCTACTTGAATAAAGCGGTTGAAGAGGTGAAGTCATTCATTCAGTTCGTATTCGACCTCAACAAGGACTTCTCTTTCAAGAACAACTTCGACTCTGCTGAGGCCTCATTGAATGTGGCTCAAGAAGAGTGTATGCGTGACCTGCTGACCTACACGAAGAATGGTCTTGAAAACAAGAAGAAGGAAGCATCTGATAGTGACACTATCGAAGAAACTCTGTTCTTCTATCCTCTCAGCGGTATGCTCAATGCCTTGATTAGTGCGATTTACAAAAAGAACAACTCAAGCAAGAATTAGTGTATGATTGAAAACATAATAAAAGATTACGGTTTGTTCATAATCATTGCAGAAACCGTTCTTGTTATTGCTTTGCTTTTGTGGCGCTTATCTTCGGATGATGACTCTACTGATGAAATTGACGAATTGAAACAGGATAAAAAAGGTTTGGAAAAACAATTGGTGGAAAAAAATAAATTGTTATACGATTATACAAGAGCTCTCAACGAGGCAAATTCAAAATTGAAGCAATGGAGTGATTGGTATGAACAGAACAAGCATTTGTTGGAAAGACAAGAGCAGAAGTCAAATGTCATCGAATTTGATCTTTCTCAGGATAATAAACACCAAGTAAATACAAGTCAAGTTCTGTATCAGTATCTTCAGGAAGCTAACGACGGAAAGTTTATGCGCATTCTTCCAAGTCCCGAAAAATGCTACTTCAGAACTTGGGAAGACGATGGTGTACGTAAGTATGAGTTCTGCGGTAATGTTGCCAAAGCACTTGCAAACATCAACGCTATCTTTGATGATGTGTGTGAGATTGAAGGCAAACGACGTGGTGCAACAGAAATTGAAAATGTAGCTGCGGGCACATTGGATTCAGAGTTGAGAATAACAAGTAAAGCAAAAATCAGATTGAAGTAAAATGGATTATATTGTATCAATTATATTTGTTCTTATATTCGCTGCATGGGAGTTACAACAGTTTATCAAAGTCAGAAAACTTACGATCCTTTATAAGAATCTTTTCCCAAACAGTACTGATCAACTGGAGTTTGACAGTCTGAAGTTATGTATCAATTCAACACACAATTCCGACTTGTTCAAGAATATTGTTCGTACCCTCAACAGATATTTGGGAGAAAATTCTGATCAAGTAAGTGACTACCATTTGATGAAGGATGTTGTTGACCGTAACAGAGAAGTTGCTGAATCGGAGATTGAAACACTTATTCCATTTACTCAATATATTGGTCTTGTTGGCACCATGATAGGCATATTCTTTGGTGTCGTAGTATTAGTATTCGGAAATGGTCTTGAAAACCTAATGTCTGGCTCTATCTCTGCTCTTGCAAGCAGTGGTGTGACAGAATTATTAGGTGGTGTGGCCATTGCTGTATTGACCAGTGCTTTGGGACTTGGCTTGACCATGCGTAGTTCTTATTTGTTCAAAGAGGCAAAACGTGTTGTAGAACTTCGTGAGAATGCTTTTCTTAGCTGGATTCAGTCAGAAATGTTGCCAAATTTGTCAACAGACATGACAACCACATTGGTAAAGATGACAAACAATCTTCGTGATTTCAACACGACTTTCTCCATCAATACCATGAAACTTGACAAGACGCTTGCCAAAGTAAATGATTCCTACATGGGGCAGGCAAAACTGCTTGAAGCCATTGAAAGAGTTGATATTACTCATGTAGCTGCAGCAAATATTAGTGTGTACGAAAAACTCAAAGATTGCACAGATGAAATCGGAATGATTGGTGATGCATTGCATGCTTCAAGAAAATATTTGCAACAAGTTCAGGAGCTCACTTCAAAATTAGACAAAATGGATGAACGAGCAAAGACTTGGGAGAAGATGGCTAAGTTCTTCGAGAAAGAAATCAACGAGATTGAAAGAAGAAAGGCTGCAATCTCAGAGGCAGTAGGTAATGTTGACGAAAAATTGAAACAATCATTTGAACATCTGGGACAAACAGCTAAGGCTAAATCGGATGAGGTTGCAGAAAAAATTGTTAACGAGAATTCAAAACTTGACAATGCACTCTCGCAGCAAGAAGAGTTGCTGAACAAGAAACTTGGCGAAATGTCAGACGCTATCGATAAACGTAACAGGAAACTTTCTGATGTGTTTGCCTCACTTGAACAGATTACAAAGACTTTACCAAATGAAATGCAGAAATACACACGTGAATTGTCGAATCTCTCTGACATCAAAAGAGGTATTGCTGATTTGGAGAAAGCAATCAATCAAAGTGCAAACAGCAAAGTGGTTACGAAAGAAGGTGTTGTCGTGACTCCTCCATGTACAAAGATGCCATTGATGCTTAAGATAGCCATCTACATCATCGCACTCTATAGCTTTATTATGATGGTAAAAGAAATGTATCCAGTAGTAACCGATCTTATCTCTAAGTATCTATAATGAAGAAGAAATCAGGTTCACACTTTTGGCCAAGTTACTCTGACCTCATGACCAGTTTGTTCTTTATAATGCTGGTCATGTTTGTGCTCACCATCGTGTCACTTCGCAACTCCCTTATGGAGGCAGAGCGTTTGCGTAAAATCTCCGAGGAACAATTGAGAAGCATACAGCAAATACAAGAAGCTGTAAACCAATTGCCAACAGATTACTTTGAGGAGGATGCTATAAACAAACGTTGGGTGCTAAAACGCTCTTTCTCTCCGAAATTCAATGCGAGAGACTTTAATATCAGCGTACTGAATGACACAACAAACCTTGTAAAAGTAGGTAATTCGCTTATGGGCGTAATCGATAATTTGAATAGGATGAAGAATGATCCTAAGTACAAAGATATGGATATCACCTATCTTGTTGTAATTGAAGGCATGGCATCCAAGGATAATTATTATGATAATGATGCATTGAGTTATAAACGAGCCCTAAGTCTTTATTACCTATGGAGAAGAAACGGCATTTCGTTTGAGGAATCACAATGTGAAGTACAGATTTCTGGTAGTGGTGTACGCGGAAGAGGACGCTTTAATGCTGATGGTTTGCATCCACAAGATGAAGTTTGGAATCAGCGAATCATGATACAGATTGTTCCTAAGATTGGTAACCTGGGGAAAAACTTACCAACAGTAAATTAGTATGGTAAATGCGTTGTTAGAATTAGGAATCGGCTGGTTCTTGACTTATAAGGTCGTGCAAATCATTGGAGTAAAGGGAAATATTGCTATAGTAATTAAAATCATTGGCATTTTACTCATGATTGGTGGTGTAGTATCGTTAGCTCACTCAATACTTCGTTTCTAAATGCAAAACGTGTACAAGTTGGTTTTCTTGTGTATGCTGCTTTGTGGACTTACGTCATGCAGACAACATAGGACACCAAAGAAAATATCATTTGTATCATCAAAGCCTTCTCAACAATGCAATGGGAAGGTTTTGACTTCTCATGAACATAGTAGAAATTCTTATTCTGCGACATTATCATTGATGAACATTGCCAATGGGGCTCCAAAAGAGGATATTAAACTACACCACACAGGATTTGTCGTATCGTACAATCCATTAAAAGGAACACCATCGTGGGTCGCGTGGGAATTAACATCAGAAGAAACGACTGGTCTTATCTCACGAAAAGATTATGACTTCACTCCTGATCCAATGCTTAAAATGCGCTATCAAGTAGAAAAGCAAGAATATGCAAACTGCGGTTATGATAGAGGTCACATGTGTCCTGCTGGCGATATGAAATGGAACTCGTCAGCAATGAACGACTGCCATTATATGACCAATGTCTGTCCACAAGCGCCTAAATTGAATCAGGTGTATTGGGAAAGACTTGAATCTGCTTGCAGAAGATGGGCTGATCTGTATGGTTCAATATATATCGTATGTGGACCCGTTTATACAAAAGAAAAAAACAAAAATATTGGTGTCAATCATTTGATAGCAGTTCCTGATGCCTTCTTCAAGGTTGTGGTGATGCTGAAAGAAGGAGAAGAAAAGGGCATTGGTTTCTTCTACATCAATGATGATGTTCATCAAACAATGGAAGAAGCTGCAATGTCGATTAATGAAATAGAAAACATTACTGGATATGATTTTTTCCATGAGTTACAAGACGAATTAGAAGAAACAATAGAATCACAAAACAGCCTCAATAAATGGAAATGATTCATATATAAAATGATTGAGATTAGTAGTTTCTATTGCCATTACACAATTCTTATTTGAAATTTAAATTCGTAAAGAATATATGTATTATTTCATACAGCGTGAGGGCATCAACAAGGGGACTTATAAGACACCGGCTTCGTATGACATCAACTTGTATTGACGTTATACGAGAAATCAACGCCACAGAGCTACAATAACGGTTTCGCTATCCACTTGGGTAACGGAACCGTTTACTTTTCTACGCCATTAATGATGCAAAAAGGGTAAGTGAAGGGTAAATGTTGGGTAAGTGTTGAAGGTAACACTTACCACATGTAACATGCTACAGTTCATGCCTTTACCGTAAAAAGGGTAAGTGTTAACATCTTTTTTGCAAAACTCTAAAATCAACAATTGGACAGCATACAAATGAACCTTTTATATACGGCGAGGCTGTAAAGAATGAGAACTTTATATCTCTGCCAGATACTCAATGACCTTTTGGTTTGCAACCCTAAGACTTTCACAGGCTGCGTGAAGGTTCTTTGAGAATTCTTCGAAGGTTTCTGCTCCGCTGTCGCATAGGTCGGTGACGGATTTTACGTAGATGATTGGCTTGTTGAATAGTGAACAGACGAAGCCGATGGCTGCTCCTTCCATGTCTTTTAGTTCTCCTCCGTTCTTCTGGATGATTTCAAGGTCGCATGGTTGCATGTCGAGCGATGAGCCTGTTGTGATCTTTCCCATCTTGAATCCGAGCTCTTTTGCCATGGCTTCGCTGCCTTCCCATACGGAATAGTTGCCAATGCTTTGTGTGCCCCATGCGTCGTCACCTGGCACACGGCGGTCGTGGAACATTGCTTTGTTGCCAATGAACACTTCTGCGATGTCTGCTCCGTTTGACTTGAAGCCTCCGCATGTTCCTGAGTTGATAATCACATCGGGGTTGAGGCGCTGTATGGCGCTGAGTGTGGCAATGCTTGCTGCTTCGCATCCAACGAGGTCGCTGCCGTTCTGCTGTCCGTTGAGCACAACATAAAGTTTCTTGCCGTTCTCCAACTCACCTTCATAAAGCATGCATGGGAGGGGGGCAAAGAAACCTTCTTTTTCCTTCATTCCGTACTGTTCGATGAATGGTTTGGCTTCTGCAACCATTGCAACTACATAACATATTGTATTTATCATATTTTACCAGAATTTGTTGCTTGATTCATTGTATTCAAAGCCTATTGTGGCGAGTTTAGCAATAAGTGCTTCTTTGTCAATGTCCTCTTTCTGACAAAGTTCATCGAGAGAAGAATATTCGTCGCGAAGTTTCATGTTGATGACGCTAAAAAGCATCATTGGGTCTTGTGGAAGTTCCATTTTACTTGTAATTTTTGGCAAAGATACGGTTAATTAGCCACACATTACTTATAATTTGCAAAAAATCCGTATCTTTGTCACAGTTTTTATATGCTAACTATGTTCGGTTCCAGCAAAAATAATGAAATTAAGCGTCTGCTTGTGGTGCGTTTCAGTGCTATGGGCGATGTTGCAATGACTGTGCCTGTGGTGCATGCTCTTGCCATTCAGAATCCTCATCTGCGCATCACTGTGCTTACTCGCGACCGCATGACAGACCTGTATGGTTGGGCGCCAGCTAATGTTCAGTTGATGGGCATCAACCTGAAGGATTATGATGGCATTATGGGCCTGACAAAGTTGTATAAACAGCTAAGCAAGGGTAATTTCGATGCTGTGGCTGATTTGCACGATGTGATCCGCACTAAATATCTTCGTACATGTTTCAAGATGGCAGGAACAAAGGTTGCCGTCATCAATAAGGGACGTGACGAAAAGAAGGCGTTGATTGGCAACGGACAGTCGCACGAAGCGCTGAAACCTATGCTTGAAAGATATGCTGAGGTATTCCGTGAGTTGGGGCTGAAAATGGATATGAGTGCTCCTGTGCTGCCAAGCATGAAGGGACATGACCTCATGAATGTCAATGCTTTCGCAGGCAAAAAGGGGGACGGAGAGAAATGGATTGGCGTTGCTCCTTTTGCTGCCCACGCTCAGAAGGTCTATCCACTCGACAGAATGCATAAGGTGGTTAATATGCTTGCTGATAAAGGATACAAGGTGTTCCTGTTTGGAGCTGGCAAGGCAGAGAATGAGGAAATGCATAGGTGGGAGAGGAATGGTGTGCTTAGTACTTCTGGAAAGCTTGGTGGACTTCACAACGAGATGCTTCTGATGTCAAGGCTTGACTTGATGATCAGCATGGATTCTGCAAATATGCACATTGCTTCAATCGTTGGCACAAAGGTGCTGTCAATATGGGGGGCGACTCATCCAAAGGCAGGTTTTTCTGGCTATTGCCAGTCTCCGCAAAGCGAGATGCAGATTGATTTGCCTTGCCGACCATGCAGCATCTATGGCAAGACCCCTTGCAAATTTGGCGATATGAGATGCATGAACTTCACTCCTGAGGATGTTGTGAAGAAAGTGGAAGAAATGACCCCTCCCCAGATAGAGGTTAAAAGGTAAGAGTTAAAAGGTAAAAGTTAAGAACTGGCTTGTGACTAAATATAAGATAATAAAAGGACTTCTTTATGCGGTGAGCTTATTGCCGTTTCCTGTGCTGTATGCATTCAGCGATTTCATGTCGCTGTTTGTGCGCAGGTTCTATCGCCGCAAGGTGGTGAGAGAGAATCTGTCGTCTGCTTTCCCTGAAAAGTCCGAGCAGGAACTGAGGGAGATAGAAAGGAAATTCTATCATCAGTTCTGCGACAACTTTGTGGAAGATGTGAAGATGCTGTCCATGTCGAAGGAGGAGATGATGAGACGAATCACTTTCGGCGGTTTGGAAGAGGCGAAGAAGCGTCACGATGCTGGTCAGAACATGCATTTTCTCTATCTGAGTCATTTCGGCAACTGGGAATGGATTTCGTCTATTAACTACTATTTGCAACCTTGGTGTACATCGTCTCAGGTGTATCATCATATCTATGATAAGGTGATGAATCAGCTTTTCCTTGATCTTCGCGGACAGTATGGCGGCGTGAACATTGAAATGAAAGAGACGCTTCGCAAGATTATGACAATGCGAAAAGAGGGTAAGAACTATGTGGTTGGTTTCATCAGCGATCAGCAGCCAAAGTGGAACAGCATTCATCATTTCGTGCCTTTCCTAAATCATGACACAGGTGTGTTCACAGGGGCGGAGCAGATTGCAAGGAAGATTGATGCTTTCATGATGTACGGCAGAATGAGCAGACCTAAGCGTGGCTACTATCATCTGGAGATTATACCGATGGAGGATCATCCTGCAAGTGTTCCAGAAAACACTCTCACCAACAGATATTTCGAGATGCTGGAAGCAGACATCAAGGAGCATCCTGAAATGTGGCTGTGGACTCATAAGAGATGGAGCAGAACGAAGGAAGAATGGCTGAAAAGGCAGGAGGAAGGAGAAAAATAGAAAGAAAAAACTCTTATAAACGTGAATAATAGCGGATTGAAGCAAAAAAATCATACAGATTGCTGCTTGTGTTCCGCTTTTTTCGTAACTTTGTACCCGATTTCCGCTGAGCTGACAATTTAGCTGAACAAAATATCGGCGCGGCGGTCAATCATATTTCATAATTATTAATTCATAAATAACATTTAAGTTATGTATCTCGATTCAGCAAAGAAGGCAGAAATCTTCGCACAGTATGGTGCTTCTGCTACAGACACAGGTTCTTGCGAGAGCCAGATCGCACTTCTCACTTACCGTATTCAGCACCTCACTGAGCACGTAAAGGCTAACCACAAGGATTACGCAACAAACCGTGCCCTCGTGAAGCTCGTAGGTCAGCGTCGTCGTTTCCTTTCTTACCTCAAGAAGAAGGATATCACTCGTTACCGTGCTATCGTTAAGGCTCTTGGTCTCCGTAAGTAATCTTCGGATGACAAAGACAAGCAACCGCAGCAAATCCGTATCGGATTGCCGCGGTTTTTTTATGTTGCGTTTGGGCAAACCGAAAAAAGTGCGTAACTTTGCACCCGATTTTGATAAAATCTCTCCCTATATATATAATAATGTGTAATTGAGGGTGAGAAAACACAATAGGTATTGCTTGAAAGTGAAGATAAAGGTAGGGCATAGGTGTTATCCGAATGGCTCCACTTTTAATTTCTGACTTTTAACTTTTAACGTTATATGCAGGATATAAGAAACATTGCAATCATTGCACACGTCGATCATGGAAAGACAACGTTGGTCGATAAGATGCTGCTGGCAGGAAATCTGTTCCGTGAGAACCAGCAGACAGGTGACCTCATTTTGGATAACAACGAATTGGAGCGCGAACGTGGTATAACAATTCTCTCTAAAAATGTTTCCATCAACTATAAGGGTGTTAAAATTAACGTGATTGACACTCCGGGACACTCCGACTTCGGCGGTGAGGTTGAGCGTGTGTTGAATATGGCAGATGGCTGTATTCTCTTAGTGGATGCTTTCGAGGGTCCTATGCCTCAGACGCGATTCGTTTTGCAGAAGGCGTTGGAAATCGGATTGAAGCCAGTGGTTGTAGTTAATAAAGTTGATAAGCCAAACTGCCGTCCGGAGGAAGTTTATGAGATGGTTTTCGACCTCATGTTCTCGCTTAATGCTACAGAGGAACAGCTTGACTTCCCTGTTGTGTATGGTTCTGCAAAGAACGGTTGGATGGGTCCCGATTACAGCAATCCAACTGATGACATCACGTATCTTCTTGACACAATCTTGGAGAAGATTCCTGCTCCAGAACAGTTGGAAGGCACTCCTCAGATGCTCATCACAAGTCTTGATTATTCTACATACACCGGTCGTATTGCTGTGGGCCGTGTTCATCGCGGCACTCTTCGCTCAGGTCAGAATATAACAATCACACATCGTGACGGTTCTATGGAGAAGACAAAGATTAAGGAACTCCACACGTTTGAGGGCATGGGACATCGTTCTACCGAGGAAGTTAGCTCAGGTGACATTTGTGCGGTTATCGGTCTTTCAAACTTTGAGATTGGCGATACAATCTGTGATTTTGAGGAACCAGAGGCTCTTCCAACAATAAACATTGACGAGCCTACAATGTCAATGCTCTTCACCATCAACAACTCTCCATTTTTTGGTAAGGAAGGTAAGTTCTGCACAAGCCGTCACATCAACGATCGTTTGATGAAAGAGCTTGAGAAGAATCTTGCTTTACGTGTTGAGCAGAAAGAGGATTCTACCGACCAGTGGATTGTGAGTGGTCGTGGCGTGCTTCACCTTTCTGTACTTATCGAGACTATGCGTCGTGAAGGTTACGAACTGCAGGTGGGACAGCCACAGGTTATCTATAAGGAAATCAAAGGCGTGAAGTGTGAACCTATTGAGGAACTTACAATCAATGTTCCAGAGGAGTTCTCAAGCAAGATGATTGATATGGTCACTCGCCGCAAGGGCGACATGCTTTCTATGGAAGCTCAGGGCGATCGCGTGAACATTGAGTTTGAAATACCTTCCCGTGGTATCATAGGCCTCCGTACAAATGTGCTTACGGCAAGCCAGGGAGAAGCAATCATGGCTCACCGCTTCAAGACATACGCTCCATTCAAGGGTGAAATAACTCGCCGTACAAACGGCTCACTTGTTGCTCTTGAGTCGGGAACAGCTTTCGCATACGCTATGGATAAGCTTCAAGATCGTGGTAAATTCTTCATCTTCCCACAGGATCAAGTTTATGCAGGCCAGGTTGTTGGCGAGCATATTCATGAGATTGACCTTGTTATCAATGTGACAAAGTCAAAACAACTTACTAATGTCCGCGCATCAGGTACAGACGAAAAAGCTCGCATCATTCCTCCTGTAGTTCTCTCTCTCGAAGAGGCTCTGGAATATATAAAGGAGGATGAGTATGTGGAGGTTACACCTAAGAGCATGCGTATCCGCAAGATTATTCTTGACCATTTGGAGAGAAAGCGTGCAAATAGGGACGATAATTGATGAAAAATGATTAGTCGGATGCACAAAATCCAAGAAAAGTGCAGAAAAAGTACTTCAATGATGTTCAAAATGTGCTTTTTAATGTAATATTCTTGGAAAAGTTGCGGAAATATTTCTAACTTTGCACCCGAAATCGGTGGATAGTGCCTTTTTTCAACACTATGCATTGTTCACGCATAAAAAAGAATAAAAGATAATAATTCATTAACACTTAAAAATTTAAGATTATGTCTGAAATTGAATCAAGAGTAAAATCAATCATCGTTGAGAAGCTCAACGTTGACGAAGCTGAAGTAAAGCCAGAAGCATCTTTCACTAACGACCTCGGTGCTGACTCTCTCGACACTGTAGAGCTCATCATGGAATTCGAGAAGGCTTTCGGTATCAATATTCCTGACGATCAGGCTGAGAAGATCGGTACTGTAGGTGACGCTATCGCTTACATCGAGGCTAACGCAAAGTAATTATGGAATTAAAAAGAGTTGTAGTAACAGGTATCGGTGCCCTTACTCCACTCGGTAACACTATCGAGGAGTCTTGGGAAAACCTCAAGGCAGGTAAGAGTGGTGCTGGTCCTATTACACATTTCGACGCTTCACAGTTCAAGACTCAGTTCGCATGCGAGGTTAAGGGGTTCAACAGTGCTGATTACATTGATCGTAAGGAAGCACGCAAGATGGACATCTATACTCAGTATGCTCTTGCAGCTGCTAAAATGGCCATTGACGATTCTGCAATGGACATGGAGACAGTTGACAAGAACGAAATCGGAGTTGTTCTTGGTGTAGGTATCGGTGGTATCAAGACATTCGAGGAAGAGGCTGGCAGCTATGCTATCAACGGCCCTGAGCTTGGTCCAAAGTTCAATCCATTCTTCATTCCGAAGATGATTGCCGATATCGCAGCTGGTCACATCTCAATCCAGTACGGATTCCATGGACCAAACTATACTACAACTTCTGCATGTGCTTCTTCTTCAAACGCCATTGCTGATGCTTTCAACCTCATCCGTCTTGGTAAGGCAAATGCTATAGTAACTGGTGGTGCTGAAGCTGCTATCTGGGCATCTGGCGTTGGTGGTTTCAACGCTATGAAGGCACTCTCCACTCGCAACGACGAGCCAGAGAAGGCAAGCCGCCCATTCAGCGCAAGCCGTGACGGTTTCGTCATGGGAGAAGGTGCAGGTGTTCTGATTCTTGAGGAACTCGAGCATGCAAAGGCTCGTGGAGCTAAGATATACGCTGAAATGGTTGGTGCAGGCATGTCTGCAGATGCTCACCATATCACAGCAACACATCCAGAAGGTCTTGGTGCTAAGCTCGTTATGCAGCGCGCACTCAAAGATGCAGGCATGAACCCAGAGGACATCGATTACATCAATGTTCACGGTACATCAACTCACGTTGGTGACATCTCTGAGTCAAAGGCTATTAAGGACTTGTTCGGTGAGGCAGCATACAAGCTCAACATCAGTTCAACAAAGTCTATGACTGGTCACCTTCTTGGTGCAGCAGGTGCTGTTGAAGCTATCATCAGTATCCTTTCTGTTAAGAACGACATTGTTCCTCCAACAATCAACCACGCTGAGGACGATAAGGATGAGGAAATTGACTACAACCTCAATTTCACATTCAACAAGGCTCAGCAGCGTACTGTACGTGCTGCTCTTAGCAATACGTTTGGTTTCGGTGGTCACAATGCCAGTGTAATCTTCAAGAAATATCAGGACTAAACGGTGAATTCCAACCTATTAGATAAAATTAGGCTTCTTTTCAAAGACGAAAAGAAGCCTTTTTTACAACTTAAAGCCATTCTCGGCTTCTATCCGCACAACATACGTCTTTATGATTTGGCGCTAATGCACAAGTCGGTTGCTCGTTTTGGAAAGGATGAGAAGAAGCATGTAAATGCTTATGTGAACAATGAGCGACTGGAGTATCTTGGCGACGCCATTCTTGGTGCTGTTGTGGCAGATGTTCTCTATAAACATTATGGTAACAAACAGGAGGGCTTCTTAACAAATTTGAGAAGCAAGATTGTTTGTCGCAGCTCGCTCAACAAGCTAGCTCAAGACATAGGTCTTGACAAGCTTATCAAACACAATGGCGCTGTCACCACAGGACACAACAGCTTCATGTACGGTAACGCTTTTGAAGCTTTCTTTGGTGCAATATACCTTGATCGCGGTTACGAATACTGTTACAGGTTCATGGAAGATCAGGTGTTCAAGAAACACATTAACATTGAACAAGTTGCACGTCAGGAAGGAAACTTCAAGAGCGCTCTCATAGAGTGGTGTCAGAAACGTCGTTTCACGTTTGAGTTCAAGCAGAAAGAGATGCGCGAAGGCAATGGCCATAGTGGAGTGCCTGTTTTTCATTCCAAGATTTTGGTAGAAGGCATCCCATGCGGAACAGGAGACGGTTATACAAAAAAAGAAAGCGATCAGAATGCCGCAAAACAAGCGTTAAGCCGGTTGAAAAGAGATAAGGCGTTTGTTCAAAGCATTAGGAATGCAAAAGAGAAATCGGCTCAACAAGTAGAGTAAGCATAGCGCATAAGGTTCTCATAATCGGAAAATTCCAAATAAATTTGTTTTTTCTATCGCTTATTCGTACCTTTGCAAGATAAAACAGTTCACGATGAATACAACAGGTTTTCTAAATAAGATATATTTCTCACGCAGAGAGAAGCAGATTGAAAAATTTGCCACTCGTGCTCAGGAAATTCAGTTGAAAATATTCCGCCATCTTATCCGTCAGGGAAGAAAGACAGAATGGGGCAAGGAACATGACTACAACAGCATCGATTCCTACGAGCAGTTCCGCAAGAATGTTCATGTAAACACTTACGAAGAGCTCAAAGACTCCATTCAGAAGATGCGCGAAGGCAAGGCTGATATTCTTTGGCCAGGCGTGGTGCGCTGGTATGCCAAGTCTTCTGGCACAACCAACGACAAGAGCAAGTTCATCCCTGTAAGTGGCGAAGGATTGAAAAACATTCACTACAAGGGTGGAACCGACTGCGTCGTAGCCTATCTGCACATCAATCCAAAGAGCAAATTTTTCTCTGGGAAAGGGCTTATCCTTGGCGGAAGTCATGCGCCAAATCTAAACACACCTAACAGTCTTGTTGGTGACCTTAGTGCCATTCTTATTGAGAATATTCCTGCTGCAGCCAAATTCATTCGTGTGCCAAAGAAGAGTATTGCGCTTCTCAGCGATTTTGAGGAGAAGCGCGATAAGATTGCTCAGGCGGCTATGGATATGAATATCACAAATATAAGCGGTGTGCCATCGTGGATGCTCAGTGTGCTTAATCGTGTTATGGAACTGAAAGGTGTTGACCGTTTGGACGAAGTTTGGCCAAATCTTGAAGTATTTTTCCATGGTGGTGTGGCATTTACTCCTTATCGTGAACAATATAAGAATATCATTGGCTTGCCAAACATGCATTATATGGAGACTTATAATGCCAGTGAAGGCTTCTTCGGTCTCCAGAACGACCTTAGCGATCCGAATATGCTCCTTATGATAGACTATGGCGTGTTCTATGAGTTCTGCCCAATGGATAATCTTAATGACAGCGGTTATCCTATTGACGAAGAAAAGATTGTTCCGCTCTGGGAAGTAGAGCCAGGAGTCAACTACGCCATGATTATCAGCACCAGCTGCGGTCTTTGGCGATACATGATTGGCGATACAGTCAAGTTCTCTCAGAAGAATCCTTACAAGTTCTGCATTACAGGTCGTACAAAGCATTTCATTAATGCTTTTGGTGAAGAGCTTATTGTTGATAATGCGGAAAAGGGTTTGCTTCAGGCGTGTGTTGCTACAGGTGCTCAGGTAAAAGACTATACAGCTGCGCCAATCTTTATGGATAGCAATGCTAAATGTCGTCATCAGTGGATTGTTGACTTTGCAAAGATGCCGGCTGATGTTCAGGAGTTTGCCACTATCCTTGACCGTTCATTGCAGGGCATCAATTCCGACTACGAAGCAAAGCGTCATAAGGACATCACTCTTCAGCCATTGGAAATCATCGTGGCTCGTCCAGGACTCTTTGACGAATGGCTCAAAGGCAAGGGTAAGCTTGGAGGTCAGCACAAGATCCCTCGACTCAGCAACTCACGTCAGTATATCGAAGAATTGTTAGAGATGAATTAAGCAATGAAACAACCTCATTCTTCACTTCTTAAATTTCACTATTCGCTTCTTGCAGCAATGCTTCTTGCTTTGCTTCTTGTTGCGTGTGCCAATATCGGAGCACCAGATGGTGGTCCCTTTGACGAGACACCGCCAAAGATCGTACGTACATCTCCAAAGTTTGGTGAGGCAAATTCCAAGAATGTGAAGAAGATTGTCATTGAGTTCGACGAAATCATAAAGATTGAAAACGCACAAGAGAAAGTTATCGTTTCTCCGCCACAGATAGAGCAGCCAGAGATTGAGGCAAGCGGAAAGAAAGTCACCGTCACACTCCTTGACAGCCTCATTCCAAACTCAACCTACACCATCGACTTTGCTGATGCCATCGTAGATAATAACGAAGGCAACCCATACGGAGATTATGCCTTCACGTTCTCTACAGGCGAACGTGTGGACACTTTCCAAGTGTCTGGTAATGTGCTCCAAGCAGAAAATCTTGAACCAATAAAAGGCATCCTTGTCGGCTTGTATAAAGTAAGTGATGACGTGGAATCGGATTCCGTCAGAGAACTTCCTGACAGCACTTTCCGCACCATTCCTTTTGAAAGAATCTCCCGCACAGACAGCCGCGGACATTTTGTTGTCAAAGGACTCTCCCCAGGCAAGTACCGCGCCTTTGCCCTTCAGGATCAGAACCAGAACTATGTCTATGACCAGAGGTCAGAGCAGATAGCCTTTTCCGACCGAATACTCACCACATTCAGCAAGCCCGATGTGCGCCAAGACACCATCTGGCACGACAGCATTCACTATCTGTCTATCGACACAGTTAATTATACCCACTATTATCCAGACGACATCGTTCTGATGGCATTTGCTTCTGCCAAGCAAGACCGTTTCAAGCTGAAGGAAGAACGCCCCATACTTCAGCGCTTCACCGTCGTCTTTACAGCCGGAAGCGACACATTGCCAAAGATTACCGGATTGAACTTCAATTCGGAAAACGCATTCATCGTTGATGCCTCGCTGAAGAAAGACACCCTGAACTACTGGATAAAAGATTCCCTCATCTACAACCTCGACACCCTCGAGATGCAGATGGACTATTATGCTACAGACACCCTCGGCAATCTCTCCCTGACGACAGACACCCTCTACCTTGTGTCAAAGCTCACAAAAGAGAAGATGGCAAAAGACCAGAAGGAGAAGTTCGAGCAGTGGGCAAAGGAATACCGCCAGAAGGTCAAGGACGAGCGACGTGCCGCAAAGCGCGCAGCTGAAAAGAAAGACGATGACGACGAGGATGAAGATGCGCCAAAGACCATCGCCCTCTCTAACGACAGCATTGCCATTCCTAATGACAGCATCGCCCTCTCTAACGACAGCATTGCCATTCCTAATGACAGTCTGTCTCAGGATGATACAGTTCCAGAAATTGAGGAAGATGGCAAATCTTCAAAGAAGAAAAAGAAAAAGAAAAAGGATGAGGACGACGACATCGTTGTCCCTCCAATGCCAGAAGAATTCATGGACATCAACATTGGCGGCAACAACTTAGATCCAGACAAGAATATTGATTTTAGTTTTCCTGAGCCGCTTGACAGCATAGACATGGAAAAGATACATTTTTCCATCAAGGTGGATTCTCTATATGAGCCAGCAAAGTTCCTATTCAAACAGGTTCCTGGCAATATCCTTAAATACAGGTTGTATGCTGAATGGGAAGCAGATACAATGTACCAGCTGTCTATTGATACAGCAGCGTTTGTTAGCATTTATGGCAAGCGAAGCGATGCAATAAAGCGCTCAATAAAGTTACCTTCGCTAGACACTTATTCCACTTTGTTTGTTACACTACATGGTGTTGACACAACGGCCATAGTCCAGCTTCTTGATGGTAGCGACAAGCCTGTGAAGTCGATTAAATCTCAGAATGGCAAGGCTGATTTCTATTTCTTGAAGCCAGGTTCTTACTACATGCGTCTTTTCTGCGATACGAATGGTAATGGCGAATGGGATCCTGGTGATTATGATGATAAGATCCAGCCAGAGGAAGTGTATTATAACTCAAAGGCTTTCACGCTGAAAGCCAATTGGGAATACACAGAGGACTGGAGTCCTAAGAGTACGCCTCTCCCAAAGCAGAAGCCTGCGAAGATTACAAAACAGAAACCTGATAAGGAGAAAACTGTAAAGAACAAGAATGCCGAGCGTTTGAAGAATAAGGGCAAGGCAAATAATAAATCAAACTCGAATAATAATAGCAATTACAATAATAACTATTAGTGACATTCGTGAAAAAACGCTTCGTACAGTTTTTGTACGAAGCGTTTTTTCAAAAGACTCATTCTTCACATTTTCAGCATGGCTTTGACGTCTTTCCAATGATAGAATGGGGCAATGTCTGTTTTGATTGGAATCGTCGTTTCAATTTCGTTATGTAGAAACTTCACGATGATGTCATCAGAGCCTTGCTTGCGGAAGAAAATCAATTGGATGTTTGCAGCCATAGGCGATACGTTGTAGTTCTGCCATTTCTCGTCAATTATGTCATGGTCAGTCTCTTTTGCGTCGCAACCTTTCAAATGAAGCGCAGCCGCTAATGGAATGATGTTTCCGTCATGACCAAAGCGCAAAGTGGCAGTATCTCCCTTGCCGCTGATGGCAAGCTCAGCACTTTCAACGATATTTTGAATGAGTGGCTGAGTGCTTTCTATGGCAGTTCCCTCGTTCAGAGGACTGTCTGCGTCGCAAAGGTAGAACCAGCTATTGCCGTTTCTCCAGCATTCATACAATTCTTCAGGTGTGAACAGGTTGAAGAAAGACACTTCTGTCTCCATGTCCTGTAAGTCAATAGCAACATCAAACATAGAATTGAAAAAGCGTTCTTTGCTGAATTTTGTCTTCTCAAAAAACTCATCGCTTGAAATTATTTGTGAGACAAAGCGCCTTGGATCTATGCCCCTTGCACAAAATTTATTGTGGTCTTGAATCCATTTCTCTGGATCCTTTTTCACTTCATCATAGCGTTTTGTGTGATAGTTCAAGTAGCTCATGTTTTTGCGGCTTGTCTCCCAGTCGAGAGCAAGTTCTGGGTTCAGTTCTTTCAGTCTTTCACAGAAAGCCACCATACTCAAAGCACATCGCATGGAGGTTGTGCTTCGTGCCGAAATCTTAGCGTTTCCGCTAAAAAGCGTAGGGTATGATTTGAACATTCTTTCGGCTATTCCTCTATGCTGACGCTTACCGAGAGGCGCAAGCTCATCGCTGTGAAATTCAGCCTCTTTCCATACCTCTTCCATGTTCTTCAGCACATCTTTTCCTTTAGATGTAAGCATACCCATACTGTCTGCAATCTGCAAGGTGATGAGCGGCGTCTTGTAGTCCATGTCGTTCAGCATGTAGCGTGAGCCGTGACGTCCGTAATGGCTAATGTAGAAAGGTTCATAGCCATCAGGTGCAGGCGTCTTTGCAGATGTTGGAGTTGGGTAAGCGTAATAGACTCCGCCGCATTTGCCTGGAGTTTCCTTGATTTCCTCAAGAGCCTTTTGTGCCCAAGTATTATTTATGCAGCAAACAGCAAAAAATGTTAAAAGTATTCGTCTCATGATTAATTGGTGAAATTTTGTGTCAAAGATAAGCAATAATTGAGAATAATTCATCAAAAGGTGTGAGTTTTGTGTGTTTTATTGCTATCTTTGCCACACAATTAGATGAAAATGAAATAGTGTTTTAAATTCTCTGCGTTTTACCTCGTCCGGTTTTGGCTTCACGAATAGCACTTTGTTCGGTCGTATCCTAAACTGTAACATTTTGCTGCTCTTATTAATGTTTGCTAACATCTATAGGAGAGATGGTTGAAAGCAGGAGAGAATTTCGCCTTTATTCATTTCCGATGCATGCAGCTATTCTGTTAGTGTGAATACATTCATTCATGCCAATAGCATACTGTTATGCTATTCAGCAGAATAACCGCATGCATTGGGCGTGATTTTTTGTTTTGTTTTTCGATGCTCAGAAAGATAATTTGAGTGATAGAATAAGATGGAAATGCTTTTCCGGGAGTTAAATTTTCCTGTGAATAAAAAAAAGTGGATTTTTGTGTTTGTTTTCCATTAAAATACCTTATCTTTGCAAATTATATCAGTAATACACTTTTTAAGGAACTCAAAAACTTAAAAACAAATAATATTATGGCTCAAGCACCAGATTTCAAGTATGCTCCTATGTTCCAGGTGGGCAAGGACGACACAGAGTATCGCCTTCTGACAAAAGAGGGTGTTACTGTAAGCGAGTTTGAAGGACACGAAATTGTCAAGGTTTCTAAGGAAGCTCTCACTCTTCTTGCTCAGCAGGCATTCCATGATGTAGAGTTCATGCTCCGTCGTGAACACAACCTTCAGGTAGCAAAGATCCTCAAGGATCCTGAAGCTTCTGAAAATGATAAATATGTTGCTCTTCAGTTCCTTCGCAATGCTGATACTGCAGCTAAGGGCATCCTTCCTTTCTGCCAGGACACTGGTACCGCCATCATCCATGGCGAAAAGGGTCAGCAGGTATGGACTGGTTTCGAGGACGAAGAGGCTCTTTCACTTGGCGTGTTCAATACTTACACTCAGGACAATCTCCGCTATTCTCAGAATGCGCCTCTCAACATGTATGACGAGGTGAACACTAAGTGCAATCTCCCTGCTCAGATTGACATCGAGGCTACTGAGGGTGCTGAGTACAAGTTCGTGATGGTGGCTAAGGGTGGCGGTTCTGCCAACAAGACTTACTTCTACCCAATGACAAAGGCTCTCATCCAGAACGAGAGCACACTCCTTCCATGGCTCGTTGAGGAAATCAAACATTTCGGTACAGCTGCTTGTCCTCCATACCATATCTGTGTTGTTATCGGTGGTACATCAGCAGAGAAGAACCTTCTTACTGTGAAGCTTGGTTCTATCAAGTATTATGACAACCTCCCAACAACAGGCGACGAGACAGGTCGTGCATTCCGTGACCTTGACCTTGAAGAGAAGCTTCTCAAAGAAGTTTACCGCATCGGTCTTGGTGCGCAGTTCGGCGGCAAGTATCTTGCTCACGATGTTCGTGTCATTCGTCTTCCACGTCACGGCGCATCTCTTCCAGTAGGTATGGGTGTTAGCTGTTCTGCCGACCGCAACATCAAGTGTAAGATTAATAAGGATGGTATCTGGATTGAGAAGATGGACAGCAATCCATCTGAGCTTATCCCTGAAGAGTATCGTCAGCCAGGCGAGGGTGCAAAGGGTGTTGAGATCGACCTCAACCAGGGCATCGACGCAGTTCGCAAGGAACTCAGCAAGTACCCAGTATCTACTCGCGTGAACCTCAAGGGTACAATCATCGTGGCTCGCGACATCGCTCACGCTAAGATCAAGGCTCGTCTTGATGCTGGCGAAGGCATGCCACAGTACTTCAAGGACTATCCAGTTCTCTATGCAGGTCCTGCAAAGACTCCAGAGGGTTACCCATGCGGTTCTATGGGCCCAACTACAGCAGGTCGTATGGACCCATACGTAGATGAGTTCCAGGCAAACGGTGGTTCACTCGTGATGATTGCAAAGGGCAACCGCGCACAGTGCGTCACAGATGCTTGCCAGAAGTATGGCGGTTTCTACCTCGGCACTATCGGTGGTGTTGCTGCAGTTCTTTCTCAGAGCTCAATCAAGAGCATCGAGTGTGTTGAGTATCCTGAACTCGGCATGGAGGCTGTATGGAAGATTGACGTTGAGGACTTCCCTGCATTCATCCTCGTTGATGACAAGGGCAACGACTTCTTCAAGCAACTCAAACCTTGTGAGGGATGCACAATCTTGTAAGGATTTAAAAGTTAACATGGTAATTTTGCAACTCAACTTTTAATTATTAACTTTTAACTTACACAGATGCGTTGGTTCGAACCTAATCTTCAGAAAGTGCTTCTCGAGGCTGGCAAAGAAGGACTGCGCATCAATAATATAGTTCGCAACGTGTGCAATATGGAGCCGTCACTCTTCGGGGTGCTTCACCCATACGATGAGGCTTATGGTGAGATTTACCGATTTCTCAGAGCTGAGGTGAGGAAAGCGAGGTCTCCTTATCAGTACGCTGTGGACAAGAATACTGGAAAGCAAAAGTGGGGAGTGTTCTGTTTCGACAAGACAAAAATGCCACAGACACCCCCAACTTTCAATTTTTAACTCTTAACTTTTAACTTAAAAATATGGACGTAGATGTAAAGATTTATATAAGCGAAGCAGAAGAGTCAATGGAAATGGCATCAATGCACCTCGAGGAGGCTTTGAGCCGCATCCGTGCTGGACGTGCAAATGTTCACATTCTTGATGAAGTTCGCGTAGAGGCTTATGGCAGCAAGGTTCCACTGAGCAATGTTGCTTCCCTCACAGTTCCAGATGCTCGCACAATCGCTATCAAGCCTTGGGACAAGAGCATGTTCAAGCCAATCGAAAAGGCTATCATCGACTCTTCAGTAGGCATCATGCCTGAGAACAATGGCGAAATAATCCGTCTCGGTATTCCTGCTCTCACAGAGGAGCGCCGTAAGGATCTCACAAAGCAATGTGCCAAGGAAGCTGAGAATGCCAAGGTTAGCGTTCGCAATGCTCGCCGTGATGCTATTGACAAGCTTAAGAAGTCAATCAAGCAGGGTGTTCCTGAGGATGTAGAGAAGGATTCTGAAGAGAAGGTTCAGAAGATTCACGACAAGTACATCAAGTCTATTGAATCAATGCTCGAGACAAAGAACAAGGAAATTATGACAGTCTAATGCACGGACTTGTAATTCGTAACACAGGTTATAGCTACACCGTAAAATCTGATGCGGGAGATGTCTTTGAATGTAAGGTCAAAGGCAACTTCCGCATTCGCGGTATTCGTACCACTAATCCTGTAGCCATTGGTGATAAGGTGGAATTCACTCCTCAGGATGTGGATTCTGACATTGAACAGGCGCGACAAGGGCTCATAACGGCGCTGGACGATAGGAAAAACTATATCATTCGCAAATCGACCAACCTGTCAAAACAGTCGCATATCATTGCAGCCAATGTTGATGTTTGCTTTCTCATAGTTACTGTCACTCATCCAGAGACACCTCTTCAGTTCATAGATCGGTTTCTTGCATCTGCCGAAGCTTATCGTGTGCCAGTCACTCTGGTGTTCAACAAGATAGACCTCGCAACAGCGGCAGATGATGACGAAAGCATTGATTGGAAGGAATATCTTGATGGAGTCATAAATCTATATGAAACTATCGGTTATCCTTGCAGAAAGATCTCGGCAAAGACTGGTGAGGGAATTGAGGAATTGAGAAAGGAACTGGATGGAAAAGTGGTTTGTCTGAGCGGCAATAGTGGAGTGGGGAAGTCAACGCTTATAAATGCTCTTTTCCCAAGCCTTGATTTGAAAACTAATGAGATATCAGATGCTTACAACACCGGTAAGCACACCACAACATTCTCTGAAATGTATCCTATCCCATCTGTCGATAACTCTCCAGAAGCTAAGCAAGGATACATAATTGACACTCCAGGAATAAAGGGGTTTGGTACGTTCGACATGAAACGTGAGGAGATAGGACATTATTTCCGTGAGATTTTCCATTTCTCTTCAGAATGCCGTTTCAACAACTGCACTCACACTCACGAACCTCATTGCGCTGTTCGTGAAGCTTTGGAGCGCCATGACATTTCCGAATCTCGCTACAATTCGTATCTTTCAATGCTTGAAGATGAAAAGGAAGACAAATATCGTGCAGCTTTTTAATAGGACATTCCTCGTTGCCTGCTGTCTGCTATCAGCATTCAGCATCAATGCTCAGACGTATGAAGAATGTATTGAGCAAGGCATGAACTATGCTAAGGAAAAACAGTTAGAAAAGGCAGAGACAGCGTTCCGTGAGGCTTTGAAGAAAAGTCCTGACGATTTCCGCAATGCCCTTGTCTATGCTAACATAGCGCATTTGCAGGAAGCTCAGGGCGAACCGATGAAAGCCCTTGAAAGCTACACGCTTGCTATCAATATCCTGCCGTTGAATGTTCCTATATTGAAAGCCCGTGGAGACTTGTATTTCACGCTTAAGAATTACAATAAGGCAATTATCGATTACGGAAACATTCTTGATGTTGATCCTAACAACAAAGAGGTATTGCAATATAGAGCTTACATCTATCAGCAGCGCCGTCAATACATGGAAGCGAAGCAGGATTACGAGAAACTGCTTACGCTCGATCCTGAAAATTATGAAGCATTATTGGGAGTTGCCATCCTGTTTCAAAACGCAAATAAGCCGCAGGAAGCGCTTTCGCGATTGGCAATTCTTATGGAAAAATATCCAGACAAGGCAGAACTGTATTCCGTAAGGGCTGAGATTGAAGCAGAAGCAGGACATACGGAACTTGCCATCATGGATTTGAACAAAGCTATCCAGCTTGAACCGAACAATACAAATATGATTCTCACCAGAGGCTACATCCATCTTGGTGAAGGACATAAGCATCTTGCGCAGCAGGATTTTGAGAAAGCAATCTCGCTGGGCATTCCCCGAGGTCAGCTTTTGGAGGAGTTGAAAAAGTGCAAGTAAGATGCAAGTAGATAGATGCCATTGCTTGTGCGGCATTGGCAAATTTGTGGAAAAGAAACTTAGAAGAAAGATATATAGAAATAAGCATGAAAGAATTCGTTATTACAGAAGCTAAGGTTGAGACAGCTGTCATCGTTGGTCTTGTCACTCCTCAGCAAAACGAAAGAAAGACAAATGAATATCTGGATGAACTAGAATTTCTTGCAGATACAGCAGGAGCAAAGGTTATCCGCCGTTACACTCAGAAGGTCAATGGCCCAAGCAGCGTGACTTATATTGGTACGGGTAAACTTGAAGAAATAGCAGAGTTCATCAAGCAGAAGGAAGATGAAGAAGATCCTGTGGGAATGGTGATTTTTGATGATGAGCTCAGCGCAAAGCAGATCAGCAATATAGAGAAGGCATTGAAGGTTAAGATTCTTGATCGTACAAGCCTTATTCTTGACATTTTTGCAATGAGAGCGCAGACAGCAGCAGCAAAGACTCAGGTGGAGCTTGCCCAGTATCGCTACATGCTTCCACGACTCACCCGACTCTGGACTCACCTTGAGCGTCAGCGCGGTGGTAGCGTGGGACTTCGTGGTCCGGGTGAAACCCAGCTCGAGATGGACCAGCGTATCATCCGACATCGTATCAGCCTCCTGAAAGAACGCCTCAATGAGATAGATCAGCAGAAGACAACCCAGCGCAAGAACCGCGGCAGACTTATCCGTGTGGCTCTTGTCGGATATACTAATGTGGGCAAATCAACCCTCATGAACCTGCTTTCCAAGAGCGATATATTTGCAGAGAACAAACTCTTTGCCACACTAGACACAACAGTTCGAAAGGTTATTATCGACAACCTCCCATTCCTCCTTTCCGATACGGTAGGATTCATCCGTAAGCTTCCAACAGACCTTGTGGAATCTTTCAAGAGCACGCTCGATGAGGTTCGCGAGGCAGACCTTCTCCTTCATGTGGTGGATATCAGTCACCCTGATTTTGAAGAGCAGATTCGTGTGGTGGAGAAGACGCTTGCCGATCTTGGTTGCGCCGATAAGCCTCAGATGATTGTGTTCAACAAGATTGATGCTTACACTTGGGTTGAGAAAGAGGCAGACGACCTCACTCCAAGGACGAAAGAGAACATCCCTCTTGATGAGCTGATGAACACATGGATGGCAAAACTCGGTCCAGAATCACAGTCAGTTTCTCTTACGGGACAAGTTGAGAATAAGGCTAAAAAGCGAACCTTCAATGTCAATTCCGATATTGAGGTCAAGCCGACAGCAGCAGAAAAAGGCGCTATGCTTGGCACATTCTTCATCTCAGCACGTCAGAAAACCAACATCGACGAATTCCGTGAGATGCTCTACAAAAAAGTGCGTGAGATGCATGTTCAGAAATATCCATACAACGATTTCCTATATACTAATTACAACGAAAGCGGAGAAATATTATGAGAAAGATTACAGATCTTGAAATAGCTCAACTCGAAGAGCGCGGATGCTGGGCAGAAGACTGGTCAGATATCCTTGTAGATGAAAGTTTTGCACCTTTGCAGATGTCCAGTGTGCTTATGTACGGACATGTGGAAATAGGCAGTCTTAATGGCTCGGTGGAGGTGGAAGACGGTTTCCGCCGTCGCTGCTGCGTGAGAAATGCCACTCTTCGCAATGTGACTATAGGAGATGACTGTCTTGTTGAAAATGTTCGTGGCTACATCAGCAACTATCAGATAGGCGACGGCTGTTACATTGCTAACGTTGGTGTAATCACAGCACAGGAGGGCAGCACATACGGCAACGGAAACACTATCTCTGTTCTCAACGAGGGCGGCGATGGCAATGTTGTCATCTTTGAAGGACTCACAGCCCAGCTGGCTTGGATGATGGTGAACTTTCCAAGCGTAATTACACTTGCAAAGAACGAATGCCATCTTGCTGGTGAGCCTGCTTGCGGCATTATCGGCAGCGGAGCAAGAATTGTGGGAGTGAAAGAGATTAGCAATGTCAAGGTTGGCGAAGGTTGTGAGATTCAGGGCAGCGCACGCTTGGACAACTGCACCATTCTCAGCACAGATGATGCAAGCACGCTCATAGGCTCAGATGTCATTCTTGAAAACACTATCGTTGCCGCAGGAGCCAGCGTGACCGACGGAGCCAAGGCAGACAACTGCTTCATTGGCGAATCTGTCCACATCGGCAAAGGCTTTTCTGCCGAGGCAAGCATCTTCTTCGCAAACAGCTATATGGATAATGGTGAAGCATGTGCAGCATTCTGCGGCCCATTCTCCACAAGCCATCATAAGAGCACATTGCTCATCGGTGGCGCATTCTCCTTCTACAATGCAGGAAGTGGCACAAACCAGAGCAACCATGCTTACAAAATGGGCCCAATCCATTGGGGAACGCTCGACCGCGGCAGCAAGACTGCATCGGGCAGCCACATCCTCTGGCCTGCTCATGTCGGCACATTCTCAATGGTCATGGGAAAGGTGCAGACACACCCAACAGTTCAGAAGCTTCCATTCTCATACGTCATTGCAGAGGGAAAGGAAACATGGCTCGTTCCAGGCATTAACATCAAGACTGTAGGTACATGGAGAGATGTGAACAAATGGCCTAAGCGAGATGTACGCCCTCTCACCTCACGCAACGACATCATCAACTTCACATTCCCTAATCCATACATCATCCAGAGTGTCATTGAAGGAAAGAATATCCTTGAAAATCTTTTGAAGAGAAATGCCGGAGAAGACGTATTTGAATATAATGGATGCAAGATCAAGCGTTCAGGAGCTGTAAAGGGAATCCAGTACTACGAACTCATTATCAATCTGTTCCTTTATCAATGTTTCTCCAACAATAAGACAGAAACTGATGAGGCTATCGGCACACGCTGGGTGGATATGATGGGACTTCTTGCTCCAAAATCAGAGCTTGACAGCATTGTCAGCGACATAGAAAAAGGCAGCATTGCCACCATTGCCGAGCTCAAGGAAATACTCTCCCAGATTCATCTCAGCTATCGTCAGAACGAACAGATGTACGCTAACTTCGTCATGCAGAATTGCGGCAACAACATGTTCATCGACCGCGACCACTGGATGGCACAGGCTGAAGAAGCCAACAAACGCTGGCTCAAAATGGTCAAGGACGATGCTGAGAAGGAATACCAGCTTGGCGACGTTGAAGAATCACAGCTTCGCGAGTTCTTGGAGAAAATTTGAGTTGATTTGAGTTGAATTGAGTTGATTCGAGTTGATTGAAGTTGAATAATAAGAAATATGAAAAAGTTTGCATTCTTCGCCTTGATGCTGTTCGCTTCTTTATGCATCAATGCACAGAGAAGTTATGAAACAGTAGATGGCGACCCGATGAAGGTGCGCATCTATACCCTTCCAAATGGATTGAAGGTTTTTATGTCCGTGAACAATGAGAAACCTCGTGTCACAGCCCACATCGCTGTCAATACAGGCCACCGAAACGACCCTGCCGAGACAACAGGTCTGGCACATTATCTTGAGCACCTTATGTTCAAGGGAACCACTCATTTCGGTACAATCAGCTATAAGGCAGAGAAACCTTTTCTTGATAAGATTACTCAGCTTTACGAAGAGCATTATCGTCTCACCGACCCTGAAGCTCGCAAGGCAAAGTACCATGAGATAGACTCCGTCAGCCAGCTTGCAGCACAGTACAACATTCCTAATGAATACGACAAGCTCATGGCTTCCATTGGCGGCGAAGGCTCAAATGCCTATACATGGTACGATATTACCTGCTATACAGAGGACGTTCCATCAAACGAGCTTGAGAACTGGGCAAAGATTCAGAGCGACCGTTTCCAGAACCTTGTGATCCGTGGATTCCATACCGAGCTTGAAGCTGTATATGAGGAAAAGAACATCTCTCTCGCAAGCGATGGGGAAAAGCAGATGAACGCCTATATGGCAAAGCTGTTCCCAAGTCATTCTTATGGTACTCAGACAACTATCGGCACTCAGGAGCATCTGAAGAATCCAAGCATTGTCAACATCCTCAACTACTACAACCGCTACTACAAGCCAAACAACATCGCCATCTGCCTTGTCGGCGACCTCGATTGCGACAAGACAATGGACATCATCGAAAAGCATTTCGGTTCATGGCAGCCAGGCGCAGATATCAGTCCTCGCCAGTTCCCAGAGCAGCCAGTGTTCACATCTCCTATCGAGACCTCCGTTGTTGGCATTGAAGAGGAGAGCATCATGCTCGGATGGCGCTTCAAGGGAGCTGCCGATCTTCAGAACGACACCCTCAGCCTTATTGACAGAATTCTCAGCAATGGCAAGGCTGGACTCATCGACCTCGACCTCAATCAGAAAATGGTCGTTCAGGGCGCAGGCTCCGACCTTCTTGCACTCAAAGACTACAGCACCCTCATCCTTTCTGGCGAGCCAAACGAAGGACAGAGCCTCGACGAGGTTAAGTCGCTCATTCTTGGAGAAGTCGAGAAGGTCAAGAAGGGCGACTTCGACGAGAGCATCCTCACTGCCATTGTGAACAATATGAAGCTGCAATACAACCGTTCCATCGAAGAAAACCGCGGACGTGTTGGCAAGCTCGTTGACAGCTACATCAATGGCGAAGACTGGAAAGCTGCCGTAGGCAAGATTGACCGCATCTCCAAGCTTACCAAAGCAGATATTGTGAAGTTTGCCAACGAGCACTTCACCGATGGCTATGTGTGCGTAAAGAAAATTCAGGGCGAAGACACCAGCATAAAGAAAATCGACAAGCCTCAGATCACCCCAATCCCAACCAACCGAGACATGCATTCCGCATTCCTCGACGAGATTGTGGCAAGTCAGGTAGAGCCAATCAGCCCCGTGTTTGTTGACTTCAAGAAAGAACTCACCTTCGCCTCTCTCAGCCCAAAACTCAGCACCCAGAAGCTCATCTACAAGCAGAACACCCTCAACGACATTTTCTCCCTCTCCTTCCATTACGACTTCGGCACTCAGGCAGACAATCGCTACGCGAATGCTGCAGAATATCTCAGCCTGCTTGGCACCGACAAGCTCAGCAACGAAGATATCCAGAAGAAGTTCTACTCCCTTGCTTGCAGCTACAACATCAATGTTTCAGGCGATGTCATCGACGTCACAATCTCTGGACTCAACGAGAACCTTGCTGCAGCTCTCCAGCTTACTGAGAATATCCTTCAGAATGCCAAGGCAGACAAAGATATATATAATATGTATGTGGAGCAAACGCTCAAGCAGCGCGAGGACGGCAAGAAAGAGCAGCGCACATGTTTCAGCAAACTCTGGGATTACGCCCTCTACGGCGAGTACAACCCATCGCGCAATATCATGACTGCCGATCAGCTCAAAACGACAGAGCCACAGGCATTGCTCAACTTGCTTAAAGGACTTTCCGGCATTCAGCACCGAGTGCTCTACTACGGACCATCCGACCTGAACGACCTCATCAAGCTTCTTGCCAAAAACCACAAGACAGCCAAGACACTTGCTGTGGCACCAGAGAACAAGCCATACCAGTTGCTGCAGACTCCGCAGACCGAAATACTCATTTCCCCATACGATGCCAAAAACATCTATATGCGCAAGTACTGCAACGAAGGCAAGCCATGGTCAGTGGCAAACATGCCAGTCATCAACGTCTTCAACGAATACTTCGGCGGAGGCATGAACACCATCGTCTTCCAGGAGCTTCGCGAGGCACGAGGACTTGCCTACAACGCCAACGCCCTCTACGTCACACCACGCAAGGCAGATGTGCCAGAATATGTCTATGAGCATATCATCTCCCAGAACGACAAGATGATGGACTGCATCAGCGTCTTTGCCGACATTACCGACAATATGCCACAGAGCGAAGCAGCCTTCCAGCTTGCAAAGCAGAGCATAGAAAAGAGCATCCAGAGCCGCCGCATCACTCGTGGCAACCTCATCAGCTACTACCTCAGCTGCCAGAAGCTCGGACTCGTCCACGATTTTTGGAAAGACATCTACGAGCAGCTCCCAACCATCCAGCTCAGCGACATCGTCCGCTTCGAAAAATCCACCATGGTCAACAAGCCATGGCGCTTCGCAATCCTCGGCGATGAGAAAGAGCTCGACATGGAAAGCCTTGGCAAAATCGGCCCTATCAAGCGCATCAGCACAGCCGAAATCTTTGGCTATTAATTCATAACTTATAATTCATAACTTATAATTTATAACTTATATCTTATAACTCTATGAACAAAACATCCGGATGGTCTCCCTCGCCCTCTACGGGAGAGGGTCGGGGAGAGGGTCTTTATCCCCTTCTCTTTCAGCCCAACCTCCATTCCATAGTCTGGGGCGGCAATCGCCTCGAGCCATGGAAGCAATTAACTCCGTCTGGCGCACCTATTGGCGAGTCATGGGAGGTGAGCGCCGTCCCATCCAGCGCCAGCATCATCAGCAATGGCAAATATGCAGGCCGCAATCTCATATCCGTCATTGAGAGCGCACCAGAACAGATACTCGGAGTTGCCGTTGCAAAGAAATACGGCAACAAACTGCCCCTGCTCGTCAAGTTCATCGATGCCGACAAAGACCTCAGCATACAAGTGCATCCCGACGATGCGATGGCGCAGCGCGAGCACGGCAAGATGGGAAAGACCGAAATGTGGTACGTCATCGACGCAAAGCCAGGCAGCTATCTCTATGCAGGATTTAAGGAAAAGATCACTCCATACGAATACAAGAAACGAGTAGATGACGGCAGCATCTGCGAAGTCCTCGCACGCCACGAAGTGCATCCAGGCGACGTGTTCTACCTCCCAGCAGGACGTGTCCACGCCATTTGCGGAGGCATTCTTCTTGCAGAGGTTCAGCAATCGTCAGATGTCACCTATCGCATCTTCGACTACAACCGTCCCGGTATGGATGGCAAACCGCGTGAGCTCCACACCGAGCTGGCAGCGCAAGCCCTCGATTTCAATGTCGTTGACAACTACCGCACCCAGTACGCCGATGGAGAGAATGCAGCCAACAGAGTCATCGACTCCCCATATTTCAGCGTGCGAGTAACCGAGACCGACCACGTTTTCCACCGCAACCTCCTGAAGTACGACAGCTTCATCATCACCATGTGCATCGAAGGCGACTGCACCATCGTGATTCGCAGCACAGGCGACATAATCACCCTCAAGCAAGGCTGCAGCTGTCTCATTCCAGCCTCCATTGCCGACTACGACGTTATCCCAAATGGAGCCAAGACACGTATCCTCGATGCCTTCATAGACAACAAAGACCGTAGTCTTGGCCGCATGATCACTCGTTTCCTGCACATCACGGAAAAGTAACTCGCAAAAAAGGCGGGTTTCTCCATTTGAGGACATCTGACCGCTTCGCTTACATTTGAGAAAAAGAGAAATGAAAAGTTCCCAAAGAGAATTTGGTGGGGTGAATGGAATTTAATGGAGATAACATTTGGAAGTGAAGAAAAAATGTTGTTACTTTGCAAAAAATAATAAATAGATGCACTATGACAACGGTAGCAATGAACAATCTATGGACTTATATCGAGTCCCTTGGCCTGAGTGCGAGAAACCGCAAATGGTTAGCAGCGAAGCTTGTGGAACCAGCAGAAACTGAGCTCAATGCAATGACAATCAAAGCCATTGAGGATGTGAAAGCAGGAAAGACATACAAAGCATCTTCTGTTGACGAATTGTTAACTCAATGCTTAGGTTGATATGTACGACTTAGAGTATTCTGGTCAGTTCAAGCGAGACCTAAAACTTATGGCAAAGCGAGGTCTGAACATCGATGAGATGCGTACCGTGCTTAATTATCTGGCGCAAGACGGACAAGTTCCTGCTTCGTATCTGCCTCATGTTCTAAAAGGCAAATACGCAGGAATATGGGAATGTCATATCAATCCTGATTGGCTTTTGATGTACGACATTTCAGAATCTGTCAAACTTGTCCGTCTTGTCAGAACAGGTTCGCATAGCGATTTGTTCAAGAAATAATTACTCCTTCTCTCACAACCTCAACGCCCTTGCGAAAGACATCTGCGAGTTTTGTGGGGGAGGCAGTGGTGGTGAAAGGGTGAACACATCGCTTACATTTGAGTAGTAGGGAAAAGAAAAGTTCCCAAAGATTTCGTGGGCTTTGGGAACTTGGAATATTAATAGATTACCAAATATCTTGGAAGTCTGCAACTTCGTTGGCAACTTCATTAGTAATTTCTTCGATTAGGCGGTCTTTTGCATCAGGGACACCTTCGCCACCCATGTCGATGCCAGAGCCTTCGATGAGCAATTCCTCTTCGAGGATGATTTCCTGCTCCATCTTTGGAGCTTCATAATTCTTTTTCATTGTCATTTCTTTTTGGTTAATGTTATTTGATGTATTGCTTCTTTCCATTCACGATGTAGATGCCAGGCTTCAAGCCATCAGTAGTTGTGGTGTTGAGCTGTCTGCCATCGAGGGTGAAGATGCGAGCTGGAGCATCAGTTGCAGGAGCGAGAATGCCAGTTGCATCTTCTTCGTCTTCTTCACCAATTACTCGTATCTTGATTTCTGCATTTGGAGCGATGAGCATGCCGCCCTTGCTCTCAGGCTTCATGTACCAGCGGAATGCACCGAGTGCAGTGGCATCTGATGATGCAGTTTTGAGAGAGCCGCCACTCATGAAGTAATAGCCATCTGTCTTCAAGCCAGTTTTCTTCTCGTATGTGCCAGTGAAAGTGTACTTTGTCTCCATAGTTGAGCACTCATACGACTTCTCCTCTGTCATATACAATGTTGCATCCCTCACTGTGATAGTCTTCTCGCCAGTTGCCTTTGCTCTTATCATATATGGAGTGTTTGGCTTCAAATCGCCAATGCCAGCTGTAACAGGCAGCACTTCGAGAATTTGCTTGTCAACGATGCCATCGTTGTCTGTGTCATATTCGTAGAATGCATTGATGCGAGCCACATCAAAGTCATCCTTCCAATCATTGTATGACATTGAGAATGGCACATAGAGCGCTTGCCAATTAGTGTTGTTGAAAGTGCGAGTGTATGAGATTTCTGAACAGTCTGTAATTATGCTGTTGTTGTATGATGTGACATTGTCGGCTAAAGCAATAATATTATCATCTTCTATTACCTTGATAGTTCCGAACTCTTTCCATTGATCTGCTGCTTTGTATTTGTCTATTGATGCTTTTGGAACGTAGAGGGTGCAGTATTCTATTAAGGCATTTTTGAACACATCAGCCTCCATGCTTGGCACATTCTCTGCATAGCAATATACTTCTTCCAAGTCTTTGCAGCCATAAAAAGCATCCCAGCCAATGTTTGTTACGGAATTAGGGATGTTGATTGAGGCGAGAGAGGAGCAATCTTGAAAAGCACTATGGTCAATGCTTGTTACTGAATTGGGAATGTTGATAGAGGTGAGAGAGGAGCATCCATAAAAAGCCTTATAGCCAATGCTTGTTACTGAATTGGGAATGTTGATAGAGGTGAGAGAGGAGCAACCTGAGAAAGCCTCCCCATCAATGCTTATTACAGAATTAGGGATGTTGATATTGGTAAGAGAGGAGCAGTCACGGAAAGTCGCACCGTTAATGCTTGTTACGGAATTAGGAATAGTGATTGAGGTGAGAGAGGAGCAGTGGTCGAAAGCTCTATCACCAATGCTTGTTACGGAATTAGGAATAGTGATTGAGGTGAGAGAGGTGCAGCGATACAAAGCCCAAATGCCAATGCTTGTTACTGAATTGGGAATGTTGATTGATGTGAGAGAGGAGCAATTATAGAAAGCCTCATTGCCAATGCTTATCACGGAATTAGGGATGTCGATTGAGGTGAGAGAGGAGCAGTATTTGAAAGCTCTATCACCAATGCTTGTTACGGAATTGGGAATGTTGATTGAGGTGAGAAATTCGCAAGAATTAAAAGCATCCTCGCCGATGCTTGTGACGGAATTAGGAATGGTGATTGACGTAAGAGATTTGCAGCCATAGAAAGCATGATTGCCAATGCTTGTGACGGAACATTCTACTCCATCATAAGTAATTGACGCTGGAATTGTGACAGAGCCTGAATAAGGGCAATAGTACATGTAATTTTTGTACATTTCATACGTTACCTCTGCGATTTTTGCTTTTTTAATCACATTATAATAAATGCCATCAATCTCCACATCGTATGCGAAGGATGCAACGGACACGAGCAGACACGCAAGTGTCAAGAATAGTTTTTGTAAATGTTTTGTCATAATTATTAATGTTTATAAGTTAGTGAATAATACTCTTGTCTGTGTTGCTGCTTTGTCCTCCTACCAAACACAATGCATGGGCGACTCTTGCCCTGACAATGCGGTGGTAGGAAAACCGGAAACTACAGACAAGAACACCCACGCATAAACGTGAGTATTCACCAATCTGTTCCGGTAGTTTCAATTCAAGTTTCCTACGCTTCCATTGTCACTTTAGAACAAATAGCAAACACTATTAATTATGTCATCCAAACGAAACTAATTCCGCAAGGACAATGCAAAGATAGAACAAACGAATGACACAAGCAAATAATCAGACATCTTTTTCAATAAAAAACATCCATGCTATCCTCGCGGACGGCATGGATGAAAACATCTTATGAAAAACAATAATCCAGAAAACACAATAATTATCTTATAGTCAAGCATCATAGCTTCTTAAACACAGGCTTCCTCGGATCATCATCAACAACCTCTACAAGACCTCTCTCTTTTGCGCGCTTCACCTTCATGCGGATGGCACTGCTTGCGCTTGCTGCACCAACAGCAATGCGAACATCATCGTATGTGAATGTGTCGGGCAAGCTGTCCAGCCATTCGTCATTCCTCTTCGCTGATACAATAACCGAACTGAAGCTCTCCTGAATCCTCTTCACCATATTCGTGCCAAATATAGACCATTGCTTGTCAAGGAAATAGTCAGCAAATATCATGCCCCATTCCGCAATAGCCTTTGGCTCGGCAAAATCGGAGACATCGATGCTGTCCTCTGCATTGCGCTCGCCCTTCTTCTCCTGAGCCATCACCTTGTCGGCAATGTAGAACAGCTGCATGGCGCTTGCGAAGCGGAAGGCGATGAACGCCACACGACCTGCGAGACTTCGCCTCACCGACTCCTGCATGCTCGATGCCTCACCCTTGAACTGCTTCTCCCATTCGTCCAAAGCCTTGTTCAGCCGTGGCGAAGAGAGGTGTCCCTTCATCCTCATCAGCACCTCGCCAAGGTGACGGAGATCGTCAAGGTTGCTCTCCGAGTATTTAGCAATGAGCGTACCCTTCTCTCTTGGCAACACGCCTATTGCCAGTCGGTTCGGCAAACCATCATTCTCATTGCCATGCCACTTCACCAGTGCGTGCAAGGCGCTGCGAGTGCCGCTCGTGATCACCACCCAGTTTGTCACCGAACTGCCATTCACGCTTCCAGCCACGCACGTCAGGTTGCCATGCCCCGTGCCATCGAAAGCAGGAATCAAGCGAGGCGAGCGGTCGTAGGAGCTCTTCTTGAACTGGCGCACCATAGCCTCAAGCTCCGTCTCCAGCGTGAGCAGCGTGTGACCATGACGGCTGATCTCCAGCTGAGCATTGTCGCTCGTAGCCTGCGGCATCAGCCTGAGGTCAGGGAAAAGCCTCTCCTCCTCAGCCTCAGCCTTGCCCTTCTTGTCCTTCTTGCCCGACGATGCGCCGCTCGACTTCAGCCACTTCCTGCGCTCCTCCTCAGCCTTGGCGCTCAGTTCCACAAACGTCCTCATCACCGCCTGAGCAGGCTTGTAGGTCAGCGACTTTCCCACGCCCGAGAAAGCATCGATGTGCAGCAATGCCCTGAGCCTGTCAGCATCGAACAATCCCTTTGCCACCCTCACCTTCTCTGCCAGGCACATAGCCAATGCAAGCAGCACCAGCAAGGCAGGGAAACGGTAGCCATGAGCAAGAATCTTCAGCGCCATATTCATGCACTTAGGCGTCTTTGGCAATCCATTCTCAAACTCGATGCATTCATCCACCGTAGGATAAGCCTGAGTCAGTATGTTCTCGCCCTTCACCCTCTTGATGAGTTCGCTCACCTCCTTGCTGCGCTTCGTGATGCCGTTGCTGACAAGATACTCCACCGAATCCCTCGCAATGTCAGCCATCTCCTTCTCATCGTCCTTCAGACGAGGCAGAGCAGACAGCACAAGACCAGCATTCATGTCGAGGAACGGAGCAAGGTCGCGAGCAAGGCACATCAGCGAGTTGTGACGCTCACCCTCCACAGGCGCATTGCCCTTGATGATGCCCTTCCCTTGAAGGCGCTGCCAGTAGCGAGGCACAAGGTCGGAGATGAGCACACCGTCAATCTTCAGATTATGGTTGTAGTCAGCCGCAATAGTCGATACCGCTGCCACAGAAGCCGAAGCCATTTTCTTGCCAGCACCCTTAGCCAAAACACGTTTGCTCATTCTGCTTGTCACGTTAGCAGGGTCATCTTCTGGAGGAATAGGCGTGCCGAAAAGCCTGTCCTCATTCACGTACAGCACATCCTCAGGCAGAGTGACGAAGCTGCAGCGCGCCAGATCCTTCACGCATCCATCGCCAGGCAAGCCAATCTCGTGGCTAAACCACTCCTGCGCCTGAGGGATATCCATGCCATCAGGCTTCACGAACACCACTCTCAGACCATCCACCGAGCAGCTTCCGCTTGCGAAAGCAATCTGCAGCTCGTTCTCACGTCCTTTGACACGGTGGCGGTAGAGCAGCTCAAAAGGCATCTCCTTGCCGAAGTCAGGCATCTCGCTCAGCTCACCCTCAGCCACCATGCCAGCAATCACCTCAAAGAGGTGGTCGCCATCGTACATCACCAGACCATTGGAGCGAGCAGAGCCATTAGTGCGCTCACCGTCAAACTCGCCCTGAAAGCAGAACGTAGGCAGCTGCTTCTTCATGCGAATCTTCTCGCCCTCCAGCGTCTTGTGCTCCTCGCCCTTGCAGTCCAGATAGCGCAGCTTCTCGTTTATCTCCCTCACCTTCTGAATGATGCGAGAGACCATGCCATCCGACATGATCTCCTGCATCTCAGCAAAGGAGTGGAGCTTCTGGAGCTTGTGCTTCTTGTTGTTAACCGATTTAGCAGTCCAAACACTCATAAGCCTTCTTCTCCTTTCTTTCTGCGATTAAGTGTTAGTGTTGTGGTAAACAGCCATCATGTCAATGCCCTCAGCAAGGTCGAGCTTAGCCACGTTAGGGTCGAAAGCCTCATCCTCTTTCACGCGGTAGGTGAGCACGAGAGTCTTGTCCTTGTGGCAGCGGAGCACCGAGAGCCCCTTGTCGTAGAGAGGGGGATTCTTGGAGTTGTCCTTCTTGCGAGTAGGAGTGACATTGATAGTCACAGAGTGAGTCTCATCGTCCACGCAGACAGTGCTGCTGACAGGCTTGTTCTTGCTTGTGCCGAGACGGTTGTCAGCATCGATGATGCTGTAGCTGTAGTCTTTTCTTGATTCGTCCATGATTCTTAACGCTATTAATGATTAAACCTTCTTGATGTCAAAACCAGCAAATACGAAATCCTTCACAGTGAGGTAAGCCTTGCCAGTCTTCTGGCTGTGACGCTCGTCAGCATCGATCTTGAATCGTGCCTCCACAGGAGCACCCTCGCTGATTGCCATAACCTCGTCCACCTTCTCGCCGCGGAAGCGAACAGGAATGTAGTCGCTCACCTCATAGCCATCTACAGTCTCCATTGCCTTGAGCACAACGTCGATGCTGCGCCATACGCCCTTGATTGTCTCGCCCGTCTGGGCTTCATACTTCTTGATAAGAGTTGCCTTAATCTTCATAATCTTTCAATTTTTTAGTTTTCGTTTTAGTTTTCGTTTTAGTTTTCGTTTTAGTTCACACTTTGATTTTGCATCTCCATTTCCTCTTTCGCTTTCTCGTAGAGTGCGATTGTTGCATGGAAGAAGTTCTTTACTACTTTTTTAGCTACACCATGATTCATGATGTGCTGGGTCAGAACATCGAGGTGAAGTTCAAGCCCCTCTGCGCTGAGGCAATCAAGAATGCCAACAGGCAGGATGATAGGATTTTTTTTTCTTTTCATAATCTGTGAGTTTTTGTTTCACGTTGCAAAGGTGAGGAGGATTAAAAGGACTATTTTATTTTTATCGAAAAAAATTAAAAAAAATTTTCAAAGCCTCTTGATATGTACCTCCTAACGGTCTGTATCTCTACAATCTCCACATCAAAGTTCAATGCCTCAGCCAGCTCGACAGGCTTGCCCTCAAACAAGCCCTTCTTCTGCATGTCGCCAACGGCTTGTGCTACGAATTTCCTCCATTTGCTTTCCGTTCCCATAGCTTTCATGCACTTGTCCTTGTGCTCCGCAAACAGACTCTCGTAGTATTCCTTCACATGTCTCTTTGTCTTGCCCTTTGTCAGAAATCCCTGGCAGAGGAACGAATAGTGGCAAGCCTTTCTGATCATCTTCTCCACCTCAGGGGGAAGAATCTCATTGTCTTCTGCCTTTACGAACAGCTTGCCTTCTTGCGCCGCCTTCAGCACATACTCCATGCCGAGGTCGCTCACATCCACTTTAATGTACTTTGACATATTGATGCTTTCGTTTTTTTGCACACCCCTCCTGCCTTGCAAAGCATGGAGAAGGCTGTGCGAGTTGAACAAAAGCATCGGCGCCGATGCGATTAATTAATAAGTACGAGTTAGAGCATAAAAAATGCAGCGAACTCGTAGTGAATTCGCTGCAAAGATAGATGTTTGCATTGTTCTATGATATCTTGTAACCCTTACAAAAGATATTACTTTTTCCCTTTTAGTTTATTGAGTATCTCGTTGTATGTTGTTTCTATTTCTTCACTTTTTGCGTCATTAAGTGTCTCTTTTGCATTAGACATATTTTGTCTGAGCGTGTTGGCGCTTAATCCTGTTAATGTGCTCAGCAGCGCTGCCCATTCAATATTCGTGCCAGTTTTTGATGGCAGTCCCGTGTACTTTATCAGATGTATAACTTGAGGCACTGAGAATTTGTATGCTTCCTTTACGCAATTTTGTCTGATTTGCGTGTTGATTGCATCAGTTTTATTGATATTTGATAGTGAGGATTCTTTTGATTCGTAGAAATCGTCTATATAATCTTCCATCATTCCACGCATGGCACTGTCCATATAGGGATATTGATATAACGACGGACAATGCAATACAAGATCAAAAATTGAATAGGATTTATCGTAAATTTTGCAAAGAGCATAAAGTATATATATATCCATATAGTCTTTCCAGAAGATGGAATCTGTGAATACGCAATTATTTTGTATGTAAGCTCCAGCTCCTACAAAAAAAGAATTTGACAGAGGACTGAAATTTAAATAAAAGTCTTTTGCTCCTGCGTTATATATATCAACTAATTCATTATAGAATTTGATCACTCTTCTCAGTGCTTCTTCTACGTTGTCGGCTTCGTGTATTTTGAATTCGCACTTTGCTGCCCAATCATTGAGAAAAGAGATCAGACCTGATTTTTCAATTTTCCTATAAGTTAAAATAGATAGAGTTTCCATGTAATAATCAATTAGATTGCAAATATACACATCTTTCCTCAAACCTCCAAAACAATCCCTCTGTTTTTTCGCGAAACAGTCCTCCAGCGTCACAGCGTCACAGCGTCACAGCAAAAAAATCTGAGCCCTCCCCCCTCGCAAAAACCTTGGAAAAACATTTAATTATTATTAATAATTAAGCCTCATTTCACGTTTTCGCCCCAAAAGCAACCTTCAAATGTTTGCCTGTGACGCTGTGACGCTGTGACGCAACTACATGATTATCGCACTCCCCACCTTCCGCTCATTTGCAAACCAGACATTGCATTTCGTGGCAATCAAACAATCAATCATTCCGAAATCAAAAAAATATTCACGGTAACATTAAAATTTTACACAACAAAGTTGTGTAACCCAAAAATATTTCGTAACTTTGCATTATCAAAATAAAACAAAAAGAGAGACCCTCTCCCCGAACCCTCTCCCGTAAAGGGCGAGGGAGAGCCATGCGGGACAAAGCCATTCGGGATAAGGGCAAATGAAACCACACACACAAACTAAAACGAAAACTATGAGAAGCAAAATAAACCACAAAATGCATCCGCACGGCTCCCGCCCTCTACGGGAGGGATGTCGAGGAACGAGACAGGGAGGGTCTTCGCTACTATGAGAATCACACTTTCAAGATATTATTATACGGAGACCATCACGAAATCTCGCATGATGTTCCTCTCGGACGAGGGCAAGGTGCTCTTTGAGTGCGAGGCGCACGAGACGATGTTCCGCGACTACACGGAGAAGTTCCCAGGGTGCTCAGACTACTGCATGCCGACAGGGGCATTCCCCATCAAGGTGAAGTCGGGCGCGGCAGGACCAATGACGATGTTCATCATGAAGGTGCCGGGACACATGGCGATGCAGATATGCTGGCACGTTACGCACCAGACGGAGCATTGCCGGGTGCTGGTGGGCGAGGCGACATCGGAGGATCCTGAGACATCAAGGCTGACAAGGCAGATGGAGACGTACGAGAGGATAGAACAGCTGATCTACGACAGCTTCATCAACGGGGAAACGTTCGAGATTGAGGTAAGGAATGAGATAGACATGGATGAGATGTGCGCATAGCGCCAGTAAGAAAAACCTTGGAAAAACAGAACAAAACATAAAAAAACAAATATAAATCTAAGTTATTAACCTTGAAAAACACATGATTGACTATGGGAAAGCTTATTGCACGAAAGACTAAGAAGGTTCTTGGATTCCAGGAGGGCAAGCCTACGGTTTACAAGCTCCAGCAGGTGATCTTCCCTCAGGTGAGCTACGCTGACCTCGTGGAGGAAATCAGCAACTCCTGCGGCGTGAACGCTAACCAGACTCTCTCTGTTGTGACTGCGCTCCTCAACCGACTTGTGCATTACATGCAGATCGGACACGGCGTGCGTCTCGGCTCCTTCGGAAGCTTCATTCCTAAGATTCGCGTGAAGTGCGTGAAGACTGAGGAGGAGGCTACCGCTGAGACCATTCAGCAGAAGGTCATCCGCTTCGTTCCTGGCAAGGACTTCAAGACTATGCTCGCGAACATGAGCGTGGAGACAAATTAAAGACCCTCTCCCCGACCCTCTCCCGTTAAAAGGGAGAGGGAGTTAGAATGCGAGCAATGGAAAGGCGGACATTTGCCTAACATTAACTATTAACCTAAAACCTTAAATTTTGTCCCACAGATTACGCAGATGACACAGATAAGCCTCGCTTGCGAGGAACCATCCGGATGGCTGTTCCAAAGGAACAAAAATCTGTGCAATCTGTGAAATCTGTGAGCATAAAAAAGAGAAAAAACTATGAAAGAGAAAATTGATTGGAAATTAGTGGTGCAGATTGTGCTTACTGTGCTCACGGCTATTGCTTCGGCGCTGGGAGTGACTAGCTGCATCGGAAAAATGCTGTAAGACCCTCTCTCCCCACAAGGGGGTATCTCCCCCGTGGAGGGGGAGACCATTCGGGACGAGGGCAAAGCTATTTTTAACTCTAAACTTTAACCTTAAAGCCACGACCCGGGTTGCGCCGGACGGTCTCGCCCTTTACGGGAGAGATGCCCGAAGGGCAGAGAGGGTCTTCTATTTACCATGAAAAACACAAAATTGAGTAGGGGGGGAAGAAACAACAATCCTCTGAATATTCGCCGTACAGGGGCGGCGTGGTACGGTCTCTGCAGGGTGCAGACGGACAGGGCGTTCTGTCAGTTCGTGAGCATGACGTATGGCTTGAGGGCTGCGTTCGTTATCCTGCATACCTACATGACGAAGTACAAGCTCTGCACGATTGAGGGCATCGTCTCTCGCTGGGCTCCTAAGAGCGATAACAACAATACGGATGCGTACATTGCCAGCGTTGCGAAGCGCATGGGCATCGGCAGGGATGCTCCGATTGATTGGCACGATAAGCCGACGATGGTGGCGCTGGTGGGTGCTATGGCTGTCGTGGAGTGCGGAAGGGCGATACAGGAAAGCTTGATAGCTGAGGGGTATGACTTGGCAAAAAAAAGCCATTCGGATTGAGTTCCGGATGGCTTTTGTTGTATATCGGGTTTCGGTTTCGGGTTTCAGAAACCGAAAATATGAAACCCATGCTTGTTTTGTTCTGCTTTACATGATTTGCTCCAACAGGTGGGCTGCGTTTTCTGCCCAATACCAATGGGTGTAGCCGGCTGTGACGTTGAGGTAGTGGTAGAGCTCGGTTGGGACGGGGGTGTTGGTTGCTGAGCGCTGGTTGCGGATGACGGTCACGTTGGGCGGCAGGGGAGCGTCAACGATGGTGGAGTAGTGGAACTCGTGTCCTCGGAGTTCTGTGTTGCCGAATAGGGCGCGGCGGTAGCCGAGGTGGAGCCGTGCGCCTTGCATGGTGGCGCTCATGGGCAGAACGCCTGCCATGGGTGTGCCGTCAATGTCGTTGCATAGGTACATGAAGCCTCCGCATTCTGCATAGATGTGTCCTCCGCGCTCTGCATAGTTCTTGATGCTGTTGCGCATGCTTTCGTTGGCGGAGAGCTGGCTGGCGAAGAGCTCTGGATAGCCGCCTGGGAGGTAGAGGAGGTCGCAGTCGGGAAGGTGCTTGTCGCGCATGGGGGAGAAGTATATGATTTCTCCTTTTGCGGCAAGAGCGTCTATGTTGGCGCGGTAGGTGAAGTTGAATGCTTCGTCTTTGGCTATGGCAATGAGCATGGGGAGTTGAGGGTTAGGAGGGTTTCGATGTCAATGTTCTTTTCTACCTCGTCGGCTGCAAGGTTGATGAGTCGTTCCATGTTTTCGCGTTCGGAGATGGAGAGTCCGAGGTGGCGTCCGGGAATGATGAGGTCGGGGTTCTTGGCGAGGTAGCCGAGGCAGGGAACGCCAGCATCTTTGCAGGCATCGGAGAGGAGCTGGTAGTGGCGGTCTGAGCCGACCATGTTGAACACTACGCCTGCTATCTTCACCTTGGGGTTGAAGTGCTTGAATCCGTAGATGAGGGGTGCTACGCTGTAGGCTGTGGATTTGGCGCTGACAATAAGCACTACGGGGATGTTGAGCAGCATGGCAAGTTCGGCGCTGCTGCCTGCCATGCGGTCGTAGCCGTCGAAGAGTCCCATGACGCCTTCCACGATGCGCATGTCGGCGCTTTTGCCGTAGTGGGCGAAGAGCTGCTGGACGTGTTCGTGGGATGACATGAAGGTGTCGAGGTTGACGGATTCATTGCCCGATGCCAAGGAATGGAACATGGGGTCTATGTAGTCAGGGCCGCACTTGAAGGGTTGCACGTTGAGTCCTCGGCGTGTGAGAGCGCGGAGGAGTCCCATGGTGAAGGTTGTCTTGCCACTGTTTGATGTGGCGGCGGCTATGAGAAATTCTTTCATCTGGGTTAGAGGTTAGGGGTTAGGGTTGAGATTTAGTTGAGGGGGAGTTGAGATTTAGTTGAGGGGGAGTTGAGGGTTAGGAGGGGGCCCTATGAAGCAGCACCCATAGTGCTACAGGCGCACCGATGAGGGCTGTGACAGAGTTGATAGGCAGGGCTCCTTCGAATCCTGGCAGTCTGGCTATGAGGTTGCAGACGAGTGCGAGGCTGGCTCCGCTGAGGAGTGTGGCTGGAAGGAGGACGCGATGGTCTGCTGTTCCGAAGAGTCCGCGAGCGATGTGCGGTACGGCAAGTCCGAGGAACATGATCGGTCCGCAGTAGGCTGTTGTGACAGCTGTGAGGATGCCTGCCGAGGAAATGACGAGCAGGCGTGTGCGCTGCAGGTTGAGTCCGAGGTTGCGAGCATACTGTTCGCCAAGAAGCAGAAGGTTGAGGGGTTTGGCAAGGAGCATGGAGAGGGGCAGGAGTGCTGCCATGATGCCTGTGAAGACATAGACCTGTCCGCCTGTGACGCGAGCGAAGGAGCCGAGTCCCCAGATGACGTACGCGCGGATGTCTTCCTCGCTGGAGAAGTATTTCATGACTCCGATGATGGCGGATGCTATGTAGCCTATCATAACGCCTACGATGAGCAGGGTGACGTTGCCTTCCACTTTCTGTGAGAGCATGACGATTACGCCCATGACGGACATTGCTCCGATGATGGCGGCGAGGGTGAGGGCTGTGTTGCCCACGATGCCGAATTGGTTCATCAGGCTGCTGCCGATGGCTCCAGATAGAAGCACTACGCATGCAACGCCGAGGCTTGCTGCGCTGGACACGCCCAGCACGGATGGTCCTGCGAGAGGGTTGTGGAAGACGGTCTGCATCTCAAGTCCTGCCACGGAGAGTCCAGCTCCGCAAGCGAGGGCTGTGAGTGTCTGCGGCCAGCGTGTCATCATGACTATGTTTGTCCACACGTCGCTTTCGCTTCCATTGCCAATGAGGATGCTGATGACGTCGCTCACGGGAATGGCAACAGAGCCCATGCAGAGGTTGAGCATGGCAAAGAGAGGGATGCTGAGCCCTATGGCTATCATTATTGCTGTTCGTCGCATATAAGTATTATTTCAAGTTTCCCATCGGGGAAAACGGTTTTGCAATGTGTGAGGCAGCATTGGCGTATGGCTTCAAAGAAGGATGGCGGCATGAATGACCATAGTTCTCGTGCGAGGGTTATGCTGTCTATTTGCTGGCAGAGCTGTGTGCTGTTGCCGAGTGGCAGATTCATGCACAAGTCTTTGAGGAACGCCTTGTTCATCGTCACCTTGTGGGAGTGGGTGTTCAGGTGTCCTTCGGCAAGTTTTACGGCTTTGCCAATCATGATGGCAAGGGTTACTTTCTCAAAGGCAATGTCGCTGGCGCATTTCAGAGCATCGCCTATAAAATTGCCGTAATGGATAAACCGAATGCTTTCGTTTTCGTTATAGTTTTCGTTTTCGTTCAGAACATAATCCTCCGCTTTCTTTCCCGATACAAGGGCTATCTCTGTGCAGCCGATGGCGTGTGCCACTTCCATCTCACGGCGAATGCTGAGGATGAAGGCTTCGTTGCTGAGTGGGGAGACGATGCCGGATGTGCCTATGATGCTTATGCCGCCCATTACGCCAACCTTGGGGTTGAAGGTCTTGAGGGCAATTTCCTCGCCATTCTCCACCTCGATGATGATGTCAAAATGCTTGTCGCTCAGGGTTTGTATCTCGTCAAGAATCATCTTGCGCGGAGTGGGGTTGATGGCAGGTTCGCCTACAGGAATACCCAATCCGGGCAGGGTGACTGTGCCAACTCCTTTGCCCTGAAGGAAACGGGAGTGATCCAGAGGGTTTTCTGTAATGGCAGCTGTGATGCGGCATCCGCGGGTGACATCGGGATCGTCGCTGAACTCCTTGATGACTTCGGCTTTCCCTGGCTCAACAACCTTGACGGGAATGCTCAGATGCTCGCCGTCGGGCAGGGCAAACTGTGTCTCTTCGGGTTCTTCGCCGTAGAGCAGGGAGAGGAGAGCTGCTTTCGCTGCTGCTGTGGCGCATGCTCCTGTGGTGAGTCCTGTGCGCAGGGGGAAGAAGTCGGGAACGGCATGTTCTATGGCTCGCCGCAGGGTGTGCCTGCCGTCTGCATAAATCCAGTCGGATGGGAGTTGAGGATGCTCTACAACATAGACTTTCAGTCCTAACTCCAAAGCTGCTCCGACCTTCTCCATGAATCCTCCGCTATCGCCGCTTTCCTTGGTGAGGATTGCGTCGCAGCCTACTTGCTGCATAAGCTGTTTTTCTGCTTCGAGAGAAGGGAGGGTGTTGTCGTCGTTGTAGAGGATGATATTGCTGGTTGGAAACAGATTCTTCTGCACGGTGTCGATGCTCTCGGCGCGATTGAGGATGCGGAAGATGGTCTTGTGGTGCTGCCAGTAGCCGCTGAGCTTTGCAATGGTGTTGACTCCCGAAAGGGCAAGCAGGCAATGGATGCTATCGCTGCTCATCTTGCTCACAGCATCAGTCCAATCGCTGCAGTAAACCACGCCTTTCTTACGGTCGGGAAAATGCCTTTGCAGACGGATGACTGGCAGGCCTGCTTCGGCAATGGCTTTGTGGAGATTCTCGGCAAAGGGGTGGGCTGCATCGACTATGCATCTCACTTCATTTTCAGAACAGAAGTGTTTTATTTCCTCTGATGACATTCCTCCAGATATCCGTATGCCATGATGCATTTCCACAACTTGGCTGCTGCCTTTTGTGGAATAGAAAAAGCGCTTGCCTGCCTGTTCGCAGACATCTATGGCAATGCGCCCTTCTGTTGTTCCTCCAAAGATGAGAATGGGGGAGTGTGTTTCTCCCTGAACCCTCTCAAGTGAAGGGCGAGGGAGACTGTCCGGATGGTTCGTCAAAAGAGGATCTCTCATGAATTATGATTTTTTCCCTTTTCTGAAAAGATGGGTGAAGGTTCCGTCGTAGAGCTTGCTGAGTCCTTCGCGGTTGTCAATGGCATCGCCCACAACGATCATAGTGGTGAGGGTGAGCTTGTTGTCCTTGACTATGCTGACGAGGTCTTTTAGCTGGCCTCGATAGATGCGCTGGTCTTTCCATGTCAGCTTGTAGCATGCGGCAACAGGTGTCTCTGGAGCATAACCGCCTTCGAGAAGCTGTTGCTGTACGTCTTCAACGATGCTGGCACTGAGGAAGATGCACATGGTGCTTTGGTGCTGGGCGAGCATGTGGAGCTTTTCCTTGTCGGGCATTGGAGTGCGTCCTTCGCCGCGTGTGAGGATGATGGTCTGACATCGTTCTGGTATGGTGAACTGGCTGCGCAGCTCGGCTGCTGCTGCAAGGAAAGAAGAAATGCCTGGGGTGATGTGGTAGTCCATCCCAAATTCGTCGAAGAATGCCATCTGCTCTTGTATGGCTCCGTAGATGCATGGGTCGCCTGTGTGGAGTCTGACAACGAGTTTGCCGCGGTCGTAGAATTTCTTCATCAGGGCGAACTGTTCCTCAAGATCCATGTTGGCGGATGAGCGCACGGTGGCTCCATGCTTGGCACAGAAGGTGAGCTCGCGAGGCACAAGACTGCCTGCATAGAGGATGAGGTCTGCTTTCTCAAGGAATTTTCTTCCTCTGACGCTTACGAGCTCTGGGTCGCCCGGACCTGCACCGACAATCTCTATGTGTCCCTGTCGCTGCATCTGCTTGTCTTGGGCAAGGGCGTATGTGTAGTGGCTGATCTTTCCGTCAATGGCAATATTTCCCTTCACCTTTTCAACAACCAACACTCCCTGACGGTTTGGCGCCTTTGCTGATGCTTCTGCCACTCCGTAACAACCTGTGACTTCAAAGACTTTCTGGGATGGGTTTGGAATCTTCACCTTGGAAAGTTCTTCGGCTGTATAGATTTTCTGCTCTGCCCATGGAATCATCTCGCAGAGGCGCGCAAGGAGTGCTTCGTCTTTCTTCAGTTCGATGGTGCCAATGGTGGCGATGGATTCTGTTGCGAATCCGGCTATCTGCAGCTCGTTTATGAGTTGTTCTGCTATCTCTACAGGCGCGTCTTTCTGGCAGCCTACGCCGAGGTGCAGGCAGAGCGGATAGTATTGGATGGATGGTACGGCAAGGGTTGGGTATTTCTTTGGAGACACAATGATGAGCAACTCAAACGTGCTGCTCGGATTGCGCTTTGACCAGTAGTTGTAATCGCCCATGCTGTGGAACACCTTGACGTGGTCTGGGCATGTACTTTCAAGATGCTGGGTTCCTTCGTCTTCCCATTCGAGAATGAGAGCGGTGGATTTGAGGTTTACGAATGTGGAAATGACTTTGTTCATCTGCAGGCGTTTCAGCTTCTGCTGTGTCCAACCGTAGTCGCGTGCGAGGGTGTCGAGAGCCCAGAGATTGTTGTTGTCGCTCTGGGTGGTGATGACCGCTTCGCCGCCTGTGACCATGGCAACTTGGCGTGCCAATTCGTTAGCTCCGCCCACATGACCGCTGAGAACGGGTATAGCCCATCGTCCTGTGCTATCCACGCAGACAACAGCAGGATCGGTGTATTTGTCCGAAATGAGGTCTTGAATCTTGCGAACACAAATGCCCAGTGCTCCAATGAAGATTATGGCTGTTACGGCTTCGCTGCCATCGTCTTCTGGAATCTCTCTCTTTATCTTTTCGGCAAGCTTGCGACCTGCGTCATTTACATATTCGTACTTTATCATTGCGCTTTCATTATATATATAGGATTATGACTGTCTATCGCTATTCTCGTGGACTGAGTGATGGTCATTCCTGCGGCTTTGCATCCTTCCTCGAACATCTGGCGGCTTTCCTCCGAAACGGAATTGAATACGATACATCCGTTTGGGTTCAGCGCATTTTTCAGTACGGCAAGCATTTCCACAAGCTTTCCTCCGTGGCCGCCGATGAACACTGCGTCTGGCTTCGGATATTGCGTGAGATCCTGCTGCATGAAGTCGCCAATGACGCTTGCGATGCCGGGAGTGCCAAACTTGCGACTATTCTGCTCCATGAGTTCCTTGCCTTCTTCCCTGACCTCGAATGCTGTAATGCTGAGGTGGGGGAACTGAAGCTTTGCCTCGATGCTGACGCTGCCTGTGCAGAAGCCGACATCCCAGAAGGTGTGCTTGCTTCGGAGGTCGAGCATAGAGAGGGAAAGCAGGCGGATTGGCATTTTTGTTATCATGCGCTGTCTGCCATCAAGCAGATGGAAATCCTGCTCAGGAATGCCGAATGGACGAGGTCTGTCCATGAGTTTTTGCAAAATTACACAATTAAGCGATAAATCAAAAGCTTTTTCAGGGAAAATCGTTTCTGCAGCTTCAATATGATAGATTCGCTCGCTTTCTTCGTTGCCCAGATTCTCGCCTATGAACATCTCGTAGTTGGAATAGCCGTAGTCGTGCATTCGCTGCCAGATGGCTTGGGGAGTGTTGCGCTTGTCGGTGAGACAGCCAATGAGGGGCTCGCCACTTATGAGCGCTTCGTCGAACTTGTCCCAGCTGCGTCCCGTGAGAGACACAATCTTCATATCCTGGTATGGCATTAGCAGACGGTGCGCAAGCATCTGCAGGGAGTTGAACGACGGGAACACACGCATTTCTGCTTGGGGACATTCTCTCTGGACGGTATTGGCAAAGCCAAAGAACAGGGGATCGCCGCTGGCAAAGATGATGACCTCCTTGTGTGCTTCGTATTGAGAGAAGACCTTGCTGATTGGCACGGTGATGTCTATCCACACAGCATCTGCTGGCAGCATTTCTCCGACAATATCACGATGTCGTTTGCCGCCAGAGAATACCTTGCCGTTTGCAATAGCTTTTGCAACATTTGGCGGAAACCATTGCTGGCGGCTATCGCTTATTCCTATTATAGTACATTTTTCCATTTATTCTTAACTCTAACCTCTTAACTCTAACCTCTAACCTCATACCCCTCGCCCTTTACCGGGCAGGGCTGGGGATAGGAGAGGGTCTTTACACATCTCTTCCCGGCTTGAGCTGTTCTGCATCGTCGTAAGTAAGGATGCTGTTCACGATGGTTGCGGCGAGGTTGCTGCCGCCTTTGCGCCCTTCAATGAGAATCTTGGGGATGTTGCGGAATATCTTCGCAGCATGTTTGCTTTCCTCCACATGAACAAAACCTACAGGTGCGCCGACGATGCCAGCAGGATTGCATTTCTTTTTGCGGATAAGCTCGCAGAGTTCGAGCAGGGCTGTTGGAGCATTGCCGAACACATACAGGGCTTCTGGATGCTCTTCAGCGGCAAGCCTCATTCCTGCCTGTGCTCTGGTTATTCCTAACTCCTTTGCCATCTCTGCGCCGCGAGGGTCGTTGATGTAGCAAATGACTTCAATGCCGAGGCGTTCGAGGGCGCCTTTGCGAATGCCGCTTGCTGCCATTGTAACGTCGGTGACGATTGTCTTCAATTTGCCATTCTTAACCTTGTCGTAAATCTTCTGGGTTGCTTCGTCGTCCATCCACATGAGACGCTCCATCTCGAAGTCTGCTGTTGTGTGAATTGCGTGGAGCATAGGCCAGAGCTTCCATAGGGGAATGTCTGGATTGCGAAGATTGTTTTGTATGGTTTGGAACGATTTGATCATGATGCTCTGACCAACGTTTTTCCCCTCATTTTCTTTCTCGCGGAAATATCCTCGTGGTGTGATGAATTTTCCATTTGAAATGAAACTCTGACTGTTGCCTATGAGAACCACGGTGAACATGTCAACATCTTCTGGGTCGAAGTCTCGCAATGTGGTGAGTTTAACTTCTTGCTCTGGCCTGCCTGCCTGACGCACATAGCCTACTGGTGTGTCGAGTGAGCGCTCTTGCCTGAAAAGCTCCACAAGACGGTGCAGCTGCCAGTAGCGGCCGTGGCTTTTCGGATTATATACAGCGGTGACGAAATCGCCTGCGACGGCTGCTTTAATGCGGCGTTCTATGACGCTCCATGGGGTCATCAGGTCGCTCAAGGATATGATGCAGAGGTCGTGACCTATAGGTGCACCGAGCAATGATGCTGCTTTCTGGAAGGCGCTGATGCCTGGCAGCACCTCAATGTCGATCGTTGGATCCATTTCCCATACGAGCGGTGCCATTCCGTAGATGCCTGCATCGCCGCTGGAAATGACGCATACGGTCTTTCCCTCATGAGCAAGAGCAATTGCCTGTTCAGCACGCTGACGCTCCTGCCGCATGCCTGTGTCAATACATTCTGTGCCTGGTCTCAGATAAGGCTCGATGAACTGGAAGTAGTATTTATATCCTACAATGACATCGCTGTTCTTCACAGCTTCGAGCACAGCAGGAGTAATATCTTCTGGAGAACCCGGACCAATTCCAGCTACATATATTTTCATAGTTATGAATGCTTGGTTTGTGCATCATCAAGGGGGCTGACCCCTTGATGATGCAGAATTTATGTATTAGCTTTTGAACTTGAGGACAAGTGAAACAAACAATGAGCGACCTGGGTTGATTGTGGAGAAGTTTGAGTTCCAGTAGCTGGTGTCGCGCTTATTGAAGATGTTTTCAACGCCGATGCCTGGCTCAAGAATGAACTGGTTGAGAGTGATTGTGTGGCGTGTGCTGAGATCCCATTGCTGATAGTTAGGAGCATAGCCGTATGTGCTGCTGAAACGCTCACCCTGAATGTGGCCGTTGAGACTGATGTTCATGTGGTAGTTTGCCCATGTCTTGTCCCATGAAGCTAATATGTTCACAACGTCTTTCACGCTTTTGTCAACAGGAGTTTCTGTTGTGACGTAAGTCTGTGTCTTAGTGTCGAGAGCAATGGTCTTTGCTTTTGAGTCGGTGTAAGTGTAACCACCTCCGAGAGTGAATCCGTAAGGGAGGAGGAACTTGATGTTAGCGCTCACGCCCTTGATTGTGGCGCGGTCGATATTGTCGCGCTGACGGATTGTTGTCCATCCCTCGTTGCGGATGCTGGTGAGGTTGGCATCTGCCATGATTTCATCTTCGGTCATTACACGATAGTTGATCATGTTGCGAATCTTGTTCACATAGCCGCTGACGCTAACATTCACCCAGTCGTTTCCGTATTCTGCATTCACATTCCAGAAATCGTTTTTCTCTGCTTTCAGGTTTGTATTGTTGATAGTGTAGCGAGATGTTGTCTTAGCCTGGTCTGTTGCGTACATCTGTGAGAGGGTAGGAGTGCGGTAGCCGCCTGCATAGCTTGCTCTGAAGCGAAGACCTCCGTTGTGGAGGAAGATGCTGGCATTAGGAGTGAAGGCAGAGTGGAAGCCATCATTGTATGTGTAGCGCAATCCAGCTACAGCATCCAGCCAGTTTGTAATCTGGAACTCTTCCTGAGCGAAGAAATTGTATGTGTTGGTTGTCTCGAAATCAATGTTGTCGCTCTGGCTGTTGAGAGCATCCTGCACGAACTCAATACCGGCAGAAAGCTTGTTCCAGTCGGCAAGACGGAAGATGCCTCGGAGAGTCTCGTTTGTCTGGTGAGTGCGCTTTCTGGTCTCTTCATACTGCTCAGCTTCTGATGTTTGCCAGTAGTTGTATTTTGAAACGAAGTTGTCGCTTGTCACATCAAGATATACGTGAGTATTCTTGTTTGGAGTCCATCTTGCTCCACCGCCATAAAGGTAAGAGACATGGTGGAGATCGTAGGTGTATGCCTGCTTCTCAGAGTATGAGAATGTTTTCTCTCCTGTATTCTTATCCTTGCTGCTCTTCTGAGTGAAATAGGTTGCTGATCTCGGACGCTCTGTGCCGTAGTCGTAGTAGTTGCCGCGAATATAGACAGACCATTTGTCATCGAAGCGCCATTCCATTCTTTCGTTAACATTCTCGCTCTTGAAGCCAACAGACATTGGACGTCCTGTGAGTTTCAACACTTGTGTGCCGTCTTCGTCAAACTCCTGATAGTTGTTCACCTGCCAGCTGTCAGCCTCCTTGTGATTGTATGATGTGAAACTTGAGAACTTGCCTGCATTCACATCTACATTGATGGTGTTCTCCTGTCGTCCCTTGCTTGAGATGCGAGTGCCAGCAGAGGCTTCAACGGTATTGCGGCTCTCGTCTGTGATGATGTTTATAACACCTGCAATAGCCTCGCTTCCGTACAATGCGCTTGCTGCGCCTGGAAGAATCTCAATACGCTTGATACTGCTCACGGCAATGCGTTCCCAGCGGTCATCGCCGCTCAGTTTTCTTCCGTTAACGAGAATAACGATGTAGTCATCGCTAACGCCATTGAAATTGACGAATGTACCCATTCCATTCACGCTTGTGGTGATGTTTGGCGTCAGACGTGCCAAAGCATCCTGAACGCTTGTTGCTTGAATGTCTTTCAGTTCCTTTGCTGAAATCACTCGTACTGCTACAGGCGAATTTTCTGCTTTGTGGTAGGTTCCTGTACCAGTAACGACTACTGGATTCAATTCAATTGTTTCTGTATCTTTACTGTTTTGAGCAAAGCCAAGGCAAACCGATTGCATAGCTAATGCCGCAAATGCTAATCTTTTAATAGTCATTATAAATGTTGTTGTTAATAATAAAATATTTTTTACTTTATCAGTTTGTAGTATCGTGGTTCATAGTTCTTCAAAATCTCGGGATGGAAAGCTTTTACGAAATCAGCTAGAAGCAGATGAGGCTGCACGCTGGCAAGTTCTCGGTAAGGCGTTGCGGAAAGGTTGCAGAACAGCACATGTCCTTTCTTGTAGGCTTCCATTGTGGCATATCTTTCATCCTCATCAGCCAGAGTCTTCAACGTGAATTCGCCGTCGAAAGAGTCGTCTGTCTGCCAGAAGTCGGCATGAACGGATTTAGCATAAACGGCTTCAAAATCGAGAGTTGTTCCGCCGCTATCCTCATTGTCTTTCATCACATAATCAGCACCTGCATCCTTGAATATCTGTGCCATGTAGCTTTTGCCGCCAACTATGTACCATCCATCTCGCATCTGTCGTCCGCTGGCAACGGTTGGGAGAGTTGATGAAGTTGAGTTAGTTGATGTAGTTGATTGAGTTGATGAAGTTGAGTTTGATGGTTGAGTTGTAGCTTTTGCCACTTCGTCCTTCAGGGTGTTGTATTTGCGCTCAATGTCTGCAAATACGGCGTTGGCACGTTTTGTCTCTCCTGTCAACAAACCAATGAGTTTGATCCATTCTGCCTGTCCTAATGGATGACTTTCCTTGTATCCGTGGTGGGAGATGAGAGGAATGCCGCAATCTTTCAAAGCCTCGAAGCCTCCATGTTTGCTGGCACTTACGAATATGTAATCTGGCTGTGTTGCAATGACGGTTTCAAGGTCAAAGTTGCCTTCCTTGCCAATCTTCACGGTCTTGCCGTTTTCTATCTGCTCCTTCATTCTTGGAGAGAAAAGGTTGCGAAGCGAGTTCATGCCTACAATGCGATCCTCAAGACCGAGAACCTCAAAGTTGCCAAGCTGTAGAGCTGTGGTGCAGATGAATCTTGACGAAGGCTTTGTGATGATAATCTCCTCAGCCTTGCTGTGCTTAGCCGATGGATCTGGGTTGCTTACTGTGACGTGAATCCCATCCTCACGGTAATCAACTTTCAGTCCTTTAGCATAGCGTATAACTATTGTGTCAGAATATTCTTCAGCTTGTGCCAGCACGCTGTCCTGCTGGGCAAACAACTCATCTACTGTCACATTTGTGGCGGCATCACCTCCATTGCCAGTGCATGAAACGAGCACTGCAGCAATTGCTAATATGTATAGAAAAAACCTCATTTTTATAAAACGGGAAAATAGGGCAGTGCTCCGATCGCATTCGGCTGCCCTATTCCACAACATTTAAATGAATATTTTATGAACAGAAATATCTATTATTCTTCTGGATACATTGAATGATAAGCTTCTTCGAGAGTCTCAGCATTCTTTGTGTGCTTGATCCATACCTCACGAATGCCCTCAAGCTCAAGAAGACCAAGAGGATGATTGTTCTTTACAGGAGCAGAAGCCTTGTAGCCCTTGTGGTTGAAGAACTCAAACCAGCTGTTGTCCTCTGATTCTTCTTCCTCATCATCCCAGTACTCATCGCCTTCGCCTGCCATATCGTTGTGAGCGTGGTCACCGGCAATTGACATGAGAGCGTGGAGATATACGTTGCCTGACTTGATGTTATTATCCTGCATGCGAGCAAATACATCCTGCTTGTAGTTGTCTGGCATATCAACAGTTCCTACAAAATAGTTCTTGCTGTACTTCTGAAGCTCTTCCTCAAGCTGAGTGTAGCGAACGTTTGCCTTGAATGTATCGTATGTGTCAGGGTTTCCGTGTCCCATGAACAATACTGCGCCTTTCGTAGCTTCATTGCCGTAAAGAATGTCGAGCTGCTTAGCAACCTCAGGAACGTCAGTGTCTGGGTTGTTGAGGAGTGGCATTCCGAGACGAATCTTAACCTTTGAAAGATAGTCGTCGTCAAGGTGAGCATTAGCAACGTAACCGTTGTTGCCGAACTTCTTTACGCTTGCAACTACATTTGCAAATTCCTCGCCAGGGATAACTTGAAGTGACTGAACGCAAATCTCAGAATATTTAGCAGCACCGATAGCGTGGAGGAGGTAGCGTGGCTCATAGTAGTCGCGGCTTACGATGTTGCCGTTTTCGTCAACGTTCTCGCCTTCGTGAGCGCGGTTTATACAAATATCAGAAGAGAAAGAGACGAACACATCGTAGGCAGGGAATGCCTTCTCGTATGCAGCCTTTGTAGCATCGAATGCAAGGAAAGAGTTGTTCCAAGTTGAACCGAAGGCAACAAGAAGGATAGCTTTGTCCTTGCCAGATTTAGCCTTCTGCTGTGCAACAGCCTCGTCGTTAAGCTGATACTCAGAAATGATGTTCTGCTTTGCTTTGTCATCATCATCGCTTGAACAAGATGTGAATGACATTGCTCCAGCCATGATAGCCATCATAGCGATGAGCATAAATTTAATCTTCTTCATAATCTTGATTTTTTGAATTTTGTTTATTGAGTTTTGAATTGTTTGCCTTTATGTTCTTTCCCGAATTGAACTTGATGGACAGCGAGCCGTACACCGTTGTTCCTGCAGATGTCGTTCCCAAATGATAAGGATGCATCGTCTTGTCCATGTAATTGAAGATGTTGTCAACACCCAGTTCCGCTTTGTACGACAGTTTTTTGCCTGTCTTTGCAAAATCGTGAGTAGTGGAAATTCTCCATATCTGGAAGCCTTTGCCGTCGTGGTTATTCTGGTAGAATCGCTTGCTGCTGCCTCTTGTGTATAGTCCTGCGCCGAATTTGTAAATTGGCGTGAAACGATGGTTCCATGTCAGGTAAGCATTCCACTTGTTGTATGCTGTACCGTCAATGATCACCTTGTCCATGCGGTTGTGCGTCTCATTATACACACGAGCGTCTGTGTCCAGATAGCTGTAATTGCCGCCAATGGAAAGCTCGTTTGTCAATTGATAGGCCACGTTCACATCCACACCCATGGTCTTCGCATTATCTGTGTTCTTATACATTCTTGGAATGATTGCCATGCTTCCGTCCCCCACAAACTCCGTCATTCCTACAGGAATTTCGCTCACAGGCACATTCACCAGAGCAATCATCTTTTCAAGTCTGTTAATGTAACCCGTCACAGAAGCGGTGAACTTGCTGTTCCTGTACTCTACGCCAGCAGACCAATAGTTGCTCGTCTGAGGCTTCAGATCGGAATTGCCCATATAGTAGAATGTGCTGCTTCCCATGTGGCGCAGATACTGATAGTTCAGTTCCTTAGGAGTAGGAGTCTTGAATCCCTGGCTCCATCCAGCTCTCACTCTGAAATCACCTAATGACAGCATTGCGCTCACCTTAGGTGTAGCACGGAAACCGAAAGCATCATTCTCTATCAGTCGCACGCCAGCCGTAATGTTCAGCCACTCCAGCATGTTCCACTCGTCCTGAGCATACACCGCAGCAGTCCAATCTCTTCCTTCGCCGCCCTTTGTGCGCATAGGCGCCTTCAGGTAATCGTAGCGGTATTCAGCACCCACATTCAGTATGTTCTCCATTGGCAGATGGAACACACCCTTCAGCTGCCCCATAGTTCTCTGCTGATCTGCTTGCAGGCGCTTCTGTCCCTTGTAGAACGGAACTCCATGCTCCAGTGCTCCATCAACGTATGCGTCCTCGTATGTGCGTGCGGTATATTTATAAAAGTATGCATGCTTGTTCCAATCGACATCCAGCGAAATGTAATCGCCTCCCTTCAAGTTCCACTTGCCTCCTGCAGCAGCGCTGGCATTGTTGTAAAGAAGGTCGTAAGTATAGACATCGCAGCTTGGGTGATTGCCGTTCTGCGGACGGTTGATGATCTTGTTGTAATACCACCCCTCAGCATACAGGCTTAAGTCCTTTGTTGGAGTGAAGGTTATGCGCTCGCTGATTTGCCAGTTGGTGAATCGGTTGACAGTCTTATTGCGGCTGTCATTCACCACCATAGCTTCTGTCCACTCCTCAGCTGTGTTTTGCCATCCGTCGCTATGCTGTGTCTGGAAATTAGTATAGCTTGTCCATTTGCCCCATGAGAGAGCCACGCCGTTGTGCTGGCGCACGTCGCCATAGCTGCCCAGACGAGTAGTGTTCTCAAGCATCACACCCTCCTTATCGTGCTTCTTTGTGATAATGTTTACCACACCAGCAATCGCATCGCTGCCATAGAGAGCGCTTTGAGCACCTTTCACAATCTCAATCTTCTCAATGTTGTGAGGATCAATGAGTCCAAGATCATTCTCGCCGCCATTGTCGCCATGCAGACGCTTGCCATCTACAAGAATCAGAATATAACTGTTGCCAAGACCACCCAACTGCATCTGGCTGCCCATGTCGCCCTCGTTGAAGGCAAACGAAGCGGTCAGTCCACCAAGGATGTCCTCAATGGATTTGCCTGCATACGCATCCAGCATCTTTCTGGAGATGATTTCCGTCTGCACAGGCACGTTTTTCAGCAAATGCTCCGTACCTGTGGCAGTCACCACAACCTCTTGCAGAGTGTCCTTCTTCTCCTGTTGTGCCGTAGCGGATACAATACATGTGCCCATCGCAACGATGAGTGTCAGCAGTTTCTTCACGTTCTTTGAAAAAGAGTGGTTTAAAATAAGATATGTCTTCGAGCCCCAATCTCCTGGGATGGCAACATGACATTTTATGGCCTTGAATTGGCAGGTCTTCTGACTTCTCCATTGAACCTGACGGTCTTCCCGGTTCCCCAGTGACACTTGGAGTCAGTTCGTTGAATAATGGATTACAGCTGCAGGAACAGTTCGGGATTTCCACCCGATTCCCTTGCACGAAAGCGGCAGAATGTCGCTCGCGTTTCCAAATCAGGGGCAAAGTTACATCAATTTTTCTTTTTGTCAAAAAAAAACAGCACTTTTTGAAAATAATATACATTCTTCTTGTTCCTAATTGCTGTTTTGTGTACTTTTGTCGGTAAATAATGCCAAAACTTGACAATTTCAATGTTTTTTTGTAACTTTGCATAGCATTTCATAGAAACAGAAATAAATCCATACAAACCAGACAAAGCTTTTGGCTAATGAATCAAAAGCTTTGTCCAACGAGCCAAAAGCTTTGTCGCATGAGCCAAAGCTTTTGTCTCGTTTTTTTTACGGGCATATTCATGTCGGTTTATCGGGCATATTCATGTCGGTTTATCGGGCAAAAGCATGAAGCAAATACGAGCATACCGCTCTTGAACGTACGAGCATACACATGAAGAACATTCGGGCATAAGATTACGGAATGTACGAGCAAATAAATCATCATAATATTCTTGTCCTGCCATTAAAAAAGTGACAGGTTGAGGACTACAAGCTGTCACTTTTTTTCAACCTGTCACTCAACTTGTCACTTCCTATCTCTATGACTATCTATCCATTATCTCAAAAAGTGACAAGGTGACAGCTTTTTCACGGAATTCTTCTCATGTAAGAAAAACAGCCTTAG
>JAGHUI010000087.1 GCA_018064885.1 Candidatus Minthosoma equi | reverse complement strand
AAAAGAAATTATTAATCACAGCGTGGATGGCTATTGCATAAACTCTATGAAAGCTTGTCCAGAGCTGCGCAGTTTTGTGTTTTAGCCTCCACGCTTTATAAAAACAATAAAGCGAAAGTGAAAGAAAAAATTAGAATATTTGAAGGCTTTGCCGGTTATGGAGGCGCTTCATTTGGTTTGAAACGTTTGAAAGAGAATTTGCCTGATATTGAATATGAGGTTATCGGTTATTCTGAATTTGATAAGTTTGCATCAAAACTTTTTGATGCAAATCACAGAGATGCAAATGGCGAGCCTTTTAAGAACTGGGGGGACATTACACAAATCGACCCTAATGAACTGCCTGACTTTGATATGTTCATGGGTGGTTTCCCTTGCCAACCATTTTCTTCTGCTGGTATGCAAATGGGAACAGAAGACCCGTACGGGCGAGGTGCAATGTTGGGGCATATTATTAGAATATGCAAAGTCAAGAAACCGAAATATTTATTCCTTGAAAACGTTAAAGGATTTACGCATGGTAAATTCCAACCTATACACGACCAATTAGTCAAGGACTTAAAAGAAATGGGATACGGAGAAAATCCTCTTCGCAAAGCTGTATTGAATACAAAGGATTATGGAATTCCACAGAATCGAGAACGACTTTGGATGTTTGCTCGCTTAGGTGGACTACCTGAGGATTTCACTATGACACCAGAGAAACAAGAGAACAATATGCGACTTGGTGACTTCCTGGATTATAAACCAGAGTCATTCCTTTATCTTTCTGATGCTCAAATAGAACACCTGAAAGAAAAACATAGTATAGATTCTTTCGTGGTTGATACTCCACTTTGTTTCGACGTTTACAACAAGAAGATTAAAAAGGATGGTTTTAGCATAACGATTACACAGCCAGAGCATAATAGTTTACGTGTTGTCGAAGTCCCAAAAGAAGATGGAAAAGAAATAGTTCGCAAGATGTCTGTACATGAACAGTTCAGGCTTATGGGTTTTCGAATTTCTAGAGATTTGAAAAATGTAGAAATAAACTTTGATGGCCAATCCTATTCACAACTTTCAAAAAGAGCTGGAAATGGTTGGGATGTAAATCTTGTTGGTATTTTATTAACTCATATATTTAGACAATTATGAACATTGATTTAAGTTCTTTTGCTTTTGGCTCTATCTTAGAAGATGGTGTAGGAACTCCTTCTTGGGGAACAGCATTAGGGCAAGGACGCCCTGAGTACTACATAACAAGAGATGGTGCAGATGAGCTTGTGATGGGTATGGTTTATAAATCAGTACCATTGTCCTATGTAAGTTTACCTCTTGGCAGAGGTGGAAGAATGTATAATTGCTCAGAAGTAGGAACAATTCAATTAGCATCACTTTTTGACAAAGTGTTTGTCAATGGACAGCGTATAGGGTATCCTTTCATCATGATTCTTCAAAAAGAAGATTCCGCAAGCCATTCAGGAAGAAGAGGAATTAAGTACACAGACAAAGCTGAGTACAAGATGGAAAGAGTGTACTATACAAATGCTCAATTTGTAGATGCTGTACATAAGAAGTTTGAATTATCAGAAAACGCATGTTGGTTTGTCTATGACATTTCAGTTCTCAATTATGAAGAACTGCATATGAAAGCTATTTTCGTCAATAAAGAAGAAAATGAGGAGTATTCAAATTCGAGAGGGAGAAGTGAGGAATGGACTAAATTAATAGAAGAAGCAGGAGATTCATATAGTATTTCTTATAGTAATAACATAAGCAATCCAGATATAAAGAAAACTTCTTTCCGCCCTTACATCACCGCCATAAAGTCTAAGCCTTTCCTTTTGCTTGCTGGTATCTCTGGTACTGGTAAGAGTAGAATAGTAAGAGAGTTGGCTCGTGCTTGTTGGGATGTGGATAGTGAAGAGTATAAGGCGCATAAGCCTAAGAACTTCGAGATGGTGCAGGTGAAGCCTAACTGGCATGATTCTAGTGAACTTCTGGGATATGTGAGCAGAATAGGAGCAGACAAGGATGGCAATGGCGTAACGTTCGTTGCTGGTGATTTCCTTAAGTTTATTGCAAGAGCATGGGAAGAACCAGAGGTACCTTACTTCCTTTGTTTAGACGAAATGAACCTTGCACCTGTGGAGCAGTATTTCGCTGAATACCTTAGCGTGGTGGAGAGCAGAAAGGCAACGGAAGAAGGTGTCGTTACAGACCCGATATTGAATGTGAGTTACGAGGAAGATAAAGTCGGCTTGAAAAGACCTATTGCTTGGTATAGGAATTTGGTGAACGAACTCACGTCTGATAAAGATGTGAAAGAAAGATTCCTCAAATACGGTATCACCATCCCACAAAACCTTATTGTCATTGGTACGGTGAACATGGACGAGACAACATTCTCGTTCTCTCGCAAAGTACTTGACAGGGCGATGACAATAGAGATGAACGAAGTGGACTTGAATGGTGGACTGACTACACATCATGAACCGATTGGTAAGTTGGGCAACGCAGAACTTGTTGGCTATGCCGTTGAAGGAGTGGATGTTTACTCTGCCAACAAAGATGTTTGCGACAAGGTGATTGCTTACTTGAAAGTGGTTAACGGCAAACTGGAAGGTACTCCTTTCAAGATCGCATATCGTACACGCAATGAATTCCTGCTTTATGTTGTCAACAACCTGCCATACAACAAGGATGCGGAGGGTAAAGACCTCAATGAAAATTTCGTTATTGCCCGCGCTTTGGACGAAATAACAAACATGAAGATTCTTTCTCGCATAGAGGGTGATGAGACGAAGGTGAGTAAGCTGTTTAATAATGATGAACTGAGGAACACCATCAAAGCGGCATTGACGAATGTGTGGGCAGAGTATGACACAGAAAAATCCATCTCTCTTGCTAAGCTGCAAGAGATGAAGGACAAACTGGATAGCGGCTATACAAGCTTCTGGAGCTAAGATACATGGAACTACTGAAGATACGACACAAGGACTTTGAGATGTACGTCGAATGTACGAAGTTCGACAGCATTTGTGAGAAGGCTAAGCGTAACGTTGGAGAAAAGGATTTGACCTCAACATACACTTGGTCGGAGGGTGTTGTGTCTGTTGAATTGCTGACGGGTGATGAAAAATGCCTGATAAATCAAGTGCAATCAGCTCCTGCTGTCTTCTTTGATAATGCTGACTACCCGATATGGGTGGAGTTCACCAATCCAAAGGTTATGGACGCGCAGTTCGGCTCTATGCTTCAGGCTGACAACGAGCGGTTCAGCTTCCACAAGCGTGGGCGCATACTCAGCGGTTTCATGAACTACGGCAACGATATCGGTCGTAGCGAGATACACATTATATATATTATAGAAGGGCAAACACG
>JAGHUI010000015.1 GCA_018064885.1 Candidatus Minthosoma equi | reverse complement strand
CATTACCAAGAAAACATGGTACAGAGTTTGCTCCAGGATGAGTTTTTATCCATGCAGCAATTAATGAATCGGAACGAAAGAGAAATTCGCTATAATACTTTGTCACTCGCTTTCCTATGTCCAGACGCTGTTGGTCGATGTAAGTGTTCTCGTCCTTAACATTGTCTGCATTGAAGGCATACAACACCCGAATGCGAGTTGTGTCAATGACCGTCATCTTGCCTGCACCTCTACTATTTGGTGCAGGACAATATGCATTCTTGGGTTGGGCAAAAAGTATGCATGAACCTAGAACTAAAAGTATCAATAATAGATTTCTTTTCATGTTTATTTTATTACTCCATATACTTCCTTAACAATGTGCCACTTCTCATGCAGATCATCACCATTGTGTGTTGTGGCAAGTTCGTCGAAGAGATAATTGTAGTCGTATTCAGGGTGCTTTTTCCGTATAATACATATTGTTTCATTGTTGCTTTTTACTTATAAGACACATCAAACGACGTAATCCAATACCCTTGAATCAAAAAATTTTTCGATAGATAGATTTATTGTAGTTCGAGAGGTTGGTAATGATGTAATTTGTCTTTCTTAGGGACTGCTATTCCATTAATCTGATGGGTTAGTTTCGAACCAGAGAAAGTACCATCAGAATTACGGTTTTCTGCTAACGAACCATAAACAGCATAACCAGCACGATCACCTTCTGTCTTCGTATAGTAATACAGAGGATTATTCACATAACGCCTATCAAGAAACAAATTGTTTCTCATGTTTATCAGATTATTGCGCTTAGTCTTTATGGTTAAAGCATCAACAGTCTTCGTGATGGCACAATTCTGCTGTGAAAGTTCAAACATCTCAAAACAGAATATACCATCTGCATCCTCTGCTTTGACGATGAGTCCTGGCAAACCGTTCAGTTTCCAAGGTCCTGCAGTGGAAGGTATTTCTTCCGTATAGTAGGCATTCCATGTTCGCCCTCCGTATGTGGCTTGTGCCTTGCGACAGAGATAAGTGCTTATTGTTAGAGTATCTTCAAGTAGAGTCCACGTCAACTCAGCTGGTTCTGTATATGAATAATGTCGGGCAGGAACATCTTCGTACACTTCCATATTCTTATCGCAAGAAGAGACAAATATCGTTGGCACATGAGTCATGTTTTCAAACTGATATTCTTCGTAATTACTTCTTGATTTTTCATTGCTTATCTTGTACTTGTGGGTATAATATCCCATTGTCTTTGTTACATTTGCTCCAACCATCAATATGGTGTGGAGCGAATCAACAACAGCATTTCCTTCTCTGTCAGTTGTGTTGACTGTAAAGTTATAACCTACTGTGAAGATAGAAACATCAATGCTGTCCTTTGTTTGAGCAAATACAGAGAACGTCATCAACAAGATTGCGGTAAACATTAGTGCTTTGATTAAATTTCTTAAATTCTTCATGTGTTTTTTATTGTTTTTTTGAATATCGTTTGTTGCGTAATGTTTTTTATCATACCTTTGTGCCGAAAACTTAAAATTCAGCATTATGGTAAACAACGAGCACATACAGTTCTTGGTTGACAGTCTTCCTAATGTTGTTACATACAACAGCATCAATGTTGCAAGTGATGACAATTTTAGAAGTTATGTAACCATATTAAATGTAGGAACAGAAGATGTTACATCAGATTATAACGGCATCGACTCCGTATATCAAGTCGTTGATTAATGTGAATCATCAAAAATACGGAATAGAATTATAATCCATCAAATCTTATATATTCCATACCAGCGTGCAGACTCTCACTCTGCACGCTGTTTTTATTTATTTTAATTCGAGAGGTTGATATTTATGTCCCTTATCTGGTAAATATAATCCACCTCTGAGGTTATAGCTTTTATTGTATTGGTTGCGAATGAAGAGGTTAGGTTCGTAGTGTTCCCTACTTGTCCAAATATTATAAAACTCAGGGTTTGTCAGGTATCGTTCATCTCCAAATAATTCATTCTTCATTTTCAGGCACTTTTCACTTGTAGTTTTGACATGTGGTTTCTGTATTATTACCACTTCAACATCTTTTTCACCTTCTTTTTGTACGAACTTGAACTTCATTTCGGGATATCCTGAAGAACACGTGACAGGTATGACTTCCTCATTGATACTAATGAGTTGGAAGGTATGGATGCCATCCTCATCTGCAGCGTATGTTATCAATCCTTTCAATCCATGCAGTTTCCATGGGCCTGCCGTTGTAGGGATGTCCGTAGTATAGCATACATTCCATTTCTTTCCACGGAACTCACATGTGGCTTTCTTACATAGATAACCGCATACCAAATCTTTTCCTTTCGTCTTCTTCCATGCAGGTTTTTCTATGTCTTCAGTCACCTCGTACTGGTGTGGAACTATCGACTCGATGCTGGTGATTTTGCCTTCGGGATAGCCCACTGTGGTTGTGGCGATGTGCATCAATGCCTCGTTATGCATAAAAGTCAGAGTGTCCTCGCCGCTCTTTTCATATCGATAGCGTTCGTATGTCCATGTCTTCCAAACTCCTTCGCCCACCTGCAAGGCAAGGCGAATGGAGTCGGTTACTGGTTTTCCTTCATCGTCCGAAGTATGGATAGTGTACAGATAAACGGCTGTTAACTTTGACTGACACAATGTATCCAGTATTTCATCGCAACGAAGTAACTGTTGTGCCGACATCATGTTGGCTACCAATGCAAGGATGATTGTTAATGTTGTTTTCATATTTGTAATTATTTCAATTCGAGAGGTTGATAGATAGTTCTTCTTTTTGCATAACGAGGTACGGAAATGCCGTTGACTTTGTATGTGCAATCTTCCAATCTGACCACACCGCCGTATTTCCGTTTGTAATCTTCGATAGTGCCGTAGATTTCATAAGCACCTCCTCGCTTGTGTTCGTCCTCTGTCAGATAGTAGAGTGGATCCTCCATGTAACGCTTGTCGAGGAAGAGCTTGTTGCGCATCTGCAAGAGCTTGTCACGCTTGGTCTTGTTTATATCAGCTATAGGAGGATTGGTGATGGCAATGCTCTGCTGAGTGAGCTCAAACATCTCGAAGCTGAAGATGTTTTCTGCATCCTCTGCCTTGACGATGAGTCCTGGCAATCCTTTGAGTTTCCAAGGACCTGCTGTTGTTGGGATGTCCTCAGTGTAATAGGCATACCATGTGCGACCTCCGTAGGTGGTCTGTGCCTTGTGGCAAAGGTAGCCAGTGATGGTGAGCGTATCATCAAGCAAAGTCCATTGTAGTTCCTCTGCTTCTTGGTACGCATAATGATAAGGTGGCACATCCTCTTGCACATCCATCGTCTTATCTGCAAGCGACACGAAGATAGTTGGCACATGTGCCATGCCCTCACGCTGGTACTCATCGTAGTATTCCTGTTTGTCAATATCCAGAACTTTGTACTTGTGGGTATAGTATCCCATTGTCTTAGTCACCTTGCTGCCAACAAGCAGAACGGTGCGAAGGCTGTCGGTCACGGCATTGCCTTCCTTGTCCGTTGTGTTCACTTTGTAGTCATAGCCTACGGTAAAAACTGTGCAGTCGATGCTGTCCTTTGTTTGCGCCCAACCGCATATTGCGCTGAGCAGCAAGAATAATGATATCGTTGTTCGTTTCATGTTGTTGATATTATAATTCATAAAAAATGCTCGTAATGACAAAGGTGGTGTGAGTCACACCGCATATGTAGGTGTGACTCATACCACATATACCGATGTGAGTCACACCACTTTTGTGATTATTGGTCCTTCTTCTTCGCCTTAGCGTCGAAGTTGTAAGTGAATGTAAGGGCAAGGTAACGGTGGAAGGACTCGGTGCGGCTCTCGAAGCGCATGGTAGGAGAGATGTGGTAGCTGACCTGATCCATCTCGTTGAGGATGTCCTTGGCAGAGAGAGTGAGCAAGCCTTTGTTTTTGAGCATCTTCCACGTGATGCTGGCATTGAGTGAGAAGCGGTTGCGGTTCATCATGTCGGAGAGATAACCTGCATTGCCAACAAGTTTGCCATTGAGGTTGAAGGTCCAGCGCTTGAGTTTGTACTGACCATCAATGCCACCGCTGTAGTCCCAAAGGTTCTGACCGTTCATGCCAGCATCGGAGTATGTAACTCCGTCGTAACTGCATGAGCCAAAGGCTGCTACCTCCCAACCGTTGTCCTCGAAACTGACGCGGATGTTTCCGTTTAATCCAGAGTCATACTGCTTGAATTGCTCCATAGGCTCGTCGAAGGTGGTCATGGTCTTGATGCCATGATCGATATTGTAACTGTAGCTAACGCTACTGCGCATGCGGAAATACTTGCCCAAGGCGCGGTCATAAACTACCTTTGCATACCAATTCTGCCGGTCATCTACATTGACCTTAGTAGTGGTGTAGCCACCTGTCTTGGCGTTGTATGCACTGGCACTTGCCACTGGGTCGAAGTAGCGATTGTAGTTCAGGCTCCATGTCAGCATCTGCTGCCCTTTGGCGAACATCATCCTGTAGGAAAGGTCGGAATGCAAGTGGCTGTTTGCCTTCAGATTAGGGTTGCCCCTGATGATGAGGAGCGGATTGGTATCGTCGGTATAATCCAAGCCATCCAACAGGTCTGCCACATGATATTCCCAAGATGCGCCTCCACTCAGCTCTGTTGTCTTGCTGGTCTTCAGCTTGAAGTTGACGTTTGGACGCGGGAACCATGTGTTGCGATGCACCAAAGTATCAAGCTTGCCACGCTGATAGTCAAAATGCTCTTCCACGTTCTGTATTTTCAGCGTTCCACCAATCCAAAGTTTGTCAAGGTCAGCATTGATCTCAATACGAGGCTCATTGACCAAGTAGCTTTTCATGCGGTCGTAGCTGTTGGCATAGTCAAAGACATCGTTGCGATAGTTGTGGCTGTCGTCCTTCTTGTACCAATAGTCAATCCAGTAGCCAACACCTATTTTCAGCTTATTATCCAAAAGTTCGTAATTGAGCTTTGAGTCAAATATGGTCTGGAAGAAGTTAGACTTGCTGTTTGCCGACTGAATGAGTGTCTCTGTGGTGCCGAGTTCACGGTAGTCGTAATCCGAATGAGAGTCAGAGACTCCTTTTTCGTGCTGATAATTGATGAATGAGTTTATGGATAAATCTCCTTTCTCCCATCCTCGAAACAAACTCGTGTTTGTGGAAAATCCTCCTCTTTCAGTATTGCCGATGCTCTCACTCTCACTGCTGTTCACCAACGATTTAGGCTTGTCAGCGTATTCGTCTGCACTGTATGTCTTCTGGTCGCTGGTGGAACGGTTTTCGTTCTTGCTATAGCTGCCGTCTATGCTGAACAGAAACAAGGTCTTTGGTGTAAGATGGATAGTTGTGCCGAATGACAAAGGCACTTCCCAGCCATGATTGGAACTATAGCTGTGGCTATTACTGAATGATGATGGCTCTCCGCTGAGGAAAGTTTCGGAATTTTGCCAAAAGTTCTGGTGCGTGTCGAGATGATTAGGTGAAGTGTTTACATTCCATTTGTTCTCATCGTAGGATGTCTCGGCATTCTTCACCTTCCAGTTGTGCTGATAAGAGAATTTGCCATATTGCTGACGCTGAGGCACAGTATTGTCATAGTCCCATTCGCCGCTATCCCACACAAAGCCAGTCTTTGAGCCATTGTCCGAGACGCGCCCATAGATCCCCATCGGATTAGTATCGCTCAGGAAGTGCATGTTGGCTGAGGCGCGATAGTTTTCTGAGGCGTAAGCGCTCGTTGCGACCTGTCCGTACCATTTGTCGAGGAAGCCAGGCTTGATGACAATGTCCAGAATCTGCTGTTCCTGTCCGTCGTTCATGCCTGTGAGTTCGGCAAGCTCGCTCTTCTTCTCGTATGCTTTGATATTCTGCACAGCTTCGGCAGGCAACTGAGCCGCAAGGAAATCGTCGGCGATGTCGTGGCCGTTCATCTTCAGATGCACTTCCTTGCCGTTGAAGGTGATCTTGCCTTCTTCAATACGCACACCAGGCAGTTTCTTCATTAGTTCACTCATGCGCGCACCGTCCTCCAGATTGAAGGCTTCGGGATTGAACACAACGGTGTCGCCCCTCATGTAGAACTGCTTTGCCTTGCCCTTTACGGTGACCTCTTTCAGTAGCTCTGCCGACATCCTCAGTTTGATGTCGCCCAGATTGAGTGTGTCCTTGCCGCCACTCGCCATGAATTCCTTCATTTTCAGTTCCTCGTAGCCGAAGTAGTTGATGGCGATGCTCACACTACACATGAAATTGCCCGTATTGAACGTCACTACTCCGCATGAGTCAGTGGTTATTACATCAACATACCGCCTATTGCTTTCGCCTCGAACCACTGTTACCTGAGCACCGTCAAGAGGCTCGTTGCTTTCGGAATCAACTACTCGTCCTGTGACGATGTCAGCGGACATAAAGAGGGCTTGCAGGCATAAAAATGCCAGCAGAAAAAGTCGTTTCATAAAGATATGAGATAAAGTGAATATTTGCTTTTTAATATACTCGCACTATCATCACTGACCGTGCGAGCCATTTGTGCACTGTATTTATTTAACTTAACTAATTCTAACGCGTTATGGTTGTTGCTTATTTCTTCTTAGGCACATTAGGAGTGCTAAGGATGTATTTATTGGAAAGAGTCTGGATATCCTTCGGGTCATGCTTGCGCTTGCACTTATCTACAATGTAATCAACAAGTGTGGCTGGCATGTTGGACACTTTGCGCCACTTGTCGTGACGGTTGAGCCATTGTCCCTCGAAGTGTGTCTTGTCAAGCAGGATGACGGTGCCTTTGCGACCGTTCTCGGTGTATTTGCCATTCTTATATGTATAGGAACCGTATTCGTGAGGGACAATCATCGTCTCTGTGTCGCTGATTTTGCCTACTTCGGCACAGGCATACTCGCCATTGGCGCGATACACCTTTACCTGATTGTAATTGTTGCCAATCCTATTTTCCTTGTCGCCTTCAAAACGCATGGATTCCATCACCCACACGCCTATGAGGTCGGCATCGGTAGTCTTTGCCTTCTGTGCCATGAGGTTTGCTGAGAAGAGCATTGCAAGGAGCATAAATGCAAGCTTAGATAAAAGTCTGTTTTGTTTCATAATTATAAATATTTGTTTCATGTTGGGTTCTTTGAGAGCCATTCTACTTAATATACTTCAAAACTGAAGAAATGTTAAGTGCCGACCACTAATTTTTTTTGCAAAAGTAGAGATTTTCGCAAAAAACACCAAGAAAATGAGTTTGCATTTTGTTCGCATTTTCATTAGGAAACAAAAACGGACTTTGCAAATTGTTTGCAAAATCCGTTTTAACTTGTTTATAATGAGAGAATAAACTCGTCCCAATCCTTTGTGCTGCCTTTATCCTTAAATGCTTTGCCATAAAGGCGACTTCGTATAGTGCTGATTGTGCTTGCACTCTTGTTAAGGGTGTTTGCAATCTCGCTTGCTGGCACTCGGAGCTTGATAAGGAGGCATGTTTGCAGCTCCGTTTGCGACATTGGGAAGAGGCTGAAGAGGTGACTTGTGAAACCTGAGTATGTGCTGTTGATTTGCTGTTCTATCTTGTTCCAGTCAGACTTCGTCAAGCGCTCTCCGTTGCTGATTCGCTTGCGTATGGACAGGTAAAAGTCTGAGTGCAAGAATTCTTCTTCAACATTTTTCAGGGCTTCTTGCACAACCTCTGGACGAGTGTCAATCTCTTCGAGAATCTGCTTCAACTGCTGCTCGATGCGTGCCTTGGTCTGGAAGAGGTTGTAAATGTAGTAGCCTATCAAGACGAAAGCGAGAATGAAGCATAGGATGAGAGCAACAAGATACTTTCGCTCGTTTTTCAAAGTTCGCTCAGTCTCGGTAAAGACATAGCTGTTTCGGTCTTCATCCCATGAGTCCTTGTCGTTGTCTAAGACTGTCAAGACGTCCTCAACATTGACATTAGTGCTTTCGTCCATCTTTCGCCATTCGTAGATTATGCCCACATCTTGTATGTTTATAGTGGAATCGTTGACAAAGGTGAGCTGATGTGTGTTGCCATCTTCAACATACATGCATTCGCCTCCTCCTTTGTTGATGAGCCTGTACTTGCCGCTGTAGGATGGCGTGAAGGAAAATCTGCCTGGTTCTGACACCTTGTATCCTACATAGTAGGTGCTGTCTGCAAATATCTTCACAGGCACTGTGTTATTGCGCTCACTGTAGTTGTAGTCATTGCCTTCTGGTACATGAATGCACTCCAGCGCCCAGACGCCATTGATGCTGAAATCTCGCTCCTCATTGCTTGTGCATGCGGAGAGGGCAAAAACAAGCATTAATATATATAATAATGTGTAGTTTATATGCTTCATCACTTGTGAGATTTTTTCAACATTTCTTTCAACTGGTTGCGAGCACGGAAGAGTGTGACCTTGACGTCCGATTCGGTGAGTGACATGATGGCGGCTATCTCTTTGTATGGTTTGCCTTCCACATCACGAAGATGAAGAACGGTGCGCTGCTTCTCTGGCAAGGAATCTATGGCTTGGCGTATGGCTCCATAGCGCTCCTGATGCTCCATCTGCTGCTGGGCGGTGAGCTGCCATTCGTCGGTGCGGTCGTGGAGAGCTTCATCGAAAGAGATATTGCGATGTTCCATCTTCTTCTTGCGGTCTATGGCGAGGTTGCGTGCCATGGTGAGGGCGAAGGATTCGAGATTGCTGACTCTGTCGAGTTCGGCTCGGTTCTGCCAAAGCTTAAGGAGGGTGTCCTGCACGATGTCTTGCGCCTCTTCCCTGTTGGGGATGATGCGCAGGGCTGTTCTGAAGATGATATTCTTCAGAGGCAATATGTCGTGCTGGAAAGTCATTGTATTAATTACGAAAGACGAAAGCTTTGACCTACTCTATCACTGTTCCGTGATTGCCGTCAATTGCGTCAGACTTTGTGATAATCACTTGCTTCACTCCATTGCTGATGGCTTCGAGGGCATTCTCTATCTTTGGAATCATGCCGCCGCTGACTGTGCCGTCTGCTTTGTACTGTTCGAAGGTGTCAGCTGTGATATGCTCAATGAGTGAGGATTCGTCTTCTGGATCACGAAGCACGCCTGCATGCTCAAAGCTGTAGATGAGTGTCACATCAAAATATGGAGCAAGGGCTTTTGCTGTCTCGCCTGCAATGGTGTCTGCGTTGGTGTTGAGGAGGTTGCCCTGCTTATCGTGAGTGAGCGGAGCCATGACAGGCACTATGCCTTCACCAATGAGTGTGGCAAGCATCTTGCCGTCGCATTTGTCAACGTCGCCAACGAATCCGAAATCTACCATCTGCTCCGTACCGTCGTCCATCTTGACTTTCTTCAGGGGACGCTTATGGGAGAGCATCACGTTCATGTCGGCACCTGTGAGACCGAGAGCGTTGATACCGCATGCCTGAAGACGAGCGACGATGTTCTTGTTCACCAAGCCGCCATATACCATAGTGACAACCTTGAGCATCTCTGCATCTGTGACGCGGCGGCCGCCAATCATTGTGCTTTCAATGCCAAGCTGTGCTGCAATCTTTGTGGCAGAGCGTCCGCCACCATGAACGAGAACTTTTGCTCCGTCGATAGCTGAGAAGTCGCTGAGGAGCTGTGAGAGGGTGGCTTCGTCCTCAACAATCTTGCCACCAACCTTTATAACTGTTAATTTATCCATAACTATTAATTCCTAATTCCTAACTCCTAATTCCTAATTTATTTGAGGTGATCCTCAAAATATCTTGTTATTACGTTGTCTAAGTGTATTCGGTCTGTACCCGACATATTGTGACCGTCGCCTGGATATGTGAAGAGGTCAGGGTATGTGTCGTTGTCGATGCATGCACGGATGAACGAGAGGGTGTGCTGAGGAACGCATGTCGGATCATTGCCTCCATAGATAATCATGAGGCGACCTTTGAGCTTGTCTGCCTTGTTGAGCAAGGAGGTGTTCTTGTAGCCCTCTGGATTTGTCTGAGGAGTATCCATATAACGCTCGCCATACATCACTTCGTAGTACTTCCAGTCGATTACAGGTCCGCCTGCAACACCAACCTTGAAGACATCTGGATAGGTGGTCATGAGGCTTGTTGTCATGAATCCTCCGAAGCTCCAGCCATGAACGCCAAGACGATTGCTGTCAACGTATGGAAGGCTCTTGAGGAACTCCACGCCTTTTATCTGGTCTTTCATCTCCTCTACTCCGAGATTGCGGAATGTTGCCTGCTCGAATGCTTTGCCGCGATTCTCACTTCCGCGGTTGTCAATGCAGAACATCACATAGCCTTTTGTTGCCATATAGATTTCCCATCCTCTTGCACCCCAAGCACGAGTAGCATCAACATTGTGGGCATGAGGCCCACCATAGACATACACAACAGCTGGGTATTTCTTCTCTGGATCGAAGTTTGTAGGAAGGATAAGACGATAGTATAAATCTGTCACTCCGTCGGCAGCCTTGACTGTTCCCATCTTCACTTCTGGAACGTCAAAATCTGCCCATGGGTTGGATGCGGAAAGGACGTTTGTAGTAAAGCCATTGTCTGTGCAGACAACATCGACGTGGCGAGGAATAATTGGGGAAGTATAGTTGTCAATGAAATAACGACCTGACCGAGAGAGTTTTGCGGAATGCCATCCTGTGCTGTTTCCAAGAAGCATGCGGTTGCCCTTCATATCTACGCCATACACGTTCTGCTGAAGAGGGTGCTTTTCGTTGGATGTATAAATGACGGCTTGTCTGTCTTTATTGAAACCAAGAACTTCGCTGACCTCAAAGCTGCCTGTTGTGAGCTGGCGAAGGAGCTTGCCATTTATATTATATAAATATATGTGCAAGAATCCGTCACGACGACTGAGGTATATAAACTTATCGCTGTCCCAAGGGAGGAACTGAATAGGATTCATCGGTTCGAAGTATTTCTCATCATCTTCGGTAAAGATGGTGCGAAGCTTCTCGCCTGTATATGCGTTGTACTCATCTAAAGAGCCATGATTCTGGTCACGGTTCACTTCTATGAGATAAATCTTAGTGCCGTCTGGCGACCAAGTGATGTTTGTGAAATAGCGGTCGGTAGGATCGCCTGTCTTCAAGTAGATAGTGGTGTCGTCCTGCGGATTGAAGATGCCTATGCTGACCTTATGGGATGCCTCGCCTGCCATTGGGTATGGATCAGGCTCAAGAGTAGCACAACGTGATTCCAAATCTGCGCTATCCTTAGCTTCATACACTTGGGATGCTGTGTATGGCGTGACATTGACCTGAGGGTATTTTGACACCATGCTCTGATCCATGCGATAGAATGCAAGACGAGAGCCGTCGCCATTCCAGAATGTGCCTTTGTTTATTCCGAACTCATTTCTATGCACACTCTCTCCATACACAATATCAAGAGAGCCGTCTGTGCTTACCTGATGAACATTGCCATCGGATGTCTCAACATAAAGATTATGATCAATGGTGTAGGCAGAGGAAAGCGCCTTTGAGTTAAAGTCTATATTTTCTGTCTTAGCATCATAGTCAATTGCCCAAACGACTTTCTTGTTTATCCAATCGACAAGCGTTGTCTGACTGCCGTTTGGCAACATTACCAAGGGATATTGCAGAGTTGGGAATGATGCGTGATAGAAATTGCTGATGCGGCGACGACCTGCCTTCTCAAGTATCTCATTCACATTTGACAATGTGAGTCCATCGAGGATAATGCTTGAACGATCCACGCCATAGTCTTTGTCTATGAGGTGGCAGTCGTCAATGCCGAGTTCTATACATCCGTCACCCCACCATGTGAGGTATTTGTTTTCTGGAACTGATGAAGAATAATAGTTCAAGCCTCCATAGACAAGGTCGTGGATGGTGAATTGCTTTTTCTGTGCCATAAGAGATGTTATCGCGAAAAGCGCAATGATGAGAGAAAGAGTTTTTTTCATATCTGCATTATTTGCTTTAAAGGAATAAGCACGAAGTCGCGCTCGTTCATTAGCGGATGAGGTATCGTCAGCTCTGGAGTGGAAATGCTAAAGTCATCATAGAGCAGGATGTCTATGTCGATGATGCGGTCATGATATAGCCTGTTTTTTGACTTTGCATTTCTTCCCAAATCACGTTCTATTTGCTGCGTTTCGTGCAAAAGGTCTATCGGAGAAAGTTTTGTTCTGCACTTAATTGCAGCATTGAGAAACGTGTTGTTGCTCTCAAAACCCCAAGGTTCGGTTTCAATGAAGGCGGATTGGGCCTCAACTGAGCCAACCCGCCTTGATATTTCTGATATGGCTGACGTGAGGTTGTGCTCTTTGTCGCCAAGATTTGTTCCTAAAGAGAGATAGACGGTGTGCATCAGTCTGTTATGAGCATTGCATCACCGTAAGTGCCAAACTGATAGTCGCCGTTGATTGCCTCGGTGTAGGCTTTCATCACCACTTCATACCCACCGAAAGCTGTAACAAGCATGAGCATTGTTGAAAGTGGCATTTGGAAATTAACAACGAGAGAATCAGCAACAGTGAAATCGTATGGAGGGAAGATGAACTTGTTTGTCCAGCCTTCAAATTCCTTGATGAGACCACCCGGACCAACTGCTGTCTCTATGGCACGAAGTGTTGTAGTACCTACAGCACATACCTTGTGGCCGTTTTCCTTGGCATGATTAACAATATCGCATGCTTCCTTTGTCACGAACATCTGCTCAGAATCTGTCTTATGCTTGGAAAGGTCTTCCACATCGATGCTGCGGAAGTTGCCAAGACCTGCGTGAAGAGTGATGAATGCCTGTTCAATACCCTTGATTTCCATACGCTTCATAAGCTCGCGAGAGAAGTGAAGACCAGAAACAGGAACTGTAACTGCTCCTTCATGACGTGCAAAGATGTTCTGGAAACGTTCATGGTCTTCTTCCTCTGCAGGACGAAGGTTGCGAACATCGTCAGGGATAGGCGCTTCTCCAAGATCGTAAAGCGTCTTCTTGAATTCATCGTGAGGACCATCGTAAAGGAAACGCAATGTGCGGCCGCGAGATGTAGTATTGTCAATAACCTCAGCTACGAGTGATTCATCTGGACCAAAATAGAGTTTGTTGCCAATACGAATCTTACGAGCAGGATCTACAAGCACATCCCAAAGGCGAAGCTGCTCGTTGAGCTCACGGAGAAGGAACACCTCGATGCGAGCTCCTGTCTTTTCCTTATTTCCATAAAGACGAGCTGGGAACACCTTTGTGTCGTTGAAGATGAAAGCATCGCCCTCATCAAAATAATTGATAATATCTTTGAATAATTTATGCTCTATCTCACCTGTGCTCTTATGAACAACCATAAGCTTGCACTCATCACGATTGTAAAGCTTTGATTCCGGATTGTATGTTCGAGGATAAGCGGCAATTCTATCTTCTGGAATCTTTGAGATAGACTTGCTGTCAGTAACTTTAATTTTGAAGTCAGAAAGTTTCATATTGTTGTTGTTTTGTTTTCTAATGTTTGCCCATCAAGCCATTCTGAGAAATGCTCAATGTCGAGGCAGTCTTGAATCTTATATTCTCCTATGCGAGTTCTAATGAGGTCGGTGAGATAGGCTCCAGAACCGAGCGCCTGTCCAATGTCTCTAGCAAGAGCTCGTATGTATGTTCCCTTACTGCATACAACTCTAATTGTGAGGGATAGATGAGTTCCTGAAAGATTGTCCGACTGATACTTTATCTTCTCACGTTCATCTGCATTTTCCTCTTCCTCCACATGATTGCTCACTTGACCAAAACTGAGAATTTCCAGTTCATCAATAACGAGAATCTTTGGTTTTAGTTCTACTTCTTCACCCTGACGCGCATATTTGAATGCTCGCTTGCCATCAACCTTGACTGCAGAATAGGTTGGCGGCACTTGCTCAATTCTGCCAATGAACTGCTGCAGTTTCTCTTCTACCAATTCACGAGTGATGTGTTCTGTAGGGTATGTTGCATCCTCCGCTGTCTCCATATCGAAAGAGGGAGTGGTTGCTCCGAGCTTGATTGTTGCCACATATTCCTTAGTATGAGCCTGTAACTCGTCAATCTGCTTTGTGCATTTGCCAGTACAGATTATAAGCACACCCGTTGCTAATGGATCAAGCGTACCAGCGTGACCCACTTTCAGTTTCTTCACACCAAGCCTATGGGATAGCTCACCCCTTACCTTTGCCACAAGATTGAATGACGTCCAGCGATAAGGCTTGTTGAAGATTAGTATTTCACCTGCCTGAGGATTCAAGGGAGATAGAAGTTAAGAGTTATAAGTTAAGAGTTATAAGTTATGAGCTATGCCACAAGCTGCCAGATGACGACAGCAATACCTACAACCATGCAGTATGCTGCAAACCAAATCATCTTGCCTTTTTTCACGAGGTTAATCATAAGCTTGCAGGCAAGGCAACCTACAACGAATGCAGCCAAGAACCCAATAACAAGTGCCATTGGAGTAATTCCTGCCATTGCTTCCTGCACTCCAACCTCACACATCTTCTTTACATCGAGAAGCGCCATACCAAGAATTGGCGGAATTGCCATGAGGAAAGAGAACTGGGCAAGATTTTCTTTCTTGTCACCAAGAATGAGACCTGTGCCGATTGTTGAACCCGAACGACTGAGCCCTGGAAGAGCGGCTATTGCCTGTGCAACACCTATGACAAGAGCATCAACAACACTGATGTTCTCCTTTGTGCGAGGTTTTGCAAAATAAGAAAAACCTAGCAAGATAGAAGTCACGACCAAGCAACATCCTACAACAAGAAGTCCGCTGAATGCTTCTTCGATAACATCCTTAAAGAATACTCCCACGATACCTATTGGAATCATGGAAACAATAATGTTTATTGCGTATTTCTGAGGATCGTTGAAACGGTCCATCAACTTATCTGCTTTCTTCAGCGGAGAGAATAATCCTTTGAAAATCCATGTAACTTCTTTCCAAAGGATAACAATTGTTGAAAGCACAGTAGCAACGTGAACTGCTACTGTAAACGACATAATCTGGTCTGGATCTTGAATGCCAAGCAGTTCGCCTGCAATAGCAAGATGACCTGAAGAACTGACAGGCAGATACTCTGTCAATCCCTGAAAGATACCCATCAAAAGGGCTTGTACTTCATTCATATTTTATTCTTTCTTTACATTTCCATCCTTTGATGGCCAAAGAATAGCGACTATTTCAAAAAGGAAACCGAAAAGGCACACCATTGGAGCCACCTTGATGTGCATCGTATTAAAAATCTCAGGATTGAAAGCTTCTTCTGTAGTGGAATCACCACCCATGAGAATGAAACCTACAATGATGATGAAGAATCCTACTGCAAGCAGGATGTAATTGATTTTGCTGAATGCGAAATTATTCATTATTGTGATCTATTTAATTCTATTATCTATTGTTTGTTCGGATAGCACTATATGTAATACAAATCATTACTGCTCATTCTCAAATACCTGTTAAGCGAGAAGAATGTGCAGAGGAATGTGATTACAATACCAAATACGAATACAGATGCGCTTACAATGATTATTGCTTTCAAGTCAATCACCTCTTTGATTCCAGGTTCAAAATCGTTGAGCCAATAGAGACCTAAGAGAATCAAGCTGTCAGCAATAACAGCAGAAACAATTCCGAGAATGAAACTGCGAGCCAAGAAAGGACGACGGATAAAGTTCCAGCTGGCACCTACGAGCTTCATTGTATTGATGATAAATCTCTTGGAAAATATTGACAAACGCACCGTATTGTTTATTAGCGCAAATGATATGTAGGTAAACAAAGCAGCGATTACCAACAGAATGATACTCACTTTACGGATATTATCATTTACCGATTTTATCAAATCTTTTGAATAGACAACATCAACAATATCCGTATTGCCCTTCAGTTCCTTTACAACAGCATTGAGACTGTCTGTATTGGCATAATCTGCATTTATCTTGATTTCAAAAGAAGCTGTATAAGGATTCATTCCAAGGAATTCTGTAGGATCAATGCCTTGCGCTTCAATCTCTTCTTTCAGAGCATCTTCCTTTGAGATATACTGCACGCTCTTGGAATAAACTGCGTCTTCAAATTCTGCCTGCATCTTTCCAATCTGCTGATCGGTCATCTCATCGCTTATGAGCACACTAACATTGATATTCTCCTTCACATAGTTGGAGAGATTGTGAGCCGTGTTCACAAAGAGCACAATTATTCCCAGCAGGACAAGCACAAGAGTCGTGCTTATGGTTGCTGTGATGAACTGAGTGCTGAAAAATGAATGTCTTTTCTTAGCCATTTACTTCTATACCTTTGAGTGTTGCTGAACTGGATTCAAGCACTTTAACCTTGACGAAATCGCCAATGTGATGATTACCTTTGTCAAACACGATAACCTTATTCTGCTGAGTGCGTCCGAAAAGCTGATCCTTGCTTCGCTTGCTCACGCCCTCTACTAGAATTTCAAATGTCTTGCCTATATCCTTCTTGTAGCTCTCAGCAGAAAGCTGGTTCTGCAAAGCAATCATCTCGTTCAACCGGCGAATCTTTGTTTCCTCAGGAATATCATCTGGCAAATGCTTTGATGCGTATGTTCCAGGACGCTCTGAATATTTGAACATGAAAGCAGAATCGTAACCGCATTCACGCATGAGAGAGAGCGACATCTGATGATCTTCTTCTGTTTCTGAATGATAACCCACAAAAATATCTGTTGTGAGACCGCAATCAGGAATTATTCTCTTGATAGCCGCCACCCTATCCAAATACCACTCGCGAGTGTATTTTCTGTTCATGAGCTGCAGAATCCTGTTGCTTCCGCTCTGCACAGGAAGATGAATGTGTCGGCAAATGTTTGAATGAGCAGCAATAACCTCAAGAGTCTCATCGCTCATATCCTTAGGATGGCTGGTTGTGAAGCGTATGCGCATCTCAGGCACAGCTTCTGCCACGGTAGCAAGAAGCTGAGGGAATCCAACCTCGCCACACTTGTAACTGTTCACATTCTGACCAAGCAAGGTCACCTCCTTGTATCCCTTGTCCATAAGATCCTTCACCTCATTCAGGATGCTGTCCACCTCACGACTGCGCTCACGACCTCTTGTGTAAGGCACAATACAATAGTGGCAGAAATTATTGCAACCTCGCATGATACTTACAAATCCGCTTATGTGACCACCGCACACACGCTCAGGAATCACATCACGATAAGTCTCTGTTGTACTCAGCTCAATATTGATGGCTTTCTCACCCATCTCAACAGCAGCAAAAAGTTCAGGAAGCGTGAGGTATGAGTCAGGGCCAGCAACAAGATCCACATGATGATGCTCAATGAGATCATCTTTCACTCTCTCTGCCATGCAGCCCACAACGCCTATGATAAGCTTTCTGCCCTTCTTCTGCAAAGCATGCAACTGTTCAAGACGGCTGTAAATCTTGTTCTCTGCGTTTTCGCGCACAGAACAAGTGTTGAGGAGAATTGCATCTGCCTCATCCAAAGAATCACAGGATTCATACCCTGCCATTTTCATGACAGACGCAATGACCTCACTGTCCGCCACATTCATCTGGCAGCCGTAAGTCTCGATAAAAAGTTTCTTCATTAAAATGATTTTGTACAAAATATGCTGCAAAATTATGAAAAATAATTGGAATAAAAGCAAAACCACTGAATTACAAAGTAAAAAATGCTTAACTTTGCAAAAAATTAGTTTTCAACATCGCACGTTTTTGAGTTTCTATGTTACAATTCCAGAAAACTATTGCCACAAGCCAGATGACACTCCCCATTGTAGGAGTGCTTGCTGCCGTTGTATGGATACTCCTTCCCCAGCCAGCAAATATGTCTGTAGGACTGCCCGATTTCTGCGATGCTGAGTACGGTCTTTGGCAACTCATTCCACATTTTTTGACAGAAGGATTGTTCAGCCTTGGAATAGCACTCTCATGCGCAGCTTTTACTGTATATCTTATGGCAGAGCTCAACAACACCCATGTGCTGCTACGCATCAGCTCTCGCCTTTTGAGTAGCATGTTAGCAATGCTTATGACATTCTGCATGATTCTACACACGTTCCAACCTGGAAGCATTGCTGCAATTTTCATTCTGCTATCATTTTTTCCCCTTTTTCATTCATATCAGCTGCCTCATCCAACGCTGTCCTTCACAACTTTCCTGCTTATATCCTTAGCATCTTTAGTTTTCACAAAGATTCTATTGCTCGTTCCAATCTATTGGTTCATACAAGCATACATCAGAGCATTGTCATTCAGATGCTTCGTGGCATCCATATTAGCCATTTTATTGCCATATTGGATCTATGGAGGAATTGCCTTATTCACAGACTCATTGCCATTCTTTTTGGAACATGTAACCTCGCTGATACAATTCTCTTTGTATGACTACACACAGTTGACAATCAACAATATTCTTCCATTCGCATTCTTAACAATCTTGTTTGCCGTAGGAACAATTGATTTCTACCGCAACAACTTCCTTGACAAGACACGCACACGCATATTATATAATGTGGTCATTATGCATGGCGCTGCCATATTACTGTTCATCTGCTTGCAGCCACAGTATTTCACTACCATGCTGCCACTTTTCATCATTGACGTTTCGATAGTCTATGGTCATTTTGCAGCACTTACATACAATCGTTTTTCACATATTCTATGCATTGTGCTAACAATTGCAGCATTGGCAATAATGGCATCAGAATATTTTATAATATAAGAATTTGCACAATGACGGCTATTAAGACAATTATATGGGATTTGGACGGCACTCTGCTAGACACTTTGCAAGACCTCTATCTTGCTGTAAATCATGCATTGCGAATACACAACTTTCCCGAACGCACTCTTGACGAGGTTCGTCAGTTTGTGGGAAATGGCGTGCGCCGCTTGATGGTTCTTGCCGTACCCGATGGAGACAGTAATCCATCATTTGAGGCTGTTTTCGCAGAGTTCAAAAGCTACTATGTCACTCATTGTCAAGAAAACACAGGACTCTACAAAGGAATTGAAGAAACACTTCGTGAATTGAAAGAGCAAGGTTACCGCATGGCAGTTGTAAGCAATAAGCTTCAACCAGGTGTCACAGAGCTCTACAATACATATTTCACAGACACCATTGATGTTGCAATAGGAGAACGTGAAGGAACAAAGCGCAAGCCTGCACCCGACATGGTGGAACTGGCACTCAGCGAAATGGGAGAAGACAAATCCTCTGCCATATATATTGGCGACTCTGATGTAGATATAATGACAGCAACAAATGCTGGAATTCCTTGTATATCTGTTCTATGGGGATTTCGCGACAAAGACTTCCTGATTCAACATGGTGCCACCCTTTTCGCCTCATCACCAGCAGAGATACCTATGATTGTAAAAGAATATTCAAAAGAAGAAAAGTTATGATTAAGAACCTTCATATAGAAAACTACGCACTTATCCAATCGCTTGACATTGATCTCCATCCTGGTTTTTCTGTCATTACGGGAGAAACAGGCGCTGGTAAGTCTATCATATTAGGAGCCATAGGCTTACTGCTTGGAGCGCGTGCAGATTCAAAATCTATCAAAGCCGGCGAGAAGCGATGCGTTATTGAAGCAACCTTCAGCGTGGAAGGACAAATGAAGGTTTTCTTTGAAGAGAATGATCTTGACCTTGATGATGACGAGTGCGTAATCCGCCGCGAACTGACATCTGCTGGCAAGAGCCGCTCTTTCATCAACGACACCCCAGCTTCTCTTTCTCAGCTTAAAGAACTGGGTGAAATGCTCATTGACGTTCATTCACAGCACAAAAACTTACTTCTGGGCAAGGAAGATTTCCAACTTAGCACTCTTGACATAATTGCGAAAAATACTGATCAACTTTCTGCATACAAGAAAGAATACGTTGAATACCGCAATTTGGAGAAACAATTGAATGCAGCCCTTGAAGATGCTAAAAACAACAAAGAAGATGAAGATTATCTGCGTTTCCAAGTGGAGAAACTTGCTGAAGCAGAACTGAAAGAAGGAGAACAAGAAGAGCTTGAGGAAGAGGCAGAAACTCTTGAACATGCAGAAGAGATAAAATCATCGCTCTTCTCAGCATCTGGCGCATTGCAAACCGATGATGGCAGGGATGCACTAAGTCTGATTAAGCATAGCATTTCCGAACTAAATTCCATTATTTCCGTTTATAGTTCAGCAGAAGAAATTGTTGAACGCTTGGATTCATGCTACATAGAGTTGAAAGACATTGCTAATGAATTGGAAAGTCAAGCAGATGATGTCGAATACAACCCTAAGCGCCTTGATTATGTAAACGACAGACTTAACACTATCTACACTCTTCAAAAAAAGCATGATGTTGATTCTGTAGAAGCTCTCTTGAACATTCAGGAAGAACTGGAAGAGCGACTTATGAAGATTGACAACTCTGATGATTATATTGAGGAACTTCGTGCTAAAGTCAACTCACAGAAGGAAAAGACCCTTTCATTAGCTAAGAAACTCTCTGCTGCTCGTTCAAAAGCAGCAAAGGAGATTGAAAAGACTATGACAGAAAGCCTTAAGCCACTTGGGATGCCAAATGTGCAATTCAAATGCTCTGTTATCGCCAACCCTTCCGAAATGACTTCAAGCGGATATGATCAAGTGCAGTATCTGTTCAATGCAAATAAAAGCGGTGAAATGAAACCTGTAAGCCAAATAGCCTCTGGTGGTGAAATTGCACGTGTCATGCTTTGCCTCAAAGCACTCATTGCAGGAGCTGTCCAGTTGCCGACTATCATATTTGATGAAATTGACACAGGTGTCAGTGGTTCTATTGCAGAAAAAATGGCAAGAATCATGAAAGAAATGGGTGACAAGGAACGCCAGGTAATCTCCATCACCCATCTTCCGCAGATTGCTGCACTTGGCAACCATCATTACAAAGTATATAAAGAGGACACAAAGGATGCAACACTCAGCCATATCATTCCTCTCACACAAGAACAACGCATAGAAGAAATTGCCCACATGCTTAGTGGCGAGACACTCACACAAGCAGCCCTTGACAACGCAAAGGCACTTCTTCAATAATGTCACCAATAAGTCGTTAAAATGCAACAAAATGTTATTTTTTCAAGCCATTTTATGACAAATTGACGTTTTTTAGTTTGTTTTCTTGTAAATTATCTAATTATTATATACCTTTGCACTCAAATTCAATAAGAAACATATAAACAATAGGATTTTCAGTATAACTAATCACGATATTTTATGGCAGAAACATTGGAAGTAAAGGAACTTGCCGAAGTGGCAGTTCGCTTCTCAGGTGACTCCGGTGACGGTATGCAGCTTGCCGGAAACATCTTCTCTACAGTGTCCGCCACTGTGGGTAATTCAATCAGTACATTCCCAGACTATCCAGCCGACATCCGCGCCCCACAAGGATCGCTCACTGGTGTATCAGGTTTCCAGGTACACATCGGTGCCGACATGGTATATACTCCAGGTGACAAGTGCGACGTGCTCGTAGCTATGAATGCTGCAGCACTCAAGACACAGTATAAATACGCTAAGCCAGGTGCTGCCATCATCATCGACACTGATTCTTTCGGACCTGCAGACTTGAAGAAAGCTGCTTTCCAGACAGAAGATTATCTTGGCGAAATGGGCATTGATCCAGACAGAGTAATCGCTTGCCCTATCACACAGATGGTCAAGGATTGTTTGGCAGATTCAGGCATGGACGTGAAGGCTATGCTCAAGTGCCGCAACATGTTCGCTCTCGGACTCGTTTGCTGGCTCTTCGACCGCGACCTTGACATTGCATTCAACTTCCTCAGAGAGAAGTTTGCAAAGAAGGCTGGCGTAGCAGAGGCAAACATCAAGGTTATCCAGGCTGGTTACGACTACGGACATAACACTCACTCAAGCGTTGCAAACGTATATCGCATTGAAACAAAGAATAAGGTTCCAGGACGCTATATGGACATCACAGGTAACAAGGCAACAGCTTATGGTTTCATTGCAGCTGCTGAAAAGGCAGGCCTTAAGCTTTACCTCGGTTCTTACCCTATCACTCCTGCAACAGACGTTCTTCACGAACTTTCTAAGCATAAGTCACTCGGCGTGACAACTGTACAATGCGAAGATGAGATTGCTGGTTGCGCATCTTCTGTTGGTGCTTCATTCGCTGGTGCTCTCGCTGTCACTTCTACTTCTGGTCCTGGTATCTGTCTTAAGAGTGAGGCAATGAACCTTGCAGTCATCATGGAGCTCCCACTCGTTGTTCTCGACGTTCAGCGTGGCGGTCCTGCAACAGGCCTTCCAACAAAGTCTGAGCAGACAGACCTTCTTCAGGCTCTCTATGGCCGTAACGGCGAAAGTCCAATGCCTGTAATCGCAGCTCTCAGCCCAACTGACTGTTTCTATGCCGCATTTGACGCAGCAAAGATGGCTCTTGAGCACATGACACCTGTGGTTCTTCTCACAGACGCTTATATCGCAAACGGTTCTGCTGCATTCAAGCTTCCTGATCTTGGCAAGATGGATGCAATCCAGCCTCCATACGTTCCAGAAGAGATGAAGGGTTCTTGGACTCCATATATGCGTGCTGAGAATGGCACTCGCTACTGGGCTGTTCCTGGCCGTCAGGGCTTCGAGCACATCCTCGGTGGCCTTGAGAAGGATGATAAAACTGGTGCTATCTCAACAGCTCCAGAGAACCATGACCTCATGACTCGCAAGCGTCAGGCAAAGATTGATAACATTGAAGTTCCTGATCTTGAAGTTATCGGCGATAAGGACGATGCCGATCTCCTCATCGTAGGCTTCGGTTCTACATACGGTCATCTCCACGCAGCAATGGACGAGATGCGTGCTGCAGGCAAGAAGGTTGCCATGGCACAGTTCCGCTACCTCAACCCACTTCCAAAGAACACAGCAGACGTTCTCAAGAAGTACAAGAAGGTTGTTGTTGCAGAGCAGAACATGGGTCAGCTCGCAGGCTATCTCCGCATGAAGGTTGACAACTTCGTTCCAGCACAGTTCAATCAGGTTAAGGGACAGCCATTCGTTGTTGCAGAACTCGTAGAAGCATTCAACGCTTTAATTAACAAATAATAGAAAGGACATTCATTATGGCATATACTCAAAATGATTTTAAGAAGGGACAGCCACGTTGGTGTCCTGGATGCGGTGACCACTTCTTCCTCGCATCTCTCCACAAGGCAATGGCAGAAATTGGCATTGACCCTTGGAATACAGCTGTAATCTCTGGTATTGGCTGTTCTTCCCGTCTGCCACACTACATGGCAACATACGGCATGAATACAATCCACGGACGTGCTGCTGCTATCGCAACTGGTGCAAAGGTTGCAAATCCAGACCTTACTGTATGGCAGGTTTCTGGTGATGGTGATGGTCTCGCTATTGGCGGTAACCACTTCATCCATGCAAACCGTCGTAACATCAACCTCAACATGATCCTTCTCAACAACCGTATCTACGGTCTTACAAAGGGTCAGTATTCACCAACATCTCCACGTGGCTTCGTCAGCAAGTCTTCTCCTTACGGAACTGTGGAAGATCCATTCCGCCCAGCAGAACTCTGCTTCGGTGCTCGCGGACATTTCTTCGCTCGTGCCGTTGCCACTGACGCTCCTGGCACAGTTGAAATCCTCAAGGCTGCTTATAACCACAAGGGTGCTGCAGTATGCGAGATTCTCCAGAACTGTGTAATCTTCAACAATGGCACTCACGATGCCGTTTACTCAAAGGAAGGACGCGCACAGAACGCTATCTACCTCAAGCATGGCGAGAAGATGCTCTTCGGCGAGAACAACGAATATGGAATCGTTCAGGAAGGCTTTGGAGTAAAGGCTGTTAAGCTTGGTGAGGACGGCTACACAGAAGCTGACGTTCTCGTTCACGACGCAAAATGCGAGGACAACACTCTCCAGCTCAAGCTTGCCGAAATGGAATGGCCAGTAGCACTCGGTGTTATCCGCGACGTTGACGCTCCAACATACGATGACAGCGTAACAGCTCAGATCGAAGAAGTCAAGGCTGCAAAGAAGTACCACAACTTCGCAGAACTTCTCGAAACAAACGATATCTGGGAAGTTAAGTAAAAAGAACAAACATATCATAAACAAAAAAGAAGAATTCTTCAATCGGAGAGTTCTTCTTTTTTTGTATCTAATCAAATGATTTAGTAATGTCAACAAGCTTTCCTTCTTTCAGCGAAGCCTGCACATCTATTATCCTTTGATTCTCGCTGCCACGGAAACGCAAGCTTATGTTTCTCTGAGCCAAGATAAACGAACTGTCCACAAGCACATCTATCTGTTCTAACAATGGGCGGAATCGGTCATTCTCTATAATATATTCCCACTTATAACCAGTATAGCACCAGATATTCTTGCCAAGCTCATTCTTAATACGCTTAGCAAAATGAGCCACCAACTCTGGATTGTAGAAAGGGTCGCCACCAGATAGCGTGACAGGGAAATCATTATATTTTATTATCTCCAACAGCTCTTCCTCAGTAGCGTCACGCCCTGCCTGAGGATCCCACGACTGCGGATTATGACAACCTTCACAACGGTGAACACAACCTGCAAAATATATAGAAGTGCGGAGACCTGGACCATCCACACTGGTTCCTTCTGAAATATCAATAACTCGTAACATAATCTGCTTTACACATATATATTATATAATAGCACCTTTGCAATCTTTGTATTTTTATGCAAAATAACAAAAAATATTGCAATCAAACAAAATTATTTTGATACATTTGTACCTTCAATGACAAGAATAAACTGTATTGAATAATTGATAACATGGATTGGGAAAAAGAAACAGAAGAACGAGTTGCAAAAGCCGTACATTATTTCAAGCAGGGATACAACTGTTCGCAATCAGTAGTGATGGCATTTGCCGACAAATACGGAATGACTGAAGAGTTTGCTGCTCACATCTCAGGCTCTTTCGGTGGAGGCATAGGACGCATGCGAGAGACTTGCGGCTCTGCTTGCGGCATCTTCATGCTTGCTGGAATGGAAGTAATAAATATCAATGATGATCCAACAGGAATGCCAGACACATATCCTAATCAGGAACTGAAGAAAAAGAACTACGAAGTCGTCCAGCGCCTTGCAGCCGATTTCCGAGCCCTTACCGGTTCTATTATCTGCAAAGAGCTATTAGGACTCAACAAACAACGTGCAGACGGTACAATTCCTGAGATACAAATTGTTGCCACACCTGAAGCACGTACGGACGAATATTACAAAAAGCGCCCATGCATCCGAATGGTAGAGACAGCCACTCGAGTGTATATGGGTTATCTGCGTGAGAAATACGAATCATCTATATCATAATTAACAGCTCATTAACGAGGAATTGTTCTACATTTCATTGTTTGAAACGTATGTTTCATTGTTTGAAATATACATTTCAAACAATGAAATGTAGGAAAACACGAGGCTAAGGAACTTGTAATTTGCCAATAAAACATAAAGCATTTACGGAACAACCGTTCAAGGAACTGTTATATAAGCAAATAGCAGTATATGCAAAAAGGGGGTAAACCATTACGGCTTACCCCCTTTTTGTATCCTATAGTTTCATGCTAACTCTTTATAAAGCAGCACTATGAAAGAACATGTATTCTCTTTATCTATTATCTGTTGGCATACATATCATCGTAGTACTTCTCGTACTCGCCACTTGTAATGTTATCCATCCAAGCTTCATTTTCCAAGTACCACTTGACAGTCTTTTCAATACCTTCCTCGAACTGAAGTGATGGTTCCCATCCGAGTTCTGCCTGAAGCTTGCGTGAATCGATGGCATAGCGCGCATCATGACCAAGGCGGTCAGTAACATAAGTGATAAGGTCAAGGTCAGCGCCTTCTGGACGACCAAGGAGACGATCTACAGTCTTGATGACCACCTTGATAATGTCAATATTCTTCCACTCGTTGAAACCGCCGATGTTGTATGTCTCTGCAATCACGCCATTATGGAAAATAGTGTCGATGGCACGAGCATGATCTACCACATAGAGCCAGTCGCGCACGTTCTCGCCTTTGCCATACACAGGCAGAGGCTTGCGATGACGGATATTGTTGATGAACAGCGGAATCAGCTTCTCAGGGAACTGGTAAGGACCGTAGTTGTTTGAGCAGTTAGTCACAATAGTAGGCATGCCGTATGTGTCATGGTATGCACGAACGAAGTGGTCTGAGCTTGCCTTTGATGCTGAATATGGAGAATGAGGATTGTATTTTGTTGTCTCAAGGAAGAAATCCTTGCCGTATGCCTCATGATGCTCACCAGAAGATGCTGTTGTTGAGAATGGAGGCTCGATGCCCTCTGGATTTGTCATCTCAAGAGCTCCATATACCTCATCAGTAGAGATATGGTAGAATCGCTTGCCCTCATACTTCTCTGGAAGAGACTCCCAATAAAGCTTGGCTGCCTGAAGGAGCGAGAGAGTACCCATCACGTTAGTGCGTGCAAAAGTGAATGGATCCTTGATGGAACGGTCCACATGGCTCTCTGCTGCCAAGTGAATGATGCCGTCAATCTTCTCGTCCTGCATAAGCTGGTAGAAGGCATCGAAGTCGCAGATGTCCATCTTGACGAACTTATAGTTTGGCTTGTCCTCGATGTCCTTGAGGTTGGCGAGGTTGCCAGCATAAGTCAGCTTATCAAGATTGATGATTTTGTACTCTGGATATTTGTTCACAAAAAGACGCACCACATGGCTGCCAATGAAGCCAGCACCACCTGTGATGACAATGTTTCTCTTAAAATCCATAATTATTTTACTTTACTATTCCTTTCATTTTTTGTCTTTAGACGTATGGATTATTCCATTCCATCCTCTGGCTGCTCTGGCTCATTGTTTTCGCTGGAAGCAGAGCTACTTGCACCACCCTTCAGTTTAGCAATGATCTTCTGCTCTATCTCTTCTGCCAGCTCTGGATTGTCAAGCATCACCTGCTTTGCAGCATCGCGACCTTGCGCAATCTTTGTGCCTTCGTAGCTGAACCAGCTTCCGCTCTTCTTGATGATTTCATTATCAACTCCAAGGTCAATGATTTCACCTGCTTTGCTGATACCTTCGCCATACATAATGTCAAACTCGCACTTGCGGAATGGAGGAGCAACCTTATTCTTCTTGATAGTTATCTTTGTAAGATTACCAATGACCTCCTCGCCATTCTTGATTGAAGTGCTCTTGCGCACATCAATGCGGACACTTGCATAGAACTTCAATGCGTTACCACCTGTTGTTGTCTCTGGATTACCGAAAGTAATGCCGATTTTCTCACGCAACTGATTGATGAAGATACATGTAGTGTTTGTCTTATTGATTGTACCAGTAAGCTTGCGAAGTGCCTGACTCATCAGACGTGCATGAAGACCTACCTTGTTATCACCCATATCACCATCAATCTCAGCCTTAGGAGTGAGGGCTGCTACAGAGTCAATAACAACGATATCAACTGCACTTGAACGAATAAGCTGATCAGCAATCTCCAATGCCTGCTCGCCATTATCTGGCTGGCTTATCCAGAGATTGTTCACATCCACGCCAAGCTTCTCGGCATAGAAACGGTCAAAGGCATGCTCTGCATCAATGAATGCAGCCACACCGCCCTGCTTCTGACACTCTGCAATTGCATGGATAGCAAGAGTTGTCTTACCAGAAGATTCCGGACCGAAAATCTCAATGATACGTCCTTTAGGGTAACCGCCAACACCAAGCGCCATATCCAATCCAAGGGAACCTGTAGGGATAACATCAACCTTCTCTACATTATCATCACCCATCTTCATGATAGCACCCTTACCAAAGCTCTTCTCAATCTTTTCCATCGCAGTCATGAGAGCCTTGAGCTTCTGCTGTTGTGGCGTGCTAACCTCTTCGACTTTCTTATCTTTTGCCATATTTCGTTTTAGTTTTCGTTTTAGTTTTCGTTTCTACAGTTCCAAATCTCCGTCGTGAATCTCATGCCAAGGAAGACCTTGCTTGTTCAGCTGCTCCATAAATGGATCTGGATCGAACTCCTCAACATTCCATACTCCTGGACGCTTCCACAATCCCTTCATGAACATCATTGCTCCAATCATAGCTGGCACACCAGTTGTGTAGCTTACACCCTGCATGCCTGTCTCCTCGTATGCTGCACGGTGAGAGCAATTGTTGTAAACATAGTAAGTATGCTCTTTGCCATCCTTCAAACCGCGAATACGGCAACCGATAGAAGTCTGACCTTCATAGTTCTCGCCAAGTTCCTGTGGGTTAGGAAGCACAGCCTTGAGGAACTGCAGAGGAACAATCTTCACCTTTACAGGTTTACCATCTAGTCCCATTGCCTCATACTCAATCTCATCAATGCGGCTCATGCCAATATTTTGAATAACATCAAGATGCTTAAGATACTGCTCACCAAAAGTCATCCAGAAACGAGCGCGCTTGATAGTTGGATAGTTCTTCACGAGTGACTCAATTTCCTCATGATGGAGCAAATAGCTCTCTTTTGGACCTACCTCAGGGTAAGTTAGAGGCTGATGAATCTCAAGCGGCTCTGTCTCTACCCACTTGCCATCTTGCCAATAGAGGCCTTTCTGAGTGATTTCGCGAATATTGATTTCAGGATTGAAGTTTGTAGCAAAAGCCTTATGATGATCACCAGCGTTGCAATCTACGATGTCAAGATACTGAATCTCATCAAAATGATGCTTTGCAGCGTATGCTGTGTAGATAGAAGTTACACCTGGATCGAAACCACAGCCAAGGATAGCAGTCAATCCTGCTTGCTCAAAACGCTCCTTGAATGCCCATTGCCAAGAGTACTCGAAGTGAGCCTCATCCTTTGGCTCATAGTTAGCAGTATCAAGATAGTTCACTCCACTCTGCAAGCAAGCCTCCATGATAGTAAGGTCCTGATATGGCAAAGCGAGGTTCATACAGAGGTCTGGTTTATACTCATTGAAAAGAGCAACCAATTCATCCACATTATCAGCATCCACCTTAGCAGTCTTTATGCTGCCAGCAGGCACCAAACCCTTATCCTCGATAGCCTTTGCAAGCACCTTGCACTTAGACTCTGTGCGGCTTGCAATCATAATATCAGTAAACACGTCGCTATTCTGAGCAACCTTGTGTGCAGCAACAGAGGCAACACCTCCTGCACCAATGATAATTACTTTTCCCATTAATCTATTTTTCGTTTTAGTATTTTCAATTATGCATTATAATTTTTCAAAATCCCTAAAAGGGCAATAACGCTTGCAAAAATATATTATTATTCGCACTTTACAAAATAACTGAGCCCATTTTTTCATTTACCTCTAATAAAAACAGTATCTTTGTCCTAAATCTACAATATAAATCCATTATGAAATATCAGTTACATACTCTCTTTTTTCGCTTTGACAGCATGTTATAGCATATGCGACTTAGTTCAGCATCACCACATACAAGGATCCATCAACCAGCATCGACATTATCCAATCTGATGCCAATGCTACAGCTACACACCGCACATCTGCTATCTACGATTTCACAGGCAGAAAGATTCAATCTGCCAACAAAGACATATACATAATAGATGATTGCAAAGTGTACTATACTAAAAATAATTGACTAAAAAAGACCGTCATTCTCACGAATAACAGTCCTTGCGATAACCAATAAAATTAATGTCCGATTTTGTTTGTAGAAAGAGAGTATAATCGTTATTACTGGCAATTTAAATCGTTATACTTGCTGTATGAATTTTTCTCACTTTAATTCTATCTGCGTCCGCCTCCCATACGAGATCCACCACCGTGAGAACCGCCGCCAAATGAACCGCCACCACGAGTGCCACCACTGAAGGAACCTCCGCCACGAGAGTTATTGCCCATTGATGGACTGCCACCACGAGAACCACTGCTGAATGAACCACCACTGCGAGTGCCTGATCCTATATTCATAGAAGATGAAGAACTACGAGAACTGCTGCTCATACTTGGTGATGTAGGGCGAATGTTGTTGTTTCCACCAAATGTGCGAGAAGAACTGCGATTATTGTTTTCGCTTCGGAATGAACCACCTCTATTCTCACTTGAGAAACTATTGCCAGTATTTGGACGTGAAACATTGTTATTCATTCCGTTAGCATTAACCTGAGGACGAGTGTTATTATTTACATTTATGTTTCCTTGAGGACGATCCTGAGGACGATCGTTACCACTAATATTCATATTGCCATTTGGACGACCACTACCCATATCGCCTACGTTTGGACGACTATTATTATTGTTAACATTTATAATAGTATTGCCCTGAGGACGACCATTGTTCATATTCATATTGCCGTTTGGGCGACCATTATTCATATTCATATTGCCGTTTGGACGATTATTCATGTTCATATTGCCCTGAGGACGATAATGATCATCATGGAAATCTCCTCTGCGACCGCCACCAATTATTGCACCGCCTGGATGACCGCCTCGTGGAGCCATACCATGGAAGAAATGACCGCCTGCATAGCGAGATCCGAATGGACGTGGAGCACTATAGAAGAAATGGTGAGGTCCGTGATGGTCGTAATCGTAGATTGAAAAGTGCCATCCGCGATTAGCAAACACTATTGGACGATGGAAATAGCTGTAACCGATAAGTCTGTTCCAAAGCAAATCGCCAAGAAGATTGCGGAGTGCATAATCACGAGCTAAAAGAATTGAGTTGTAATCTTCATAGTAATAACCAAGAGCAACCTCATCAAGATAGTTGTTCACACCATAAATATAATCGTAGTTAATACGATAGATATCGTCTATAATAAATGGATCTCTAATGCCAAGAGTATAAGCCATACGGTCAGTAAGGAAACGAGCATTGCTGCTCATTGCTTCATAACTCATGCGCTGTGCGTTCATTGTCATTGTACCAATAAGGAGGATGACTGCTGTGAGGATTGTTCTTAAAGCTTTCATATAATGTTTCCTTCCCAACTCTCCTATTTTTGGAGAGAGTAGAATGTTTGTGGGAGGCTATTCTACTTGTTTGTTATTTTTATCTGGTGCAAAGTTATGACAAAATAAATCCCCTTGCAATGGAGTTTTCCTATTTGCAAGGGGATTTTCCCTAATCCTCAAACTTTAATTCTAGTTGAGTAGAACCTGTGAGGTTGAATGTCATGCGATGATAAGGTGTAGTTCCATGAATTTCAATACCTTTACGATGCTCCTTTGTTGGATATCCTGCATTGTGATCCCATCCATAGAAAGGATACTCTTCGTGCAATTTTTTCATGTAATCATCACGATAAGTTTTTGCAAGGATACTTGCTGCAGCTATTGAGAGGTATTTTCCATCACCCTTCACCACTGTGTTGTGTGGAATATGAGGATAAGGATAGAACCTGTTGCCATCTATAATGAGATGCTGAGGACGAACTTTCAATCCATCAATGGCACGATGCATAGCTGTGATGCTTGCACGGAGAATGTTCATCTCGTCAATCTCTTTGGCAGTAACTATTCCGAGTGACCAAGCAACAGCATCATGCTCTATCTCCTCACGAAGTGCATAACGCTGCTTGGATGTAAGCTGCTTGGAATCATTCAGTTTTTCGTTGTGATAGTCAGGAGGAAGAATGACTGCTGCTGCATACACGCTTCCTGCAAGACATCCACGACCTGCTTCATCGCAACCTGCCTCAATTATACCAGGTGTATAGAATGGTAATAACATTCATAACAATACTTAGTTATTTTTTAATTTATTATCTCATTTTTAATATGTTAGACCACAAATATAGCTTCCCCGACAGGCGTTTGGACACCAGACGGACAACCATAAACAATGACTCTTGAGATAGATGGAAATAATAGCTTAAA
>JAGHUI010000111.1 GCA_018064885.1 Candidatus Minthosoma equi | reverse complement strand
CCAATCAGCATATAACGATTCTTCAGTTCGTTTTCCTCACCGAGCAACAGATTTCGGAAGAACTTCACGAGGAAAGACTTGTCAGGTTGAATGCCTTTCTGAGGATTTCGGTAATTGGCGCGTACTAGGGCGTTACGGAAGTACCAGGAGTTGTCTGCAAACAACTCATTGTTTACCTTAAAGCCACAAGAACGTAGATATTTGATAATGAATACCGCTGTTGTTCGAGTATTACCTTCGCGGAACGGATGGTTCTGCCAAAGCAAAGTCACAAAGTCCACAACATGCGAGATAATCTCTTCTGAGGTCAAACCCTTATAACAAAATTCACGTTCTGTCTGTATGTCATATTTCAATGCTGCATGAATGTCTGCTGCACGTCCATACACAACCGTATCTCCTTGCAATACCCATTCCTTTTTACTGATGTCAAAAGGTCGGATTTCACCAGCATGCTTAAAGATGCCTTCAAACAGATGGCGATGGATATTCAGAAATTCCAAAGGAGTAAGCGAGAAAGATTGCTCATTCAGCAATTTCGTAATATTGGCAGCAACACGGTCAGCCTCTTCCTTCTCTGCATCTTCAGCATCGTGCGTTGTCTTGTTTACATAGTATGAGCGAAGTTGTTCTCTAACTTCATCGATAGTGATGTCACCCTCAATGTGCTTTATCGCTGTTTCCTTTAGATATTCGGACACACGAAGTCCATCCACGGCCTGAAGTCCTATCGCGATACGCCAAGCCGAGATTCTCTCACGCTTATGTGGTTCTGCCACACGTTCGTAAGATTCAAAGTCAATATATTTCTGTTCTTCGTTCATTGTCTTTTCTTCTTTATCCGATTTACTTCACACTAATGGCAATTAGTTTTTCAATCACGTCTTTATCAGCCGGTAGCCATTGCACACTATCTAACTCGTCCATTACGAGCCAACGTGCATCTTCATGTTCAAGAAGTAATAACCCTCCGCTGATGATGGTACAAAGATAGCAATGCATAATGAGATGGAACTTGGGATAATCGTATTCTACGGTAGTGAGTAGCGTACCGACTTCTATCTCTGTCGCCAATTCCTCGCGAATCTCACGCTTCAGAGCATCTTCCTGCGATTCCTCGGGCTCAATCTTTCCACCAGGGAACTCCCACCAATCCTTCCATTCGCCATATCCTCGTTGGGTGGCGAAAAGCTTGCCATCACGAATGATGATCGCGGCAACAACTTCTATGTTTTTGCTTGGCATACTTTATTCGTTTGGCATAATGTAACCCTTATCCTCTGCCTTTGCCACAATCTTCAGCAGTCGTTTGCATTGTGAGGAAGAAGGTAGGTTGCCGCGTGTAATGTAATCAGCAATGCCCTTGATGAAACTGCAATCGCCGTAAGACAATACGGTTTCTTTGACAAGGTCATTGTAAACCGTCATCCAATACTGTGCGCCAAGTTTGAAAACTTCTACGGATACGTCAACGTCCGAATTGAACTTGTGTGCTCTTTTTGCAGATTGTGCTACAGCTTTGTTCTCTGCCATCGAAGCAAGCGTATCAATAAACTTGTCGCTTAGTGTGTACTTGTAATCCTGGAAGTTCTTCCAAACAGCTTGCGTACGTGAGATTGTGCGTACAATACCACCATTTGCTTGATCCATAAGGAAATTGTGGGTTACATAGGCAAGTTTCAACAGTTCCTCTGCAAGTTCTGGATAGAGAGATTGCTTCTGCCAAATGTAGTGCCAATCAAGGTCACGTCCTTTCGGAATAAGAGTCATCAACTTTGAAATTGTGTAAGGTACAATCTGTGCCTTGTTACCACCTTTTGGATACCATGAAGCCTTGCCAACCAAACTATCGAGTGAATCAAATAGAATAACAGAGCAAACACACTTCTTGAAGAAATCTTCGTTAATGCTATCACGCTGCTCTTCATAAATCTTTTCAATTACCGAAGCAAAACGGTTGAAGTTGATAGCAGAACTCTGACACACCTGATTAGGATTCATCAAGATAGCATTGTAGCACTTAGCCAACTTTTCCTTCTTGATAACCTGATTCTTTGGATGCATCTCACAGAATTTCTTCTTTTGGGCAACAGTCAACTTCATCTGTTCCTGCTCCCACTTACCACGTGAACGCTCATAGAACCAAATCGTCTGGAATGGATTACCATCAACAGGAGGAGCCATCACCTTACGAGACAACTTCTCCATCATCACATGGAATGGATGGTTAGAGAAGAAGTCTGCATCAGAAACAGCATTCTGACTATTGGCACATTGCGAAATGGTCTTTGTAATGGTGTTGTATTGCTCAACTTGCTCTTCGCTCATGTCATTCTCAACATTGAGTACGGTTAGCTTCATAGGTACAAATAGCGTATCCATTCCACAGCGAGCTTCTTTCTTGATGATTGCGTTTGCAAGTGAAGCCGTTGTTTGACCGCCATTGATAATCTGAGGATCCTTGAAATGTACAATACGGCTACCATCAGGCGAGAATGTTACTGAACGAGCAACAATAGCAATACCATTGTTGAAAGTAAAGAAATTCTCGGGATGATTTATGATAGTATCACGAATACCCTTGTTCACCTTACCTCGTACACTAAGGAAAGCACGTACGTTACCTTGCAGTAGCTTACTACCATATTTCAAGTAAATATCAGCAAGGAATTTACCCGGAACAATTCCAAGATAAGCATCATACTCAGAACCTTGTCCGAGGTCAGCCTTCAAGCATTGAATGCCCTGGCAGTCAAAGTCGGCAGTATCGATCTCAATAATCTCACTGGAGTTTGACGCAAACGTCTGAAAGAAACGTTCAAGCGTCCATACATTCAGCTCGACAGGACGTTCAAGCAAATCTGGCTTACTAAGATTCTTTACCTGTTTACTCAACGTTGCATTGGAAATAATGAAGAATTTGAATCGGAGAATCTCCGTTGATAGCATACCCTTTCCTATCTTCTTTCTAAATTCGTTGGCTATCAGAAGAGCAGGATCAGAGTCATCACAATACTTGCTGATGTTGCCTTGCACACTTTCTTCAACGAAGTTCAACATTCGCCCATACAACTCTTCAATACGAGTATTGGTAAGTGTAGGAGCAGTATCACGTTGATTCGTGAAGTCACTTGCAATAAGCACCAATGCACCATCGGCTTCATCGTAAGCGTATGCGTCAAATGCCAAAATGCGGTTTCTCGCACCTCGCATTTCCACAGACATTGGAATCGGATCGTTGAGCTCGCCAATCTCCTCCAAGTCATTTAGGGTTTTCTCTATAAACTGAGTCTCAGGTTCTGTACCTTCATGTTCTGCATTGAACCTCAGTTCATCAATGAATTGTTTTCTGTATTCTTCAATTTCCATAGTGCCAACATTTTATAGATTATGATACTTTGAACTTTTCTATTTCTGAGAGTATAATGTCGTATTGTACTTTTATGATTGGGTCAGGAAGCAAATCTCTGGTTACCCTTGGGAAATCGGCATTATCTACTCTGTATGACGCTACCGATTTAAGGTCGTAAACGAGATTGTCATTCTCTGGCGAGAAATCAAATCCGTATAAACTCAATTTTGCAAGGAACGTCTCTTTGTGGTGAGAAGGTTTTATCATTACTATCAACTCGTTCACCAAGGCGTTCAACTTGATTCCATTGAAGGAAGGGCTCATGCGCTCCAAGGAGTACACGGTCAGATACCCTTCGTTACTACCATCAAGTTGCTCAATAGATGAAATATGAACCGACTCTTTGCCAAAGTTGATGGTCTTTACCTCGTACCAGTCATTATCGTATGAGAAATCCTTGTGAGTTTTCTCAGGTCCTATCCAACTGTCAAGAGCAGCATCAAGCCCCTTTGTAGGAATCATTTCGTCTCTAAGGAAGAGTAACTCCCCAATAAGCCCCATCACCTCAATCTCCGTCAGATTGCCATGGTTTGGTTTGAAGAGTTGCTTCCATGAGAAGTAACGAGCTCTAAGCATTTGATAAGCAGTTTCGTCATCGCTTATTACTTGCGTAGATGCTATCAAGTCTTCGCAGAAGGTGCAGAAGTATTCCAGCAAAGCAGGATTCTCCAATGAGAAACGTATAAAGTTCTCATCCCCACTATTGATGTGCGTAACTGAGATTACCTCAGAGCTCTTTGTTCGAGCAACCTTGAATCGACCTCTGAAATCAAAAGCGTAACGACCCATTTCATCCTTACCCACATACAAACTAATGTTGTGGTTCTCGCCAATTCTAATGAAATGGCTTGCCTTGAAATCTCCAGATAGGAGTGTATAAATTTTAATCTGCATCGTCAATCTCCTCTTCTTCTGCGTCTTCTACATTAAGACGTTGGTACACCTTGTTTATCTTGTAATGAACAGCATTTTCTATTCCCTTTACTCCTGGCAAACCGATTGCAAAGGCAATAATGTGATCATTACCCAGTTCTTCTCTGAACTTGGTTAGCTTATGATTCTCTTCTTTGCCTTCGCCAGTTTCTGCCGGTACAGGATGAATAGGCATAATAATGAAGATAGGCTTACGTGCTGGCAAGTATTCAAAGTATGCTTTCAATGGAGTATTCTCGCCTCCACTACCTTTTCTATGCTCATCTTCTGCGTTCTTTATTTGGTCTTTCGTAAGTGCATATTTTCCTTCCGCACTACCACTAAGAGCTCTTCGACGCGAGCTTATCTGAACAACATTACGAGTACCATAATAGATGGAACGCTTGACGCATCTGATATTTTGTAATCCATCAAACTGGACGTGTTCTTTGCTTTCACCACCTTCAATTACAACATCCCAATTCTCTATGCCAGTATTCTCAGCATCCTTTAGGAACTCAAGTATGTTTGGAACGTTGAAATTGCCATTTGCCATTGAGCACTTTATCTTTTCAATAAATGCAATGATGGTTTCCTTGGGCACATTTTCGAAGAAGCGTGAGCTACTATCTGATGAGTCATTTACATCCTTGCTTGCCTTTCCAACAAGGTCTGTATAACGCAATGTGTAGCCTCCCTTGAACAACGTATCAACAAGAATTGCGGTTTCCTTCAGGTTGTTACGATTGTGCTCTATGTTGAAGCTTACGTAAGGGGTATCGTAGATATTGCCATAGAATGAGTAGCGCAAATCCAAGCCTCTTGCTGTTCTCATCTTGTTTGAAGCTGTAATTTGCAACTCATTACAGTTGTCACGGACCTTGATACCAAAGTCTTTTGGTGTAAGACGTTGGTCATACATGTTCTTTATGTTATCTTTCAGCTCCTGTGATGAGCGTGCAATTTCTGCATACCATTCTGCACTTGTCTGGTTTGTCCAAATCTGGAAAATATCATCATAACCGTTACGATAACCAAACCATCGTCCCATCTGCATAAGCACATCAAAGGTAGATGTGTTCCTGTAGAAATAGCTTACAAGAAGTCCTTCGAGTGTCAAACCACGAGAAAGAGCCAAGCCACCAACGGCAATGACACGAAGGGATTTGTTGGTTCGGTAATCAAGGCTATTGCTTTGCTTAGAGCCATTGACAACCATAACCTTAATCTTTTCAATCGCATCCATGATGGTTTGTTTCTGGATAACTCTATCAAAGGTAATGTCGGTTACATGCGAGAAATGTTTCTTCCAAAGTTTCTCGAATGTATGGTAAAGAGGTAACTTCCTATTGTCGGCATTATTGTCGGTGAAGTTGAAGCGAATGTCATCAAAGACTCTCTCGTGAATACGCTCAACATGCTCTGTTATTACACGTTGCACCTTGATGAAACGGCTCATATTTATAAGCATACTACGAGGTGCGGAATGCTGACCTCTGAGGTCTCTAATGGCATTTGCCAAATAGAAGCAATAGATAGCATCGGTTAAAGATGCTGGCAACTCACCATCCCATTCTTTCTTATGACGATAATAGAACCCTCCTGAATTTAGGGATTCAATATCGTTGTCAACTTGATCGAGGTATTCTTCTGAGGTGTAATCTGGTTCCTCAATGTCAGTAATGTATCGTAGGTTGCGATAATACTGACCTTCAGGATAGAATATCTTTTGAGCACCCACGTAATTAGAGGGTGCTTCCAAAGCATAAATAAAGTGCTCAGGGAACAAATCAGCATTCTTCATGCTGTCCACAGAGTCAGGATCAATGAACACATTTGCAAATGGTGTAGCGGTAAATCCTACATACGTTGTGTCCTTGAAGAGCGTACAAATCTGTCGAATGAGTTTGTTCGTCTTTGTTGGGTCAGTTTCATCTTTCTTTGTATTGACAGACGCATTATCTGCTTCATCATCAACCAACAACATAGGTATGTCGATGTAACCTTTTACAGGATCAAGATTTTGTTCTTTAAGCCACTTGTGAAGTTTCTGCAAAACGGAAACATTCTTCTTGATGACGAATACGACCAAAGATTTCTGGGAGTTCAACGACATTGCAATTTTGTCATGATTGCCAACGAAATCATTAACGCAGGAAGTAAATGAAGTCGCTCTGAGCTCTTGATTATCTTTGCCGACACCAACACGTTGAGGGGGCAAAACCGTACGACCTTGCTTCTTGTACGTAATGCCAATAATACTTTCGTCAATACGTTCCTGTGTTTGCTGTCGGAGGCTTTCTGTAATACCGGCAAGCAGTATGACCACCTTGTAGCCAGCATCGGCTGCCTTACAAATCAATCCTGAGTATGTGGCCGTTTTACCAGATTGTACGTCACCAATGATAAGACCCCTACGGAATCGTTTGCCTTCAAACTTGTCATTGGGATTGCCAAGGCAGTTCATGATATTGGGCAAAGTGTCCTCGTCCAGCAGATTTATACTCTTTATATTGAAGGAAGGATTTGCGAGCAATAAGGCCTTATATTTATTCCAGAAATAAGGATTCTCAATATCCTCGTTGGAATACCATTCTTGCCTGTTGTCGTAATCATCAAAGATGACATTACCCTTGGCATGAGTGATTTTGAACTGATACTCCACATCCGTGAAAAGACGTTTTCTTGTCTCTTCATCTATTGGGAACCAGGTCGTAGCTCTATCAATATACGAATTGATGTTCTCAAATTTCACTTCAATTCCGGCACTTTTGTCGGCATTGATGAAGCCAAATGTTATTTGCTTCAATGAAAGGTATAAATCATCAGTCATTAGCTTCTTTGAAATTATCGGTTAGTTTATCCTTTAATTTTGGGTACTTACAGAATGGTTCGGATTTCATCAGGTCTTTGATGATGTTTTCTGTAACTCCATTCGTTGCACTCTTTAATGTACTCACCATAGTAACGGCAATTTGGAAGACATCATCAAAGCGGCTATCTGTTTCTTCAACGGCAATTGCTTCGTTTGATTTGTCAATGTACATCTGTTGAGTCGGGATGTTATTCTCAATCTCTGTTACGAGCATTTCAAGATAGTTGAAATCCTCATCAGACATTTTCTCTTTGACAAACTGGAAGAGCTTACTCTCTCGGTTTATTTGGTAATAGAACATCTGATTACGTCCTTCCTTTCTATCCCAAATGTAATCTGTGTCATCGTCTATCTTGGCAGTTCTTCCTCTGTAGGTTTGCTGATTGACCGATGCTTCGAGTGCGTCAAGTACCGTTTTTCGCAGCTGATTAAGAATGCGCTTTGGGATAGATGCGTTTTGCTTTTTTATGTCAATGCCCCAAATGTCATCCAAGGTATTTGGAATGTCAACACGTATTCGTGCATTCTTTGTCAACTCGGCTCGCTGTTTCATACCGAACCAAGTGCCCCAAATAATAAGACGATTGTTGCGGTAAACATAGAAACCTTGCTTTGCACGCAGGTTTTCAATGCCGCCAATCAACTTCTTGTCGTTGTCGGAAAGGTCGGTTGCAAATGGAAGAACGAAAGGTTTTACGTAAATCAATCGCTCAACACCTTCACTATCATTGATGGCAATGGTTCTTTCCTTTTTACTTGAAGTCTTGGGATGACGTTCAAGGAATGGGTCGAGAGGTTTTACGCTCTGATTGTTTATTTGGATTTTGAGTTTAGCACTACCAGAGGCTGAAAGGAATCTGTGGAAGATAAGTGCTAGAGCCTTGTCGAGTGTCTTCTTTAGGTCAACAAGTGTTTCGTAAACCTGACCATCGCTAGATTTAGACAATACATCAAAATCGCTCCAGATTACAAGTGTACCTTTGGCTTGTTCTGTAATCTGATTAACGTATGGCAGTTTGTCTATTTCTTGTGAAGTAAGTTCTTGTATTATCCATTTCTGCTTCTTCTGGATGTAAACGTAATCCCATGTGTAGGCACTTCGCTTTCCTTTGCTGTAACTAACGACTGTTAGATTTCTACATTGCGAGAGGGATGCTGCCTTCATACCCATACCGAAACGACCAAGGTCATCTTCGTCACGTTCTGCTTCTGACGCCATGCTGCCATAACGCATCGCCTCAAACAGTTCATCATCACTCATTCCCTCGCCATCGTCCAAAATGCCAACAGCTGTAGGTTCGAGTGGATTGGTTGGGAAGAGTACCTTTACGAATGTAGCATGTGCGCTGATGCTATTATCAATAACATCGGCTACCGCAGATTCAAAGGAATAACCCATTGATCTGAGGGAACCCATCAAGGTTGGTGCTACAGGTATGTTTTCTCTATCTTTTGCCATTGTGACGAGACATTTTTATGATTTGATCAAATACTGCTTTTGCAAGTAATGGTGGAACGGCATTACCAATCTGTTGTTGGATGTGCGAGATAGGTCCTTCAAAATAGAAGTCATCGGGGAAACTCTGCAAACGTGCAGCTTCGCGTACCGACAAACCTCTGTCTTGGTAAGGATGAATAAGCATGCTCTTTCTGTAGTTGGAGATTACCACAGAAGGTTGGTCAGCAATAAGACGTTTGTAGATTCCGCTATGAGTACGACCCTTGTCTGCATAGTTCTGCATAAGCTCGTCTGGGATTGCACGCCAATTCTGTCCTTGCTTGATGTATTTGTAGCGTTGAATTACCAAGTCATTATTGCGTGAAACAAAGTTCTGGGTTGGAAAATGAGAATGTTCTCGCATCAGCTGAGCATACTCACTTGCTTTTGCTCTTGGTACTTTGTAGTTTCCTTTCTCCAGCATCTCGCCATTCTCTAGATCGGGCAAATCACCAATAGCTTCTTCAACCGTCACTTTATTCTCGAATGGCTCAGGAAACTCAAACTTGATTCCATGACGATTGCCAACCATGAAGAAACGGTTTCTATTCTGAGGTACTCCATAATCAGAAGCCCACAGCACTTTTGAGTTCACCTCATAACCTAATGACCTAAAGCAATCCTCAATCATGTTCTTGGTTTTGCCCTCTTCCATGTTGGTCAATCCCCAAACATTTTCAAGAACAAACCAAGTGGGCTTTAGCTCTTGTACGAAACGCACAAACTCTAAGAACAAGAAGTTCTTTTCGTTCTGCATGTTTCGAGTACGAGTGTTTGAGAGTGAAAAGCCTTGGCAAGGAGGCCCACCCATAATGATGAACACAGGGTCATTGCCCTTTTTCAATTCCGATGGGTCAATGTCCTTGATATCTCCTTGTAGAACTTTTGCCCCTTTATGATTTCGGGTGAATGATTTGGCTGCACTTGGATTGATCTCTATTCCATAGCTGATTTGTATTCCAGCCATTTCTGCACCAAGGCTCAAACCACCTGCACCTGAGAAAATATCTATTCCGTATAACATTGTGTCCTTGGTTTAATAGCCGATTAATAGTATTCCCTTTAATGGGAGTTGGAGTCGATTGCTGACATAAAGCGTTTCGAGGAACGTTTTGACAGCTTGATAGTCGTATGCCACTTGTTGCTTGCCACTGTTCATGAAGCTATACTCGTTCAAAACCGCAATAACGAGATACTCCACTTCGTACATCATGCAAGCTTGGAAAATGTCTTTCAAGAACTGGTTGTTGCGTACAGCTCTACCAGCTTCAACCTCAATGACAATCTTATGGTCATCGCTCAATGCATCAGCAGCGAAAGACTTGTCAACTTCATCATTCTCGCTAAACAATACAGGGACAAAAATCTGTTCATCCTTAGCCTTACCTGTTTCTACGGTAAAGCCAATTTGTTCAAGATGTGGACGCACAAGTGCAAGCATGTCATTGGATTTCAAATGTACACTTGCATCCTTTTCATTATCCACGGCCTTGAAGCACTCTATTATTTCGCGAATCCTCGGTGTGACTCCATGAGAACGAGGAAAGAATTGAAAGTTAATCATATAGTATGCGGTTTTATATTTCCTTTATTCCTAGATTCTTCAAATAATTGTAAATGTTATCATACCACTCTGGCTTGCGTGTCTCGTCTGGTGGTACGCCATGGTCACCATCAGGAACTACGATTACCATTCCTTGGCGTGCTCTGGTAAGAAGGACACGGTAGGCGTTGATTTGGTACTCCTGGTTTATTGGCTTGTTGATGTTCTGCCACTTGGTACCTGATCGCAACTGGAAGTGCTGCCATGCAGTTTGCTCCTTGTTCAGGCGAAGGTCGGCATCCCATGCCACACATGCCCAGTCGATTTCAAGTCCTTGCACCTTGAACTCGGTGAGGGTGTCTTCGAGGGCATTGCTGGAACGAATGTCCGAATCGTCTTCGAGGAACCAATGCACAAAGTCGGGTTGGTAGCGGACGTTGATGCTGATAGCCTTCAGTCGTTCTGCCTTACTGCTGGCAAGAAGACCAAAGCGCTCACTGCCTCGGGCATGATTGCGCAACCATTGCTTTGCGGTATCGAGAGAACGTGTAAGTACAATAGGATAATTGCCAAGTTCTTTCAACGTAGCGGCAGCATCCTCCTGCTTCAACGCAAGGAGTTGGTTGACGAAGATGCTAACCTTCTCCGAGCGGAAGGAGCGCATCGACATCTTCAGGTGAAGATCTTCGCGAGGTTTCAACTGCTGCTTGACGAGTGCGAGCTCTTCCTTGCTCACATCGCCTGAGTCAATGAGGTATTCGGACATGTAAACATCCCAATCCTGATAACGGCGGTTGATGGATTCGATCCATTCCTTCAATCCGGCTTCGCCCTTGTTGATGGCTTGTCCGTTACCCACAAGGCAAACGACTACGCCCCAATCCTGCTGTCTGTCCATACAGGAGATGAGGTATTCGGGTTCGCTGTAAGGGAAGTCCTTGATGCCCTTCTTCTCGCGCATGAATCGTTTCAGTTCGTCGCCCGTCCATGCTCGCTGAGCTTCGTCGAAGATGGCAACGTGCTCAGCCGGAATGTACGCCTTGTCGGTATGGCTCTGGAAGTAGCCCTCGATGGGCTTTATCTCTTTGCCGACAACCTCTGTGCCTTCGAGGTAGAGGTCGCGGTAGTGGTGAATCATCTGTATGAACGCCTTGACCTTACTCTTGGCTTCCTCCTTGGTGCATGGCTTACGTCCTTCCTGCTTCGCCTTGATCTTCTCGCGACGAACATAGTCACGAGTCAGTGCCTCCTGCAACACTTCGACAAGAGGGAAATTGCCAGAAAGATAGACAGCCTTTTCGCCACGATTGAACTGGTCGATGGCTGTGTTCAAACCGATGAGCGTCTTGCCAGCACCCGGCACACCTGTAATGAAACAGATGGCTTTGCGCTGATGCTCTCGGCAATGGTCAATGATTCGACTAAGTTCGGCTGATGCCTTGTCGATGTCGCCACCATGCTTCGTAATGTCCTCAACGGTATTCTCCTCATAGAGTGCCACGGCAGCCTCGATGATGGTAGGCGTTGGTTCGTAGCCGCTCTTTGCCCATCGCTCATCACGCTCATCCGAATGTTCTGTGGCAGTATGCGGAATCTGAGCCAGCGGCAAGGAAATTGCCTCAGCAAGACGGTTGTTGTTTGTCTGCAATGGTTCGTAAACATCGTCCTCGAAATGACGGAGGTTGAACGAGCAGTTCTTATCCTTCTCTGATGGAGCAACGAGAACAGGAACGATGATGCGCTCCAAACTGCCCTCTTGGAAGTTCTTCAGGTCGAGTGCATAATCCCAAACCTGAGTGCGTGCATCGTGGGTGAACTTGCTGCCTGCTGTTTTGTATTCGAGGATGAAGATAAGTTCATCGATGACAAGAATGACATCAGCACGTCTGCCCATGCGAGGGATGTTGTACTCGAAATATACACTACCTCTGCCCTTGTATGGCGCAAGCACATTACGCAACGAATCAATCTCCTCAACCCATGAGTTGGAGGTTTCATCGTTAATGTCGTGCTGACTGGCAAGAGTCAGTTTACCAACAATCTCATTGGTGCTCCTCTTGAGGAACATCGAGATAGTGTCTGAATAGTAATATCTGAGTGCAGCCATGATGCGTTATTGTTTTGTTGCTTTCGCTAATGTTGTGAATAGTGGTGCGTAGCCACGTTTGTCGTAGATTGGTGTGCCGAGGTCGATGCTCTTCTTGTCCTTGAGGCGGAAACAGAGGTACGTCTTGCCGGAGACATCGAAGCCGAGCGAGGTGAGGAAGTTCTGAATCATTGGATAACCTCCCAATGTCCTGTCTTGTTGCTTCCCACGTACTTAATGAGATTCAGATCTCGGAGGACGTAGAGATCACGTTTGATAGTCTTCTCGGAAACATTTAATATTGTTGCAAGATCAGAAGCATTTATCGGGACATTTATCGGGACATTTATCGGGACATTTGCAATATCATTTATCGTACCATTTTTTATACTATGATATATATTCAGCTGCCTTTCAGTAAGTTGCGACAAGTCTTCCGTATCATTTACTGGGACATTTACCGTGTCATCTTTTTGTCCAGTTGCATTAACAGTTGTATTCTTGACGATCTCATAATACCTATCAGACAACTTGTAGCCATCTTGTGCTAAGATGAGTAATCCTTCGTCGATAAGTTTGCGTAGCGTTACCTCATCTGTATGGCGTTGGCTTTCGCCTTGCGAAGCACGGAAGAGGGCGAGAAGGTCGAATACATTGAGTTTGTTGTTTGCTGGTCGGGCATTCTGCAACTCACGGGCATAGA
>JAGHUI010000024.1 GCA_018064885.1 Candidatus Minthosoma equi | reverse complement strand
CGCCCACACAGGCTATTAAATACCAACGATTTCAAAGAACTATTATATTATGGCGTCTCGGACGCTGCGTGATTATTCAAATTTTTAACGAACTATTGATTCATAAAGAAGTTAACTTTTAACTTTTAAGGTCTAAGGTCTGAGGTTTAAATGTTAAGGGTGTGCAGCCTTTGACCTTTGACTTTTGACCTTTGACTTATTTAGGCTGCTTGCCGATGTAAGCAAGAATACCGCCATCTACATAGAGCACATGACCGTTTACAGCATCAGATGCCTTAGAAGCAAGGAATACAGCAGGACCACCAAGTTCAGATGGATCGAGCCAGCGACCAGCAGGAGTCTTAGCACAGATGAATGAGTCGAATGGGTGACGGCTGCCATCAGGCTGAATCTCACGAAGTGGAGCTGTCTGTGGAGTAGCGATGTAACCAGGACCAATACCATTACACTGGATGTTGTACTCTCCATACTCAGAACAGATGTTGCGAGTGAGCATCTTCAAGCCACCCTTAGCTGCAGCGTATGCAGAAACTGTCTCACGACCGAGCTCAGACATCATAGAACAGATGTTTATAATCTTACCTTCCTTGCGCTCCATCATTTCAGGAAGAACAGCTGCAGAACAGATGTATGGTGCAACGAGGTCAATATCAATTACCTGCTGGAACTCAGCACGCTTCATTTCGTGCATTGGAATACGCTTGATTATACCAGCATTATTTACAAGAATGTCAATCTGACCAACTTCTGCGTGAATCTTCTCAACGAGAGCCTTAACACCATCTTCGTCAGTTACGTCACAAACATAACCCTTAACATTAGTGATGCCAGCTTCTTTATAGTTTGCGAGACCACGCTCAAGAGCAGCTTCATTTATATCGTTGAAGATAATCATATTAGCACCAGCCTGTACGAAAGCTTTAGCAATATTGAAACCTATACCGTAAGAAGCACCTGTGATCCATGCATTCTTACCTTCAAGAGAGAAATTAGATAAATCCATAGTTTCTTATAAGATTAGTTATTAAATAGTTTTATTTGCAAAAATATGAATAATTTATCAAAATACAATTATAAATGGCTAATTATTTTTTCTTTAGCCTCATCTAGCAAAGTAAAAAGTTCCTCCTGCGTTTCTGCACGAAGAATTTTTATGCGTGTTTGACGGAAATCAGGAATACCTTTGAAAAGAGGACAATTTGCCAAATGACGACGCACATGGATGATGCCTCCAAGTTCTGTGCGCTTCCTTTCTTTCAGTTCATTATCTTCCCTTAGAGAATAAGCTACGCTCTTTCTAACCTGATCTTTGAGAACATCCATTTTCCAATCAAGCGTCATAGAATCATCATGCTTGCCAGTATCAAGATAACTGCGAACATCCCTGAAAAGCCAAGGCTGACCAAAAGTAGCACGACCAATCATGACAGCATCAACTCCATACTTGTAAAATGCATTTTCAACATCTTCTCCAGTACAAATATCACCATTGCCAATGATAGGAATATGCATATTAGGATTATTCTTTACCTCACCAATGAGTGTCCAATCTGCTTCACCCTGATACATCTGACTGCGAGTACGTCCATGTATAGTAAGTGCTGAAATGCCACAATCTTGCAAGCGCTCAGCAAGCTCAACAATGAATGGACGTCCCTTCGGTGCTCCTGGTATTGTAGCACTTGCATCGTACATTGTAGGCACATCCCATCCGAGACGAGTCTTCACCGTAACAGGGATATTAACAGCCTTAACAACTTCACTTGTTATTTCCAGAAGAAGTTCTGGACTTCTCAACATACCAGATCCAGCACCCTTGCCTGCTATCTTCTTTACAGGACAACCAAAGTTAATGTCAAGAATGTCTGGATGAGCTTCACTTTCTACAATCTTAGCAGCCTCAACCATTGTTGGCACATCCCTGCCATATATTTGAATGGCTACAGGTCGTTCGCTGTCATCCACTCGCATCTTCTCAAACTGTCTGCCTACATTCCTGATCAAAGCATCAGCACTTACGAATTCAGAGTACACCATGCTTGCTCCGAACTCTTTGCAAAGGACTCGGAATGCCTGATCAGTCACATCCTCCATAGGAGCAAGCACAACAGGCTTTTCACCAAGATCTATGTCTCTTATCCGCATTGCTATAATTAAATTTCAAAGTCAAGGCAAACTCTCTGAACAGTATAAGGACGCACCTTGCCATTAGCTACAGCAACATGCTCTGGATGAACAGCATATCCTTTGAGTGCTTCTGCTGACTCAAGAGTGCTGTCAAGCATAACATCAGCATTTGAAGTATCAAGACGACCATCAATATTCACCTTACATTCCACAAGTCCTGGAACCTTGCCTACAAGTGCCTCAAGACCTTCCTTTATACCTTTCTTAACTGTATTCTTTTCTTCTTCAGAAAGCTCTGGATTAAGTGTCCAGAGGATAACATGCTTTACCATATTTTTCTTTACTTTTATTATTTTCAACAAAATTACACATTATTATTATATTTGCAAAAAAAAGCACAAAAAAAGGTTTGCAAGCTATGAAACTTACAAACCTTTTCTATATAATTTGCTATATTTTTACATCATGCCACCCATACCTGGTGCGCCCATTGGCATTTCAGGCTTATCCTCTTTAGCATCGCAGATAACACATTCTGTAGTGAGGAACATACCAGCAATAGATGCTGCATTCTCAAGAGCAACACGAGTTACCTTAGCTGGATCAATAATACCTGATTCACGAAGATTCTCGTATGTATCCTTGCGAGCATTGTAACCGAAGTCACCTTTCTGGTTGCGAACCTTCTCTACAACTACTGATCCTTCAAGACCTGCATTCTCAACAATCTGGCGAAGTGGCTCTTCAATAGCACGCTTGATAATCTTAATACCAGTTGTTTCGTCAGCATTTTCACCAGTAAGTCCTTCAAGGCTTTCAATAGCACGGATGAGAGCTACACCGCCACCAGGAATAGTACCTTCCTCAATAGCTGCACGAGTAGCGCAAAGAGCATCATCAACACGATCCTTCTTTTCCTTCATCTCTACCTCAGAAGCAGCACCAACATAGAGAACTGCTACGCCGCCAGAAAGTTTGCCAAGACGCTCCTGAAGCTTTTCCTTATCGTATTCAGAAGTAGAATTCTTAATCTCATTCTTAATCTGGTTGATACGATCCTGAATATTCTCCTTATCACCCTTGCCACCAACAATAGTAGTATTGTCCTTAGTGATAGTAACCTTCTCAGCAGATCCAAGCATTTCAAGAGTAGCCTGCTCAAGCTTCAATCCCTTCTCCTCAGAGATAACAACACCCTTAGTAAGGATAGCAATATCCTCAAGCATAGCCTTTCTGCGATCACCGAAACCAGGAGCCTTTACAGCACAAATCTTGAGCTGAGCACGGAGACGGTTTACAACGAGAGTTGTGAGAGCCTCACTTTCTACATCTTCTGCAATAACAAGGATTGGACGACCTGTCTGTGCTGCTGGATTAAGGATAGGAAGGAACTCCTGAAGGTTAGAAATCTTCTTATCGTAGATGAGGATGAGTGGATTTTCCATCTCACACTCCATCTTCTCTGTGTTAGTAACGAAGTATGGAGAGAGATAACCACGATCAAACTGCATACCTTCAACAACACCAATTGTTGTCTCACGGCTCTTAGCTTCTTCAATAGTGATAACGCCATCCTTAGACACCTTCTTCATTGCATCAGCGATAAGCTTACCAATCTCATTATCGTTGTTAGCAGATACAGTAGCAACCTGCTCAATCTTATCGTAGTCGTCACCTACCTGCTCGCTCTGAGCCTTGATGTGCTCAACAACCTTAGCTACAGCCTTATCAATACCACGCTTAAGATCCATTGGATTAGCACCAGCTGCCACGTTCTTGAGACCTGTAGCAACAATGCTCTGAGCAAGAACAGTAGCTGTTGTTGTACCATCACCAGCATCATCACCTGTCTTGCTTGCTACACTCTTCACAAGCTGAGCGCCTGTGTTCTGGAAAGCATCAGCAAGCTCAATTTCCTTAGCAACGCTGACACCATCCTTAGTGATGTGTGGAGCACCAAACTTCTTTTCAATGATTACGTTGCGTCCCTTAGGACCAAGAGTAACCTTTACGGCATTTGCAAGCTGATCAACACCCTGCTTAAGCTGCTCGCGAGCTTCTATGTTAAATTTAAGTTCCTTAGCCATAATTTTATTTACTATTTTTTTATTTACTATTTACTATTTGGTAATAATAATTTAAGCATTTACTATTTTATATTTATTACTATTAGCAATTAGCATTTAAGTATTTATTATTTTCCTATAAATAAACTATCTCCCCCTCCCTCTTAACAGGAGTGGGTAAGGGGTGGGTATTTATCCTAAAATAGCAAGAACATCGCTCTGGCGCATGATGAGATATTTAACTCCTTCATACTCGAGTTCGTTGCCTGCATATTTTCCATAGAGAACCTGATCTCCAACTTTGAGAATCATCTCCTCATCTTTTGTGCCGTTGCCAGCAGCTATAACCTCACCCTGGAGAGGTTTTTCCTTAGCTGTGTCTGGAATGATTATTCCACCGATAGTTTTTTCTTCTGCAGGCTTAGGAAGTACAAGTACTCTGTCTGCAAGTGGTTTAATGTTCATAGTGCTATTATTTTTTAGTTTATATTATATACAATTTATTTGTGAAGCTTATTTGTGCTTCGCTTTTTACAAAAACAAAAAATATACCATATATTATTATATAATGTATATAAGAGACAAAATGTCACAAATAGTGCCAATATCACCATTTTTAGTGACACACCATACTTTTCAACATTCTCCCTCAACATCAAAACCATATAATTTATATTATATTTTAAAAAGTTTTTATTGGATGTACTGTATAGGGTGTAAACAATGTTTATAAGTGAAAAGTATAGTTGTAAATCAGCATTTTATGATGTAGATAAATTATTTATAAAGTGTATGCAAATGAAATAAAAATAATAATAAGTTTCCTTGGTTATTAAAAATACTTAATAGGTATAAATAATATTTTTATTTCCAAGAAAACTTATTATTATTTGCATAAAGTGTATAGAAGGGTTATGCACACTTTTATCAACAAAATTGTTAATAACCGCTATCTGAGCAGTTCCATGAACCTTTTTTTCATGTCATCCTTCAGTTGTTGACAATTTTTGTCAATAAACTCGTTTATAACCTCGTTGAAAGCCTTCTCAGCCTTCACTCTCATCTGTGCTTTACCAGCTCTGAGACCTGATGAAAGTTCAGTTTTGGGTAAAAGCTGTCTATTGAAATTTCCGTCGCTCACGTTTTCAGTTAATAGGAATGTTTATACCGAAGTTAACATTTGCCTTTCCTGAAAGAGGAAGAGCTTGCTTGCATACTTTTCCGAATTGGTGGTCAGTACCGAGGAATATATTGAAGCCTTTAGGATGAACATTTACGAGCCATCCGAAGCTGAATCCGTATGTTCCAAGTGCCATATTTGTAGAAGCAGAGAATGCTTTTGTAGGCATTACATTAGCAGAGAGACGTACTTCTGTCCAAGAATACTTGCCAGCAACGCGAGTACTGCTGAGAAGTCCGAAGTTCATCTTGTCATAGAAATCTGGAGTGTATTGAGCACCAAAATTCATTGTTGCTTGAAGCGCTTTGCTTCTGCCTCCCTGATCACCCATATCTTGGAGTTCATAGAGTTTAGAAAGACCTTCAACAAGACGATCACCTTCATTGTCTATATAGTTATCCTTGCGGTTATCACCACTGAAGATGTATGTATCTGTGCTTACATATTGTTCTCCATTTGTAGAAGCAAGATAGTTTGTATTCCAATGGATATAACCGAGATCAAGAACTGCAGCAGAAAATTTCCAATTATCATCAAGCTTATATTCAGCACCAAGATCTACAGCGAAACCAAATCCATTAACGCCCCAGCTGTCAAAGTCAATTCCGCTTACATACTTATGCTTAATTTCTTCTCCAGCAGCTCCGCGCATCTTTTCTTCTGTCTTATAGCTCATAGCTTTAACGCTTGATCTAATCTCAGCATCTACAGTACCGGTATATTCATTTTCACCAAGGTTAAGTTCTGCTTTATTGAAATTAGCATCAATGTTAGCAATACCAAGCAAGAACTTCATTTTACCTCCTACACGAAGATTATCATTTACCTGGCGGCTATGTCCGAGTGCAATTTCTGCATAGCCATCAACATGACCAGCCATATCGCTGATGTCATATCTTTTATTCTCAACACCTTCTTTAGCAAGCTTGAGGAAAGAACCAGGAACATTAAGGTTAAGGTTTTCACGAGCATTTATTTCAAATGTGTTATAACCTCCCCAGCCTTTGAATCCGAAACCTATGATTTGCAAGCGAAGATTCTCAGCTATTCTATTATTTTCATTTACAGCATTAAGAAATTCGCTTGAGTTTACCTGTGGATGCATGAATGTTGCGGTGCGTCCATTTACTTTATACAGCACTTTGTCAATAGGAAGATTGCTGGCAATATTGAGGTCAAGATTACCAATTCCAGGCATAGCAATATATCCCTGATCATTGCCAAAGGCAGGGTTAACATCATGACGGTACAAATAACCTTCATTGAAGTATCCAGTATTGAGATTCTGTGCAATAGCAGCAGTTGATGCCATTGAAACAAATGCAGCTGCTAATATATGTTTAATATGTGTATTCATTTACTTTATTTATTTTAACTTATAACTTCTTATTTTTAACATATCACAGTTCTGTATCATAATGTCCTGAAACCTTAGCCTTGAAATTGTTGAAATATATTTTCATTTCAGGGTCAAGTGCTGTCTTGTCATCTGTATTTATGAGATGAGCATCAATCTTAATACCATCAAGATACTGGATGTTGCCTTCCATAATAGTTTCAATAGGATAATCCTTAGCATAAGCAGGAATTTTTACTGAATTTGTTTTCACGCCTTCAATTAAATTACCCATTTTATCAATAGGACGAAGAGAAAGCTCAACATCGAAAGGAACTTCAGAAGTGATGTTTGTATTTATGTTAAGCTTTTGGATGGTTGTCTTCTCAAGGTCTTCCTTGCACCATCCATCCATATTATCAGTATATTTAATCTTTGAGTCTTTAGTAAGGATAAGTTTTGTGTAGAAAGCATAGCTGCCTTCTACTTCTTCACGCTTCACACCTATCTTGAACTTCTCCACTCTCTGTTCTGGCATAACAGGATTTACTGCTTCAACCTTGATTTCGTTAGGAATACCATCAACTTCAGCAAGCAGCTTCTTCATAGAAGAGAACTGTACAAACTGTGGATCAGTATATCCTGTATATAATACTTCAGGCATTGAAGGAGCAAGCACAAATTCATTTTTGTCGGCTTCACCCTTCTTTGTCTTCACAATATTTACATCTGGCTCATATTCAGCAGACTTATCGCCTCTAATTGCTGTAAGCTTAAGACCTGTTTGGAAATAAACATTGTATTCAGCAAGAGGATTCTTGAGATTCATGTATAGCTGAGGGTTCTCAAGTTCTATCACAGTACCTGTCTGGCTCAAGATGTCAGGAATACCGCTGATGTCGATAGGTTCAATATCAAATTCATCAGAGTTATATTCGAGATTACCAGTAAATTCAACCATCTCAATTTCTGAAATTTCAGGTTTTGTTATGAAAGTAACCTTATCAGGAAGATTCTCATCTGCGTAAATATTCACACGACCTTCAATCACATTGAAGTTATCCTCATATACAAGCGAACGGTTTTCGTAGTCAATCTTCACATTATCCTGTGTTGCATCAATTTCAGTAACCTTGATGCTTATTTCAATGTTGCCATTGCCGTCTGGCACAATAACTTCATTGCTAAGGTCAAACACACCAGTTTTAGCATCGTATGTACCCTTTTCTGTTTCAACAGTAAGACCTTTAGGATATTTCAGTTTCAATCCTTCAATCTTTACATTCTTCAAAGTATTAGCATTGAAACCGCTAATTTTCAATGTATTGCTGAAAGTAGCATTGACACCAAGTTTCTCAATATACTTCAAAGACTTGTCAAAGTGGTTTGTCTGTGACTTGAAAGTAGTAGGTTCTGATGAAATATCATAATAAGCAGTAACTTCTCCTATATACCCAACAGCTGTGCGAAGGTCAACAAGATCAAGTTCAGTTGTTTTTCCATCAATATTTGGCTTTGCTGCCTTGAAATTAGATATTTCTATAGGATCAGACTTAAATGTGCCTTCTATTTTTATAGCATAGAATGTATTGCCGCCTGCATCCTTCTCCTCAATAACTTTGCTATCTTCTGGCAAGTCAAGCACACGGCTGAGAGTGATGTAATCCATGTTCATAGGAACAGTAAGTTCCTTCAGAGTGAAACGAGCTGTGCCGTCAATGTCACTCAAATCATAATCCTTGTCAATACAGGATCCTAAACCTAAGACAAATAGGAAACCAATTCCAAATTTAAGGTAATTTTTAATTCTCATATTTTACATTTATTTTAATAGGTAAGTAAATTACATTACAAATGTAAGATAATAAAAAATAATGTTAAAAAAAATTCCAATAAAAAAAGGTTTTTACTTAATTTATCCTTCTTTTTTACTAATTTTGTACCATGGAAAGAGATGAGTTATATATGAGAAGATGTATTCAGCTTGCACAGAACGGCAGGCAGAATGCTCAGCCAAACCCAATGGTAGGCGCTGTCATAGTACATGAAGGCAGAATAATAGGTGAAGGTTATCATGTTCGTTGTGGCGAAGGTCATGCAGAAGTTAACGCATGTGCCAGTGTGAAGCCAGAAGATGAACATATTCTCTCAGAAAGTACCATATATGTAAGTCTTGAGCCATGCAGCCATTACGGTAAGACGCCTCCATGTGCCGATCTTCTTGTGAGCAAGCACTTCAAGCGTTGTGTCATCGGTTGTAAGGACCCTTTTGCAAAGGTTCAGGGCAGAGGAATAAAGAAGTTGCAAGATGCTGGAATAGAAGTGAAAGTTGGTGTTCTTGAGGAGGAATGCAAGGCACTCAACAAGCGTTTTATGACTTTTCATGGCAAGCAGCGACCACTCGTAACGCTGAAGTGGGCACAATCATCAGATGGTTATATTGATGGTCATATTTCGTCAGCATACACACAGATGCTTTGTCATAAGCGTCGTGCAGAGCATCAGGCAATACTTGTAGGCAGAAAGACATACGAGATTGACAATCCATCTCTCGACACACGCAACTGGTACGGACCTTCACCAAAGCGTTTCGTTGCATCATCACAATCTATTCAGCTTCGTGATGGATTCACATTGATACAATCAACAGACGTAAAAGAAATACTCACACAACTTTATACACTTGGCATTCAGTCAGTACTCATTGAAGGTGGGTCACAGCTTCTGCAATCATTCATTGATTCAGGTCTTTGGGATGATTGTTATGTGGAACAAGGCAACGAATCTATCAATGGCTCAGTAAAAACACCAATCATCTCCCCTACTCTTCTCAAAGATGAAAGCACTTTTATGGAGAGAAGTATAAAGCACTATCAAAATGGGTGAGACTATGAATAAAAAAATAAAAGACTCATACCATTGAGATGCGTACACTCGCAATTGCTTCATGCTTTTGCCCGATAAACCTTCATGTAAATGCCCGTAAAAAAAACGAGACAAAAGCTTTGGCTCATGCGACAAGGCTTTTGTCTCGTTGGACAAAGCTTTTGATTCATTAGACAAAAGCTTTGACTGGTTTGTATTGTTTTACATATAAGGTATGTGTTTACAATGCAAAGTTACAAAAAAACAATGAATTTGTCAAGTGTTTTCGCATCTTATTTTCTTCCAAAGTCTGCAGGAATCTCGCCCCATTGATCTGTTGGCCACTTTATTATAGGATTTGAATATGTGTTTTCATTGAGCCATTTTTCTGCACGCTCAATGAGTTGGTAGAGTGCTTCTGTCTTTTCATTGCGCTCAAGAGTTGTTTTGCATTTCTTCTTGCGAACCCAGAGTTGTGCATTCACGCTGTCGCTATAGATAGGCATGGTGTGAAGTCCTTTTTGCTTGAGCAATGCAAGACCATGAACGATGGCTAGGAATTCACCTATATTGTTTGTGCCGAATACAGGACCATAATGGAAGATTTCTTTGCCTGTCTTAAGGTAAACACCACGATATTCCATCTTTCCTGGATTGCCGCTGCATGCTGCATCAACAGCAATGGAGTCGTTTATGGCTGCAGGAGGGATATTATAAGTTGATTGGGTTGAGGTAGTTGACTGGGTTGAATTTTCTTCTTCTTTCTTTTTTTCTTTTTCCTTTTCTAACTCTATCCATGCATCATACCCCATCTCGAAAGCGGCTTCTGCCTCTTCCTCTGATTTGAATGATTTATATTTTGCGTTGGAATAACCGCTTACAGCTTGCTGACATGCTTCCCATGAAGTGAACACACCATCTTCTGCTCCATCCCAAACTACATAAAATTTCTGCTTTGCCATGATATTAACTAAAACGAAAACTAAAACGAAAACCTCATTTAGCCATTTCAGCACACAACTGATTTTGTAGTGATCGTCCTCCTGCTTGGTCATAATTGTTATTGACCATTATGGAGAATGCGAGGAAGTGTCCGTTCGATGCTTTCACATAGCCGGCAAGAGTTTGAACACCATTTACTGTGCCTGTCTTTGCTCGCACGTTGCGGTATGCTGGTGTGCCTATCATACGGCTTGAGAGTGTGCCATCTACGCCTGCTATTGGAAGTGATTCATAGAGAAGTTCGTAAATATCTTTGTTATGATAGGCATAACGAAGAATTTGTGTCTCTATGATTGGTGTTGTCTTGTTTGAATGAGAAAGTCCGCTGCCGTCATCAATGATATAATCACTTGTGCGTCCTCCTGCCTTTCCTACCATTTCCTTTACTTTCTGTGTGCAGCTGTTATATGTCCAGTTGTTCACATCCCTCAAATCACATAGGTTGAGAAGCATGGATTCAGCATAGAAATTGTCGCTATTCTTCATCATGCGCTTCAGGATAATAGGCAAGGGAGTGTAGAGAGATGTGAGACCGTATGTCTTATGGTCTAACGGTACTGAAAGTGAGGAATATGCCTTGTCAGCAGAGAATGCCACTCCATCGTCTTTGAGTGCCTGATAGAGCGAGGATGCGAAGAAGCGAGAAGGATGCTTGTCCCAGAACCATTGACCTGAAACCATGCGTTTCTGAGGTTCGTATGCATAGATATAGCCATCGATGGAATCAACATCAAGTGCCATAACCTTGCAGGCAACATATTCAATGGCATTCTTGTCAAGCGTAGGATCAAAACCGCTGCTTACATACACGTTTCCTTTCAGATACTTGCGGAAGATGGTGTCTATTTTCACCTCTACATTTATGCTGTCGTGCCAGATGCTGTCAACATGATAGATGCTGTCGGTTTCAACTGTTCCATCATAGCTTACATCTGTGCGGAAATGATGATTGCTTCCAACGGTGCTTAGGGCAGTTATTGAGACAAAAAGCTTCTGTGTGCTGGCAGGAATGTAGAGGTCATTATCATTATAAGAGAAAATGGTGGAATCGGCTGTAAGGTCATATACGGTCATTCCTACATGATAGTTTCTTGTAATGGTTTTTCTTGTTGCTCTTCTGCGTCTTCCTCTGCCTGTATATACGGTTGTAGTAGTGGTTCGATGATTCTGCAATACGGAATCCATGCGATTGCGGAGTCCGTAAAGCCATCGTTCTTCGGGTGTCCAGCTCATCATTACGATGCGCATAGAGTCTTCGTATGACATTACGCTGTCTGTCACCTGTTCTTCCTGTTGCTCAAGTATGTCCTGAGCATGCATTACACATATACTTATAATAGAGAAAAATGCTGCGAGCAGATATTTCATGTTTTATTGTATTTCAAACTTATAAATTTCGGAACCTCGTGAGCCGACAACGAGCTGGTTGCCAACGACGACAGGCGAGCTTTCAAAATTGTTCACCATGTGTTCCGTAAAGATTATATTTCCTGTCTTGCCATCAATGAGGTAAGCATTTCCGAATGAGTCGCCAGCAAAGACGAACATCTTGCCTTTCTCGTTGAGGAAGCCTACAGGTGATGACCATGCGAAACTCTGGAGTTGAGTGCGATACACGATCTCTCCTGTCTTGCGGTTGAAAGCTGTGAACTCGGCTTTGTTGCTATTGTCTCTCTGGCAGATATTGGCAAAGAGAAGGTCGGAACAGTCGCCTTGACCGAGCAGAGGTGTGCTGTAAAGACCTCCGTCAAAGTGCTTTCCTCCCATATTGAGCTTATGGCATTGGATGTTTGTTTCCCAAACCTTTTCGCCATTCAAACCATTAAGCTTCACCATGTGGCAAAGACCATTGTTTCCCTGCTGATCCACCTCGCATCCGCAGTAAAGGTATGGCACATTGTCCTCTACCTCGCAAACGATAGACGCATCAATGTCATCCACATTGTCATAGTGCCAGATAGGCTTGAGAGTGTTCAAATCGATGCAAAGCACATCGCCATGATTGCTGCCGAAGAAACCATAGTTCTTGAAGACGCAAAGGCTGTTTTCTGTTCCTGCAGCACCATCGCCCTTTGCACGGAAGCGTAATGTTGTATGCTTCACAAGTTTATCCCCATTTATCCAATACTTATATATTGTACCGTTTTCTCCTGGCCAGAAAAGGAAATCGTCCACACGCACAGGAGAAGAGTCGAAGGCGCACCATGACACCCATGCATTGCCATCTCTTCCAGAGAAAAATGTCTTTTCATGAGTGAATATGTTGAATGCCATCTGTCCCATTGGATCAACCTTTGGAATGCCATGACCAACATAGAGATTGCCATTGAGTGTTGGATCAAGACTTATGGAACCCTTGATAGGATTAGTTACATCAAGAGGTTCACGAGATGCCTCACCCGTTTTGAAATCAATGAAATACACTTTTCCACAAAGGGATCCCACCATTATTTCTTCATTGCCAAAAGCAGGCTTGAGAGCAGGCGATTCAGCTTTGAAACGCTTCATCTGTTCTTCTGTCCATTTTACATAAACAGGCTGTCCTGTCCAGCCGCTGCCACCGCCCCAAGACCCCATGCGCGTCTGAGTTCCATCATAAGCAGTATGGAACACCCATTTCTGGACAATCTTTGTTGGATTGCCCTTCACGCTGCCTCCATAATCGGCTGTGCGCATAGGGTTGCCGCGGAATGTGTATGATCCTTGAGCATCGGCATAGAGATTCTTGATGCTTTTCAGTTCTCCAGAAACTGTTGTGTCGAATGATGTGATACTGTATTCGATGTCATTTACAGAAGAAAGTTGTTCTGTTGGCAGAGGAGCATTTGCAATACTTTCTGCTTCAAGAACTGCACGAATGGAGTCAGAATCAACTAACTGACTGCTGTCAACAATTCCTATACCTTTGAAATTTGTACAGGAGAAAAAGCTTACGTTGACAGTAATGGCTGCAAATAAAAAGATGGGAATAATAAGGTATTTCATTGTAATAAGGATTTTTGTGGGAGTTAAAAGTCAAAGGTCAAAGGTCAAAAGTCAAAGGTTGCACACCCTTAACCTTTAGACCTCAGACCTTAGACCTATTATGTTTTTTTACATTCTTTCAGGCATTTCAATTCCGAGCAATCCCATGCCAAGGCTTACCACCTTAGCAACTGCCTTAGCAAGTGAGAGACGGAACACCTTGAGTTCTGCATTCTCTTCACCGAGGATAGTGAAGTCGTGATAGAACTGGTTGAATTCCTTTGTAAGCTCGTAGCAGTAGTTACATATCGTTGATGGGTTGTAATCTGTACCTGCAGCCTTTACTGCTGTTGCAAACTGATTCATCTTCTGGATAATCTCTGTTTCCTTTGTAGAAATAGAGATATTTGTTGGCAACTGGCTTGGGATGTCAATACCCTGTGCCTGAGCCTTGCGGAGAATGCTCTGGATACGTGCGTATGTATATTGAATGAAAGGACCTGTGTTGCCGTTGAAGTCGATAGATTCTTCTGGGTTGAAGAGCATGTTCTTGCGAGCATCAACCTTGAGGATGAAGTACTTGAGAGCACCAAGACCTACCTTGCGAGCAACCTCACGAGCCTCTTCCTCTGGAATGTCGAGAGTCTTCATCTTGTCAGCGCTTGCTGTGTAGGCATCCTGAATCATTGCATCCATCAAATCGTCAGCATCAACAACTGTACCCTCACGGCTCTTCATCTTGCCATTAGGAAGCTCAACCATGCCGTATGAGAAGTGTACGAGATCCTTGCCCCACTTAAAGCCGAGCTTGTCAAGAAGGATAGAGAGAACCTGGAAGTGGTAGTTCTGCTCGTTGCCTACGACATAGATCATCTTGTCGATTGGGAAATCTTGGAAACGAAGTTTTGCTGTACCGATGTCCTGAGTCATATAAACGCTTGTGCCGTCTGAACGGAGAAGAAGCTTCTCGTCAAGACCTTCTGCTGTGAGGTTTGCCCAAACGGAACCATCTTCTCTGCGATAGAAGAAACCCTTTTCGAGACCTTCCATCACCTTGTCCTTGCCTTCGAGATAAGTTTCTGATTCGTAATAGATTTTATCGAAGCTTACACCCATCTTCTTGTATGTCTCGTCGAAACCAGCATACACCCATTCGTTCATCTTTCTCCAAAGACCACGAACCTCAGGATCGTTCTGCTCCCACTTAACGAGCATGTTATGTGCCTCAACAATGAGAGGTGACTCATTCTTTGCCTTTGCTTCGGCAGCTTCCTCGTCCATGCCTTCAGCAATGAACTTAGCTTTGAGTTCCTTAACTTCCTCGCGGTAGTGCTTGTCGAATGCCACATAGTAGTCGCCAATGAGGTGGTCGCCCTTCTTGCCAGATGATTCAGGAGTTTCTCCATTGCCATACTTCAGCCAAGCGAGCATAGACTTGCAGATGTGGATACCGCGGTCGTTCACGATGTTTGTCTTGACAACCTTATTACCGTTAGCTTCAACGATTCGTGCTAAAGCAGAACCAAGAAGGTTGTTACGAACGTGGCCAAGGTGGAGAGGCTTGTTTGTGTTTGGAGAACTGTACTCGATCATCACGAGAGGTGACTGCTCAGTAACAGGCTGGAAACCAAACTTCTCTTCAGCATTGATCTTGTTGAGCAATGTGATCCATGGCGCATCGCTGATAACGAGGTTGAGGAATCCCTTGACAACATTGAATTTTGCAACAACATCGCCAGCATTCTCAACGAGATACTGACCGATTTCCTCACCTACCTGTTCAGGCTTCTTGCGGGCAGCCTTGACGAATGGGAAAACGACAACTGTGAGGTGACCCTCAAATTCTGATTTAGTTTTCTGAAGCTGTACTTGCTTTTCGTCAGCTTCAACATCGTACAGAGCCTTGACAGCAGACAGTACGCATGCTATGATTTTCTCTTCTATAGTCATATTTCTTACAAATTTGGGTGCAAAGTTACGGATAATTATTAGAAAATTAGTGAGAAAAAAGAAAATTTCCACATTATTATATATGTAGGAATCTTTTTTTTTACTTACTTTGCACCGCATTTTTGACCGATGTGGTAAAAAATGATGCAAAAACGCCCCCTTTTCGGGGAAATAAGAGAATAAGAACAAAAACAATATATGCAAAAGAATTTGGTGATTGTCGAGTCTCCTGCAAAGGCAAAGACTTTGGAGAAGTTTCTTGGCAAAGAGTATAAGGTGATGTCCAGCTACGGACACATTCGTGACTTGAAGAAGAAGGAGATGAGTGTTAACCTGAATGACTTTTCTCCTGTGTATGAGATTCCTGCAGACAAAGAAAGTGTTGTAAAAGAACTTAAGTCTCAGGCAAAGAAAGCGGAAACCGTTTGGCTTGCATCCGATGAGGACCGCGAGGGAGAGGCTATCAGCTGGCATTTGAGCCAGGTGCTTGGGCTTGATCCTAAGGCGGCAAAACGAATCGTGTTCCACGAAATCACAAAGACAGCTATTCTCGAGGCTATCGAGAATCCTCGTACCATTGATATGGGCTTGGTTAATGCACAGCAGGCTCGCCGTGTGCTTGACCGCGTTGTAGGTTTCAAGCTTTCTCCTGTTCTTTGGAAAAAGCTCAAGCCAGGTCTCAGCGCAGGTCGTGTGCAGAGTGTGGCTGTACGTCTCATTGTTGAAAGAGAAAAAGAGATAGAAGATTTCCAAAGTGAGTCATCTTACAGAGTAAGCGCTATTTTCATCGTAGGTGACCAGCCTATAAAAGCATCTATTGCTCATGGCTTCAAGACAGAAGAAGAGGCTGAGCAGTTCCTTATTTCTTGCAAGGATAAGGAATTTGTCATCACAGATATTGAGAAGAAGCCAACAAAAAAGAGTCCTGCTCCTCCATTCACAACATCAACACTCCAGCAAGAAGCAGCTCGCAAGCTTGGTTTCACAGTATCACAGACAATGATGGTGGCTCAGCACCTGTATGAATCTGGATACATTACTTATATGCGTACTGACTCCGTGAACCTTTCATCGCTTTGTATCAACACTACAAAGGAGGAAATCATCTCTATGCATGGCGAGAACTACTCCAAGCCACGTCAGTTCCATACAAATGCTAAGGGTGCTCAAGAAGCTCACGAAGCCATCCGTCCAACATACATCAGCGAGCACGAAATTGCTGGCAATGCTCAGGAGAAGCGACTCTACGATCTTATATGGAAGCGTACTGTAGCTTGTCAGATGGCAGATGCTGAGGCAGAAAAGACTACTATTACTATTAATAATGAGTTTGTTGCAACAGGAGAGGTTATCACTTTCGATGGTTTCCTCCGCGTGTATCGCGAGTCATACGATGACGATACTCAGGTTGAGGAAACAGAAGGCCTGCTTCCTGCTGTAAAGGTTGGCGAGAAGCTTCAGGTGAAGGAAATCGTTGCTACAGAGAGATTCTCCCAGCATCCTCTTCGCTACACAGAGGCAAGCCTCGTAAAGAAGATGGAAGAGCTTGGCATAGGTCGTCCATCTACATACGCTCCAACAATTTCCACTATCCAGCAGCGCGAGTATGTCGAGAAAGGAGACAAGAAAGGCGAGGAGCGCACATACGGCATCATCAAGCTTTCAAACGGCAAGATAAAGAAGTCTTCAAAGAAGGAAGTGTTTGGAAATGAGAAAGGAAAGCTTCTTCCAACAGATATTGGTACTGTTGTCAACGACTTCCTTATGCAGTCATTCCCAGAGATTATAGATTATAATTTTACTGCTAATGTGGAGAAGGAATTTGATGAAATTGCTGATGGCAGAGAGAATTGGCAGCAGATGATGAAAGACTTCGATGCTAATCTGGAGCCAATGATCGAGGCTACTTTCCAGGAGAAGAACGAGCATAAGGTTGGCGAAAGATTGCTTGGCGAAGAGCCAGGAACAGGAAAGCCTGTAAGCGTGAAGATTGGACGTTTCGGTCCTATGGTTCAGGTGGGCATTGCCGACGAAAAGGTTAAGCCTCTCTTTGCCCAGCTGAAGAAAGGACAGAGCATTGCCACTATCACTTTGGAGGAGGCGCTTGACCTCTTCAAGCTTCCTCGCACCTTAGGTGAGTATGAAGGTGAGACAGTTACTGTAGGCTCAGGTCGTTTCGGTCCATACGTTCTCCATAATAAGAAATATGTGTCTATTCCAAAGGGCATTGATCCATTGGAATTGGAACTTGACAAGGCAATTGAGCTCATTGAAGAGAAGCGCAAGGGTGAGGCTGCTGCCCATCTGAAGACGTTTGAAGAGGAGCCAGAACTTGAGGTGATGAGCGGTCGCTATGGTCCTTACCTTAAATACAAAGGCTCAAACTACAAATTGCCAAAGACAGTAAAAGCTCCTGAAAGCCTCACATACGAGGAGTGCATGGAGATTATCAATAACCCTCAGCCAGCTGCTTCAAAACCAGTAAGAGGTAAAAAAGCAGCTACAAAAAAGGCATGAAAAGACTGATTCTCATAGGATATATGGGTGCTGGCAAGACTACTATAGGCAGAGCGCTTGCCAGAGAGTTAGGTCTGGATTTCTACGATCTTGACTGGTACATAGAAGACCGTTTTCACAAGAAGATTCCAGAGATATTCGCTCAGAGCGGTGAAGAAGGATTCCGTGAAATAGAGAAAAAAATGCTTCACGAAGTGGGTGAATTTGAGAATGTGGTGATCTCATGCGGAGGTGGCACACCTTGCTTTTTCGACAATATGGATTATATGAATCAGCAAGGCGACACAATCTATCTCAATGCTTCTCCAGCAGTCTTGAAAGAGCATCTGCTGATGGGCAAGAGCCAGCGTCCGCTCATTCAGGGCAAGACACCCGAAGAGCTTGAAGCCTATATCCACGAATCGTTGCAGAAGCGATTGCCTTTTTATACCAAGGCAAAATATACGATCGACATTGAAGTTATTCATACTAAGGAGGAAATCCTAAACTACGTTAGTCAGATAAATGAGAAAATGGCGCATTGAAGACTCCAACGAGCTTTATGGCATCAATGGTTGGGGAGTTAATTATTTCCACATAAACGAAAAAGGAAATGTGGCAGTTACACCTCGCAAGGACGGTGTAGAAGTTGACCTCAAGGAGGTTATGGACGATCTCGCTTTGCGTGATGTTTCTGCTCCTGTGCTTGTACGTTTCCCAGATATCATCGATAACCGTATTGAGAAGACAGCCACATGTTTCGAAAAGGCTGCCAAGGAATATGGCTATACGGCTGAGAACTTTATCATCTACCCTATCAAGGTGAATCAGATTCAGCCTGTTGTTGAGGAAGTCATAAAGCATGGAAAGAAATTCAATCTTGGACTTGAGGCAGGTTCAAAGCCAGAGCTTCATGCTGTGTTGGCTGTAAACATGGAAAGCGATTCTCTCATTGTATGTAATGGTTATAAGGATCAGGACTACATAGAGTTGGCTCTCCTTGCCCAGAAGATGGGAAAGCGTATCTACATCGTTGTGGAGAAGTTCAATGAGCTTGAAATTATTACTCGTCTTTCCAAAAAGATTGGTGTGCGACCAAACATTGGCATTCGCATCAAGCTTGCTGCTTCTGGTTCTGGCAAGTGGGAAGAAAGCGGTGGCGATGCAAGCAAGTTTGGCTTGACTTCTGGTGAGCTTCTTACGGCTATCAAATACATAGAAGAGAACGACATGCAGGATTGCCTTCGTCTCATTCATTTCCATATTGGCAGTCAGATCACAAAGATTCGCCGCATCCAGAATGCGCTTCGCGAAGCCAGCATGTTCTATGTTCAGCTTCGTAAGTTAGGCTTCAATGTGGAATTTGTTGACTGTGGCGGTGGTCTTGGCGTTGACTATGATGGCAGCCGTTCAAGCAATTCTGAAAGTTCTGTCAATTACTCCATCCAGGAATATGTGAATAACTGTGTGTACACATTCGTAGAGGCTGCCACTCAGAATGAAGTTCCTCAGCCAAACATCATCACAGAAGGTGGTCGTTCGCTTGCTGCCCATCATTCTGTTCTCATCATGGAAGTGCTTGAAACTGCTGAGGTTCCAGCCATGCCAGATGAGTTTGAGGTAGGTGAGAACGACCATGAATTGGCAAAGGATCTCTATGACATCTGGTGCGGTTTGAATGTTCGCAACATGCTTGAAAACTGGCATGATGCCCAGCAGATTCGCGAGGAAGCTCTTGACCTCTTTGCCCACGGCATTCTTGACCTTCGCACACGCGCGGAAATAGAAAGAATGTATTGGGCTGTTGCTCGTGAAATAAATGTGCTGGCTCATTCCATGAAGCATGTTCCTGAGGAGTTGCATTCGCTTGACAAGCTTCTGGCAGACAAGTATTTCTGCAATTTTTCTCTCTTCCACTCATTGCCAGACTCTTGGGCTATCGACCAGATTTTCCCAATCATGCCTATTCAGCGTCTCAACGAGCGCCCAGACCATAATGCTACCCTTCAGGACATCACTTGCGACAGCGATGGCAAGATAGCCAATTTCTCAACAGAAAACGGCGTGAGTCATTTCATTCCTGTCCATGCTCTCGACAAGAAGAAAGGCGCATACTACATTGGCGTGTTCCTCGTAGGAGCATATCAGGAAATCCTTGGCGACATGCACAACCTCTTCGGCGATACGAACGCCATTCACGTCACTACAGACAAGGACGGTTATCACATCAAGAACATCATTGATGGCGAGACAGTTGCCGATGTCCTCTCGTTTGTTCATTACGAGCCAAAGAAGCTTGTTCGCTCACTTGAGATTTGGACAAAGCAAGCCATCAAGGAAGGAAAGATCACCCTTGACGAAGGCAAGGAATTCCTTGACACTTATCGTTCTGGTCTTTACGGCTACACATATTTGGAATAATTCATTCATCATCAAGGGGTTCCTTGATGATGTTTTTTTGTTTACTGAGTAATTGAATATTTGATTGCTTTGAAATTAAAAGTTTGGTTTACAGGTAATAGGATGATGAGGCTGTGCGTACAATAGCGTTCCGTGCCAATTGGTGTGATTTCATAGCATAAAATAACTTTTTTGACACGATTTATTTAAAATGTACCTAAAAGTTTGGTGAAGTCAAGATTTTTCAATATATTTGTACCCTAAATCTATTAGAATGAGGAAAAGACAAATATCCTCTTAGAGCTTTTTTGATTATATAACTAATTCAATAAATTTATTAACTTAACTAATTTTTCCGCGTATGAAAAAACTTTTCTCAATCGTGGCTACAGCTTTGATTGGTGCTTTCAGCTTCAATGCTAATGCACAAAATGAGCTTGTAGTAGGTGATGTGAAAGTCGGCGACAAAATCAAACTGAGCGACGGCTCAGAATGGTATGTTGGTGCCAATGAAATCACTAACGGTTCGTTCAGCATGGATCCTGCTGAAAATGACAACAACATCGTAGGCTGGACAATTGCTCAGAACTATGATCAAATGACAACAAGCAATTTCGGATGGCATGCAACAGGAGGCTATGACGGTGGTGCTTATATCCAGGCTATTGGTCACACAGGTGCAGGTGGTAATCGCTCAATCGGAATGCACTGGGCTCTTGAGACCAACACTCGCTACTATTTTTCTTTCTATCTTTCACATAACTCTGCTAACAATCAATACATCCCTGTAATCACGCTCACTGATCAGGAGTCAACAGGTGGTGGTCAGAATGAGGCAAATTACCTCATTGGTATGGCTGGCGACTCATCTGACGGTTGTCTTGGATTCGCAAACTTCATCGATGAAGATGGCGACGGCGTAGGTGAATGGGCGCAGACAGCTTGCTCTTTCGAGTCAAAAGAATATACTTGGCTTCAGTTCAATGCTCGTTGGCTTAAGGAAAATAAGATTGAAGCTGCATTCGATGGTTTCTTCCTTGCTAAGCTTTATGATCCAGCAGAGGTTTCTGCCGAGACTGTTGCATTCATCTCACTTCGTGCTACAATCTCTAATGCATATTCTCTTGTCGAAAACGAACTTGCCGACTATCCTTCACTTGCGGAAGAGCTTAGTGACAAGATTATGAATAACGGATATGAAGACCTTGACGAGAGTTCATCTCTTGAAGAACTGCAGGCTGCTATTGACGACCTCGTTTCTTCAATGGACAACTACAAGGCTATTATCCCATCACTCAGCAACTTCCAGGCTCTGCTCGATGAGGCAGTTGAAATGATTGAGTCAGGTGACGCATATCCTGGTATTGATGCTTTCCTCACAGCTATTGATGGCTTTACAACATGGGCAGGAAACGGTTATCTTAACGAATCTGAGGATATGACAGCAGAGGAGTATATCTACGCTCAGGCTGCTGCTCTCAAGAAAGCTATTGATGATTACCGCTTCTCACAGAATGCATCAGAGGACAATCCAGCAGACTACTCATTCTACATCGTTAATCCTAATTTCGAATCACAGGGACCTTGGACAATTGGCACATCTGGTGGCGACCAGCGCATTAAGTCAGACTTCGTTGACGAATCAGGTAATACATACTCAGGATGGAACGCTTGGCGTAATGAGGCTAATTTCAAGGACAATACAATCAAGCAGGAACTTACAGGTCTTCCTAACGGATACTATACTGTGACTGCAGACCTCTGTACTCAGGACGGCTGCATCACAGACCAGCATGTATTCGCATCCTCTTCTGCAGCAACATCTGTATCAGAGGCAATGACACAGACAGGCTGGGATCCATACGTATGGGAAACTCTCACTACAGCTAAGGTTATTGTTGTAGATGGTAAGCTCACTATCGGTGCAACATCCAATGGTGCTGCCGACATTCCTGTAGGCTTTACAGACTATCGTGGTGGTTGGTTCTGCGCTCGCAACTTCAAACTCAGTTACCTTGGCAAGGCTACAGACGAGGAAATTGCTGCTGCTATTGCTGCTAAGTTTGCTGAAGCTGAGGCATTCGCTGCAACTCTCCACTTCGCTGCTGACAAGGCTACTGCTGTTGAGGCTGTCGCTACTGCTAAGACTTCAAATGACCTTGATGCTCTCAAGGCTGCTATTTCTGCTGCAGAGGCTTCTGAGGCTGAGTATGAAGGCGTGATAGCTGGTTCATACGCTAACCTCCAGGATTCTATCGCTAACGCATACAATGCTAACGCAATCGCTCTCGCTAAGGTTCCTGTTCAGAACATGACTGACTACCTCGGTTCTGCTGCTGCAACAAGTGCAGAGACTCCAGCTATGACTGCTATCCTCCGATACTATCGCGACACTCTCATCCCTGCAGTTCAGAACGCTGAGGCTACAGCAGGAAACTATGTTGGTAAGGGTAAGGAAATTATTGAAAATGCAATTAAGTCAGTTGTTTCTAACCTCGCTTCATACACTTCTGATAACGACTATCTCGCTAAGCAGGTTGAGGCTCTTAATAGCGCAATCACTTTGGCAGAAGCATCTGAAATTGCTATTGAGGATGGTGCTAATCTTACAGCTTACATTAGCAATCCAACAGTTGACGACACTTATGCAAAGGGCTGGACAATCAAGAAGATTGTAGGTGATGGCAATGGTGCTAAGTCTGGTCAGCAGGTTGATGGAAACGGTTCTGGTTTCTACATGGACACATGGAACTCTGCTGGTGGCATCCGTTCTACTTGGTATCAGGTTCTCAATGTTCCTAATGGTAAATATACTATTTCTAACATTATGCGTACTTCTGGCACAGGTGCATATCTCTTTGCATCAGACAAGGCACCTGTAACAACTACTGTTGATGACACAGAAGTTCTCTCTCTCGATGCTGCTGCTAACAATGTACTTTCTGCGGCTGTAGCTAAGGCAACTCCAAATGCTAAGTACGGCATCATTTCTGATGATGAGGAAACAGTATATACCGACTCTCGTGGTGAAATCTGGATGGCAGCTGTTGACCGTATTTGCAATATAATGGGTATTCAGACAATGCCAGAAGTTACTGTAAGCGATCTCTTGCTTGACCACAATGACGGTTCTGACGTATGTCCAGAAAATGTTGATCCTACTGACTGGGCAATCGTCTTCGCTAACAATGGTAACGGTCGTGGCTGGTTCAACAATTCAGTTGAGATTGAAGTTACAGATCACGTGCTTGTTCTTGGTGTCACTTGCGATTATGCTTTCTTGAATAAGACTGCAGACGAAGCATTCTCTGGCACATGGTTCTCTGCCGACAATTTCAAGCTTGTTCTTGACAAGGTTGGTGACAACACAGGCTGGGACCCAACAACAGCAATCAATGCTCCAATGGCACCAGCTACTGGCATCCAGAATATCGCAGGCTTCTACTCTGTTTCTGGTGCTCGTCTCAACGCTGCTCAGAAGGGTATCAACATCGTTAAGATGACAGACGGTTCTGTAAAGAAGGTTCTCGTTAAGTAAATAGAATACCCTCTCCCCGAACCCTCTCCCGTAGAGGGCGAGGGAGGGCATTCGCAGAACCCAATTATATAAAAAACAAGGAAGGTGTCGTATTTTCGGCACCTTCTTTTGATTTTAAATTAATTAGGTGTAACTTTGCATGCTCAAAACTCAACAAATGGCAAATATTAAATCTTTAGCGAAGGACACCGCAATATACGGCCTATCCTCCATTGTAGGCAGGTTTCTCAACTATCTGCTTGTGCCGCTCTACACCTACACTCTCAAGAGTTGCAGCGACTACGGCATTGTCAGCGATCTCTATGCACAGACAGCCCTTGTGCTTGTCATCCTTACTTTTGGCATGGAGACAACCTTTTTCCGTTTTGTAAATAAAGAGGAACGTCCTCTCGACGTGTTCAGCACAGCCCTGCTTATGGTAGGCGGTGTGTCTGTCCTGTTCCTTGCCCTTGTGCTCGGTTTGCTTCCTCAGCTGTCATCAGCCCTCGGATATGAAGAGCATCCTTGGTATGTAGGCATGATGGCAATTATCGTGGCGATGGACGCATTCCAGGCAATCCTCTTCGGCTACCTTCGCTACAAGAAGCAAGCCATCCGATTTGCCATGCTCAAGATGACCTTTATATTTATAAATATTGTGTTGAATGTCATCGCATACGTTGCCCTTCCTAAATTCATGGACGATTGGCAAATCACAGCAGGCTACACATTCATTATCAACCTCATCTGCACCAGCATCATCATGCTTCTCTTCTTGCCAGAGCTGCGCCAGTGCCCTTGGCGTTTCGACAAGCAATATTTCCGCACCATGCTTAGCTACACATGGCCAATGCTCATTCTCGGCATTGCTGGAATCCTCAATCAGGTGGCAGGTCAGATACTCCTCCCTCGCATCCTTCCTCGTGAAGAAGGACGCCATGCACTTGGCATCTACAATGCCTGTGTCAAGATAGCCATGATTATGGCAATGATCACTCAGGCATTCCGCTATGCCTACGAACCTGTAGTCTTTGCAGGTCATAAGGACAAGAACAATCCAGAGCTTCTTGCAAAAACCATGAAATACTTCATCATCTTCACCCTTCTTGCATTCCTTTGCGTCATGGGATACATAGACTTGCTTGGACTTATCATTGGCGAAAGCTATCGTGTGGGACTTAGCATTGTCCCAATCGTCATGGCAGCAGAAATCATGATGGGTGTGTATTTCAACCTCTCTTTCTGGTACAAACTGATTGACCGTACCATCTGGGGAGCATGGTTCTCGCTTGCAGGCTGTGCAGCCCTCATAGCCATCAATGTCATCTTCATTCCAGAGTATGGCTATACAGCATGTGCATGGGCTGGCGTGGCAGGCTATGGCACATCAATGCTGCTCAGCTACATTGTCGGTCAGAAGAAGAATCCAATACCATACAATCTCAAGGAAATCTTCCGTTACGTCGTGCTTGCCGCAGTCCTCTTCGTGGCTATGAAGTATCAGCCAGAATCATGGCCAACATGGTTGCACATCATCCTCAACACCGTGTGCATCCTTCTCTTCGTCCTTGAGATTCTTCATCGTGACCTGCCAGTTTCATCATTGAAACAAAAACTAAAACGATAACAAAAACTAAAACTAAAACTGAAACAAAACGATAAACAAAATGAAAAAATTTTTTCTAAGCATGCTTGTAGGCTGCGCATCGCTTTTCTCCTTTACGGCACATGCCGATGAAGGAATGTGGATGCTCAGCAACATTTCTGCAAAGACCGACTCCATTCTTCGCAGTCTTGGTCTTGAGCTAACGCCAGAGCAGCTCTATAGTGCTGACGGCCCTTCGCTCAACAATGCCATCATCCAGTTAGGCGGATTCTGCTCAGGCGTTGTGGTGAGCAACGATGGTCTTGTTTTCACAAACCACCATTGCGGTTTCGATGCTATTCAGGAACATTCCTCAACAAAGAACGATTACCTCAAAAACGGATTCTTCGCAAAGACATTTGCCGACGAACTTCCTAACGAAGGTCTCTATGTTCTTTTCCATCTCAAGACTGTAGATGTGACCGACCTTATTCTTGGCAACATCCCAAACGATGCTCCTGACAGAGTTAAGGACTACATGATTGACTCCATCAGCTCACGCCTTATGGAAATGGTCAATTACTCTGCTAACGGCATCGTCAGCGAGGTGTCTCCATTCTACAAAGGCAGCAAATACTTCCTCTCCGTCTATCAGCGCTACGACGACGTTCGCCTTGTCTTCGCTCCACCACAGTGCCTTGGCAAGTATGGCGGAGATACAGACAACTGGATGTGGCCTCGTCAGACATGCGACTTCAGCGTATTCCGCATCTATGCCGACCGCAACAACAATCCTGCCGAGTACAGCAAAGACAATGTGCCATACCACCCTATCCAGTATGCTCATGTCAGCACACAAGGCTACGAGGACGGCTCCTACGCTATGACTCTTGGCTATCCAGGCTCTACAGAGCGCTACCTCTCCAGCTATGGTATCAAGAGCACAATAGACAATACTAATACAGTGCGTCACAACTCCCGTACAGTAAAGCTCAACGTGATTCGTGAGGCGATGAATACAAGCGATGCACTTCGCATCATGTACGCATCTAAGTATGCCAGCTGTTCAAACTACTGGAAATTCTCTCTCGGACAGAATCAGGCACTCGACAACCTCAAGGTCATTGACGAGAAGGAAGCGCTTGAGAAGGAATTTGCTGATTGGGTAAATGCCGACACCATAGCTCACGCACGCTACATCGGAGTGCTCGACTCGCTCAAGGTGCGCTATCAGAGAATTGACGATGCTGCCCACGATGCCACCCTCTGGCAAGAGTGCGCATACCAGGGAAGCGACATCGTTCGCTTCGCATTCAGCTGCATGATGAGTGCAGTAGGCCCTAACGAAGACGACTTCGCCACAAAGGTTCAGAAGACATACAAGGACATTGACGTGGCAACCGACAGGAAGCAGTTCACAGAGCTCTACAAATACTACGTGAAGGAAGTTCGCCTCATGCCAGACTCACTTCGTCTCACAGACGAGCAGATAGACATGCTTATGGACGAACTCTACTCAAAGTCCGTATTTGCCCGTCCAGACGAACTCAGCAAAGCCAGCGACGTCAGCGAGGTGGCTCGCGACATGATCTTCGATGTTGCCATGTCAGCAATTGAGCGCTATCGTTCAATCCAGACAATCATGAATGCCAACGATCCAGAGGGCTACGAACGTCTCCTTGGTGAAGGCATCCGCGAGATGAACCACGAACATGAGTACTATCCAGACGCCAACTTCACCCTTCGTCTCAGCTATGGTATCTGCCGTCCTATCGACTTTGCCCCAGGCACAACAGGCTTGAAGGAAGAGGCAACAAACCTCATCACTACCCCTCAATCCTTCCTCAACAAGCACTACAATGCCCTCCAGAGTGGCACGCCAGAAGAGAAGTCCGACTATGAGCTTATCGATCCAGTGCTCAAGTGGATGAAGGCAGGCAAATTCTCCAAGCAGTACATTGACCAGCGCACAGGCACTCTCCCACTCTGCTTCCTCACAACAAACGACATCACAGGCGGCAACTCAGGCTCAGGCATGTTCGACGGCAAGGGACGCCTCATCGGTCTTGCCTTCGATGGCAACTGGGAAGCAATGTCAGGCGACATCAAGTTCGACAATGCCCTTCAGCGCTGCATTGGCGTTGACATCCGCTGGGTGCTCTCCGTTATCGACGACTACAGCCACGCCAAGCGCCTCATCAACGAGCTCACCATTGAATAATCCTCCCACATAGAATAAAACATTAGTCCAATTTGTGGAACAATAATACAAAAGGGGCAATGAAGACGAAAAAAGTAGTTTTCATTGCCCCTCTTTTTATTTTAAATAATGTAACTTTGCCATCAGAAAAATAAGAAAATAACTAATAAAAGCTAACTTATGAAAACGAAATTACTAACTCTCATTCTTGCCTCCTGTTCGCTCTGTGCCATGGCAGGTTCCAAGGTTGTCTATACTACGGACATTGTTCGCAGCGCAGACAAGACAGCAGATCAGCCCACAGCAATGAAGGTGAGCACAAATGCTATCGTCGATGCTCTTGCTCTCGGTTCTGAGGCAGATATTGCCAACGGACTTTCTGATGGCTCAATCCTTTTCCTTGCAAAGCAGGGAAGCGCATCCAGCACTTATTCTACCGCATCTTATGGCAAGCATGGCTATTGGTTCACTAAGAGCGGCATTGCATGTGCTGCATCAAACACCAACCGCCGCATAGCATGCAAATATGAGGATGGAGCCTTCATCATTGTTCATAATGCAGACAAGGTTGCTGATGGCGACAGCTATTCCTTTGCAGAAATGTTTGTACAGGGCGAAGACACCGTCCAGTATAGCTTCAACGTCACTATCGGAGCAAACGAAAGCATCACTTCCGATCAGCCAGAATACAAGAAAACCTACAAGCATCGTGCCGATGAGCGTGATGCATGGCCCCTCCTGCCTATGGTGCGCCAGAACGATGGCGAATGGGTGCAGCAGACCTACATTCAGGTAATGGCAGGCGACAAGATCTCTTTCTCTCTTGCAGACAAAGACGGCAACACCACCTACCGTGTTAGGTATCTTGATCGAAACGGCACACAGATTCGAGGTTACAAGGCAGATCCAGAATTCGTGCTTACAGAGGATGCCACACCTGCAAATTCTGGCTGCTATCAGTGCAATATAATGTATAAGGATGCAGAAGGCACAACTCACACGGAGACAGGATTCCGCATCTATGTCGATGTGCAGACAGAGCCTCTCGGCACACCATTCTCTTGGGAAGGACGCGTCACTCAGTTCTCTCACGATTGGACTACAGATGCTGCTTACAACAATGGAGTGTTCGTGAAGCCAGAGAAGACACATACTATTTACAAGAAAAACGGTTCTCCAGCCAACAGCTATTCTGGCGAATGGTGGTCTGCATTCTGGGGCGACAATCTCAATAGCGAAGTTGGTGGTCAGGAGAAAGCTATGGAGGCTGCCAAGAACATGGTAGAAAAGTACGATGACGACTTTGCATACATCCGCGATTACATGGGTTGGCCACCAGACAAGAGCGCTCGTGACGGCTACAAGTCATTCGTTTACATCTTCGGCTCAGGCTTGAAGAACGACAATACTTCAAACACAGAGAAAGGCGGCTACCAGAGTTCAACCTATGTTGATGGAGCCAACTATGCCTGCGTTTGGGCATCTTACTACCCATTCTCACGCTTCCGTTCCGATGCCGACCAGAAGTGGAGCGATGGCGACTATCAGCGCGAGGCAATGATTCACGAAGGCATCCATGCCATCTTTGCCGACCTCAATGCTTGCAGCAAATCTTCATGGTTCCACGAGGCAGGAAACACATGGCTTCAGTCAGCTATGAACACAGAACGCTACAACCGCTACGGCACTCCAGGCTTCCTCGACGCTTGTCCTCTCGTAGCTCCATTCATGCCTATCGAGTGCTATTCTGGCTGGCTTCTTGACGGTTCCTTTGGCGGTCCTACAGCCGATGGCGTTAACGTGTATGGCGCAGACGGTCAGGTCTGCACATGGCGCAACCTCCTTGGCGGCACTCAGTATGGCAACTCCTTCCCTATCATCCTTGGAGAGATTTGCGGAAAGGGTTCTATTCCTTGGATATGGCGCAACGCAAAAGACTACGTTCTCAAGTCTATTGGCGGTCTTCTTGGCGAAGACATGATGCGCGATCTCATCATGCAGTATCGTGCTCGCATGGCAACATTCGATATTGGCGGCTGGAAGGAAGGCTATCGCAACATCATGAACAGCAATATCGGTACTATCGTTAAGGAAGAATACGGCAACGGCGTGATGACAAAGGACAACAAGAACAGCGATATAATGCCATGTCTCAAGCACGTTGAACCATTTGCCCTCACTCCATACCAAGGTCTCACAATCAATTCCGACGACCATTGGTTGGCACCAGACACGTTGACTTGCCCAGGATGGTCTGCCTGCAACATCATCCCAATCCATGTAGATTCTAAGGCAAACAGCGCCACAATAGAGTTCCTTCCACAGAACGACCGCGACATGCGCGCCCAGCTCTGCTACGTTACAAAGGGAGGCAAGAACTACTACTCGCAGTATGCCCATTGCGGAAAGATTCAGATTGACCTTACCGATCGTCCTGCAAACAACGTTGTCTTCCTTGTTGTTGCAAATACCGACTACATCTACACAGGCGATGCTCAGCGCCGCAGCCACTACGACTATCGTGTGCGCTTTGGCGAAGGTGCCCTTGCCGTGGCAGACCTCTATACAAAGTGGAGTCTCAACGAAAAGACAATCACCGATCCTAACTACGACGAAGATGCAGCTCGTGCAGAGCAGGAGATTGCGCTTGGCATAGAGGACGTTCAGATTGACGCAGAATCATCTGCCAGCGAGTATGTTCCTGGACAGAATGGCGTTCGTCTCGTCACAGGACTTTGCCGTGCAGGTCAGCCGCTCACAGTACAGCTTGCCAATGGCATTGCCGCTTCAGACGTAACAGTCAGCATTCTTGGTCTTTCAGGCTTCGTCGCAGACGAAGCGCCTCTTCAGGGCAATTCCTACACACTCCCATCCAACCTCACTCCAGGTCTTTACTTCGTCAAGTTCATCCAGAATGGCAAGACAGACACATACAAGATTATTGTAAAGTAATCGCCCGAAAGCAGAGAAAGAGTGCCATGCGGATGGCTCTGAGAAATCTGCATTCTATGTAATCTGTGTTCAAGAAATAAGACGAAAAAACTTGACAAATTCATTGTTTTTTTGTATCTTTGCATAGCATTTCATAGAAACAGGAATAAAACCATACAAACCAGTCAAAGCTTTTGTCTAATGAATCAAAAGCTTTGTCCAACGAGACAAAAGCCTTGTCGCATGAGCCAAAGCTTTTGTCCCGTTTTTTTTACGGGCAAATGCATGAAGGTTTATCGGGCAAAAGCATGTCGCAAATACGAGTGTACGCATCTTGAACGTACGAGCCCTTAATCTCTGAACATACGAGCATACGTCTATTGGTAACACGAATGTACGCTCGTCGCAATAAGGGCAATTAGTTGAAGCTTTATACAAAAAACTCGCTGACAAATTAGCTTTGCCAGCGAGTTCTATGATTTTAGTTGTGGATGATATTACAACTTCTCTATTTCTTCAATGCTTAAACCTGTCGCATGGGAGATTATGTCTAACTCCAGCCCCATACC
>JAGHUI010000067.1 GCA_018064885.1 Candidatus Minthosoma equi | reverse complement strand
CCTTTGCGGTGCGCAGGAGTGTGGTGTTTGGAGTATTGGACTTTCACACACAAAGATACAAAAAATATCTCACTCCTGCAACTTTATTTAGCTATTTATTCGTTAATATTCAATAATATAAATAGCGTTTTTGAACAAAAAGGTTGCCACTAAATTGACGCAGAACCGATTTCTTTACTCTTTATTACTATCTGTACAAACTAATTGAACAGATACTGAGAATACTCTGCTACGAGGTTCTCGTATGTGCCCTCGAAAAGGACAGTGTCGCCTACAGAGAATTTGAGTTCAGACTCTCTCTCCATACCATGGTCCATAAGGTAATCCATATCTTCTGCATATAACAGCAGAGTCAGTGCTCCAAGAAGGTTCTCATCATCAGAGTCAAAACCCTTCTTGATGATAGCCTCGGCATAAGAGGTGAACTCCTCCTCTGCATCCATACCACCACAGTCGCATCCTGCGATGAACTCTTTCTTGAGATCGAGTTCGCCATTGTCACATTCATCTTCCAATGATTCGCTGGTAACGACAACAGCTGGAAGCTTCTTCAAAATAGAACTTGGATTATTCATAATTCTTTTCCTACTGCCCTGTAGATTTATTTTGGCATCTGGCACGCCTTGTATCGATGATTAAAAATTTGTTTCTTCTAAAGTCATAATATCTGTGAACTTTTTATCTGCCTTTCAATTACTCTCATTCAAACTTCAATTGAAGTTTACGCCTTTAATATAGTAAACAGAGTGAGAAACTTCAAATTCCGAGACCACTTTTTATATTCTCTGCTATAGTTTTTGCGATAGCAATGTTGCGGTCATCCCATACAGTAACCTTGAAGGCAGTGCGGAGAGTGAAGGCATTGGTGTCCGTTCCGCCTCCTATGCGACGGGCAATGTTCTTCTTGCCAGCACCAGTGTGATAGCGGTGGCGGTCACTCTCATAGCCGAATTCTGACTGCAACTGAGTTGTTAGTTGCTGGTAGAAGGCATCAAAGCGCTGAGCGTCACAAATGGTGAGGTTAGTATCTGTATATCCCTCATCACCCTTCTTCGCACCATAGACGAAGTGGAAGTGCGTTGGGTAGGCAGGTTCCTCAGCACCGCTTGCGCTGATGAAGAATACGACCCACTTGTCCTTGCCACGAGACAGCGACTTCACATCGTCGATGAAACGCTTGCAGTTGCTTGCCTCGTCATCAGGATTCTCCACCACATAGAAGCTGACAGGATTGTCTTCATCCACCTCCATCTCCTTGCTCACATAGTTGAAGCCGCCCAGTTCTGCCACATAGTAGGCAAAGTTGCCGATGCCAGCCTCATGAACATTAGAAGCTCCCACAATCGTGATGTTAGACTGTCGGTCAATTTTGCATCCGTATGGCACACCCTCAGTAACAGGGAAATGCTCAACGACGAGCCTGTCCTGAGGATGCTCGCTTGTATTCTGCGTAGTTGCAAGGTTGCGAAGACGATAGTTAGCACCATCGTTCACCGCATCCATTATGTCCTTTAGGTCAATGTGCTGTTTTGCCTCTATATCCACCACCGATACAAATCGTGGCTCCGTGCGCTCTTTTGTATAGCGGCACTGGCGAGTACGGAAAGCCATCTCCAAGCGCGAACGGATGAAAATCAACTGTTTTTCTCGCTTCTCTTTGGCAAAAGCATCCTGAAAGCCTTTTGCCACAATACCTGCAGGGATAGCAAATATGGCAATCTTCAGCATCGAGATAATAATCCAAAGCAATCGGCCTACAATAGTGATTGGATCAGCAGGAGCAAACTTGCCAGGATTACCGAGATAACTCATGAAAGACCATAGGATGGAATCCCAAATGTAACTATAATTATCAGGTTGAACCGCATGCTCTACAGCATACAACATTACCGACAAAGCTAATGTCAGCACAAGCAGCACCTGCAGGCTCACCCACATCTCGCGCTTTGCTGCCACCAATCCTTTCCAGAAGTAGCGAAAGCCTTTGAATGTTTCTCTTAAGTCCATAACGTTTCTATTTTCGATCAAACAGATTTAATATAGCCCTAACTCTTTCTGCCATCCATTGGACATCTGAGGCATCTTGATTTATCTCACTCCACATCATTAAATCTCCATTCTTACTACCACGTTCCTCTGTTAATGCAAAGCTTTCTGCACAAGCAGACGAAAGTAAAGCTCGAATATGGTTAGCAGAATCTTCGTTGTAGGTCCAGATGTAAACTTTCAACTGACCATCTGCTTGTGACAGCCCCAAATATGTTGCCTTAAAACTTTGCAATCGAATATCAATGTAACTGCGATAGGTAGGTGTTATCAAGACTTCAGGCAATACTTTGGAAAGATTCTCCCAGAAGGCATAACGTTCCGTTGCTTTTGCTGATTCATTATCATTTTTCGCCTTACGGAAATAATCAGGCTTCACTTCTACATTGAAACAGAAGTAATGCTCTTCGCCTATCTTATAGCATATCAAACTAACAGCAAAGAACTTATAATCACCAGATGTAGATTCGTTAAGTTTCCTTACGGCGCAAAGGTGTTCATCTGTAAATCTTTCGCTAATCCAAACGAAACTCTTTGCGCCCACATTATTCATGTATGTAAGGCATTGTCCTAAATGCTTATGATCAGAACATCCGTACTGATTTTCTATAACAACTTTTTCTTTTGTTATGCCATCCTCAGCCAGCAAGTCAATTTCGTATTTGCCTATTCTATACTCTGTTTTTACTGGATTAAGATGTATGCCAAGGAGATAAGATAATTCATCAATGTTATCTTTCAGCCATGGGGTGAAGTCGCGTTCTTCGTATGGCCAAAGTTCCTTTGCGTCACATATGAAGTCTTTACTGTTTATGTTGTGATACATATCTGTGTTTGTGCTACTCTGTTAGACTACCATCAGCAATAGCTTGATTATATTCTTGTTGCATTATAGAATATTTTTTCCATTTCCTATCAGCTTTTGACAATAAGAAATCCGCTATATCTTTATTCTGATTCAAAATACAATGTCTTAGAAATTTAGAGAAAATTTCTGATACTTCGTCATCACTATACCAAGCAAATTCCCACTGATTTATGTTGCTCTTAAGATACTTATTACTTTCTTTGTCATCTATTTCAATAAACGCATTAATCATTGCGGTTGAACCTTCTGAGCTATGATGCTTGATGTCATAAGAGCCATTACTGTAACCGTCTCCTTTTTTTACTATGGTGGATAGTTTAATTATCGTATCTGCATGTTTTCCTTTTGTACAAAAAATTATTATGTTATCAATTTTACTTTCTTGGTCTTTGCTAAAGACATTATCGTATCTTCCAGAGCGTGGCTCACCAATATAACCTTCCATAAGTGCTTCTACTATTTGATGGTTATTATTCTTGATAGCTAGATTCATTATTGGATCGTAGTCTATACTGCGATGAACCTCATTTAGCAAATAGACAAGTCTTTCTGTCGCGTCATCAGTATTCTGGGATATTAGGAACATCATTTCCTTGCCTTGTACAAACTCTTCTAGACTGCCTAAACCTTCGGCATCCTTATCTTTCATTTCTGCCAAAATTTCGTATGCTCTGGTGAAATCACATTCCTCACATGCTTTTTCTATTTCCTGCTGATAATTTGTGCATGACACTACGAATAAAAGTGACACACACATCATAACAATCTGATAAATCTTTTTCATATTCTTTTCTTTTTTTAGTTATTAGTTATTATTTCTTCTTTCCTTCCAACTTATCAAACAATCTATTTGCCAAGCCGAAGGTGCCATCCCAAAGCTTACCCATACCGAGGAAACCGCCTGTGTTGGCGTTCTTAGCCTCTTCTGCTTTTGCCTGAGCTACACCGAGGCGAGCATCTGCATTGATCTTGGCGATGGTTGCCTCTGCCTCGTATGGAGCCTTGATTTTCTCGACCTGAAGTTCCTCCATAGCAAGCTGATGAGACTTTTCGCGTTCATCCTTCTTTACGTCGGCAACATGGCTGAGGTAGTTATCATAAATCTGCTTTGCACGAGCATACGAACTGCTACGTACAGGAATCACCTTCAGGTAAGCACCAAGACCAGGATTATAATCTTCTCCTGCCGCAGCAATTGCTCCCTCAAGTTCACCAAGCAGTTCGGCAGCCTTTTCCTCGAAGAACATGTCGCTGACCTCCTTGTTCTTCTTTTCTGCGTATGCGTATGTTGCAGATGCCTGCTCTGGCACAGAAGAAAGGAGTGCCATGGCAAGAGCATAGTTGCGGTTGCCAACTTCTTCGTCCACAAGTTTCTGCACATTAGCTGTTGCGCTGTACCACTTGATGGCGCGCTCGCTGGCAGTCTGGAGCATCTTCTGCATGTCGGCAGTGTTCTTCAACTCGTTCATTGCCTTGCTCGAAGCTTCGTCGAAAGTAGAACCAACACCTGTGATAGTCTGAGCAGACGAAGCATAGATGTCGTTAGTGATGAAGTTGCCGCAATACATCGTAACCTCGTACTTCACGATAGCTTTCTGAGGTGCAGTACCAGTAAGTTCGCGCTGCACGCAATCCACACGGCTTACCATAGCGAGCACAGGATTCTTGCAAAGACCTCCGATGCCGTTCTGACTGGCAATCTGTATCATCTTTGTACCGAGTTTGTCACTGGCTGCTTGAGGGATGTTTTTGTCAACAGCAGGAGGGAGCACGCTGAACGCTACACCATGGTTGCTGAGGATGCTATCGATGTTAATCTCTTGGGCCAACTCATTGTGCTTCTGCGCTATGGCATCTTCACGCTCATCTTCACTGAGCGCTGAGGTGCGTTCCTTTGGCGCAAACTTAGTTCCTGTGTTTTTATCGCTGCCACCACATGACGAGAGGGCTATCGCTGTAGCTATTATATATAAATATGTGTATTTCATATCTTAGATGCCTTTAACTGTTAATACTACTTCGCCAAGTCCCTGAGAATTGTTTGTGCTCTGAAGACCAAGGTTCTTGCGCAGATTCTTCTGAAGGTCGCGAGTGAAGTCATATACTCCATACTGTGTGCCATCCTCCTGAACCAGAGGAATGCGAACATTGACGAAGTAGAGTTCGTTGTTGGTGTTGCGCTGCATCTTGCAAGCACCCTTCACAGCCTTAGCCTTGATGAAGTCCATCACCCAGTCGCTATATGTATCACCCTCGATACTCTGGTCCTGTAGGCTCACGTTGCTTTCTTCATCTACAACAATGCGTACAGTCACCTCGCGGCCACGAGTGAGAATGTCAGAGAAATACTTCTGAATATCGTTCATCAAGCCAGGAAGTTTGTCGCTGAGGTCATTCTGAATAATCTCTGTAGTAGATTCACCTTTGATGTTGCTTGTTGTCACCGTTGCAATGCTCTTGTTGGTATAGGCATCGAGAGCAGTGAGAGTGTAGCTCACGTTCTTGTTCTTGTAGTCATGGCTTGTGAGTGAAGATGACTTGTAGTAATTCAGTTCAAGGATGATGTCTGGCTGTGCAGTCTGCAAGAGTTGCGTCTTGGCATCCTGTTTCAAACCGTCAGCCATATCTGTTGCCGCCTGAGTGTCAAGCTGCTTGAGTGTCTGTTCAAAGTCGGCAAGTGGGTAGTTCTGCTTGTTGAAAGCATCCTGAATGAATGATGCCAGACGAGGGAAACGGTCATCGGCAAGCAGATACTTCTTGTAGTCGCGAACGATGAACTGTTTGCCGTCGATGGTGGTCTCCTTCAAGGCACCGAAGTTCTTCAACGTCTGGTCTGCAGGAATCACCATAATCTGTGGCAATGTCTGCTGGATGGCATTCACATCGCTATTTACATACGAATCCATGTCACCACTTGCACCTTCTGCAAGTGAATTGTTGTTGCCAGAACCGCCACAGGCACTAAGCATAAGCATACCAATAGCAGCTAAAAAAGTAGTTTGTTTAATTTTCATAAATGTATATAGTATTATCTTTTTCTTTTCAGTGTAGGAAGCGATTCAAATGTGAAAATACATCTGCATTCCTACGTGTTATATATTTGTTTGCAAAAATAGTAAGTTTTTTCAACTTCTTATTGGTTCCAATTGGTTCCATTTTGATATAAGCATGCAAACTTATTGCTTTTAATGTAAAAATATGCTTACCTTTGTAGTCAAATGAAGAAAGACAAGCCCGAATATGAAGATATCCGTCGCATGATAGAGGATGTGACAGGACGAAAAATAGAAACGCCAAAAGATTTTGACATCTTGGCGCTGAGAATTTATGACCGTACTAATATACTGCTGAGCGTTTCGACACTGAAACGCTTTTGGGGATATGTGGCTAAGAACGATGAGACTCGTGGCGAGATGCGCAAGTCGAGCCTCAACGCTCTTGCTGCATACGTAGGTTTTGCCGACTGGGATGCTTTTTGCAACCGAAAGGTTACTGATGATGCTAAAGAAACAAGCAACCTCTTTTATGGGCAAAAACAGATAACTGCCGACCACTTTCAGCCTGGCGAAACTATGATTGTCATGTGGAAACCAGACCGTTGCATCACACTGCGATATTCGGGCAATGATATTTGGATGGTTATAGAAAGCAAGAACAGCAAGCTATCCGTAGGCGACACTTTCAAGTGTCATGTGTTTGCTGAAAACCAACCTCTTGTGCTTGTAGATGTAGTACACGAAGGCATGTCTCCATGCGGATATGTTTGCGGAAAAGATGGTGGTATTGTTTTTCAGATACCTAATCTTCAACAACATTAAGGTCTTTCCAGTTTTCTGCCTTCATATACAGTTCACGCATTCCCTTAGGAACATGAAGCGTCACGTCCTTCAAATCTTGGAAGATATTGGTGATATTGAGCGGTTTCTGCCAATCTACATACACATCTCTCAATGAATCACAATGCCAAAAGATAAAGTCGCCCATCATGTTTACTGATGCTGGTATGCGTACCTTCTTCAAATTGAGGCAAGCCCAGAAAGCACCTCTTTCTATCGACTTCAATCCTTCTGGCAGAGATATGCTGTCAAGTCCAGTACCTGCCAAGCCATCACGCCTAATAACTTTTAGGTGTTCTGGCAGATAAAGCGAATGTACCCTTGAACAGCCTGAAAGGAAATAAGGAGGCACTTCTTCCATTCCCTCTGGCAAACGTACTGAACGAAGACGGTCGCAGTTTCGCACACACGAATCTCCCATACTGGTAATTCCATCTGGCAAATTGATTGTAGCCAATAAGCGGCAATAGAGTACAGCATTCTTTCCCATGCTTTCGACAGATGGGGGAAGCACAAGGGCTTCCAATCCTGAGCAATGGCTGAAAGCATCGTCACCGATTCTAACAACCCGATACCAAATACCACTATGAAAAACACTATCAGGAATGGTATAGTCTCCCTTATAACAATCTACATAACCATCATTCGTGACCTCCACAGTCGGATGTTCACCGTCTGTCAACACATTGTAATATATGCCATCCTCCTTGAAGTCATAATGTGCGAGCTCTATCTCATGCGCAAATTGATACACGTCGTCCATCCAGTGATAGCGAACACCCAGAAGTATTAAGCACACAAGAACTGCAGCAACTGACGCTATCCATTTCCACATGGAACGCTTCTCTACCTTATTTATATTATTACGCAAAGTAGCAATTGTCTGATAACGTTCATCTATCGGACTTTTGCAACGAGCAATCAATGCATCGTACTTCTTCCCTAACTTCATGCATTCCATTATGCAACCAAGGCTATAAATGTCGTTTCGCGTATCACTCACCGATACCTCTTTCTGCTCTGGCGACATAAAAGCTTCTGTGCCCGAAGGTTGTTTAAGGAATGTGTACATCTCACTGTCTGACAGTCCGAAGTCTATCACCTTAACATGACCTCCATCGTCAGCTATCATTATATTGCTTGGTTTCAGGTCGCGATGCACAATCTGCTTCTTATGTATATATTCAATGGCATCAAGCAGTTCGCGTACAATCTGCAACTTGCTTTCTTGTGACAAACCTGCCTCCAATGCATCACGCAGATTCTTTCCGCTGACATATTCCTGCACTATGCACCTGCCAAACCCTTCTATATCCTCGTAACCTTCAACCGAAATGATGTTTGGATGCTGTAATGATGACAGTATATCATACTCTTTGCGCAAAGCTTCCATATACACTGCCGTATCACGATACTCTTTCTTCACACCTTTCATGATTAATAGTTTGCCATTCCTATTAGCCTTGACCAGGATGTTAAAACCAGCAGAACGTATTTCCTGAAAGTCAGAAAACACCTTGCCAGTCGATTCTATCTCTTCGTTGAAATCAAAATTTGATGTCGATACAGACCCAGTCATTCGAGTTTCAATTGAATTAATTAAGAAATTATTTCGAACTAATCTCAAATTGCGGAGCAGGAATGCCATCAGCATTGTAGAGGGTTGGAGTTGGGTAATCATCCCAACAATAGCGTAAAATTGTGGTGTTCAAACCTTCTGGAATATCCACTTTCAACATATAGTCGCTAACGATTATAGCATTTGCCCTCGATAGTTGTTTCCTTCAATACACCGAAGTTCTTCAACGTCTGGTCGGCAGGAATAACCATAATCTGTGGCAATGCCTGCTGAATGGCATTCACGTCATCGTTGACATAAGCCTCCATGTTGCCACTCGCACCTTCTGCTAAAGATTGATTACTGTTGCCATTGCCCCCACAAGAAGCGATGAACAAAGCAGAGAGTGTGAAAAGTGTAATCTTAAAAGTATTCATGATAAATTATAATTTTGTAAACGTTTTTAAAGGATTTATACACATCACTTTCCAATCCTGCGCAGGTCAGGATTGATGGGATAGATACAAAGATCGTGTAATAGTAATTAAAGTGCGTGCGTCACTTGTTATTATGAGCCTACAGATACCCAATAAGGCGGCTTGATATTATATTTAAGGTATGACTACAATAATAAAAAGGTGGGTATCCACTTCTGACATTGCCATTGATCATTACTTAAAATTTCCTACGTTTCAGAAACCAATAGACAAAGCATCGATGACGCTTTTACATTATGTAGTGTCCCACCCATCCGCACATCTTTTGCAGATGGCACGGCGTGGGTAAAGACTTTGCAAAAATACGCATTTTCCAAGAATAAATAGGTAAAGATGCATTGAAATCTTCACTTGAATGGTTGTTTTTGACTGTTTACAGCATAAAAACACTCTTATAATTGTATTTTTCCTACAATAATATTTGCTAGATTGAGAAGAAAATTATAAAATCAATAGACTGTTTATGATCTAAAACATTTTTCCTTTTTGATGTTCATAAATCCACTTCCTACCTTTGTCTAAGTTCTCGACAAGAAACTGTACAATAGCACCTTTGGGTATATCCTTAGGCAAACGCTTTATAAGTAGCGCAACGAGTTGTCCTTTGTTTGTAAATCCTATCCTCTTTTCTTCGGCAACAACCTTGCCTTTGTAAAAGGCCATTCCTCGCAATAGATTCGTTTTAGATATTCTATCCGTATCCAACTTCTTTTCTTGCCGGCGTAATTCTTCCTTACCAGGATTGTCACTAAAAAAGATGAAGTCAACTACTTTTTCATTAAGTTCCCATGCGGGGCTAAAATCTTTCTTCACGTATGTTTGTGTAACACGATGTGCAGAACCATGATTCATTGCAAAAGCAACAGCTTGCCAGTCCAAACCCAGTTCATTGAATGCGATTGTTGCCCAAGAGTGACGAAATGTAAGAATGCTATAATCTTCATCTTTTGTAAGCCCCAATATTTTTTGACATATCTGTCGAATACCAGTGTTTACATTTGCACAGAAACTTTCTTCTGTACTGTATAAGTCGCGAAAGCAAAAGAGAGCACCATTACCTGTCGTAGAACGATACTTCTTGAACAACGGTTTGATTAACTCTGGCACGCGCATCTCCATATAGGCACTGTCACGGCGACAATGTCTCGTTTTTGCCCGATTGTAATGAATAATGTTATCGTAATAGTCATCCTTGTTAAGTTCGTACAAATCAGCGCAGTACATACCACCAAGAGAAAAGGCAATTTTTGCAACGTCTCGTCCAAATTCCATAAGACTCATCGCAAAAGGTCTTGTTGGAACGGAACAAGAAAAGAAAGTGCGCAAAACATTGGGACTTATTGCTTGCTTTACGGTGTCATCTGATTTTGGGATGGTTATCCTGTCCCACGGATTATTCCTAACCTGTAAAATACATCTCTCAGGATCGTTCAACTCCTTCGTTGCAGAACGCCAGACATGACGAATGCATACTGGATACATTTCCTTAGCTCTCTTCTTACCTTCGCTGACCATGGAATCTATCCAAGCATTCAACCGGGTTTCTGTCAAAGACTGAAACATCAATTCTGATGTCCCCATGAATCTTTCAAGATGACGAAGTGCCAGAACATAATTCTTTGCGGTACGTGGTTTGTCCATCTTTTCGATATAAGTGCGAGCATATTCGCTGAAAGACACGAGACTTTCATTTGTGGTTGCATATTCTACAATCTCCTTGACGCTCCATAGAGAATAATCCACGTGATTTAACTTCTCCATCCATTCAAGAATCAGTTGACTGCAATAATTTAGAACGAAAGGATCAGATATTTCTGATTTACTCTCTACATACTTGGATGGAACAACCTTTGAGGTTTCCCAAAACTGACACCGACCATTATAATTGAATCGGATGTACACTGGCCAGAAACCATCTTTCCTGGGTTTCTGTACAACTGGTTTCATAATTATAGATGTTATAAGAAATACTCTTATTTACTCTTATAATATAAAACAGTTACTCTTATATTTTGCTATTCCGTGTGCCAATAAATACGATTGACACACAGAATAACGGCTATTTCTTTGGTAATAATACGGGTAAAAAAGGGGGATTAAAGCATTCAGGTAATACTTTAATCCCCTATAATTAACTATTTGCTTTTCAGCTTATTGAGCTTACTCTTCGACAGCTGCCTGGGCGGCGGCTAACAAGCCTTGATTATCAGTATTTTATGAGTTTAGTGTAAGGGATTTTAGCATTTTTGGTACACAAACTGCACGTTTTTACATGCACATTTGGACTGTCTTACACTAACTTCTGCTGATTAGCCGAGTTGAGTCTTACACTTCAACTACAGCTTAGGCTGTTGTTATCGAAGAGTGGAAATTAGCGACTTACTTAGTTTGTGTATAGTATCTACAAACCTTTTCAGTCACAGTCTGCACATTTAGCACGCTGTAGGTGGAATCCATTAACGTGTTCAATGGCAGATTCTATTTTCTTATATCATATTATTCAATTTTAGAATTACACTTAATTGCTTGACAATACGTCTAGCAACCTTTAACTACTACTTGCAGTATATACCCAAGGTGCAAAGCATCCTCAAACACATTCTGCAAATTTTGCTCGCAAAATTAACGATTATCTTCTAAAGTACCAAACCTATTGTGTGTTTTTCTCGTTTTGCGTGCAAAATATGTTTGTTTCTTGATATAGGTTAGGTCAGAGTTAGCATTTTACAGGTATAATTAGGGTTTCAGTTAAAAGAAAAATCAATCTTATTCCATCTATGCGAGTTTAGGTTTAAGTTTAAATGTCCTTATATATATAAGAAGGTATAAACCTACAGATAAGACTTGCTGAGTTTACTTGATTAGTTTAAAGCTACATGTATATATACATGGGAATCGTTAAACCTAAACTAAGTCTAATAACGTTTTTCTCGTTAAGTTTATCTCTATCGGAGATAGTGCAGTTCGCTTCCCTCTACCCTTTTCTCTTAACTGAAACTTATCTCAAGATACAGCTTTAATCTCTGTATTGTATCGCAAATGGTCATGTTAAGCTGTCATTAAGAGACAAATTCTCTATATAAACATTATTTTATGTAACAATATCGGCAAATCATTCTTAAATTTGCCAAAAATGTTATATCTTTGCACGGAATTTCAATAAAATGTAATGACTATAAGTACTGAGATCATAAAGTTTGCGACATCCAGAAATACTCCTTTCTCTAAAAAGGAACTTCTGGAGTTCTTGAAAGCTGGTACTGAAGATGTATCAGCTGGAACTGTACATGTTTTGTTGAACAGGCTCATAGAGAGCGGGAAGTTAACAAAGGTTGGTCGTAGTTTGTTCACTTTGTCAGACAAAACAAAACCGCCATACATCTATATGCCTAGCGATGCAGAAAATGAGATGTCTGCAACCTTAAAACTGAAGTTTCCATTCGTAACCTACTGCGTTTGGAAAGCCAATGCAATTACGCCATTCATGCAACACATCCCTTCGATGTCATTTGTATTGGTAGATGTAGAACGTATTGCGATGGAAGCAGTGTTCCAACATCTGCAAGGGCAATATCCGGAAAGTATGATATTGCTCAATCCTTCTCAGAGCGAATGTGACCGTTATCTTAACATGGATAGCATCATTGTGGTTCGTCCATTAATTGCAGAAGCTCCATTGAGTTCCAGTCAAGGGATAAATACACCAAGCATCGAAAAGATTTTGGTTGACATCGTTTCTGATAATGTGTTTGATTATACAGGTGGCGCTGAATTATATCATATATATAATAATGTGTTTGAGGCGGTAGAAGTCAATAAGAAGAAATTATTGCGCTATGCATCTCGACGAAATAAAAAAGACCAAATAGAACAAATACTTAAATCCAACAACCTATGATACATCCAGACAGCCGTTCACTTCCTTGGATTCAGGAAGTGGCAGACAGATATAAATTCAAGGAAGTACAACTGATAGAAAAGACAATCAGAGCGTTTTCTTTGCTTGAAGCACTGGTGCGCAGTGGTTGCCCATTCGTATTCAAAGGGGGTACATCACTCATGCTCCATCTGAACAGTTCCAAGCGTCTCTCTATAGACATTGACATCATTTGCCCTCCTGGAACAGACATAGAGAAGTACCTCGGTATGTATGCCGAAGAATATGGCTTCGGGAATATACAACTTGTAGAGCGTGTGTCGAGAACGGATGTTCCAAAGAAGCATGCAAAGTTCTTCTATCAAGTATCATTCTTTGCAGGTCGAAAAGAAGAGAAGATTCTGCTTGATGTTCTGTTTGAGGAAATTCACTACAACAAGGTTGTTACACTTCCCATAGAAAGTCCACTGCTGATGACAGAAGGCGAACCAATAATGGTAAATCTTCCAAGCTATCAGGATTTGTTGGGTGATAAGTTGACCGCTTTTGCTCCACATACAACAGGCATTCCATTCTTCAAAGGCGAGAAAAACTGCAGCATGGAAATCAACAAACAGCTCTACGACATTGCCTCGCTGTTCGATTTGACAAAGGATTTGACCATCACAGCAGAGACATTCAAGAAGTTTGCTGTCGTTGAACTTGCTTACAGAAATCTGCCAACAGATGACATCCAGCAAGTTCTTGATGACATCTTCAACACCTCGCTATCAATGACCATTCAGGGAACAGGAGATCCTGAGGAATACAAACTGTTGGTAGATGGCATGAAGCGCGTCAAGGGTTTCATTCATAGCGAAAAGTACGGACTTGAAAGTGCTATCATCAATGCATCTAAAGCTGCCTACCTAAGCAAGATTATAGAGAAGGGAAGTACTGAAGTCCATCACTTCGATGTAAACAACACATCTGATTTGAATGACAGTGAAATCGTTGCTCCGCTCCCCACAAAACTTAATAGATTGAAGAAGACCAATATTGAAGCATTCTATTACTGGTCAGAGGTTCAAAAACTGATGCAATAGCTAGGAGAATCTTCTGAAATTTTTTAAACTTTAAGCGACAAACATTATCAAGAAGGATTTTCTTTGATATAATTTCTCTTTTAGTCGAAAAAAATGAAGAGGTTGTGTCAAAAATAACTGACACAACCTCCTATTGATATTCCCCTTACTTACGTTTCCCTGCCAGATATTCTATCGCAAACACAGGCCATAGTGGTACTTTGCGGATGTTTGTCCTTACGGCAGGAATGTCACACAAGAGGAAGATGGAAGCGAGGAGGAGGGAGAACCAGATGACGTAGCCATACACCTGCTTGATTGCCACGAGCATTATGGAGTGGAGGTAGCTGCCACCCATAAATTCCCCGAAGTCGAAATTCGTGAGGTCGAGGTTGGTAAGCGTCAACTGGCGACCGTAGTGCATCATGTCCTCATTGAGGAAATGCGAGAAGATGGTGGTATAGAAACCGTACCCCATGGCGCCGCCCAGATACATGTGAACGATGTTGAACAGGAACAATCCCATGAAGAACTGTTCAAGACTTGGCACCGATTCGTCCAATGCCCACATCAGCGTTGGTGCAAGGATGCCATAGCCAAAGCCACGGAGCATGATTGCCAAACGGAATTGCTCGATGTTCACGTCCATGCCTACGGTGGAGTACATGATCAAGGCGTATGCGAAGATGGATAGAAAGGCAATGCCTATCAACTTCCATATTTTCCACTTATGAACCTTCAGCCAGTAGAGGTCAAGCGCAATGCCAAGAAACATTCCCGGTAATGCAAACATGTATTGACTCTCCTTGGTCAATTCTTCAAGCCCCACGACCTCGGTGTAGAGTATCTCCTCAAGCGTATGTTCGGCACCGAAAGCCAGTTCTGCCAATGTAGTAACGATGAGTATCGGAACCACGTTGCGGCATTTCAACAGACGAAGCTCGACGTAAGGGTAACGATTGTGAATCAGTCGGTAAAGGGTAAGTCCTGCAAAGATTAGTGTAAAGGCTCCCGCCATCCTGATTTGCTCACTTGCAAACCATCTTAGGTAATCGCCATAGACGAAGATGTACGAGACGAGGAGCATCGTCACGCAGATGAGCAACGCGCCCTGCCAGTCGGTTCCCTTCAGCGAAAAGCGGTTTGGCATAGGGCAGAACGGACGGCACAACACGATCTGCGTCAGCAACACGAACGACATTGTACCCACGGTGAAGACGTGCATCATCTCCCATGTGAAATGGTGCCCAATCCAAGCTGCAAGCCAACCGCCACCTTCTATTGCGGTGAGAAGGATGATGTGCAGCACAGGGAAGAACACGGCGAAGTCGCGCTTAGGCGTAATCCACAATTGGATGTTGCTCATGCACTCGAATGTGCCCTGTATCTTGGCAATACCAGCGATAAAACATGCCACAACCAATACGGGCATCGAGTGGCTGTGCATGGTGATGATGTTGCAGATGCCAATGACGATGGCAGAGGTGCAAAGGAGCTGCTGATTGGTAAAGCGGAACTTCATCCTGAATAGCATCGGGAACCACACCGCCATACCTGCCAGCGTGGCATAGAGCAGAAACATCACATCCTCGATCATGAAGTTCGTAGTGCCACGAATCTCATCAAGCGCACCCAGATAGATGCCTCCCGAGAACTGGAAGCACAGCGCCGTGAGGACGTAGATCCACGGTTGCAACCTGCGAGGCACCCATCCTTTCATCATGGGCATAGCGAACCCCATGCCCGATGGTGGCGGTGGTGCCTTCATCAGAAATTCTGTCAGTCGTCCCATTACTCCTCTACCTTACAAACCACATTATAACCGCCATGCAACTTCTTCAGTTCATCGCAGTCGTCAATCTTCACTCGCACCGTCACACGCTGGTCCACCTTGACGAAATTGCCTGTGGCATTGTCTATCGGAATCAACGAGAACGCACTTCCTGTAGCATCGGAGATGCGCTCCACCACACCCGTATATTCCAC
>JAGHUI010000104.1 GCA_018064885.1 Candidatus Minthosoma equi | reverse complement strand
GTTGTCCGTCTGGTGTCCAAACACCTGTCGGGGATGATATATTTGTGGTCTAACATATTAAAAATGAGATAATAAATTAAAAAATAACTAAGTATTGTTATAATAATATAATGTGTATTATTCGTCATCACCAAGGACAATATGCGCCTTACCTCCCTTAGTAGGCTTTTCCTCAGGAATTTCTGTCACACAGATTGGCACTTCCTTCTTGATGCTCTGATCAAGCGAAATGAGGGTTTCTGTTGAATCAACACCTGTGATTCCCTGAATCTTACGGTTTAAGAGATCCATCAACTGCTCATTATCACGCGCGTAAAGCTTTACAAGCATTGTGTAAGGACCTGTTGTGTAATGACATTCTACAATTTCTGGAATCTTATTGAGTTCATCAACCACACGAGTGTACATTGAACCTTTTTCAAGACAGATGCCTACATAAGTGCATGTATTGTAACCAAGACTTTTAGGGTTGATGTTGTATCCTGAACCAACTATAACATTTGTGTCGATAAGGCGCTGTACACGCTGATGGATGGCAGCACGTGACACGCCACATACTGCAGCCACATCCTTGAAAGGAATGCGTGCGTTTGAAGAGATTATCTCCATTATCTGCTTATCGAGTTTGTCAATCTTTTCCATTTTGTTTTCTAATTTTCTTGTTAAATTATTTTGTAATAATTAGAAATTGTTGAACAATTTGTAAACAAAATTATGTCTTTTTTTTCTATTTGTCAAACAATTTGCATAAAAATTATATAAAATCTGCAAAATATTAGAAAAATGATAGGCAAAACGAAACAAAAACGCTAAATTCGCAAGTGGAAATTACATTTATATAATAACTACTATTTAAGTTTCGGTATTTATGAACACATTGGTATTTGCAAGCAATAATGCACATAAATTGGAAGAGATTCGTTCCATACTTGGCAACAAATTTGAGATAAAGAGTTTGAAGGAAATTGGCTGTGATGCAGACATTCCAGAGACAGGAGTTACATTCCGTGAGAATGCTCTCCAAAAGGCAATGTATGTCAAGGAGCATTTCGGTTTGGATTGTTTTGCTGACGACTCTGGCTTGCAGGTAGAAGCGCTTGGCGGAGAGCCTGGAGTGTATTCTGCCCGTTATGCTGTTTTGAATGGAGGAAATAATGATTGCGGAAAAGATGCAGCCAACACAGCCATGCTGCTCAGCAAGCTGGAAGCTAAAACACCAGATGCTGTACAAGGAAATATCCGTTATCATAAGGCATGCTTTCGCACAAGCATTGCTCTTGTCAAGAATGGCGAGGTGCATTACTTTGACGGAGTTGTTGATGGGCACATCATCAATGAGATACGAGGTGATGGCGGCTTTGGCTACGACCCTGTGTTCATTCCAGAAGGTTATGATAAAACTTTTGCCGAACTGGGCAATGAAATAAAGAATGGTATAAGTCACAGATCAAGAGCTGTAGCGAAACTTGTGAAGTTTTTATGTGTTTGATTTTGCCATATATAAGAGAATGCGTACCTTTGCATAGCAAAACAACATTAGAATAATGAAAAAACTTTTATATTTACTTGCTTTGCCACTATTCCTTATTGGATGTGGAGGAAGCAAACCGGCAGAAGCGGCATACGTTTCGTCTGCGCCTTCATTCAATGAAGACTCTGCTTATCAGTATGTTGCCGACCAATGCGCATTTGGTCCTCGTACAATGAACTCTGCAGCTCATGATTCTTGCGGAAATTACATTGCTGAGAAATTCAAAAGCTTCGGTTGCACTATTTATGACCAGTATGCTGACTCAAAACTTCATGATGGCACACCAATAAAAATGCGCAACATCATCGCTTCTTTCAATCCAGAAGCGTCTGCACGAATAATTATTGCAGGACATTGGGACAGCCGTCCATGGGCAGACAACGATCCAGATGAATCTGTTCATAACACACCTATTGATGGTGCTAACGATGGTGCCAGCAGTATTGGCGTGATGCTTGAAATTGCACGACAGCTGTATAACCATAGAGACTCAAGCAAGGTTCATGTAGGCGTTGATCTCATTTGCTGGGATGCAGAGGACGCAGGCGTTTCCGATGGTCAGAGCGAAAGCAGCTGGTGCCTCGGTAGCCAGTATTGGTCTGGCAAGCGTCATTTTGACGGTTACACAGCTCGTTACGGCATCAACCTTGATATGGTGGGAGGCAACAATACCGTTTTCTATCGTGAAATGTATTCCATGACATACGCTCCTGGCATTGTTGACAAGGTTTGGGCAGCAGCAGGCAGAATAGGCTATGGAAAATACTTCAGCTATGATGAGAAGGGAGGATACATAACAGATGACCATCTTGAGGTGAATCGCGGTGGCATTCAGTGTGTTGACGTTATAGGTTCAGACACCAACGATGGCGGTTTCCCAGCAACATGGCACACAATGAATGATAATATAAAGAACATTAACAAATCAACGCTCAAGGCTGTCGGCCAGACAATGCTTGAGGTAATATGGACAGAACAATGACAATAGAAGAAATACAGGAAGAGATCATAGAAGATTTCGAAGGTTTTGACGATTGGATGGATAAGTACCAGATGCTTATCGACCTTGGAGGTGAGCAGGAACCTCTGCCTGCAGAATATAAGATTGAGAGCAACCTCATTGATGGTTGCCAAAGCCGTGTGTGGCTTCAGGCAGACCTCACTCCTGAAGGAACAATACATTTCCAGGCAGAGAGTGATGCGCTTATCGTTAAGGGAATAGTCACATTGCTCATTCGTGTGCTTGACAATCAGACACCAGATGATATTCTCAATGCCGACCTTCACTTCATCGAAGACATTGGTTTGAAAGAACATCTTTCTCCAACACGCAGCAATGGCTTGCTGGCAATGCTCAAGCAGATAAAGCTTTATGCAATGGCATTTAAAGTGAAAAACTAAAGAACTTAAGAACAAAAGAGCTTATAATTAAATAAGCTAAAAAAGCTACGATAAAGAATAGAAGATGAAAGAATTTTTCAGTCAGATGGGCAAGTACTTTGCCCGATACAAAGGGTATATTATTGGCACATTCGCAATGAATGTGCTTGCTGCTGTCTTTAATGTCTTTTCTTTCTCTATTCTTATTCCTATCTTGCAGATTCTCTTCAAGGTAAATACAGAACATTACACTTTGATGGAGTGGGACACCAGCAGTTTGGATGCTTTAGTAAGCTCAGCAAAGAACAACGGCTATTACTACTCCCAAATGCTGATTGACACTTACGGACCAGCAACGACACTTCTTATGTTAGGAGGCATTCTTGCTTTCCTTACTCTTCTCAAGACAGGAGCATATTTTGGCGGTTCAGCCTGTCTCATGCCCCTTCGCACAGGTATAATTCGCGACATTCGTGTTGACATTTACAAGAAGATTCTTTCTCTTCCTCTTTCCTTCTTCTCTGATGAAAGAAAAGGTGACATTCTTGCTCGCGTCTCCACAGATGTGAACGAGATTGACGCCAGCATATCTTCTTCTCTCGACATGATCATCAAGAATCCTATATTCATTCTTGTTTATGTAGGAACCTTGTTTGGCATGTCATGGCAGCTGACACTTTTCACTCTTCTTGTCGTACCTATCCTTGCTGGCGGCATTGGCAGAATAGGCAAGAAACTGAAATCCAACTCGCTTTATGCTCAAAGCAAATGGAGCGACGGCATAAGCCAGATAGAAGAGACGCTTGGAGGGCTTCGCATCATCAAGGCTTTTATTGCTGAGAAAAAGATGGAAGACCGCTTTACAAAGGTGAACAATGAATACCGTTCTGCCGCACTTAAAGTGGCTATCCGACAGTCAGCAGCTCACCCTGTCAGCGAATTCTTGGGAACATGTATGATTGTTCTCGTTCTCTGGTTCGGAGGATATCTTATTTTCTCTGGCAATTCCAGCATCGAAGCAAGCGATTTTATCTATTATCTTGTAATGCTCTATTCAACTTTGCAGCCAATCAAAGACCTCTCCAAGGCAGGTTACAGTATTCAGAAAGGCTTAGCTTCAATGGAGCGTATCAACAAGATTCTTGCTGCAGAGAACAATATCAAGGAATTGCCTGCACCAAAGGAAATTGACACACTCAACGACTCCATTCAGATTGATAATGTGACATTTGCATACACAGAGGGACGCAATGTGCTTACAGATATTGACATCAATATCAAGAAAGGACAGACCATAGCCCTTGTCGGACAGTCAGGATCAGGCAAGAGCACGCTTGTTGATCTCATCCCACGCTATCATGATGTAACAGGCGGTTCAATAAAGATTGATGGTGAGGACGTTAGAAATCTATCTATCAAGTCATTGCGCAGTCTTATCGGCAATGTCAATCAGGAAGCTATCTTGTTCAACGACACAGTATTCAATAATATAGCTTTCGGTGTTGATGGAGCAACACAGGAACAGGTTGAGGCAGCAGCCAAGATTGCTAATGCTCACGATTTCATAATGGAGATGGAGAATGGCTACCAAACCAATGTTGGCGACCGTGGCGGACGCTTGTCTGGCGGTCAGCGCCAGCGCATCAGCATTGCCCGTGCTATTCTCAAAAACCCTCCTATCCTCATTCTTGACGAAGCCACATCAGCACTCGACACTGAGAGCGAGCGCCTTGTCCAGGATGCTCTTGAGAAACTTATGAAATCTCGCACAACAATAGCTATTGCCCATCGCTTGTCAACCATCAAGCATGCCAATGAGATTTATGTTCTTCATGAAGGAAAGATAGTAGAGCGCGGCACACATGAGGAGCTTATTGCTAAGAATGGTTACTACAAGAAACTCAACGATATGCAAGCGTTGTAAGGGGAAAGTTGCAAGGCTTTAATGTGATAAGGTGAAGGGCATTATCTGCCCTTCACTATTTTTTTAATTTCATTAAGTTTGTTAAGTGCCTCAAGAGGTGTGAGGGCATTTATGTCCAGATTAAGTATCTCGTCACGAATCTGGCAAAGCACAGGATCATCAAGCTGGAAGAAAGACAATTGAGCACCGCCAGAGCCAGCAGCCTGAATGTTTTCCGTCTTTGGACGAGAAACGCCTTCACCAGAATTGTTTGCCTCAAGTTCCTTCAGCACCTGCTCAGCACGCTTCACCACTGTTGGCGTCATTCCCGCAATTTTTGCCACATGAATACCGAACGAGTGTTCGCTTCCCCCCTCCATAAGTTTGCGAAGGAAGATGACCTTACCATTGACCTCCTTAACGCTGACATTAAAGTTCTTTACTCTCTGGAGAGATTTCTCCATCTCGTTAAGTTCATGGTAATGAGTAGCAAAAAGAGTTCTTGCATGAGCCTTAGGGTTCTCATGAATGTACTCCACAATACTCCATGCAATAGAAATGCCATCATAGGTTGAAGTGCCTCGTCCAAGTTCGTCAAAAAGCACAAGAGAACGAGGGCTGAGGTTGTTGAGAATGCTGGATGCCTCATTCATTTCGACCATGAATGTAGATTCGCCCACAGAGATATTATCGCTTGCACCAACACGAGTGAAAATCTTATCTGTCATGCCTATTCGGGCACTATCAGCAGGCACAAAACTGCCCATCTGAGCCATCAGCGTGATAAGAGCTGTCTGTCTGAGCAATGCAGACTTACCTGCCATGTTAGGACCTGTAAGAATGATTATCTGCTGTTTTTCATTGTCAAGATAAAGATCGTTGGCAACATACTGCTCGCCAACAGGCATCTGACGCTCAATGACAGGATGCCTGCCCTGTTTGATGTCAATAACATAGCTGTCATCAACAACAGGACGATTATATCTATATTCCTTGGCAGCCATAGCAAAAGACAAGAGACAGTCAATCTGACCAATCAGAAGAGCATTCAACTGGATTTGAGGAATATAGTTAGCAGCATCAAGTATTAGTTCGCTGTAAAGCTTCTGCTCCAATGATAAAATCTTATCTTCAGCACCAAGAATCTTTTCTTCATATTCCTTCAATTCCTGCGTGATGTATCGCTCAGCCTGAGTGAGAGTCTGCTTGCGTATCCATTCCTGAGGAACAAGATCTTTATATGTGTTGCGCACCTCCATATAGTAGCCAAACACATTATTGAAGCCAATCTTCAAGCTTTGTATGCCAGTAGCCTCAGCTTCTCTTTGCTGAATCTGAAGCAGATAGTCCTTTCCAGAATAAGCAATGCTACGCAGTTCGTCCAATTCAGGATTCACGCCGTCAGCAATCACGCTGCCCTTATTCACTGCAATAGGAGGAGAAGGATTCAGTTCTTTCTCGATTCTATCTCTCAGCGCAATACAAGCGTCAAGCTGCTCTCCCACCTTCTTCAAACTCTCGCTATCAGCCTGCATCAGCATATTCTTAATCGGCTCAATAGCCTTGAGGGCAAGCATCAGCTGAACCATCTCGCGAGGATTCACACGACCAACGGCAACCTTGCTGGATATGCGCTCCAAGTCGCCAATCTGCTGAAGAAGCTCTTCCACGCTATCGCGAAGCTCTGGCTCACGGAAGAAATACTCCACAACATTCTGACGTTCAACGATAGGCTTCACATCCTTGAGAGGGAATACCACCCAGCGGCGCAACATTCTGGCACCCATTGGACTTACTGTTTTATCGATTACAGAAAGTAAACTGTTTCCACCCTCATTCATTGAGCCTACAAGCTCCAGGCTCCTCACCGTGAACTTATCCAGTCGCACATACTTATTCTCCTCAATCTGAGATATGTTGCGAATGTGGGAAATCTGAGTATGCTGTGTTTGTTCGAGATAAAAAAGAACAGCGCCAGCAGCCACCACTCCATTCTTCAAATGCTCAACGCCAAATCCCTTCAGGTTCTTGGTCTCAAAATGACCGAGAAGCTTCTTTCGGGCTGTTTCGTCAGTATAAATCCAGTCATCCAATTCGAAGGTGAAGAACTTATTGCCAAAGTTGCCTTCAAACATCGGCTTTCTTCCCCTCTCGAACAGCACCTCCTTAGGAGAGAAATTAGTCAGAAGCTTATCCACATAATCAGTAGTACCCTCCGCACAAAGGAACTCGCCTGTGGAAATATCCAAGAAAGCAACACCGCAGGCAGTCTTGCCGAAATGCACAGAAGCCAAGAAGTTGTTCTCCTTGGTGCTCAGCACATTATCCGACATCGCCACACCAGGAGTGACCAGCTCTGTTATTCCACGCTTCACAAGCTTCTTTGCCAGCTTAGGATCCTCCAATTGATCGCAGATAGCCACACGTCTTCCTGCACGTATCAGCTTTGGAAGATATGTGTCCAAAGCATGATGAGGGAAGCCCGCCATAGCCGTGCCGCTCGCTGATGTGCCAGCAACACTGCTGCGCTTGGTCAGCGTGATACCCAATATCTCAGCCGCAATAGTAGCGTCTTCATTATATGTTTCATAGAAATCACCGCAACGGAAAAGCAAGAGAGCGTCAGGATGCTTCGCTTTCAAATCATAGAACTGACGCATCATTGGGGTGAGTTCATCTTTCTTAGTAGCCATATTTCTTCAATTTATTGCAAAGTTAGAAAATAAAGGTTAAAAAACTGCCCTTTGAATGCAAAAAAGTTTGAAAAGGAAAGAGATAAATATCTAAAACAAACTTTATATGGAGAATTCTTACTAATTTTGCACCCGATTTCAGAGATAGCTCATATTATGGTAAAAAACAAGTCAATAGTCATTCTCCTGCTCTCTGCAGCACTCATGCTGCTGACACAGCTTGGTATGGCACAGGAGGTCAGAGCCGACGCTCAGACAGATCGTGACATGACTGGTGAGCCTATTTTTTCTCATGCCTTGTATTACACAGGAATGGTGGAATACGATGGCGAGATGATTCCAAGCTTCATGTACTCTGATTTCTATGTTTTCAAGAAGCTTATTTTCAAGTCACCGCGCGAGGCGAAAAAATACTATAAGGTAGCCAACAACATAAAGAAGGTCTATCCTATAGCCTGTGAAATTCAGCGCACCGTGAACAAGACCATTGCTCACATAGACTCCCTGCCCACAAAGCGAGAGAAAGATGCCTACATGAAGCAGGCAGAAAAGGACTTGAAAGCAGAATATTATCCACGCCTGAAGAAACTCACCTTTGCTCAAGGCAAACTGCTCATCAAGCTCATTGACCGCCAATGCGACATGACAGGATATGACCTGATTAAGAAATACATGGGTGGTTTCAAGGCTGGTTTCTACAACACTTTCGCATCTCTCTTCGGCGCAAGCCTGAAGAAAGAATATGATGCCGAGGTGGACGACCGCCTGACGGAAAGGGCAATCATACTTATAGAAAGCGGACAGTTGTGAGTTATGAGGTTAGAGGTTAGAGTTATGAGGAAACTGAAGATTACAGAGATGGGGCGCATGAACGCCGATGAGTTCAAGGCATCAGAAAAGATGCCACTCATTGTTGTGCTCGACGACGTGCGTTCAATGTATAATGTTGGCAGCGTGTTCCGCACTGCTGATGCCTTCCGTGTATCTGCAATCTACCTCTGTGGCATCACAGCCTGTCCTCCCCATCCCGAGATTCATAAAACCGCACTTGGAGCCGAAGATACCGTGGAATGGCACTATTTCAAGGATACCATGGATGCAGTGCGCCATCTTCACCAACAAGGCTGCTACATCTACAGCACCGAGCAATGCGAGGGAAGCACCATGCTGCAAGACATTCATCTGCCAAAGCCTAACGAAGAAACCGACTCCGACGAGCGCCCATCTGCATACGCCATCATCATGGGCAACGAAGTGAAAGGCGTGCGCCAGGACGTTGTCGATGCCTCCGACGGCTGCATCGAGATTCCTCAGTATGGCACAAAACACTCACTCAACGTCAGCACCACAGCAGGTATCGTGATCTGGGAATTTGCCAAGCAGCTGCTCATTCAATAAGAGGAATGCCAAACACGGAAGTGTCTGGAGCATCATTCTCAGCAGCAGGCACAGGCGTCCTGCCGCCAGCAGCAGCCAAAGTCAGCAGAGAAACGCGAATATCGCCAAGTTTCATAAGCTCCTGAGCGCAAGAGATGAGCGTCGAACCTGTAGTGGCAACATCGTCAACAATCAGAAAATGAGGCATCTCCACACTCTCCAAACCGCAATCCTTCAGCGACCTCTTCTTCAGTTTGAACACACCAGCGACATTCGTCCGTCTTTCCGTCCTGCGAACCTTAGTTTGCGACACATTATTCCTCTTTCTTCCAACAATATCCTTCCGCACAGGTATTCCCGTAACCTCACTGATGCCCCTGGCAATACAATCGCTCTGATTATATCCACGCCCCATGCTGCGCATCCAGTGAAGAGGCACAGGAATGATAGCCGTCACGCCATCAAAGAAAGAACTCTCCAGCCTTAACTCATCAGCATAAACCCTTGCCAGATGCAGGGCAACATCAGGCTTGCCGAAATACTTCAGCGAACGGATGCCATCCTTCACCTCTGAAGTGCTATAATAGAAAAACGACACAGCCCTCTCCACAGGAACGACTCCCCAGCACAGCTTCTCCAAAGGACTATGCTCAAGCAGATGATAGCCCGTGCGAGGCAGGTTCATCAAGCAGACAGAACACACGCAGCCCTTCTCCTGACTCGCAATGCGCTCACCGCACATCACGCAGAAGCGAGGAAACAAGAAATCAGCTATGTCAGTCAGCACACTCATCCAAATCCCCCACCACCTTAATTACATCGTCCATAGCAAAACCGCGCCCCAAAGCAAAGCGGATCAGCTTGCCCCGAATCTCATATTCCGAACGTCCCTTAACCGTAGGGCGCTTCTTCTGTATCAACTCACGAAGCGTATGCAGATTATCCTCCGAAGCTATCTCCTCCAGAGCCTCATCAATATGCCGCTGACTGATGCGCCTCATTCTCAGCTCCTGCTCAATGCGCACACGCCCCCAGCGGTTATAGCGGAACTTATCCCTCACAAAAGCATGAGCATAGCGGCACTCATCGATGAACCCCTCCTCCACCAGCTTCTGCACAATCCTTTCCCCAGCCCCCTCAGGCAGCAGCCAGTTCCTCATCTTCCTCTCCACATCATAGCAGCAATGCTCGGCAGCAGCACAAAGAGCAGCAAGCCTGCCGAAAGCCTCCTGCTCAGAATATTTATGAGAATTGCCATTACCGTTCATGAATCCAAATCTTTACCGCCCCCATACTATTTCTTGAAGGCATAAACCTTATGCAAAGATAGCCAATCTTTTCGTCATGCACCAGTCAAGCCTTTCATTTTTTCAGCAAACCAGTTCACAAAATCATTATTCATGTGAGTTTTGCCATGCAAAAGTATTAAATACAGACAAAAGCAAGACAAAGACGAAAAACACCCAACGACATAAAAAGCTCGCACTATCATCACTGACCGTGCGAGCCAATTGTGCACTGAATTTATTAACTTAACTAACGCGCGTTATATCTATTCTATAGCTTATTTCTTGATAGGTTGCAGCTTCATGAGTTCCTCGCAGTTCTTATTGTTCACAACAACCTTCAGCTTGAAGTTGGCAGGCGGCGCACACTGATGGTCACCCGGCACAGCATGAGTGATGCAGAAAACATTCAGCATTGGATAGACTCTTTCCAGCCAATAGAAGTCCGACTCAACGGTGGAATGTGCAGGATCATCGAAAGTGACACTTGCCACATAACCAGGAATGTCGCGGATGGTGCGGAATAGTTTGAACCAATCTTCCATGTCAAACTCCAAGCTCCTTGCTGTGTAAGTAATCACCCTGTCGTTGATGGCTCTTACCACAGCACGATCCATGTCTGCATCCTTATTGTTCGTGTAAAGCTTTGCCAGCACCGTTATGCCCTTCAGCAAATCCTCATTTGCGGAAGAGGCGAGCGATGGCTTGCTGTCGAGCTTCTTGTTTATGGCTTTCTCGATGGTTCTGCTGGTTTTCACAATCGACTGATACTGATCCTCCGACTGAGGACCGTAGAGCACGAAGGTTCTCATGCGGACAGCAGGCGTGTTCTTGCTCCCTGTCTCCACAAGCCACCATTCCACACCCTTGATGCAGCGATATACAGGGTTCTTCTGGTCGTTCATTCGCAGAACCACATAGTTGCGCCCAACACCTCCAACAACAAGAGGATCAAGCCCCTCGCCATAGTACATCTGCAACAGCTTGCTCTCTATAGGGTTGTCCTTGCGCAGCTGGTTTGTAGAGCAATAGCCTCCAGTGTGACGCTGAAGGTCAGCATCGTATGCCTTCACGAATTTTGCTATCTGCTTGTCAACATAGTCCTTGTCCCATCTGCTGTCGTATGGGAACTCATACGTCTTAGTGTTCAGGTAGATAAGAGAGTCAAGCTTGTCATGCCCCTGCTCGCCCGATGCGCCGACCAGCCTGTCAGAAGGCAAGGACTCTATGCATTTCGTCATCTCATCTTTCTTGGAATTATTGTTGCTGTTGGTGCTGTAGTAAACCTGTGAATTACCATTGTTGCTGTAGAAGGTATAGCTTTGCGCCATGCTGCCAAGAGCAACAGCAACGAAAGCGACAAGTGTGATGATTCGTCTCATAATACAAGTTCTGGTTTATTTGATTTGTTTGACATATTTGCGGTAACTTCTTCAATGATAGAGCGGTAGAGGCTCTCCTCCTCTGCTTGCTCTGCCAACGCCTCGTTCTCCACTTCGGTGATGAGAGCATAGAGAAAGGCTTGCTCGGCTTCGTCGGCATCATCTGCAGAGGCGACACTTTCTGCAAGCTTATTGCTTTCTATAGCTTTGGCGCTTCTTGCAAGTTGGATGTGCTCTGCTGATTTGATGCTTTCCGCACTAACAGGTTCCTTTGCTTCTTCATGCACAAGAAGGGTGTTGACGTTCTGCTGATTGTTGTCCGTTGGCTTAACGACCTCTGCCACAGGCTGCGTCGTCTCTGTATCATTGCTCAAAAAGATGCCAAGTGATGTGCCGATGATAGCGAAGGTGACGCAAGCTGCTGCCACATATTTATATATATAGGCGTTGCGTCTGTGCGAAGATGTGTGCGTCTCATGCATAGCCACAACCTTGCTCTTGCTTGCAGGAGCCTTGCCTGCCGCCATCAGTGCGTCATACTCGTCAGCAGCGGGCTGCAGCTCTGCCACGATTTGTTGGTAGAGCTCTTCATCGTTATATGTATTGTGCTGTTTCATTGACTTTTCAGTATGTTTATCAGTTTTGACTTAGCAGTAGATAGCATGCTTTTCACCGAAGGTTTCGGGATGCCAGTTTGTTGTGCTATCTCCTCTGCCGAATGACCATCCAAGTAGCGCTGTCTGACCAGTTGCTGTTCGCGAGGTGAGAGGCGTTCGATTGCCGAGTCTATCTTTTCGCGAGTCTCCTTTGCAATGATGTGTGCGTCGGCTGAATACATCTCGTCGGCTGCTATGTAGCCTGGCGGTTCGTGGGCTTCAGTCTGCCTTCGCTTGAACTTTTCCACGCAGATGTTTTTAGCCACCATCACGGCAAGTGTCTCCACGTTTCGCTCCGCATCAAGTCGTTCGCAATAGTTCCATAGCCGTTCCAATGCGTCTTGAGCAACATCTTCGGCATCGCACTTGTTGCCAAAGAAATCGCGTCCCACTTTGACCATCAGCGGCCTCAGCTTTGGCACTATATTTTCAAACTCTTTGTGTGTCATTCTGCTTTATATACTGATAAAACGAAAAATAGTTAAGTGTCAACCAGCAACTTTTTTTATTTTTTTTTCTATGGTATTGTTTTTTTAGAATTAGTACTACGATTATTACCGCATAATTTCAAAAAGCTTAAGTGCCAGCCAGCAACTTTTTACGGCAAAATTATGAAATAGCGCCAAAACCACCATAGATTTTAGTTCGCATTTAGTTCGCATTTTCATTAGGAAACATAAACGGACTTCGCAATTTGTTCACAAAACCGTTGTGAGTCACACCACATGCGCCGATATGAGTCACACCACATATACCGATGTGAGTCACACCACTTTTGGCAGAAAAGAAGGTGTGTTTATGCTTTGACTTCGTCAGCGACGAAGGAGCATGCTGCTTATATTATTTACAATGCAACATGCGCCATGAGCATCACGCTCCAAGGACGCAGTTGATAGATGACGTGCGACTGCATCATGTCGTTCACTGAGTGGGAGGTGAAGGTGTGGAGGTTGGTGATGTTGTCGGCATTTAGGTTGAACTCCAGTTTCTTTGACATAAAGAACTTCAAGCCTGCTCCGACGAAGACGTAGTCCTTTTGAGCGGAGGCGAAACTGCTGTTGTGGGTGTGGTTGGCAGAGACATTGAGGAAGAGGCGAGAGGGGAGGAGGCGCAGGTGGAGCTTTGCGTTTTGCGACCAGTCTTTGTAGGTGTACTGGTAGCCCTCGGACGATGAGTCGTGGCTGTTCCACCTTGCGCTGTACTCCAGTCGGTAGCCTTCCACGATGTCGAATGACAGTCTGCCGCTGAGATTGTAGCTGTTGGAGTGGTAGCTTGAGAGGATGGATTGGCGAAGGATGTCGCTTTCGCCTTTGCTTGCAGTGGCATTGGCTTCAATTTGTATGTCGTGCCAGTCGATGTCCTTGCGACCGTTTAGTGTCAGTGAGAAAGACTGGTTGTGGTTGGGCATGTTGGCTGCTTCAATCACGGAATGCGCCTGTTCATCAAGAGTTGTGCCAAAGGCGACATCGCTCCACGAACGGTTCCAACCGCCATTCAGATAGGCGAAGAATCCTCCCAAGATGTCCTTGAATGACACCTTGAAGTTTGCGCCAGCACTATGCATGTCGCTCAGCTTTGCACGATAGCGAGACAGACTGCGGTAGTTGTTCATGATGCTTGCAGTGAGCAGATGTCGCCAAGGAGTTTCCGATGCTCCGTAGTGGGCGTTGGCATCGAAGGAGAAGTAGTCGTTTGCCTTCCAAAGAAGGGAGAATGATGGTTGCCAGCGGAAGTGAAGCACTCCAGTCCCCAAAGGGGGAGTGTCGTTACCTTCGTCAGCATTTTGAAACCATGTGTGAGTGAGAGCGATAGGAAGGTTTAGGGTTGTGCGGAAGTTCTTGTTTACATAGCGAAACATAGGGCCGATGCCTGCATGTGTATAAATATGATGCAGTTCTCCTTCGGGCGATGTGGGAGCATCGGGATGGTTGAGATGGGAAGTCAAAGCTGTATAGTCAGAGTTGATGTGTCCCGTCACAGCTATTGTCCATCGGTGTGCTCGGAGATTGCGAAGCGTCTCAAACTGATTGCTGGTGGCAAGATGGGTGATGCCAACTCGTTGCATAGCAGTCATGTCTTCACCAATGATGAGTTTCTGCGGAGATGTGCTGATGCTGTTGGTTGATGTCCACTCGAAGCCACCGCCATTGTCTGTGCGATGAATCCATTGTGTCTTGTTTTTCAATGCAAGCGAACGGTAGTGCATTGCCTGACTGATGTTCTCGGAAGAATGAATAGTGCCTCTGCCTTCGTCCCATTGACCAGCGAGCGAAAGAGTGTTGTTCAGGAAACGCTTCTCTGCGTTCTTCTCGTAGGTGAGTTGCAAGTCGGCTGCATCGGTATGGCTGTGGTCGGCTATCTCTTCAGTGAGAAGAATGTTGGTGCCATCGGGCATTATGTAGGTTGTGCTTGCGTAAGACTCTCCTCGGGCGAAGTTGTGGCGATAGTTGAGGTTATAGTTCAGTGTGGCATCGTCTGCCAACTTAGCTATGTTGTTCATATTCACACCATGACGATAGTCAAAGAAGCTGTTGCCCACAGGCGATGAGCCATGACCAATCACGCCCATCATGCTTCCTTCGCCACTTGCCGAAACGCCGTAATGGCTCTTGGCAGCATCCATGCCACTTCCGCTATTGTCACCGCTGTAGCGAAGCATGTGCTGACCGCCCTTGCCGAAGTACATTGCTTGCAAGGTCTCGTCCCAAAGCATGCCATTGCCGTAAGCACCAGCACCTAAGTCAGCGCTCTTCGTCCACACACCTTTTGCCTTTTCTTTCAGCTTCAGGTTGATGGCAGCGCTCTCTGGTGGCACCTGATCCTGCAAGGCTTTGATGTGCTCATGGTTCTCCAGTACCTGCACCGTGGCTACATCCTCAGCCTTGATGCCATTGGTGGCAAGACCATAGCGACCTTGCAGCATGTCGAGGTTCTCAATGTAGAAATGGTTGATAGGTGTGCCTTGATACTTGATTGTTCCGTCGTTATCTATTGTTATACCAGGCAGTTGTCGCAACACATCGCCAATGGTGCGGTCGTGCTCCTTGGTGTAGGCAGAGACGAGATAGTTGAGCGTGTCACGACTGCCCCACAGTTTCTGCGCCTTGATCTGGACTTCACGCAACACCATATCCTCTTCCTCCACGGTGAGGTTGAGCGTCTGCGAACGTGCAGCAATGCGCTTCATTTGTCGCTTGACATTGAAGCCAGTGACTCGCATCAGCAGTTCGGAAGCATGGCTGATGAACCTCATGCTGTAAGCGCCTCGTTCATCAGTCACGGCATAACTGACTAAGGCTGAGTCTTTAGGGTTGAGCATTGCTACTATGCAAGCCTCAGCAGGTTCACTCTTAAAGCGCACTTGACCGCGGATGCTTATTGTGTCGTTCTGGGCATTGGTGTTGATGCAGAACAGAACGGCAAAAAGAAAGAATAGTATGCGTGAAGTCTTCATTGTTTATATTATTAGTTACGGTAACTATCTTGTTCCCCCTTCGAGGGTTAAGGGGCAACTTCGATAGGATAATACGGCATAGCTTGATGTTCCAATCCCTCTAACGAGAACTTAATGCCATAGTCAGCGGCGAAAGCACCATGATCCTTGTGAATCATCGCCTCCATCCTCAAGGCTTTCTCACGCTTGATTGGCTGTATGGAAGGCTCGTCGAGCAACTGAATGTACTTTGTCTCCTTCGGCTTCTCTATGCCTGTAGCGGTGAAGTGATACTCATTCTTCGTGTCAGCCACTTCGAGAATCAATCCAGGCAAACCGCCCAACTTCCAAGGGCCATAGCTGAGAGGAATGTCCTCTGTGAACCATGCCTCAAACTCTCGACCACGGAACGAACACGAGGCACGCTTGCACTCATAGTCAAGCACCATCTTCTTCTCGTCCGTTATCTTCCATTTCAGTTTCGGAGTGTCCTCTGTGTAGCGAAAGACACCAGCTGCATCAAGGTCAACAATCTGCTCCAGCGTCTTGCCATTGATGAACGTCTCGCCAATCAAGGCATAAGGCTCGACAGCCAGATGCCAACGGTTCTTCTGCAGATAAGTGGTAAGTGCCGACAGCACCGTCTTTCTCTCCTCTGCCACATAGCTGTGCGCCTGATTGTTGCCAACCTCAAGCATCATGGTATATTCCTCGCGCCATTCAGAGTCGCGCCACTGGTTAGGGTAGTCGCGCAGCTGATCCACACGGTAGCTCACTTCCACCTTGATTTCACTCTCTTGTCTCATTTTAATGTCTTGTGCCATGGCGGTGCATGACATAAGAGTTGCAAAAACTAAAGCTAAATGTTTCATTGGTACACTATTAAAAGATTTTGTATTTTATTCCTTTTCCAAAGGATTATCGTAAGTTAAGAACTTCAGCTTGACTGTTGAGCCATCGTAAGAAACGGCTGTATAACTTATGCCCATCCAGTCCATAATCTCGTCAGGCCTTGTGAGCAGCAGCTTCTCCTGATTGCGAACTTTCTCTTTGCTTTTTGTGATGAACTCTCGATTCCAAAGGCAGATATCTCTCGCCTCCTTTGCCTTCTCTATGCCAGAAAGCACAAATCTGTAGTCACCATCTGTGGTTTCTGCCTTTATGATTAAGCCTGGCAGACCGCCGAGTTTCCAAGGACCAAAACTCACAGGAATTTCCTCTGTGAACCAAGCCCTGTACTCACGTCCGGCATACGAACAGGTGGCCAGTGTGCAATGAAAATCGAGTGTGTCAAGTTTCTCGTTCGTGACCGTCCACTCCATTTTGGGAGTATCCTCTTCATACTTGTAGGCATTCAGCATGTCAAGGCTGTAGATTACGGTAGTCATACCTTTTGGATAGCCAACAAATGTTTCGCCAATATTGGAATATAATGCGCTGAATGCATTAGTTCCACGCTTCCCGCTTTCATCAAAGTTCTTGTTGAACTTCACTTCATTGTTCCACTCGCGCTCAATGTAGCTGTGACACACGCTCTGCCCAATCTCCGTGTACATCTTGTCGTGCTTTACATCCTCAGGATGCTTGACGTCGTGATGCCAATCCACATCATACTGCACACGCAACTGCATCTTTTCGATCGCTTGCAGATTCTCTGCTTTTGGGTACTCCGCCTCTTGGGCATTCATTGTTATGGCAGCACAAAGGCTGACCAAGAATAATACTTTCTTCATAAATGTTTATTTCTTTTTGTTTTGTTCTTCAAACACAAGAGCCTGAACCGACTTGTACGATGGCAAACGGGTGATTGTGCCATTCTCTTTCATAAGGCTTATTGGCAAATGACCATTGGTCGTTGTGTGCTGGACAATGATGTTCTGCGCCTTCCATTTGAACTGGATGAGAATGTCGAAGTGACGGTTCTTCCACAGTTTGTAGTAGTCCTTCAGGTAAATCTTCTTTATCTCGGACAATGGCTTGTTCTTGTTTTTGCCTATGGTATAAGTATGTGTGTATTGCTCACCCACATAGATGTCAGAATTGCCTATCGACTCGTAATGATACAGGTATGGATTGCCATGTACTGCGATCAGCGAATCGACCACAGCCCACACACCCACATTGCTGATGTCGCCCTCAAGCTGTCTCTGCCTTTCTGCGTAAGCAGCCTGTCTGAACGCTTCTTTCATGTGATGTTCCATATACACTCCTCCTATTTCTTCCTTTTTCTGCATTGCTTGTGATGCATGTGCGCCGTTTGGGTAGAGTGAAAGGTAACGCTCATACGATGGCAACTGATTGATTAGCAATGCTTGCTGCCATGCCTTGTCATCAGTTTCCCATTTGTGTTTCTGAGTCTCCCACTTCAGCGAATCAAGGACTGCAAGAGCGTCGTGCTGAAGAGGTACTGGCACTTTCACGATGAAGTCGCTCCATGCATCGATGGTGTTCTGTCTTATCGCCACGGCATAAAGCGAATCACTCTTTGGCAGAACGATGGCTAATGCAGAGTCGGCAAACTCAGAATGTGGAAACTTGATGGCAAAGTCATACAAGGTGTAGAGTTTGCCAACCCTCTTATATGTATGGTACAGACGGTAGAGAGCATCGTAGCGGCAATCTTCACACTTCGTCTTCTGAGCTACATTTTCCAGTTGAGCCAAGCCCATTCTGGCAATGTCAGGATTGTGATATTCATATCCTTTGCGATTCCGAGAAGTGCATGACAATAAAAGGACTGATGCACAAAACATTATGTACAAGAATAATAACTTTCTCATAGATTTATATGTTTTATAAAAGTTTGAATCTTACGCTCATGACTGCGTTTCTTGGCCTCAGTTGTGAAGTCTGGGTGTAGATGTCAAGACCACTGTAACTGACACGAGTGTATAGACGCTGGTCGAAGAGGTTGTTGAGTTGGAGTTCAAGATCAACGAGTTTCAGTTTCAGCTTTGCCTTGGCATCACCAAACCATGCATGACGGTTGATGGCAGTGAGGTTGTTGTAGTTGTCCTCGGCAGAAAGGGTGAGGGTGAGTTTCTGAGTAGGGTAGATACTCATGGAGAGTCTTTGGGTGTTGCTGCTAACAGCCGTCGAACCATTCTCATTGCCTTTTGTATAACTGCGACTATTGGCGAATCCGCAACTATAGACCACGCCTATCCAATCGAACGGACTGAACGAGAGTGAACCACCGAAGTTGAGCGACTGGGCATTGAACTGGTAGAGGTTGCTGGCAATAAGTCGTTCGCTCTTCGAGAGATTGTAGCCTCCGAACACACGCACGGTTGAGCGCAAGAAGTCGAAGCCCTTGCTTGCCTCTCCATTCACACTGTAGTTGTCGGCAATAGTTGGTTGATCAACAGCTTGCACCACACTCGTTGCACTTTCGTATGTATATCCATATATCTGATTGTCATGACTGCGACGGAAGTTGAAGCCGATGCTGGCAAAGAGTGCTTGAAGGGCGTTGCGATAGCGAAGACTTGCGTTGGCTCCATAGTTCTTTGTCTCAGATAGTTGTTCTACGTATGAGCGTTGGAATGAACGGTAGTTGTTCATGATGTAGCCCGAATAGATGCCTCCAGGATCGCCCACCGTCTTGGAGTAGCTGGCTCCTGCATTGAACCAAAGGTCGCGAGTGATGTCCCAATTCATGCTGAGCGATGGGAAGAAAAGCAGATGCGTGTAGCTGTGCTTGTCCTTGCGAATGCGGTCGTCAAGCATTTGGCTGTAGAGGTTGAGAGGCAAACCGAGGGTGATGGTCAGGTCGTGCGTCTCGTATTTGTATGACTGGTCGAGCGCAATGGAATATGTGTTGTACCAGAGGTCGTTGAGAAGCCCCCCTTCCGTCCCCCCAAGGGGGGAGACATCAATACTGGATGCATCCCAAGCGGATTTGTTCTCTCCCCCTTGGGGGAGTTGGAGGGGGCATCTTAAGTCTGTAACTATTCCATGCAAATTTGCTGATGCGTTGATGCCGTAATTGAACTTGAAGTAATCGCCTACACGAATGCTGTAGCCAGTATTGAAACGTCCGGCAATGTGGTGCGATGTAACGTCCTGAGTGGCCCCCTCCGACTCCCCCAAAGGGGAGAGGGCTGTCCCGGATGGCATCTTCCCCCCTTGGGGGGATAAGAGGGGGACTTCCACTGTAAGTGTGTTTGGCCTGTGAGCATAACCTGCAGAGAAGTGGAGGTTGAGGCTGTTCTTTCCTATGTTCTTTATTGTATTGAAGGTATTGGAAATAGATAGCTCTGGACGATCAAAATGCTGACGTACCAAGTCATTGCCGTAGTTCATTGGTATATCGCCTGTGGTCTCTGACGATAGTTGTCCTAACACTCGGTCGGAGTTCCAGTTAGTGTCGAACTTCAAGACATTGGCTACGAATCCTGTCTCGGAATTTAGATTGTAGCGAGCCTGAATATTGAGGTTGTTCACCTTCGTTTCGCTCGTCATGCTTTCACGCATCAGCAGTCGGCTGTCGTCGCTGATGAAGTGGTCGGAAAGGCTGTTGCCCTCACGACGGATATTATCATTGTAGTAAGCAATGTTGAGTCCTATTTCAGTATCCTTGTTGAGCTTCTCCAAGTGGTTCATCGTGAGGATATGCGAATGATTGTCGAAGGTTCGCTTCTGTGGAAGTCCAGAGCCACTTGGCAATATAGCACCTGTCGGGCAGAAAGGATAGAGCCCTACGCTGTTGATTCCTGAGTAGTGCTCGGTGAGTTCCTTCGACACATCTTCGCCTGTGTTATTACCTTTATATAACGACATGTTCTGACGCTTCTTGGCAAAGTACATTGCGACAAGCTCACCTGTCCAGAGGAGCCCCCCTCCAATAGAGGCCCCCTCCGACTCCCCCAAGGGGGAGAGAGCTGTTCCGGATGGTATCTTCCCCCCTTGGGGGGATAAGAGGGGGGCTTGACCTCCGCCACCCACCATCATATTTATTGCTACAGTACCCTTGGCAGAGTCTTTCAGCTTCAAATTGATAGCCACATCGTCAGTCAGTTCCTTTCCTTGCAGCATCTTCACTGGCTGGTGATGCTCCATCACTTGCACGGAGGCTACATCGGAAGCGTTGATATTGTTGGTTGCAAGACCATAGCGACCTTGCAGCAAGTCCATCTCCTCCACGTAGAACTTCTTGATGGACTTGCCGTTGTACTTAATTCCACCATCATCCGCCACCTCAATACCTGGCATACGCTTCAGCACATCACCAATCACTCGGTCTCCTTGTTCTTGATAGGCACCAACAAGATAACTGAGCGTGTCTCCATTCTGTCGAATCTTCTGTGCCTTCACGCTCACCTCCTTCAGTTCCGTTGCCTCTTCCTTCACAGAGAAGTTGACTCTCTGACTGCGGTTAGCCACAACCTTTGCTTGGTTGCCGATACCCAATCCCGAAACGCTAACAGTCACAGAGTCAGCATCCGTCTTGAACTCCAGTTTGTAATTGCCCTTTGCATCAGCATCAGCGAAAGCCAAGATGCTGCCAGTACCTTTAGGGCTCACCGTAACAAAAGCTTCTGTAGCTTTGCCCTGCTCGTCAAGCACGGTTCCTTGAATGATTGTTTGAGCTGATAGAATGCGTGAAAATGTTGCTGCAAAGAGCAGAATAAGATATCGTTTCATGATTGTAAGTGTTTTTTGTTTACTCTAATTCCAGCTGTTCGTAGGGCTTTGGCTTGGAAACCAATACGCCTTGTTCACTAACTGTACCAATAGCCTTCCAGAAGTCACGGTTGAGGTCGCCTTGCAGTTTCCATACCTTTTGGCGAGTAGATTTACCGTACATTTTCTGTGGGTACTGATAGATGGGGAAGTTACCCTTCTCTATGCCGATGGCTTCGAATGTATAAAGGCGATTAGTGTCATAAACTTTCAGGATGAGACCAGGCAAACCACCAAACTTCCACGGCCCTTTGCGTACGGGAATATCTTTGGTGAACCATGCAATGAAATCACGTCCTCGCCAGTGACAGGTAGCCTTTTGGCATTTATGCTCACAGATGGTAGCTGTTTCCTGCGACAAAGTCCATTTCATTGTGGGAAATGGCTCGTTATACCTATAATGTTGGAAGATATGATATGGCATGGCTGCCCATTCTGTCAGCGTGTCGCCCTGAAAGAAAAATGCCGACCATTGGTACTCACTCCAAACACTTGCATTGCGCCCCTTCATGCCAAGGCTACGATTGTACGAACCTGCATTAGGATGCTCCTTCCACCATTTCTGGAATGTATTGTCTGCCTCTTCTGCAAAGACGCTACAATACTTGGTGCAAGCTTTTCCAATCTGTAGTTGACCGAGGTCGATGTATGTATCCATCTTGTTTATGTCCTGTGCATTCAGAGCATAGAGCACACGTGTAGAAGCATGGTCTATGACTTTGCGTTCGAGGGCACCACGGTAAAAAGGATCCGGGCATTGCCCGCTTCCTTGCTTTTGCTGGCAGAAGGCATGCTGTCCACTGAGGAACAGCATTGCCATTATTATATATATGTGTCTCATCATTTGCATCTGAAAGGTACGCTGAATATGAAATGGCAACGTACAGGCTTGCCATCCTTCATTGCAGGCTTGAACTTAGGCAGCAGTTTGGTAACACGCAGTGCCTCTGCATCGAGGAGAGGATGTGCTTCGCGAATGATTTCGAAGTTGGTAGGAGTACCGTCCTTCTCCACCACCATCTGTACGTTTACCGTACCATCGATACCTTTCTTTGATGCCTCTTCGGGATAGTGCAGGTTCTTGTTGAGGAAATTCAGCAAGAATGACATTTGATCCTTAGCGTCATACTGGGGACGAACGTCAGGTTCCTCGCAGATACTGTCCTCTGGGGCAACTTGTGTGGGAGTTTCCACTGCGACAGTTGCAGAAGAGTCGCTTTCCTGAGTGTTGTTCACTTCGTTGTTCTTTGCATTGCTTGTGCAAGATGCTCCAGCCATAGCGGCGAGCAGTAACATTGTTGTAAGTCTCATGATTTTCATTGTTTTGTATATTATTAAAATGTTTTATTCCAACTCCAAAGCCTCGAATTCTTTGTGTCCCTTGGGAGCTCTGGTAGGATCAAGCCAAATGACTCCTGTGCAGTTCCAGTAGTCCTTTGAGAACTTCACCTGTCTCTTCCAAATAGTTTCGCGTGTGGATTTAGGGTAAAGTTTGTCAGGGTACTGCGATATCTTGAACGTTCCTCGCTCTATCGCCACAGCCTCCCACACGTAGATTTTGTCCTTGTCATACACCTTGAGAATGCAGCCAGGCAAACCGCCAAACTTCCAAGGACCTCCCTTGATAGGCACATCGGTGGCAAACCATGCCTCAAAGTCACGACCACGGAAATGGCAAGTGGCGTTCTGACAGTCGTGACCGAGGATTGTCTGATGCTGCTTGCCAAGCGTCCACTTCATCAACGGCCAAGGCTCTGTATATTGACCATTGTTTCGTTCGAGCAAGAGAGGCATACAGGCATATTCCGTCAGTTGGTTGCCACGAACGAAATAGTCGGAATACACAAGTTCGCTCCATTTCTCCTGCGTCTCTTTCCTTCCACCTATCCAGAAGGTCTTTGGCACATTGTCCTTCCAGTTATTCGCCTTTTTCCACTTCATGGCCTCGATGTCGGAAAGGGCAATGAACTCGCTGCTGTACTTCCTCACACGTTTGCCCACCTCCAGTTTTGCAAGGTCGATGTAGGTGTTCTCATCCTTGATGTCCTTGGCATTCAAGGCATAGAGCACACGCACCTTGGCGGTGTCGATGACAAAGCGTTGGTCGTACCCTCGCTTCTCACGGATGGGTGCTTCTCCATCAAGCTTAGGTTGAGCATAAAATAAGCACGAATAGAGTGCTAACAGCAGTAGTAAAAGATTTCTTTTCATGATTGTATTTTTTGATTATGGGTACAGCACAGGCTGGCAGGGAAAGAAGGATTTTCTTTTCTTGCTTAAAAATCAGTGCTTTACTAAAATGTTAAGATTGTTACCTCAGTCGGAATGAGATTGGGAATGTGAGTTTGACAGGAACGGCTGTCTGAGTGCCATCTTCATTCTGCATGTAGCCTGGTGTCCACTGTCCCGATGTGTTTTCTATCACACGTACCGCCTCGTCCATCAATGATTGCTTGGCTTCCCTGATGAAGGCAGATTCTTCGTCATTTCCATTTGATGTGCTGCGATTATAACTTACTGCTTGCACTTCGTTTATCACATCGCTCATGCCATCAGGATTGCCATCCTCTTCGCAGAAAGACGTGATGTCAGACAGTGTGCCATCGGGATTCACCACCAACTCTACCCACACGCGAGCTTCCACTCCGTATTCCTGCGCCAGAGGAGGATAGCGAAAATTCATTGCGAGGAACTTATAGAAGTCTGCTTTGTCTGCACCAAATGCAGGGGCTACATCGGGATTGGTGATTGCTGGTTCTTCTTGTTCCTGCTCCAACTCCAACAATGCCTTTTGCGTTGGTTCTGCTATCTTTGGAGTGGCAAAGACGCTGAGTGCCAAGGCGCAAACAGGCAGTATGTAAAGAATCTTGCTGCGTCGCCAAGAAGATACTGCAGGCGATGCCTTCATCATGATGATGCGCTTGTTGAGTGTGCTGTGGTTCAAGCTGTTCACAAAACTGTAGCCTTCCCATTTCGCCACCTTGCTGACCAGAAGCAGCATGTAGCTCTTGGCATTCACTCCTTGCGTGAGGACATAGTCATCGGCTTCATATTCATGCACATCGTCCAACGAACTGCCAAGCAGCCAAGCGAAGGGATTGTACCACATCATTGCCTGACAAAGCATCAGGAGAAGTTGGTCATAGGAGTGCTTTGCCTTGATGTGTCCCGTCTCATGCAATAGGATGGTGCGTGCGTTTTCGTCCCAGTCGCTCTCGCTGATTACGATGCGGTTTATCCAGCTGTAAGGGGAGAACTTGCCCTTACGGCAACAGATGAGGATGCCATCGTCCTGTCGCTTTGTCCACACGTTCTTGCGACTAAGGATGTAGGAGAGCACACCCATCTGCACGGTTCTGTACAATATAGAGAGCACCATGCCGATGAAGAACACGATGGCGATGATGTCAAACCAATTGGTCTTGGCTGGTTGTTCGGTCACCACCTCAGGCATTTCCTCAATGCTGACCGACTGCACAGGCAAGCCTGCATCAGCCATCTGCTGATAGGTGGCATGCATCACTGGCACATTGTCGAGGCTCATCCAACTGATGTTGAATGCTGGCAATGTGAGACTGAGCACCATGATGGCAAGTAGCACAGTGCGGTTCAGACGGAAGAACTTCTCCTGTCTGAGTATCAGCATGTAAGGCACATAGCACAGTGCCAATATCATTGATGCTTTGAGCGAATAGATGAGTAACTGGGTAATCATGTTTTTGGTGGTTAGGTGGTTTGGTGGTTTAGTTGTTTAGTGGTTTGGGATGTTGGGAAATTGGTGGCTGGGAGTGTTTTTGTTGGTTAGTTTGTTGTTTTTTATTTATCATCCGGATGGCTCCAAAACAACTAAACGACCAAACCACTAAACCACTAATTATTTATTAAGTCGATGAGTTCCTGTAGCTCATCCTTGCTGATTTTCTCTTCCTTCACAAGATGACGCACGAAAGCCATGTGCGATCCCTTGAAGAAGCGGTTGAGGAACGAGTCCTGCTCACGCTTCTCATACTCCATGCGGCTGATGGCAGGCAGGTATCGGAATAGTCTTCCGCCTATTGCCTCATGCTTCACGAACTTTTCTTCCTCCAGTCGGCGGATGAACGTGCTGACTGTGTTGAAGTGTGTGCGAGGTTCGGGTAGCAAGTCGTAAAGTTCACGCATCGTGAGCCCATCAGGATTGCTCCACAGAATCTCCATCAATTCCATTTCTTTGTTTGTAAGTTCCTTCATTGCTCTATGTAAAATTACAATTATTAGTTTAACCGTCGGCAAAGTAACTACTTTTTGTAATTATAGACAAACATTCATGCAAAAATCTTTAACTACAACCAGTAATTTAACTTTCATTATTAGTTTTATATGGCATTGAAGCGAGTTATTCCAATTCCAAAGGTTCGTAAGGTGTATATTTAGAAACAGCCTCTCCAATCACCACGTTACCAGCTTTATCTACGGATGCCTTGTGATAGTCAGATGCTTTAAACCAGTTTTCGTTGAATGCCTTTTGCCATTTCCACACCTTCTCACGAGTAGAGGCACGGTATGACTTGAAGTCGTATTTATATATAGGTTTAGGCTTTGAAGAGATTTGCGCTGCCTCGAAACGATACATTCCAGTTTTGTCTTGAAGTTTCAGTATTAGACCTGGCAAACCTCCGAACTTCCAAGGACCATACTTTACCGGAATGTCGGGAGCGAACCATGCCACGAAGTCACGACCTCGCCAATGGCAAGTTGCTTTCTGGCATTTGTGCCCCAAGATGTTTTGTGTCTCTGTTCCCAACTTCCATTGCTGTTGTGGATATGCCTCAGTATAGTAAGCGTTGTATTTCCCCAACGCATGCGGCATCGTAGCATATTCGGTTAACTTGCCGTTGGAGATGAATAAGTCCGAGTATTCATATTCGCTCCACTTGTCTTGCTTTTTGCCTCCATTACCAAGAAAACATGGTACAGAGTTTGCTCCAGGATGAGTTTTTATCCATGCAGCAATTAATGAATCGGAACGAAAGAGAAATTCGCTATAATACTTT
>JAGHUI010000052.1 GCA_018064885.1 Candidatus Minthosoma equi | reverse complement strand
CTGGTCGCTGTCTTTGCGAGGCTCGGCATGGCCTGTCTGCGAGGAAAGACTTTCTAACTGCCTGTATACCTTGTTTAATTTTCTTTTGTGAAATAGCCTTGATACAAGTATCACGATAAAGACCACAATAATGCTTACGATAACGATAGAGGTCTTCTCTCCCTTAAACTTTTGTTCAGCTTCCTCTCTGTCATGCTGATTCGCAATGTTCAGGATTGGTTCCACGAGCTTGTCCTGGGAACAAACCGAATCCGTATGATGGTAGAGCTTCATGTATTTATAGGCAGAATCTGTCTGTGCCTGCTGGTCGTAGTAGTCGGTCAGAAACTTATACAGGATGAGTTTTGCTATATCGTGCTGGCCGCGCTCCACCTCGCGCTGATAAAGGTATGCGGAATCCGGGCTACCCTGCAAATAATATGCCTGTGCCAACAGGGTGTAGGTGACGAGTGAATCGCGACTCTGCATGTTGTACTTCTTGGACAACTGAAGAGTGCCCAGGATGTCGCTATCTGTGCTTTGAGCAATGGAGGACTGCAAGACGGCCAGATTGTTGTAGATGATAGCTACCATCTGCGAGTCCAGCACATTCTCATAACTTAGCGGCTTTGAGGCATAGTAAAGGGCAGAGTCGAGTTCGCCCATCGAGTGATGATAAGCGGAAATGTGGGAATAGGCATTAGCAATGGCCTTTTCGTCATGCATCATATTGGCATAATCCAGTACCTTGTAGAAATGAGACCTCGACTGTCGGGCAAGACCGGATTCTATATAGATGAAGCCCAAATAATCTTCCACGACAGCACGCCAGTAGGGAGTGATCCCGTCATTTGCCTTGCTGCCTCCTTGTGTATTCAACTCACGGCTGAGGGCATCAAAAGCATCAAAGGCCTTCTCTACCTCCCCCGTTTTGTATAGGTAGGTGGCTTGCAGGATCCTTTTCATCACGTCCTGTCTGCTGCCAGAAGACGTTTTCATCTGGGACAATACCTCGTTAATCGAGTCGTTGATGGTGCGGTGCTCGATGTAATACTCTTCTGCACGCTGCAATTGCTCATCCACCTGCGAAGTGCAAGCTGAGAGCAACAGGATGAGGAGAGATAATATGTAATGAGGGAGTTTCATTGAATTGGGTAATATGATGTAATATAGTCAAGCCTTGACCAGTTGATGATTCTGTAGCCACCTTTGTCTGGTCGTGTTATGTAAAACTTGTAATCAGTTTCTTTTAACAGCTCTTTTGTATTGCAAAGATAATCATTTTTTTTGGATTGGCGATTGTTGGAGGCTTTTTTAATTTAGATGGTCAAAATGTATTGCATTTTGTGGAGAAAAGTTTGCAAACTCCACATTACAAATCGCCTCACATCGTCTCAAATGGCCTGGTTTGTTTGTATAAAATTAAATAAAAATATGTAAAACGCTAAAAATCAGCTCAAAAGGGTGTTTGGGACGAAGAGGAATATTGAACTTCAAGAAGCATATCAAATACCAATAAACAAAGCTAACAAGATGGGTAACGCACTACTTATCTTATTGGCTTTTTTATGTTTTGCAACTCCATTGACGCTTTGAAAATGCTCTCTGCTGACGGCAAAATGCGATTGACAGATGTTGCTGATCAGCAGCTTTTCCGCATCATCCAATCTATCCCTTCGCCAAAGGCGGAAGCATTCAAACAATGGATGACTCTATTTGACAGAAAAACCGACCAGGTGATAAAGGATGTGTTTGGGGTGAGCGGCAGCGACTTGCAGGAGATACGTTCTGAGATTGCTATGCTGCAGAAGGGTGAACTGATTCAGAAGGATAACCTCATGGCTGCTATGGGATTGGGCAAGAGCTGGAAGAAGGTTAAGGTGACGCATCTGATATAGTAGAAGGCATAACATCTGTCGTACGTAAGCGTATTCGCTATGCTAGTCATTTCCAAAAT